>JBBSBM010000004.1:0-153130 GCA_038251275.1 Aggregatilineales bacterium
TACTGAACGCGTTCATCAAATTCTTGAACATGTTCACCGATCATAATGGTTCAGGAAGGTCTATATTGGCGGCCCTACTTCTATGATTTGTGATGCGCTTGATTTCGTCGCTTTTCTCCACCGTTTAGTGCAGTCCTACCCCGAGGCAAAGAATGCGGCACGATTAGCATTTGTGGTCGCAATCCAGAAAAGATGACCGTACTTAACGGACTCAGGATAACCTCCGGAAGCCTGCGCACTGGTTGATGCCGTAACATAATCGGCAGGCAATAGTCGTTTACCCTGCCATTCCCCGCACTGGAGATAGAGTTGACCAAAGTTTGCTAATTCAGGCGCGGTCAAATGTAAGCCAAAACCGCCTCTGATATGCCCCTGTTTATTGGTTTTCCACAGCTGCTTTCGATAGGATTTCGGCATATCCTGCCAGATGCCTAACGGCGCAAATAATCGTTCTTTAGCATAATCCAGCGTGGGTTTGCCAACAGCGCGTTCAATGATGTCAACTAGCAGGTCAATATCCTCGTTCGAGTAGTAGAACTTTTCTCCGGGCGGGAAAGCTGTCTGACGGGCAAGCAATATGCTGACAAAGTCTAATGTCCCATCAGGTTTATTCGCCAACGGGACAAATCCAGCGGTCATTGTCAAAAGGTGCTGAATCATAACCGACCGAGCGTGTAATCCCGGGTGCAGTTCTGGGTACCAGTGGGCCAGCGTGTCAGAAAGGGTTAGCTTTCCATCAGCCAGTGCTAACCCCACCAATGCTGATACAACACTTTTGGTAATTGAATAGACAGGTAGATAACTGGTCGCCGTGAACCCGTGCCAATAACGCTCTATTAACACTTCGCGCTGATACTGTACCAGCACCGAACTTAAGGATGGACGGCTGACTGAAGCGTAAGACTCAATTTGCTCGATGAGCTGTGCTACGTTGTTAGAAACCACTGTATACTCCAGATGAACAGGGACAGTGACTACTCCTTGTAGTTGGCCTGTGCTTCTGCGAGTGCGTTGCGCTCTTGATCCAACATGTCGGCATTCCGAAGTAATTGCGACATCAATATGCAATAAGCATTGTTATCCATACGTTCAACTGCATCAAAAGCCGCGTCGATATCCTTGCCGATAACAAACAAACCATGCCACGGGGCGATTACACCTGCCGCTTGCTTGCGGATGCGCGCTTCGTTACCACGGATGCCACCCGCCACACTTTCGGCAAGTCCGTTACCATGTGCCGGAGCATATGCGACAACCGGAACCGTACCAAACTTTTGAGTGGCTTCCAACACCGGCGGCATAGGACGGTTCATTGCCGCAAAGACCAGTATGTTTCTGGCATGAGCATGCACCACACCCGTTCCGTATTCCCCAAATTCGCGGTGCAGCCTGAAATGAACTTTCGACTCGCGTGAAATTTCGCCTGTGCCATCCAGAATATTCATGTCTTTGTCAGCGACCAGCACATCAGCGGGCTTAAGCTGCCATTGGCGTGCGCTGCCGCTGTAGCGCGGCGTAATGCACACATATTCACCAACGCGAGCGCTGATGTTGCCTCCTGCCACATCCGTCAGCCGCCGATCAAAAAGCATAGCACCAAGACGGGCAATTTTGGCACGCATGGCATTCAATTCCGAATTAGCAAGTATCGAGTCCTGTAATTGTTGATTTGTAGTCATGAAATCATAATCCTTAAAAACTTTTGATCATGGCCTGATTATAATCGCCTAAGAGAAGCCTGCCCATTACCGCTTTTAAACATGCTCTTACGAATTACCGATTCGCAGCGATGCATTCGGGGTATGATAGGATGTGATATTTGTCAGTATTTTTTTCTGGTATTTCAGTACTTGATTACTGAATAAATTCGAGATAATTAATGTAATTCGGAATGAAATAGTTTACAATTTCTAATTGAGCTTCTCGTCGTAAAAGTCTGATGGTTCATCACGGACAACTATGAGGTATAGGATTCATGGCTGAAACACAGGATGTAATGACAACCTCGTCCGACAACCCCGAAACCGATTATCTACAAACTTTCTATCATAATCTGGTTGAAGCAGCCGGCAATGTATTTTTTGTGACAGATGCCAGAGGTTTTTTGTTCATGTGAACTCAGCACTAGAATCGGTGATGGGTTACATGCCCGAACAGTTCTTTGGCAAACATTTTAGCGAAGTGGTACACCGGGAATGGGTTGATCGAGTTGTTGTATGGTATACAACTCAGTTTCTAGAAAAAATCTCTGAAACAACATTTGAGTATGAAATGCTAGCCGCTAACGGAGAGCGGCGTTGGGTCGAGCAAATTGTACGCTTGATGATTGTTGACGGCGTTGTCATGGGTTGCAATGGCCTTCTGCATGATATTACACCTCGTAAACACGCGGAAATGTCCCGACAAAATATCGAAAAAAGTTATTTGTTGGCTTCTGAAAATAGCGGCGCGATAGTGTTTTTAGTAGCTGAAGGTGGGATGTTCATCTACGTCAATCCAGCTATGGAAATCGCGACTGGATACAACCGCAGTGAACTGCTCCAAATGAATGTATTAGAAGTTGTTCACGTTGACCATCATCAATTATTGGGAGAATATGTTCAGTTATATCGTAACAAACAACTTGCAGCACCACGTAGTGAACTTCGCTTAACCAGAAAAGACGGTTCGATCTGCTGGATTGATTCTGTTGCAACGTGGAGCGAACTTGATGGCAAATTAATCATGTTTGGTTCGGCGTTGGATATTACTGAACGTAAAAACATTGAACAACAACTAAAGGATAGTCAGTTTTTCGTCGATCAAATTAATAAGACAATTCCGGATGTCGTTTACGTGTTTGATATTGATGATTGGTACATAGTGTATGACAATCGCTCGCTTGGTTCGTTGCTCGGTTACAATCATGAAGAAGTTTTCGCGATGGGCAAAAACGCGATGCTCGATATGCTGCATCCGGATGAACATGATCGCTACAACGAACGAATGAAAATACTTCGCACCTTAAAATCAGGCGATTTGCAAGAAGCGACTTACAAAATGCGGCATAAAGATGGCAGTTTGCGCTGGTTGCACTTCCGTAATACCGCTTTTGAACACAACCCTGATGGATCGGTCAAACGCATTTTGGGTCTGACCCGCGATGTGACTGGGGAAGTGAAATCACAACAGGCCATTCACCACAGTGAGGAACAACTCCGCAAATCACTCCAGTATCAACGTGCGCTTAATGAGATCAATTTCGAACTCGGTGATATGAATTCTTTTGAGGGAATGTTGCGCCGCGCAGTCGAATTGGGTCAAAGCAAATTGGGCTTTGACCGCATTGGGCTGTTGTTCTTTAACCCGACCACCGAAACCATTATAGGCACTTTCGGTGTTGATGCCCAAGGCCAAGTTCGGGACGAACGCGAGATACGACACCCGCTTTCAACAGGACTGCAATGGGTGAGTAAGTCGCTGCGTGATAAGCAGCGTGTTCATGTGCGTGAAGATGTCGATTTGTTTGATAATTGGCAGCGTGTAGGACATGGTTGGAATGCGATGGCGCTGATGTGGAAAAACGACCACGTCATGGGTTGGTTGGCCGCTGATAACTTGATCCGACACGAACCGCTGGAAGAGTACCAGATTGAATTGCTGGGTTTGTACGCTATTTCACTTGAGCATTTTTGTGTTCAAAAGGAAGCAGAAGCCAAACTTCGGGAAAGCAATCGGCGTTATGACCAGCTCGTCACGAATATGCCGGGAATGGTGTATCGTATTCGCCGTCATGATGATGGAACAGCCTACTATGAATATGTAAGTCCGCGTTGCAAAGACTTAACCGGCTTAGAACCTGAGGCACTTTTGGCAGATGCAAACCTCTTGCTTGACCAGATCGTGCCAGAAGATCGTATTAAATACGACGGATTGGTACGCATTAACTTGGAAGCACCACAGGTATTTCGTTGGGAAGGTGCAGTCATCGTCAACGGTGAACGCCGTTGGCGGAGAGTTGAGTCGCGTCCTTATCAGATTGAGGATGGCAGCATTGTTTGGGATGGCATCCTCTCAGATGTGACCGAGAGCAAGCGGGCAGAAGAAGCACTGCGCCAAAGTGAAGAAATATCACGCAAGTCGCTAGAATATCAGCAGGCATTGAACGAAATAAATATCGAACTCGCTGATCTGGATTCATTTGACGAAATCTGCAAACGTGCTATTGAATTAGGTACGAGTCGGCTAGGCTTTGACCGACTAGCACTACTGTTCTACGATGCTCAGAAAGAACTTCTGAAGGGTAGTTTTGGGACAGATCGATACGGAAATTTGCGTGATGAACGCTTGTTTTCACAACCCATGTCCAAGTTTTCGAGCTGGCTAAGCGACTCAGTTCAAGGGAAAAAACGGGTTCGTGTCCGTAAAAATACGCCGCTTTATGATGATGGTGAAGTCATTGGGCATGGCTGGAACGTGATGGCCTTGCTCTGGAATGGCGAAGAACCTATAGGCTGGTTGGCTGCTGATAACCTCATACATCAAGAGCCTTTTCAAGCTTACCAGCCTGAACTGTTAGGTTTTTTTGCGAGTGCATTAGAACATCTCTATGTGCGTAAAAAATCTGAACATGCGCTGCGTGAGAGTAACCGTCGCTATGATGAGTTGGTCACCAACGTTCCGGGTGTAGTTTACCGCCGTCGACAAATGTCCGATGGTCATGAGTATTTTGAATTCCTCAGCCCGCGTTGCAAAGAAATTAGCGGTGTCGAACCTGAGGCACTAAAAGTAGATGGTGAGTTGTGGCTTAAACAGATCGTGCCGGAAGATTTGCCTAACTACATGGAAACTGTAGAAGCGGCTTTGAAAAACCATCAGACGTTTCTATGGGAAGGTGCGGTCATCATTGATGGTGAACATCGGTGGCGGCGGATTGAGTCGCATCCACGACGGTTAGATGATGGCAGTGTTGTCTGGGAAGGTATATTGACCGACATTACTGAGCGTAAACGTGCCGATGAAGCATTACGTCAATCCGAAGAACGCTATCGCACGATGGTTGAAGAACATTCTGAACTGATAAGCCGCCATACGCCGGAGGGGCAGTTAACGTTTGTGAACGAAGCGGTTTGTCGATACGCTGGAATTCCGCGTGAACGCCTCGTAGGGCAAAGTATTTTATTTGCTATTCCGCCCGAATTTCATGAGGCATTGCTTCAAAACTTAAAGTTAGCTGTCGTCGCACGAAAGACGTTTCAATTCGAGCAACCTTTGAGGTTCGGAGATAATGGGCTACGCTGGTTTGAATGGACACTTAATCCTGTCTTCGATTCTAACGGGGCGGTAATTGAATTTCAGTCTGTCGGGCGTGATATTGATGACCGCAAACGGACGGAAGCCGATCGTAATGACTACATCAACCGTTTGGAAATTATCCGACGGGTCGATATGGAATTAACCGAAAGCCTAAATTTTGACCATGTGTTGCAGATTGCGCTCGACGCTGCCATCGGAATTAGTCAAGCCAGCGCAGGAGCGATTCATGTTTTAGAAGATGATACACTGCGGGTTGCGTATATTGTGGGGAATTTCCCTCCCTCAATGATGGGTGGAAGTTTGCCGCTGAGCAAAGGCATTGTGGGACGTGTGGCGCGTCGTGCTATTCCCGAACTCATCACCGATGTCAATCTTGACCCCGATTACCTGCCTAATGTGGTCGAAACGCGCGCACAGATGACTCTGCCACTGATGTCTCAAGATCGGTTGATTGGGGTTATCAATGTGCAAACTGCCGAGTCCGGCGTGTTCACCCGTGCAATGTTTGACTTCTTAAAGGTTCTGACGGTTCGGATTGCCTCAGCCTTGGATAACGCCCGCCTACATTTGGCAACCGAACATCATCTCGTAGAAATCACGGATCTCTATCAGCAGGTGAGCGAACTTGAACAGCTTAAAACACAGATGATTCGGATTGCTGCACATGATCTCCGTAACCCACTCGGAGTCATTTCCGGTTATATCCAGATGCTTTCTGAAGAGATGGCAGCGAGTTTATCTGATCGCAACCGTGAACAAATTGGCGCAATTGTTGATTCAATTGGGCGCATCGACAAAATTACCCGTGATATTTTGACTCTAGAGCGCATTGCAGCAGGGCGCGAAGTGGCGGCTGAAAAAATTGATTTGACGCAGATGGTGACTGAAGCTTATGCCCAAATCAAATCCCAAGCCGCGCAAAAGAACCAGCGCTATGAACTCGAAAAGCCGAATGTGCCGGTGTATGTGAAAGGCGATCGCTTTCTTTTGCCAGAAACAATTGTCAATTTGCTCACCAATGCGGTCAAATATACGCCTGAAGGTGGGGAAATTCGCATTTGTTTAGCAGCGAAAGGTAATCAAGTACAGTTGACAGTATCCGATAATGGGTATGGCATTCCGCTCGAAAAGCAGGCTGATTTGTTCCAGCCATTTTATCGCGTTAACACCAGAGAAACGCGCGGAATCACGGGTACAGGGTTAGGGCTGCATCTGGTCAAAACCATTATCGAACGGCATAAAGGTCAAATGACCTTTCAAAGTGAGTATGGGAAAGGCAGTACCTTTGGCTTTGAATTACCACTCGTTGAAGCTGTGGCCCAGCGGAGTAAACGCAAGACCGCTGCCGCCAAATAATCATCTCTTGTAAACACAACCATAAACTCAAGGTCACTCCAACGCAAAATGGGCGTAAGATAAATTCAGTGTTCTGTAATAACTATGAGCGCAAATGATGCAGCGACCTAAACAAAGCCTTTTAGCAGCACAACAGTGGTTGTTAATGACCCTTGCCGTAGCAGGTATTTTCTTCGTTCTTGTTGCCTTGCGTCCTGATGTCGTCCCCGCTTGGATTGGTTTCGCACTGATATGTGGGTTGGGCACGGTCGCGTTATGGCGTATGCAGCAGCCTTTGGATGCAGCAGAACCCACCACAACTTCTGTGCAACCGGATGAAAAACCAACGATTACTCAATCAATAGCGCCTGAGCCAGTTGTGGCACTGCGTCAAACGGTCGCCCAACAAGAAACCAACGTGCAAGAACAGTTAGCATTAGCCGAGCAAACCAATAACTTGCTCGGTAAGTTCATGGCAACCGGCGAACAGATGCAGACTCAAGCGCGGACCATGAACCAAACCACCCGTGAAGCCAGCGATAATGTCACCAGCGGCGGTGTGGCTTTGCAGCAGGTAATGGATGAAATGGGTGGTATCCGTGAAAAAGTGATGACCGTCGCCCAAACCATTCGCACATTGGCTCAATTCGCCCAACGTATTGATAACATTATCGGCTCGGTCAGCGAGATCGCTACCCAGTCTAATTTGTTGGCAATCAACGCCTCGATAGAAGCAGCGCGCGCCGGAATACATGGGCGCGGCTTCGCGGTGGTAGCAGACGAAGTGCGGTCACTCTCGCACCAATCCACACAAGCGGCTGGTCAGGTACGTGCTATTTTGGAGGAAATCCAAACGGCTATGAAGCAGGCTATCCGTGCCACCGATGAAGGTTTGGAACAGGTTGATCTGGGCGTTGGTGTCGCCACAGAGGCCGACAGTGTTATGCATCATCTGATGGAGCAGGTCACCGCAGCACAACAGGCAGTCTCTTCTGTCCATGATATTATCCGTCAGCAAGTCGATGGTCTCGATGAGATGAGCATCGGTGTGGAGCGAATGGAACGTGTCGCCCATAATACCCTGCTCCAAACCCAAACCATAACCCAAATTAGCCAACACCTGGTTCAATTGGCTGATGAATTACCAGCAAATCTGCCTGCCGAGTTTGCAAACACCCGTTTGGAAATGGGCAGCGCCCGTTAGTCCCTCTATATTTTATTGAAATCCAGTCTTTAAAACCGCTAATTCCAGTTCGAGCAACCATTAGAAACTTGAACTGGGTTTGCTTGACATGTATGAACTCTTGTTCTATGATCAAACTATTGTCTGTTACAAGATGAGTAGGCTACAACAAGGAAAATAGTAGCAATATTTCCAAACTGATGTTATTGATTGATGAGGAGATCTTATGGCACAGGTCAAAGGTATCGGTGGTGTTTTCTTCAAGTCAAAAGACCCCGCAAAACTACAGGCATGGTATCAAGAACATCTCGGCTTAGTGCCAGATTCTCACGGCGGCATCATTTTTCAGTGGGATAAGGTGGATAATGTCGAGGAAAAAATGACGGTTTGGAGTCTCTTTCCTGAGGATACCACTTATTTTAACCCGACCACGGCCTCCTTCATGATTAACTACATTGTCGATGACCTTGATGGATTATTAGCCCAACTGCGCGCTAAGGGCGTTCAAGTCGATGAAAAGGTCGAAGATTATGATTACGGACGTTTTGGCTGGGCGGTTGATTCCGAAGGCAACCGTTTTGAACTCTGGCAGCCGAGCAAAACAAATCAATAGCTAAAGTATTTCGTTATCCCTCAATGGGGGCGCGGGCAAAGGGCAAAGACGGTATCCCTAACAGGTCGACGAGTCCCGGTTCAATCAAGCGCATCACCAGCCTAAAAAGTTCTTCGGTTGAACAGGGCATATCGTCATCAATCCACCACACCAACAAGGACAAGAACACGCTCACTGTTGACTGTGAAACGGCCTCTAACTCATAAGCAGTTAACGGCGCTTTTGCGACCCGTTTGAAGATCACACGGGCATATTTTAAGAGATACTCGCGTTGATAATTCAAATGGCTACTGCCACCGTGTTTCCCCAACAAAGCTTTGAACAAGCGATGTTCATGCTCTACATACTTCAACATCATCATCGGTAAGTTTGTGATAGTGTGTGAATCAACCATATCAAATGACTCGTGTTCTAGCACAATACGGGCGTGTTCTTCAAATGCCTGTTGCAAGGCTTCGAAACGGCTCATCAACAAGGCCTCTTTGTCTGGGTAATGGGAATAAAAAGTCGAACGCCCCACATTCGCCCGATCCAGAATATCCTGAATAGTGACCGCCTCATACCCCTTTTCGAGAATTAGCACGATGCACGCTTCTTCGAGGTTCTGCCGCGTCCGTTGAACCTGTCGGCTGCCTCGTTTTGTCTCCATAAATGCGTGTCTTTCCATACAATTTCTGTTTTTTGTTCAAGAGTGAACAATTAGCCGAAGCTGGTTGTTGACCCTGATTCCTGATGCGTATTATAACAAGATCGAACATAGTGTTCAATCATGAATAATATGTTCAATCTTACGACCAATAACAAAACAGGAGTCACAATCACAATGAGTACCACACACGAACACGACCATAATAATGATCATGGGCACGGGCCATTTGCTCATATCCGCAGTTTTATTCACGACACACCGATGGCTAGCAATTACAAATGGCAAGTGCCGTCTTCGGTACGTCATATGTCACTCATCGGCATCATCGTCTTGGTAGTCGCGATGGTCTTGACTCATCTTGGCATCACATATGCACTTGGCATTGGTGTCGGTGTGGCGCTGCTCCTACACATTCCCATCGTGGCGTTGACAGCCATTGGTTTGATATTACGCCGCGCCCGTACTGGATTTCTTAGTACGGTGGTCAATCTCATCCCGTGGAAAGGTGACGAAGAAGTACTCGATGTCGGTTGTGGTTCCGGTGTTCTCTTATTTGCCTGCATCAAACAATCACCAACCGCCAAAGGCACAGGTATTGATATTTACGATCCTTATTCCTTTGGTGGTTCAGCCGGAGTATTCTGGAAAAACGCCGAAGTCGAAGGCGTGAAAAGCCGCATCGACTTGCAACAGGTGGATGCTCGTACCATGCCCTTTGAAAATGAACGCTTTAATGTCATTGTTTCCAGCTTGGCTATGCATCACGTTGGTGATGGCGCGGATCAAGAGAAAGCTACCCGCGAAATTATTCGGACGCTCAAACCGGGTGGCAGAATTGCAATCTGTGATGTGGGACGCTCCCTGAACGCGCCGGAAAAAGTGCTGCGTTCATCAGGCTTGACCAATATCCGCCGCAGCGGTCATATCTTCCAGATCTTAAGTGCAGAGAAACGCTAAATACGATGAGCAACCCAATCTCTCATCAGGCACATACCCACGATGGCCACGAACATGGGCATGAAGATCACGATCATTCGCATCAACACGGATTGCTGGCGGGAATTGCATCCACACTGCATGTACCCGGTTTTCAACATGATCATGGTGGTCTGGAAGCCAACTTCACCGATAACGCAGTCGCCATCCGAACCGTCAAATGGGCGTTCGTCATCCTTGGGCTGACGACACTCTTACAAATCATCGTTTATCTGGCAAGTGGAAGTGTGGCCTTATTGGGCGACACCGTTCATAACTTGGGTGACGCGCTTAACTCCATTCCGCTGTGGATTGCCTTTGTACTGGCGCGGCGACCTGCCAACAAACGCTATACCTATGGCTACGGACGGGCAGAAGATATTGCCGGTTTAATTATCGTAGTGTCGATTGGTTTTAGCGCCGTTTATATCCTGTCCGAGTCCATCCAGAAGCTTCAGCACCCACAACCGCCGCAAGCTTTAGGCTGGTTGGTCGTAGCCTCAATCATTGGATTTATTGGGAACGAAGCGGTGGCACTACTACAAATCCGAGTCGGACGGCGTATCCAATCGGCAGCCTTAATCGCTGATGGACTTCATGCCCGTGCTGATGGTTGGACATCATTGGCCGTGTTGGTCGCAGCAGTTGGCGCAGCTTTGGGCTTCCCCATCATCGACCCCTTAATCGGTATTCTGATGAGCATCGTCATTTTGTTCATTACGTGGGATGCCGCTCGCTCCATGTGGTATCGCTTGATGGACGCGGTCGATCCCAAATTGACCACGCAACTTGAAACCAAGCTGCGAGAATTTCAAGCAGTTGAACGTGTGGACAAGGTACATCTGCGTTATGTAGGCCATCAATTGCGTGCGGAAATAGAATTAGCCATTAATTCGACGCTCACGGTAGCGGAAAGTACGTCGATCATTGACGACATTCGCCACCAACTTTTTCATCTGCTGCCCTCACTAGCTGACATAACGATTGGGCTTAGCGCTTCTGATGTCGAACCCCAAACCGGACATCATCATTAGGCACAACAATGGGCAGTCGACAACCTGCCCATTGTTGACACTTCATCTATGTGTGCGAGTTAGCTGGTTGTTCCAACGTTGGACCAGACGGCTTTCCACGATTTTTCTTATTCAGGTACTCCGCCCAGAAATAGCTCCCAAATACAATCACAACCGACGCAATTTGGAAACCAACGCCCTCCCATGTCGGGTAAACACCGAACCATTCTTCCATCCAGCGGGGAATAAACACCGTGCCTACAGGAGAGATCGGCAGCCAACCCACCACTTGCACCGCATAAACCGTGTTCCCAACTAGACTGACCAATACCAACCCGATCAAGATGCCGGTAACGACCAGCAGCCGCTTGTAAGGCAGCTTGTTGTGCAGCAAAAACACAATCACCGCGATAGCCAGTACGCCCGTTAATCCGATCAACAATCCCTGCAACACCACGCCATCTCCGGCAGTCAGCATCAACGGTTGCAGGAAAAGAGCCGTCTCAAAAGCTTCGCGGTAAACACTGGTAAAGCCCAATGTAAATAATCCAAACATGCCACCCAAGGCTAAGATGCGGGCTTTACGGTTGTGCAGCGAAGCCAGTTGATCCGTCCAATAAACTTTGTGGAAGAACCAATTGGTAATTAGCAGCATGACTCCGGTTGCCAACAGGGATACCCACGCTACCAACTCATTTTGTTGGCTGATAACCGTCGTCATCACGCGGCTGAATAGCCATCCTGTAAATGCCGCAGCAGCACAGGCTAATAACGCACCCAACAGCATCATCCGCCGCATCGGTTGTGTACCACGCGCCCGTAGACTGCCCATCAACGCCACCAGAATCAGCACCGCTTCTAAACCCTCGCGGAATACGATGATCGCTGTGTTAGTGATCGTTGCACCGGGAGCAGGTTTCCCCGTAAGCGCACTTTCGGCTTCCGCCAACGTTGCTGATATGCGATTGACCGCCACTTGAACCTCTTCGATGCTGGCTCCTTTAGCCACCAGCACTGCCAAACCCGGCTGCCCCGGTTCACCTTGCCAGAAAAGCATATCCAGTTTGAGTGCCACTTCCGGCGCGAATCCCAGCAGCTTTTGCCCCATTGTTTGCTGCATCACGCCATAAGCCGCCACACATATTGCCAGTGCCGCCGCATAATCACCCGATTCAACCTGTGCTTTTACCTGTACCAGTACCGCTTGTATCGCCGCGATGTCACTTTGGCTGTCCAATGAGCGCCATGTTACGGGCAGTCGATCACCGAGGGTTTGTAGCACCGCATAAATATTTTTTTGCACATCCGCCGGATCAGCAAATTGGATAAGCTGCGTACTCAAATGGTCAAGCTGCGGTATAACAGCGTCAGCACCATCCAAAGGCAGTCTGTTGTCGATACTCGGCTTAAGCTGCTTATAAGCGAGACGACCCAGTTGCAAATAGCTAACCGACTCTTCATATTGTTCGTTATCGATGATCTGCCCATTTTTAACGGCTTTGTCGTATTCCAGCGGAACCAGCGTCAGGTAACGCATCATTTTGCCAGCCATCCGGCTCAGTTCGATGTCCGTCAGCGGCGCAGCGTTGAAGTCCGTTAAGGCCGTATTAATGCGCGTTCGAATGGCTGTATAAGTGACGGTGTCGCCAGCATCAACCGCATTGACCAGTTGATCAAAATCGCTTTGCAGGGCTTTTCGGGCATCCTCGCCCTTATATTCCGCATACGCAGGCGCGACGATAGCGAAATAACCTGCTGCCAATCCAGTTTGCTCACCTAATGTCAGCTTGGCATCAGGTGTCAACGACTCATCAGCAATCGAAAGTGTATCCCGCAATCTCCCCTGATAAGTGTCCATCAGTTCAGCGTGGACGATGCTATAAACATCCTCTGCTTTTCGCTGTCCATCAATCAGTGCAAAAATTTCACTGTTGGCATCCGCCCGAAATGAATTTGTGGATGTAGACGAATGTGGATCACGCAGCCGCAGCCATTGGTTGGCGCTTTCGCCGTCGCCTTTTTGCAGTGCGCTCAAAGTCATACTGCTGCCCGCTTGTAACAACCCCGTCCACAAACGGTTGGAGACTAACGCCAGTCCGACCGCATCGTCAGCATTAACGCGGTCAGATGCCGCTGCAAACCAACCCTCAAGTTCTTTGGCAAGATCAGGTAAATCGGATTCAATCTGTGGACGGAAATCTTGTTCAAAACGGGTTTGGGCATTTTTCAGATGTTCCTGTGCGCCTGCCGTATCATGGTCAGCCAGCGCCCATTGTGTACCCAGCATTTCGATGCGAATCCCACTCGCGGCATCCCAAACATCGGTTGCCGCCGACACAGGCATAATCAATAGAACGGTGACGAAAAACAGCACACCTGTCATTACCGATAATCGAATGCCGCGCGAATGCATAGGCTAACCCAATCATACTAAGTTATAGCTACTTTACTCAATTGGCCTTTCACATACCTCACATCATTTAGTGAAGTCAGATTAGGCGTTCGCCAGATTCACCCGACGCAGCAGTTGGGCATTAATCGCCACAATCACTGTACTGGCTGACATCAAAACGGCACCAATTGCTGGATCAAGCGTGATGCCAATCGGCGCGAGAACACCCATTGCTAGTGGAATAGCAATCACGTTATAACCCGTTGCCCAAACCAAATTCTGTCTCATCTTGCTGTAGGTCGCACGGCTTAGACGGATGATTTTTACAATATCAAGCGGGTTCGACCGAACCAGAATAATCGCTGCACTTTCGATGGCAACATCCGTACCTGCGCCTATGGCAATACCCACATCGGCTGTCAGCAAAGCCGGAGCGTCATTCACCCCGTCTCCGACCATCGCCACTTTATTGCCGCCGCGCTGCAATTCAGCCACCTTATCCGCCTTATTTTCAGGCAATACCTGTGCGAAATAGGTGTCGATGTCTAAGGCTTTCGCAACCGCTTTTGCCACTGCCTCACTATCGCCTGTGAGCATGGCAACCTTCAGACCCAGATCATGAAGTTGTTTAATCGCTTCACGGCTTTCTTCACGGATAACATCTGCAATAGCGAACAGTGCAATAATCCCCTGTTCACTCGCTAGATAAATCACCGATTGACCTGCATCTTCAGCTTGCTTTTGGGAAGCCTTTAACTGCTCCGGAACCGTCCACTGCTGTTGTTCGAGTAAGCTTGGCCCACCCATAAAATACAGTTTGTCGTTGACAATCGCTTTTACACCGCGTCCGGCGAGACTTTCAAATTGGCTGGCAGCAGCGGACTTAATCAGTTTATCTTCAGCGTACTTGCGTATGGCTTGGGCAATGATGTGTTCGCTGTCACCTTCGATTCCGGCAGCAATGCTTAACGCCTCGTCAGGTTTTATGTCGGTGGTGGCGGTGTCGACCACACCCTGTTCACCTTTTGTCAACGTACCGGTTTTGTCAAAGATAATCATGTTCAGGTCTTTGGCGTTTTCTAGTCCGACGCGTTTGCGGACCAGCAATCCATTCCGCGCCGACAGGGTGGTTGAAATGGCAACTACCAGCGGCACAGCTAACCCTAACGCATGTGGGCAGGTAATGATCAACACGCCCACGGTATAACGCACGGCATCCGAAAGATTCCCCGTAAAGATCATCCAACCGATAAAGGTCAAAATGCCTGCGACCACTGCCACAATCGTCAGGTAAAAAGCCGCCCGCTGCGCCAATGTTTGTGCGCGGGATTGGCTCTTTTGAGCGTCGCCCACCAGTCGCATAATACCGGCGAGTGCAGTGTTATCCCCGACTTGTTGGATTTCAATGCGCAGCGAACCGGATGAATTGACCGTACCAGCGATAACTTTATCGCCCACATCTTTACCAATCGGCTTGCTCTCGCCGGTAATCATGGCTTCGTTGACGCTGCTTTTGCCTTCCGTCACAATACCATCTGCGGGAATACTTGCTCCCGGTCGGACAAGGACACGATCTCCAGCTTGCAGTTCACTGATATTTACGGTTTCGGTTTGACCATCGGCGTTAATGCGTTCGGCCTGATCCGGCAGCAGTTTAGCTAGTTCGCGCAGTGCGCCCTGTGCCTGACTGACGCTGCGGAGTTCAATCCAGTGACCGAGCAGCATTATCGTAATCAACGTCGCGACTTCCCAGAAGAAATCGGTCATCCCGCCCGCACTCATGCCCATTGCATCAGTCGTCGGGAATAAGAAAATGCCGATGCTGTATAGATACGCAGTGGTGATTGCTATCGAAATTAAGGTCATCATGGCGGGTTGGCGGTCGGCCAGTTCCTGCCTTGCCATGCTCAAAAATGGAAATCCACCCACGATGAAAATAATCGTTCCCACAATCGGGGAAATCCATTGACTGCCGGGAAACGCCAATGTGAAATGAAACCATAACTGAATCATGGGCGAGAAGATAAGCACAATCAGTGTAAGAGGCAAACATATCCAGAACCGGTCACGCATCATGGTGGCGTGACCTTCGTGCATCCCGCCATGCCCCGCGTGATCTTCATGTGACGAGTGACCACCATGTTCTTCATGCCCCATAGGTGAAGCATGATTCATATGATCAGTGTGTGCCATTTGCTGGTGAGCGCTGTGCTCTGTGTGGGATACGGAAGCGGATGGGCGGTGGGAGTGTTCTTCGCTTTGCGCCCGATTAGTCTTGCCAGAAGTATTCATGGTCATGACCTCGCATGATTTTAATTGGGGTTCAATCGTCATCCTACACGATTATTTACCAGCCATCATAGTGCAATGGGCTGAATAGTAACACTCAAAAAGGTGGAGATACCTTTAATTAAAAGAGGGCGCAGCAATATGTTGCGCCCTCTATTTTCTAACACGAAGAATTAAGCGTGTGACTCGACGCTTGAAGCCACAACGGGTTCTTGTTGGTCTGTCTGTTCTTTGCCTGCGGGAACTTTGCTCTCGCGGCGACCCTTATTCATATGTTCCGCCCAGAAGTAACTGCCGATCACGAATACCGCCGAAGCAATCTGGAAACCAATGCCTTGCCATGTGGCAAATAAACCGAACCACTGTCCCATCCACAGTGGCAAATTCAGGCCAATAATCGGGGTAATCGGCATCCAACCCACCACCTGCATCACATGAACCGTGTTGCCCACCATCGTCAGCAGCACGAAGCCGATCATCACACCCGTGACCACCAACATCTTCTTATAGGGTAGTTTGCGTTGCAGCGTGAAGGTGATCACCCCGACAATTGCCACACCCACCAATCCCAATGCCACACCTTGAAGCACAATGCTCAATCCAGCTTCCAACACCAACGATTGCATGAACAACACGCTCTCAAAACCTTCACGGTAAATGCTGGTGAAGCCCAAGATAATCAGCCCCAACATTTGCCCTACTGTGATGACAGCGACACCGTTCACCAAGTTACGCTTTTTGCTGTGGAAGCCAGCCATCCAACCTGTCCAATAAACCTTATGGAAGAACCAATTAGTAATAATCAGCAGCACGCCAATTGCAATCAGCGACACAATCGCTTCCAGCCGTTCACCCAAAGGCAGCATCGTTTGCAGCAGCGCGTTCGCCGCCCACCACGTAATGCCAGTTGCCACGAAGGCCAACACCGCCCCGATAATGATTGGACGGCGGAATTGGCGTTCTTCTAATGTCCGCAAACTCGCCAGCAGCGAGGCCAATATCAGCACCGCTTCCAAGCCCTCACGGAACACGATAATTGCTGAGTTGCTAATCACAATCGTCGGTGTCGATTTACCCGCGTCCATGATTTGCTGGGCTTCAACAAATGTTGTTTTCAGAATAGCAATTGTCGATTTGATTTCTGTCAGCGATGCACGGGTAGCAATCAAAGAGGCCAACCCCGGTATAGTGCTGCCTGTGCTGGCATCCGTTCCACCTTGCCAGAACAGTCCCTCAATTTGAGCTGCCATATCCGGCGCAAAACCGCGTAGACGCTGTTCCATACCCAGTTCGAGGAAACCATAGGCTTCCAACCGTGCTGACTCAGCCAGATCATACTGGTTGCTCTTAACCGCCACTGGAATTTGATCCAGCACCGACACAATCACGTCCATATCAGATGTGCTGGCAACCTGCTGCCATTTCACCGGAACAATTTCTTTCAATATGGATTGAATACCATCAACGCTGGCTTGCAACGCATTCGGATCGGCTGTGGTTTGAATTTGGGTTTTTATCTGACCAAGCAGCGTTGCCACACGGTTGGATTTATCCGCATCCTGCTTTTCCAGCGTTTGCGAAATATCATTAAATGCAGCGGTCGAAGCCTCAAGAAACGTCGTCGCTTCCTGAATTTCAATATCTTTAATGACCACACCATCACGCACACCGCGCTTGTATTCAATTGCCACCAGATCAACAAAGCGGATGAGTTGACCCGCGCGGCGGGCTTGGTCGGTTTCGCTCAAGGGTGCGGCACGGAAACCCTTCAGTGCGGCTTGCACCGTCTCCATATTCAGTTCATAATCATACTTATCACCGCTGATCGCGACGCGTTCCAGCGCATTAAAGACCTGCGTGGTTTGTTTGAGTGCAGCTTCACCCCGTTGCTCGGCATAGGTGCTTGCCAGAATGTTGAAATACCCTGCCGCTAAACCGACTTCCTCTGCCTGTCGCAGTGCAAAACCGCTTTGCTGAGCATCGTCGGCATTCACCAAACTGGACGTTAATTGGGCTTGATAAGTATCGAAGAGATCATTATGAATTGCCGCTAGGGCATCTTCAGCTTTACCCGTACCAGCGATGAATGCTTGTATCGCTTTGGTCGCATCGGCGTTCGGACGGCTGAATTTAGTCGATGCGGTGAATTCACGCAGCAGCAACCATTGTGCCGCCGCTTTACCATCATTGGCTTGTACCGCTTGCACCGCCAATTGACTGCTAGCGTTCAAAAAGTCCGTCCAGATGCTGCCGCGCGCGATAGCCAGTGTCAGCCCATCACCCGCTTGCAGTGCATCCTTAGCCTGCTTAAACCCTTTATCAATCGAAGTGGCTAGCTCAGGAACAGATTTTATAAAAATAGGTTTGAGATTGCTTTCATAAAGTGATGACGCACTTTCCAGTGCCGTGGCTGCCGCCGCGTTATCACCCAGCATCAATTTGCTTTGGACAGTGAAAAGCTGCTGCCGTATCTGTTCTGCATTCGCCTGTGGTGGTTCACTTTGTGCCATGACCGGTAAAGCAAAAAATACCAGCATACAAGCCAGTACTGTATAGAGTGTCCAGCGTATCCGATTCATAATGTTGTTCCTCGTTGCCTCTTCAAACCAAACGGATGTGCAACCCGTTGTCACACATCCGCCTAAAGTGTCGGATGATAAATACTATTGGCGAATTAGTGTTGTCCTCCCCCTCTCCGTTTACAGTGAGGGGGTTGGGGGTAAGGTTCTGAATTCGCCAACAATACCGTGAAAATTGAGATAGCTTATTCTTGAATGGTGATGTCGAGCAGCGCCGCCGCCTGTGTGATCTGACCGGTGATGGTTTGGGCGCGGTCTTGTGCTTCCGTGCCGAAGATGTCGGCTTCTTCCGGCTTAAAACGCTTGCCTTCATTTTCCTGTTTATAGATGTCTTCCACGAATGACTTCAAATCCACCAAGCCCTGATTAATTTGCTCGTGTTGCTCAGGACTCTTAGCATCAATCATCGGGCTGACACCGTCATAAATAACCTGCAAGCTGGAGAGAATGTCCTTAATATCCGACAGGCGCGAAATCACACTGAAGTTCTTACCAGTTGCAGCATTACCTTCAACAAAGCGTGAGGTTTTCCACGAGCCAAAATACTCGCTCATGGTCGGAACCATCACCACTAGCGCGGTAAAGGCATCTGATTCGTTCGGTTCCCAATCGGTCGCGGCCTTCAATAAATCGGCAGAGTAACTGGCTAGGGCATCCGCCGCACCTTTAGCGACGTTGGCATCCGGCAGTTCATCGCCGAAACCAATCGTACCGTCGCCATCCATGTCAACCTTGGCATCACTCACATACTTGGGTTCAGTTCCCCAAAGAGTCGATTCCAAGACGTTAAACAACGCCCCCGGTTTCTCTAGCGTGGCACCGCTCGGCAGGGTAATCGTAAAATCAACTGCGTTATCAGGGTCTTCTTCACCAGAAGGCGATGCGTCGATAATCGCATCGAAATTGCTCAGGCTGGGTACGCCCGCCACAATCCCTTCCATTTGCTCATAATATGGACTAATGACCATCCATTGCTTCTTGGCCGCTTCCAGTGCTGCCTTTACATCGTCCTGCTTATCTTTCCACAAGTACGCGTAATCAAAATTCGCAGCTTTGGCAAGTTCATAATAGGCATCTGTGCTTTCGGTCAATACCTTCGAACCATCAGCCAGATCATTTGCTTTTCCCAGTAAATAAGTTTTAACGGCATCCAAATTGGCTTCATTATCCGCGCCAAGAATGCGGCTGAATGGCACAATCAGTACACTAAAAATGACCAGCAGCAATATCGTTTTAGGCTTCATTGTTATCCCTTACTCGGTGAACGATTTTCCTAACGGAAGTGATTGAGCCTAAGAGTACAGATTTTTGCAGGGCATATCTACAAGAGTGGTAAAGGGATAAATTTCACGAGAATTACTGAGTGATGCTAAGGGGTTAATTGCGGATGTGACAACAGGTGGTTGCCAAAGTTGACTAGGGTTTAATTTCAGAACATTTGCCTGACGAAATTAGCGATAGTGGTTGCTAAGCACATGATATTCGATTTTCAAGATATCCCAATGTAGGGGCGGAACATGTTCCACCCTTTGTACCCTATCAAAACCACCATAGATGTCATTCATGCTAACTTTGGTTACTATTGCTCCAATAGTTTTTTATCTTTCACTCAAAATAGGACAAAACATGGCTGGCTTTAATGGACTTGGAATACACCTCGGCAATCTCGCAACGCTTTCAAAAGCCCAAACACGCTCCATCAGTGCTGAAAACTTCAATGGCGAAAAGGGCAAAGGCGGCATGGCGACCGAAGGCACAGGTGCTGAAGTCGCCCGTGCATTAGGTCAAGGTTGGAAAGTTTCGCCCAGCATCAACATCACCCCTAAAAATACGGTCACACTTGCCGAGATCGACGGCCCCGGTGCGATCCAACAAATTTGGTTGACCGTTCATCCGACTTTTTGGCGTAAATTGGTTTTCCGCTTTTATTGGGATGGTGAAGAATCGCCCTCGGTCGAAGTGCCTGTTGGCGACTTTTTCTGCAATGGTTGGGGTGTCCGTTGCAACGTCCAATCGTTGCCTGTCGCCGTAAATCCCGCAGGCGGTTTCAATTCTTACTGGGAAATGCCGTTTCGCAAGAGCGCTCGCATCACCATCGAAAGCCTGACCGATGAGGAAGTGCGCGGTTTCTACTATCAGATCAACTATACCCTCACCGATGTACCTGATGATGCGGCTTACTTCCATGCCCAATGGCGGCGCAGCAACCCGCTGCCCTATAAAACCGACCATACTTTGGTCGATGGCATCACCGGACAAGGTCACTACGTCGGCACATACTTAGCATGGGGTGTGAACAACAATGGCTGGTGGGGTGAGGGCGAGATCAAATTCTTCATGGATGGTGACGACCAATTCCCGACTATTTGTGGCACAGGTACAGAAGATTACTTCGGCGGCGCGTGGAACTTCGAGCATCCCGCCGGACAATATGGCGTGTTCTCATCGCCCTTCTCAGGGATGCCGCAGGTCATCAAACCTGATGGACTCTACCAGAGTCAACAGCGCTTCGGCATGTACCGCTGGCACATCATGGACCCGATTCGTTTCCAAGAAAATCTGCGCGTCACCATTCAAGCGCTCGGTTGGCGCAAAGAGGGCTATCTCCCGCTAAAAGACGACATCGCCTCAACCGTTTTCTGGTATCAGAGTGAACCCCACGCCGCCTTTCCTACACTGCCCCACTTCGAATTCCTTGAAGTCATTTAATCACGTAATTGATACAACCCATTGAATTGGATTCCCTCCCTGTTACTACGGTTTAGAAGACGACACTTTTCCATTTTTGAGAATTTTCTTCTCGTAGGGAAGGCTCTGAGAGCCTTCCACTTTTCTCACCCTGTATTTCCTTGCATCCTCCGCGCCTCTGCGGTGAAAAATCTTCCCCTCCTCCTTGCCTCTGTAATTCAATTCCTCACCCGTTTGATGGTATAATAGGGGTGCCAAGTTGTACCTTCTGTACAACACTTTTTCGGCAATTTGACCTACTGGAGCAAACTATGGTTACGAACACCACCACCCGTCCCGGCTCGCGGTCGCAGGCCATTATTGAGCGCGACTCGGCCATTATGAGTGGCTCGATTAGCAACCGTTATCCCTTCGTCATCGAACGTGGTGAAGGTGCGCATGTCTGGGATGTGGATGGTAACGATTACATTGATTTCGCCGCTGGCATCGCCGTCACCGCCACCGGACATTCCCACCCTAAAGTGGTGGAAGCTATCACTGAACAAGCTAAAAAATTTATTCACATTGCCGGAACCGATTATTACTACGATGTTCAAGTGAAAGTCGCCGAAAAATTAGCCTCCATTGCCCCATTTGATGGCCCTGCCCGCGTCTTTCTCACCAACTCCGGCACGGAAGCTGTCGAAGGTGCGATCAAACTCGCCCGCTGGTACACCGACCGTCAGCAAATTATCGCCTTCTACGGCGCGTTTCACGGTCGCACAATGGGATCGCTGTCCCTCACCGCCAGCAAAGTTATTCAAAAAGATGGCTTTTTCCCCTTGATCCCCGGCGTTCATCACGTCCCATACAACAACCCCTACCGTTGTATGCATGGTCGCGAAGAAGCCGCCTGCAACGCTCACTGCATGTGCGCCGACTTCATCACCGATGTGCTTTTCAAGCGCACCGTTCCCGCCGGGAGTGTCGCCGCGATTATCCTCGAACCTATTCAGGGTGAAGGCGGCTATGTCGTGCCGGATACGCGCTTCATCCAGCAAATCCGCGACATCTGCGACCAAAACGGCATCTTGATGATCGTCGATGAAGTTCAGAGCGGTATCGGACGCACGGGCAAATGGTGGGCGATTGAGCATCACGGCGTACAGCCTGATATTGTCTGCTCCGCCAAGGGCATCGCTAGCGGAATGCCCCTCGGTGCAGTCATCGCCCGCGAGGAAATTATGAGTTGGCCGTCCGGCGCACATGGCAGCACCTTCGCTGGCAATCCCATCTCCTGTGCCGCAGCCCTCGCCACATTGGAACTGGTCGAAAACGGTCTGATGCAAAACGCCGTCGAGCAGGGTGAATTTATTATGGACGCGCTCGAAGAAATGCGAACCCATCATCCCTCGCTCAAACACGCCCGCATTGATGGTCAGGGCTTGATGATCGGCGCCGAACTCGTCCTCGATGAACAACGTACACCAGCCAAAGCCTTGCGGGATAGTGTCGAAGACCTCGCCCTCGAAAACGGTCTGCTGATACTCGGTTGCGGGGAAAGTGGTTTGCGCTTCTCACCCGCCTTGATGATCGACCGCGTCGCTGTCCAAGAAGGCTTGGAACGCTTCGAACGTTCCCTCACCCAAGCCGAACAAGCCGCTGGTCTTCTATAATTCATACGTTTTGTAGGGGTTTGCGATTGGCTTTGTACGGGCTTGCCAGCGGCAAGCCCTCATTAATAGAGAAAATTTTTATGACCAACAACACACAAGTCGTCATTATTGGCGCTGGCCCGGCCGGACTCGCCGTCGCGGCCTGCCTCAAACAGCAGAACATCGACTTCATCATCCTCGAACGAAGTGAACAGGTCGGCTCAAGCTGGCGCAATCATTATCATCGCCTGCACTTGCATACCGCCAAAGGCTTTTCCGGCCTGCCAGAAATGCCCTTTCCGGTCGATTATCCCCGCTATCCCTCACGCCAGCAGGTCGTGGATTACCTCGACTCCTACGCCGCACACTTTGGGTTAATCCCAATATTTAACCAAACCGTCACCGCTGTTTCTCAACAGAACGGACGCTGGCAAATCCAAACCAACGATGGCACCTACACTTCGGATTTTGTCGTCATGGCAACCGGACTCAACCAAGTGCCGACCATTCCCACTTTTGCAAATCAAGAGCAGTTCAAAGGCCAAATCCTGCATAGTTCACGCTACACCAACGGCGAAGCCTACCGCAATCAGAATGTTCTCATCGTCGGCTTTGGCAACTCCGGCGCCGAAATCGCCTTGGATGCTTATGAACACGGCGCAACCGTTTGCCTATCAGTACGCAGTCCGGTCAACGTCATCTTTCAGGAGCGCTTCGGCATTCCTGTGCAACTGCTGACCATCTTGATGAGTCCGCTGCCCGCGCCCATCATCGACTTGCTGACCGCACCCGCCCTCTATCTGACCTTTGGCAACCTCGCGCCTTATGGCCTTCAAAAACCACCCTATGGAGCAGCCGCACAAGTCCAGAATCACTCCAAAATTCCGGTGATTGATCCCGGCATCATCAAGAAAATCAAATCGCGCGAAATTAAAGTCTATCCCGGCATCGAACACTTTACTGAGGATGGCATTACCTTTACCGATGGCACAACCCACCCCTTTGATGTTGTCGTTCTCGCCACCGGCTACCACACCAACTTGGATACCCTTTTGCCACAGCCCATCGCCTCAACAGCGCCCCAAAAAGCACCGGACGGCCTCTACTTCTGTGGCTTTAACAACAGCATGACCGGCCTCCTCCGCGAAATTGGCATCGAAGCCCGAAAAATCACCCAATCCATCACCAGCAAAGCTGCCAAACCCGCATCTTGATCCAACCTCCCGTACGGAATAGTCTCAGACCATTCCGTTTTCTCCTTTTCTTTTTAATCTTGCAGAGGCGCATGACGTGCACCCTATGCGTACCAACTTAAGGAAATAAACATGCAAAAAGATTTGGTTTCCAAATGTGCCAGTGTGGGCCGATGCCAGTCTTGAAGCGCCTTTAGTGCGCTTGTCCGGCTGTTAGCGTCATGGCTTTAGCCTGATGCGGCGCAAACTCTGACATTTGGAAGGCGAATATCTGTGCCAGCTTATGATTCTGACCTAAAAATTCTTAAGTTGCTGCCTATGGGGCGCATGGCGTGCGCCCGTTTCTGTACCTTTGAATTTGCCTCAGTACTCGGCACTCAGAACTCAGTACTATTTTTCAGCTTTACTTTCGGTTAACCCGACAAACCACACTCCAACCATCCCCCAACTCGCTTAACAATTTAGCTCCCTCAAACCCGTTAGTACCAACCCTCGCAAATAGTTACCAAATGTTCTCCCAAATGGTAACCCGTTTGCTCTCTATTTGTTGTAGGATGGTCATGGGCGCATTTGCATAGGTTCCCTTCGTCCTGAGGGAGAAGGGCTAGGGATGAAGGTTTCACTCACCAACCGCCGCCATCGCCGCCGCAATTTTTCTAACCGTTACCGCCGCCAACTTTGTCTCAGTACTCGGAACTCAGGACTTACAGATTGGCAATCTTGGCGGCGACAGCCCTCTTACCAGCATCGCCGCAGTTTTAGCCGAGCAATCCGCCGAAATATCCCTACTTTCGCCAATTATCCGCCAAAAATGTCGTCATTTTCGCCAAAATCGCCTTATGTATTGAACGGATAACTATTGACTGGTAACTGACGACTATGAACTGTAAACTATCATCTAAAAACCAAGGACTTCGCTCATGCGCCTCGCCATACAGGAAGATATGCTGCCCGGTAAAACAACCCTCGAACGCTTTCAGAATGCCCATACCTTGGGCTTCACCGGAGTTGAGGTCTGGGGAAAGGGCTTAACCCCGCGAGTTCCTGAACTGGCGGAAGCATCTGCCCACACCAGCCTAGCCGTTTCTGCCGTAAATCATGGTCGGCAGGGACGCTTGCTCGACCCCGACCGTGCCGAACGCGAACGGGCGCTGGCTGCCTTCCGTCAATCGGTTGTGGATGGCGTGGATTTGGGCGCGGCAGGTGTCATTCTCGTGCCCCATTTTGCCGAAGCCACCTTGCCCGACCTCACGCCTTATAAATCTGTTGTGCAGTTGGAATACGAAATGCTGCACAACCACCTCCGCACCCTATCTGATTATGTTTACGCCATCGGCATCGACCTCTACATCGAACCCATCAACCGTTATGAAACGCACTTCCTCAACACGTTAGCCGATGCCATCAAAGTCCGCCGTAAAATTAAAGATCATCCGCACGTCAAGTTGAACGCCGATCTCTTCCACATGGCAATGGAGGAACAGAACAGCCTACAAGCGCTGCGCGATTATGCCACCGATATTGGTTATATTCATTTGTCGGATAGTAATCGCCGCCTCCCCGGTCAAGGGATGATTGATTTTGAAGCGCTAGGGGCTGTCCTCAAAGACACCGGTTATAACGGTTGGCTGGCTTTAGAATGTGGCAATCCGGGGCAAAACGCCGAATACGCCAACCAATTCATGGCCGATTTACCCGCCTCCCTCGGCTACCTACGACAGGCTGGCTTTGCTATATAATATTTCTTCACCCATTTTTGCTTAGACAATGGGGCTTAAAGCCTTCTCCCTTGCGTGCGGGGGAGAAGGGTTGGGATGATGGGGTTCGTTTGGCATCAAGCCTTAAGTACATCGCCACTTTCTGAGGAATCACTTACCTTATTTTCAGGCACTTCCTATGCCACAGGGCGTATACTCATCAATGCTGATTTGCATAGTCGTATTCGTTGAGTGGTGTGCATGTGCTGTATCAAGTGTTAAGGAAATTACTGACTTTGAGCCTATATATAGGCATTAGTTTGGGGATAGTCGCCTGTGAAGGGACAATCGAGCCGACTGAAACCCCTGCTCCTACCCCATCGAGTTCCCCCGCGCCTGCTGCCAAAAGTATCAGCGCTAACTTGAGCGGTGTACAGATTAACATGCGTGTCCCGCCCGGTTGGAACGGGCGCGAAATGGATGATGGTATTTTGATTGCCGAGCGTAAAAGTTCTATTCACAACCCCGGCAAGCTAATGGGTATGCAAGTTTATATCTTCGTACACGCCGTCAACGAGTTTCCCGCTTCAGTCAGCACCGACTCGCATCCCGCTCGGCGTATTCTGCAAAAGATCATATCCCAACCTGCCTTAGTGGGTGACTCAGCCGTAACCCAGCCTCAACCTTTTACGTGGGATGGGAATGATGCAGCTTACTATTTGGTAAATGATACTAATGAAAATGTATCTCTCATTATGGCGGTGGTCATCGCCAGCCAATCACAACTGGTCGCAATCAACATTAGCTGCCCATCGGATCGTGCGGAGTCGATCCGTGAAGCCTTGCCTGAATTGTTAGCGGATTTATGGGTCAATAATGCGCCGATGAGCTTCTCAGGGGTAGATGCCCTGCCTGATCCATTGGTTTTCCCACAGTACCTTGAGCCGAAAGCCGATGCTACCCCTTAAGATATATAGGAAACAGGGAGTAGATTGTAAAAACCTACTCCCTGTTTTTCTATCTTAGAAACACGCGCACTTAAGGATTGATGGGTTCAGTAGATGCATCAATCGAGATCAAGAACTTAACAAGCTTACGGATGTCATCAGAATTGGTGAGTCCGTCAATGCCGCCAGTTCCTGCTGCCCTGTGTTGTGCAAACTGATCGCTGAATACAACCTCCAGCGAAGGCGCTGACCCGTTGTGGTAATAGGGTGCTGACATAAACACACCCAACAACGACGGCGGTACAAAACCATCAGCGCCTAGCGGTGGCTTGCCATTCGCACGTATTTCATTCCTGTCATTTGGATTAAATGTGCCGACATTCACCAACTGACCGATAATCTGCCCACGGGCAATCAGAGCAATATCAGTAACCGGGCCAACAATCGAGCTGTTTGACCATTTTGCTCCCCCATGACAGACTTGGCAGTTATTGTTGATGAATATTTGTCGCCCTTCAGCAATATCTGGATCAGTGCTGCCATTCAACGGGGAAATGGGCGCACGAATGGTTTTTTCGTAGGCCACGATGGCATCCCATGCATTGACCAAACCGCCAGAAGGTGTACGAACCTGAAGTTGGTTACGAGTCGAATTAGGAACGGCCAATGCAGCCGGGTCTCCAACTGCTAATGCACCGATATTCTTAGCATCTTCAAGGGCGCTGCCATCTGCATTCAATAGCACCCCTGCTCCGCCGGATATCCCGCGAATATTGAGTTCAAAATCTTGCTCTTCATCGAAGAGTGCTGACCAGTTCAGCGCCCGCATCGTGCCGCCCAGAAAGTCCGTATGTTGCGATACTGTACGTCGCGGTCCCGATCCAAAAATCCACACGACGTTATCTGAAAGCCCCCATGGGTGGCAGGAAGCACAAGCCTGCCAGCCTGCATTCGCCATATTGCCCGCGCTGTTGGCAAACTCCCCAATCGAGGTGTTATAAAGTTCTTTGCCCGCTTGAACGAGTTCTTCTGGTGTTCCTGCCGCTGGAAGTGCGCTCGAGCGCATAGTACCGATAACTTGTTCTGGGAAGCGGGTCACATCAATAACCGTCACATCGCGCGAAATGTAGTTCATCACATATGCGCGTGTGTCGGTGTTATTGAGAACAATGCCACGCGGATTGCGCCCCACATTCACAGATTGTACAGCTTTCGTTTGTGGGTTGGTTTGAACAGTCAATGCGCCTGTGGTTGGGTCTACCGCCACCTTAACCACGACATTGCTGGCTGCACTCACCACATAGCCAACATTTTCATTATCCTTAAAGTCAATTGCCCAAGGGTTAGCGAGGAACAATTTTGGGACTCCCTCGGGCTGGTCGGCAACTGCCCTATGCAGATTGACTGCCAGTTTTGTATCTTGATTCGTCTTCGTATCAATAATGAGAACCAGCGCCTGTGTATTGACATTAAAACGGGTCGGCCCATTCGGGGAAGCACCTACATTCGGCAGATAGGCAAAACCATTCTTGATGCCAACAGCTTGCATCTGATTCGGGTATGCTCCGGTCACGAATTTAGGATCTTTAACCTCTGCAACACGGTTAATAGCATCACCCACCGCTTTAAAGCCCGTATCCGCCATGTTTGTTAGAACAATCTGACCTGCAACCGCATCATTTTGAGTGCTGATACGGGTTAAAAGACCTGTTTTACTATCGTCTTCACCATCGAGTTTGCCTTGGTTGGCAAATGAATAGAAGTGTGTGACATATACGGTTTCATCCGTGTCATCATCATTACCATTGTTGGTTATGGCAATACCGCGTGGTTCTGCACCTACCGAAGGCCCAATATTCGAAATGGTTTTAGCAACAGTATTGCTGACGGTGTCGATCACACTTACAGAGTTTGAACGCGAATTCGTGACGTAGATTTTTGTACCATTGGGAGTGATGGCAATGCCATATGGCTCAACTCCAACTGGAAGCGTCGCGATGACAGATGCAACAGGTTGTTTGGATGCATCAACTTCTAACACGGACACAGTGCCATCCACCGTATTTGCTACATAAGCAAATTTACCATCGGGCGATAGTACGACACCATTCGGTTCTTTACCGACCGCAATTTCACCTAGCGCTATATTTTTGTCACCCCCAACATCAAAAAAAGTAACGGTATTGACATCAGGATTAACCACCGCCATGAGTGTATCATCCGCATTCAATGTGATCGGGCTGGAATGAGTTGCCCCGACAAAGCTTCGCGCCCCTTGTGCCTCTGTTAAATAAGGTGCAGAAAAAAACATCGCAAATCCAACAGCGACCAACGAAACACCTGATAACGCTAACCAACGA
This sequence comes from Aggregatilineales bacterium, assembly GCA_038251275.1. Taxonomy (GTDB): domain Bacteria; phylum Chloroflexota; class Anaerolineae; order Aggregatilineales; family Phototrophicaceae; genus CFX2. The sequence continues at coordinate 28,843 of JBBSBM010000004.1, forward strand.
GAAAAACGAATTGGATCCCTCATCTCCCCCCCCTTAAACTATGCTGATAAAGTATTATGTTGCTTCCTTCAAGCAAGGAACTTAATACATTTCCACACTATAGCATTGTCACGGTCAACCGCGCAATCGATATGCAGAAAACAAGAAGTCAAATCGCTAGGATACTCTTTTGGATGGAAGTTTCTCGTGACTGGAGAATAAAAAACAGTCGGCAGGTGTTATCATCTGTCCGACTGGATGATGTTTGATGTTAGGTTGTACTTATGCTGGAAAACGATTGTCTTAGGTGCTCATTTAACTGTGTCGCGAAACCAATACTTGCATAGGTTCAATGGGAATGACTTCCAGTCCACCAAAACCCACCCGCGCGCTGATATGGGTGCTGAACGGTATATCAACCGTCTTTCGCAAGAACACTCCGCCTTGGTCTTCCACAACGGCAACCGCTGAGGGCAAATGCAGGTCGATGCTGCCGAGATCACACTTCGCTTCTACATACTCGTCGCCGCTCAACTCTGACCAATCGAGGCCGATGTTGCCCAAGTTCATCTTGAGTGCAGCTTGTCCACGAATGTTTGAAAGGGTTACGTCACCCGCCCACAGATTGATATTGATGTTGTGCGAATGGCTGTAGCCGGAGATTTCACCCACCGCACCTGAAATATGGACATCGCCCTCGCCGCCTTCCAGCATAACGACACCTGCTCCAAAATGAATATCCACACGGGTATTCTCCGGAACATGCACTTCAATACGAATCTTCTCGGCTTGTCCTTGCTGTAAAAACCGCTTGAAGTTCTTGGCCTCAATCACCAATTGCTTACCTTGTACTTCAACCCGTTCGGGTAGCAAGTGTTCTTCTGCAATTCCCAAAACGCGAACTTCATCTCCCGCATCAAAATAAACCATCAGATTACCCAACATTTGGGCATCCACATAAAGTTCATTAATTTCCTCAGTAGGAAACCGTTTGTTGAGTTGCAGCTTTTCAAGCTTCCCGATTGGAAATTCGTTTGAGATGTAGCTTGGGATGTTCATATAGTCTTCCTTGCATCGGATCTTATACACTCCTTTACGAATAACGTTGCATTTGTGTTCAAAATACGAATAATCAAACTCAATGAGCAGAGAAGATTTTTATAAAAGGGATTAACAATGCCGATTTTACAAACCATTAAAGGGCCAATTTCAACCGACACTTTAGGCTTTATACTGCCACATGAGCATTTATTTGTGGATCTGCGCGGACCGTTCGCACCAGATTATAGCACGGCCAATCCAGAAACTGTTACTCAGTTGGTCAAACCTTATTTGGATGCCATACAAGCCGCAGGTGTCACAGCCTTTGTGGATTGTGCGCCTGTGGGTGTGGGGCGCAACATAGGTATTCTCAAATATATAGCCGAGAGGTCACCCATTCATATCGTCGTGCCAACTGGCGTTTATAAAGAAGGATTTATCCCTACCGAATGGCTGGATTTGAGCGCTGAAGCCTTGGCTGAAATCTGGATACGCGACCTCACCGAAGGCATCGACGGAACGCGTATCAAAGCCGGATTCATCAAAGTGGCTTTAGTTGATGATGGCCCAACTGTGATTGAAGCCCGTAACCTGAAGGCTGCTGCTATCGCCAGCCAAGCCACAGGTGCAGTCATCGGTAGCCATACCATTGGAGGTCGAGCCGCACGCGAGGAAATGGATATTCTGGAAGCCGCCGGACAGAATCTGAACCGCTTCATCTGGATACACGCCCACACTGAATCCGATATGAGCATCCACGTTGAGGCTGCAAAACGCGGTGCATGGGTGGAGTTTGATGCCATCGGCGCGGATTCTTCGCTTGACCAAAAAATGGTTGATTACACCCTCAACCTTATGCAAGCTGGATATGGTGAGCAAATATTATTGTCGCATGATGCGGGTTGGTATGAAGTGGGTTCGCCTAATGGCATACCTAAAGGAAATGGTTATCGAGGTTATACAGCACTCATTGAATCATTTATTCCAGCCCTGCGGGCGCGTGGTGCATCTGATGCCGATATTCACATGTTAACCATCACCAATCCAGCGCGCGCATTTGGGATATAAAATTTGCGGGCACATGATTGCATCGGTAGGGGCGGGATTCTTCCCTTAGGCATCAAGATAAGAGACAATGAATTGAGGAGACAAGGTATTCTAACTTTGAAGCATCGCCCACAAAGGAGAATATCTTGTCCAGCAGCAACTATACGTCAGCTATTCCAAAATAGACTAACTTACTGGAGGAATTAGCCAGTGAAGCCAATCGTCTGTGCCATTTCAATCAGCGGAAACGCGCCTTGGATGCGGTAGATTTCGTCAAACTGTTGGTGTGGGGATGGTTCGTTCAGCCCAAAGCCAGCCTAAATCAACTGGCCGCGTTTGGCAGTCAGTTGGATCAAACCATCACAGCGCGGCGGGATGGTAAAACCTGTTCTGCGGCTCATTTAGCCCTCCAAAGCTGGGATTTGTATCTGACTAATCTACCCACTGAATGGACTTCTCAGGATATTTGTAACTTGTGTAAGTTACGCTGGCAGATTGAACTCAGCTTTCGCATGTGGAAGTCTCAATTACGACTGACCTATGTCGCTGCATGGCGCATTGAGCGTGTTTTGTGTCAACTTTACGCGCATCTCATTGGCTGTGTGCTTGCTCACGCCCTCACCGCTGACTGGCGTTGTCATGAGGATATTGAATACAGTCCAGTCAAACTGCTTCAACGGTATTTTCTAACGCTTTGGTCTGAAGCCGTTTCTCCCCTCACCTTTTGTCTCCAAGATGCTTTCAAGCGTTTTGCCCGTAGAGACAAACGTAAGAAAGCACCTTCAACTTTCTCTGTCTTTGGGAGATTCAACTCCCCTTTGTATTATGAAGTGTTATAAGCGGGAGCACACATAGGTGCGCCCCTACGGCAGCGTAGATTTGAGGTGGCAGTAGCGGTTAGCGAGTAAAAATGTATCGACTATAGGTTTAGTCTTTGCCCAACAGGTCGTCGAGTGAAGCGAGTTCGTCGGCTAACAAAGCTTCAATTTCGGCTTGGGTCATATCCTCAAATTCATCCATCGCTTCGGTCGCGGGTGATTCGGAAGGTGAGGTCAGGGTTTCCATGCCATTTTCAACGTGCAGTTCTTCGGCTAGATGTCGGGTTAAGGCTGACACAGATGGATAATTAAAGACGAGTGTCGCAGGCAGTTTCATCGCCATGCTGCGTTCGAGACGGTTACGCAGTTCGAGCGTCATCAAGGAGTCCAGGCCCATCGCTTGCAGCGGTTTGTTCACATCCACACGCTTGGCTGCCATGCCCAGGACCGCGCCGACCTGTTCACGGATATGCGTTTCGACAATCGCCAGCCGTGCCGGAACATTATCGGCCTGACTGATGCGTGAGCGAAGATCGTCGGTGGCAGTAGTGGCTTCGGCTTCAACCGTCGGTGTTTCGCGTACCAAAGATTTGAGAAGGGATGACGTTGAGGCTGGCAAATAAGTCTGAACCCAGCGGTTGACCTCAAAGGGCATGACAATGGCTTGCGAGGCAGGCTGCGTCAGAAGATATTCCAAAACTTCAACACCTTCATCGGGTGAGATGCTGCCCAAGCCACGACTGGCGAGGCGTTCCCCCCGATTGGCTGCGGCTGCCGCGAGGCCAATATCCGACCAAGGCCCCCAATTAATGCTGAGCGCAGGCAAATTCTGCGCGTGACGGTAGGCTGCGAGGCTATCCATAAAAGCGTTGCCTGCCGCGTAGTTGGCCTGCCCCGGTAACCCGAGTATGGCTGCGACTGATGAGAACATCACAAACCAATCGAGGTCAGTGTCGAACGTGGCTTGATGCAAGATCCATGAGCCATCGACTTTAGGACGCATAACCCTATAAAACTGATCAGTGGTTTGTTCCGGTAAAAGGCTGTCATCAAGCAAACCCGCTGCGTGAAAAAGGCCTTTCAAGGGTAGTTTCATTGATTTGATGGTTTGTTTAACTGAGGCCGCATCACCTACATCCATCTGAATAATTTCGACGTTTGCCCCTGCCTCGCGCAGGCGGTCAATGTAGGCTTGGGCATCTGCATCCGGCGCACGACGACCCGCGAGAATAATTTGTCCCGCGCCATTTTGGGCTAACCAATCGGCTACTGTGAGGCCTATGCCACCCAACCCGCCTGTGATTAAATACGTGCCATCCGAATGAACGGCTGGCTTGTTGGGGACAAATACCGGAACCTCGGTGTCGCGAATACCAATGACGATTTTGCCGGTGTGCTTGCCCTGCGCCATATGACGGAACACATCGGTGAGTTGGTCGGCATGAAACAATTGGAAGGGTAAAGGATGGAGTTCGCCTGCTTCGACCCATTCCATGACTTGACGGAGCATGATGCCGATTTTGGCAGGCCGTTCACGCGACATATTATCCAGATCAACCGCATAATAGGCGAGGCTCTTGCTAAAGGGGAGCAAGCCAACATTACTATTATCGTAAATATCACGCTTGCCGATTTCCACAAAACGTCCGTAAGAACGGAGCAAGCCCAAGCCTTTGGTGATGGCTTCGCCGGAGAGCGAGTTGAGGACAATATCCACGCCTTCGCCGTTGGTGGCACGTCGAATGTCGTCGGCAAAGGCGAGTGAACGCGAGTCACTAACGAAGGTTGCGCCAAGCGACATTAAATAATCGCGCTTTTCGGGCGTACCAGCGGTCATCCACGCTTCCGCGCCGATGCGCTGAACCAATTGCAAAGCAGCGAGGCCGACACCGCCCGCGCCCGCATGAATGAGGACGCGCTCGCCCGCTTGCATCCGCGCCAATTCGTGAAGGGCATAGTAAGCGGTGAGGAAAACAATCGGAAGTGTGGCAGCTTCCTCAAAAGAGAGATGCGCCGGTTTACGAGCGACCAGATGAGCATCGGTGACTGCGTGAGTCGCCAGCGAGTCGAAGGCTACGGCTACGACTTCGTCCCCAACCTGCCAATCGGTGACATCGGCACCAAGACGCACAATACGTCCGGCACATTCGATGCCAAGTGGGCCGAGTCCGTTTTCATAACCGGGATAAATGCCCAAGGCCGATAGGACGTTCATGAAGTTGAGTCCGGTCGCGACAATCTCAATCTCAACCTCGCCGCATTGGGGTGCGCGACGGGTTAAGGCATGAAGGCGTAAGTTTTCCAGTACGCCGGGTGTGGTGACTTCGGCACGGAAAGACTGCATTTCGGCATGAACCAACTGCATTTCACCCGCCGATTCGAGGCTTGGCGGTGCGCCTTTGGAAATTAAGCGCGCAGCCAAGCGCTGACCGCCGCGTAATGCGATTTGATCTTCACCGTCATCTGCCCACAAAGTTTTGAAAAGTGTCTCTGCATCCGCAGCCGAATCAAGGTCGATGCGAACCGATTTCAGATCAGCTTGCTCGTTGGCGAGAACCGCGCCAAATCCCCATAGACTCGCTCCAGCGGGTTCGGTCGGCTGACCGTTGACCGATTGAGCATTGCGAGTCACCAGCCATAAACGGGGTGTGAGATTGGAAGCGTTCAAAGTTTGGACGAGATGCAGTGCGCCGATGGTGCTGGGATAAGTCGCGGAAGGCAGTTGATCGGTTTTAGAGTCCAACGCCCACAGATAGATGATGCCTTGCCAAGCTGTACTATTTTGGAGGAAGTTTTCGAAGTCAGCAAGTTGAAGGGGATTCATACTAAAATTTTGAGCGTTTTTGGTGAAGGTGTCGTGGGCATAAACAATGCGTACATTTGCACCAGCAGATGTGAGATCAGATGCTAATGATGCGCCTATGCCACTCTCGTCGGCAAAGATAAGCCAATCACCAAGTGCAGTTGAAGGCGAAGTTGATTTGCTTTCAGCAGGTGTCCACTGAATATCATATAGGCGATTTTCCAATTCGGTGCCGCGCCGATCCAAGCGCTGCATCCGCAAGCCGTCTGCCGACATGAGCAAATCACCGTTGGCGTTAAAGAGCGTGACATCACCTTGCAGTTGTGCATCAAACGCGGTTTGTGTAGCGTAGGCGCGAAATTCGGTTTCAGAGGCAGGACTCGCGAACAAGGTTAGCGCATCAACCGCAACGGGTAGATAGAGGTCGCGGTCATCGGGTGGCAGCGTTGAGAGCAAGACTTGGAAGCAAGCATCGAGTAATGCGGGATGAATTTGGTAGGCGCTGGCTGTCGATTTCAGTGAGTCAGCCAGTTTAAGTTGGGTAATACTGGTGAAATCTTTGCTGGAAACTTCGGTTATTCCTTGGAAGGTCGGACCGTAGTTCAAGCCACGTTGGAGCATGGATTGGTAGAAGGCTTTTCCAGTCTGTATGCTGATGTGACCGTTAAAGAACGATTGAATTTGCATCTCGGGAATTTTTGGTGTTGTCAGCAATGTGCCGCTGGCATGTTGAATCCAATTGTCACCTTGTTTGGAATAGACTTCGATGTGCCTCTGTCCCATCGCGTCCGGTGTGAGAGCGACTTGGATGCGGGTTGGTTCTTCGGCTGTGAGGAACATGACCTCCTTGAAGGCCATATCACGCAGATAGTAAGGTGCTTTGCCCAATGTTGCGTGGGCTGCTGCCAAGGCCATTTCGGTGTAGGCTGCGGCGGGCAGCATGATTTGATCGCGCACTTGATGATCTGCGAGATAAGGCAATTCGGCGGGGTCAATTTCGGTTTCCCAATAGGTGCTGCCACCGTGAGTCTGCAAGGGCTGGCCTAAAAGTGGGTGACCATCACGACTGCCGCGCGAACGACTCGATTTGGCAGTGGAGGTATACCAGAAACGTTCACGCTGCCACGGATACGTTGGAAGCGCAAGAGTCTCACCGCCTTCGGGATAAAGCCGCGCCCAATCAACGGGATAACCTGCCGCATAAAGCTGACCGATACCTTCGAGCATGGTAGCGCGTTCGTTGCTATCACGGCGCGTTGAGGCGACGGTGGTGAGTGAATCGCGTGAGCCATAACCACGTTCAACGGCTGTCAGCAGTACGGGATGCGGACTCATTTCGATGAAGGTGTTGATGCCCTGATTGAGCGCCTTCTCGATGGCTGTGGAGAAGCGCACTGGCTGACGTAAGTTGCTGCCCCAATAAGCCGAATCAAAACTTGCACCGGCTAATGAATCACCTGTGACGGTTGAGAGCATAGGGATTGTACCGGAAAGCGCTTGTAGGTTGGCTAAGTCAGCCACAAGCTGCGGACGCAAAGCATCCATATGCGGGCTGTGAGCGGCAACATCCACATTGACGAAGCGGCAGAAAATGCCTTTCACCTCAAGTTGCGAAACGACGGCTTTGAGGGCAATCGGATCACCGGAAAGAACGGTTGAGGTCGGGCCATTGCTGACGGCGACACCGAGCCGATCTTGAGCGTGTGCGTCGGCGATGGCTTGCTCGGCTTCGGCGTAGGTCATTTCGACTAATGCCATTGTGCCTTTGCCGCTGACCTGCGTCATGAGTTGGCTGCGACGGCAAATGACGTGTGCCGCATCGTCGAGGTTGAGGACACCCGCGACATAAGCTGCGGCGACTTCACCCATGCTGTGACCGATGACAGTGTCGGGTTGGATGCCCCACGAGCGCCACAACGCCGCCTGCGCGATTTGGATGGCGAAAATAGTCGGTTGGATGACATCAATCTGTTCGAGGCGGGAAGTGTCGCCCTGTCCCATGAGTATATCGAGCAGTGACCAGTCGGTGTAACGGCGCATGGCTGCGTCACACTGTTCGAGTGTCGCGCGGAAAATCAGTTCTTGCTCGGCAAGTTGGCGACCCATGCCGATCCACTGACCACCTTGACCGGAAAAGACAAAAGCGATTTTGCGTGGTGACAGCGGTTGATCAGGTGAGGCAGCCACACCCTTTTTACGTTCGCCGTTGATGAAGGCGGCTAGACTTTCGCGCAGGTCATCATGATTGATGGCCACAACCGATAAGCGCTGGTCATGATGGGTGCGGTGTGCGCCTGCGGTATAAGTGAGGTCGTGCAAGTCGATGTCTGTTGAGAGATTAGAGTAGAGTTTGGCGAGATTAACGAGGGCTTCAGGCGAACGAGCCGACAGCGGAAGTACATAAGCCGATTTCGCGGCTGGTGATTGATGATCGGTGTTGTGTGGTGTGCTTTGGAGGACGATGTGGGCGTTGGTTCCGGTGATGCCAAAGGCGCTGACTCCAGCGTAAATCGGTTGGTCGTCTTCGGGCAGATGAGTGAGTTCGGGGCGGACTTCAACGGGCAGTTGATCCCAAGGAATGTAGGGATTGGGCTGCTGATAGTGTAAGGTGGCGGGCAAGGTGCGATGTTTGAGTGCCAGTATGGTTTTGATCAATCCGGCTAAACCTGCTGCGCCTTCGGTATGACCGATGTTAGTTTTGACTGAACCGACGACACATTTCTCGCCAGAGGTACGGCCTTCCGCGAGTACGGTTCCGAGTGCGCCTAACTCGATGGGATCACCTGCGCGGGTGCCTGTGCCGTGTGCTTCAACATAAGATACATCACCGGGGGAGATACCCGCGTTGGCATAAGCCGTACGGAGCAGATTTTCCTGTCCGGCCTGACCGGGCGAGGCCAGATAACCACTGCTCTGACCATCGTTATTGACCGCGCTGCCACGAATGATGCCGTGAATAGTGTCGCCATCGGCTTCAGCCTGTGACAGTAACTTGAGGGCGAGAACGGCTGCGCCTTCGCTGCGAACATAACCGTTGGCACGAGCATCCCCAAATTTGCATTTGCCGTCAGGAGCCATCATGCGTGATTGCGAGTAAGCGATGGTGATTTGCGGTTGTAGGATGACGTTGGATGCTCCCGCCAGCGCCATTGTACATTCGCCTGAACGCAAACTCTGGCAAGCGAGATGGACCGCGACCAGCGAGGACGAGCAAGCCGTATCGACCGTCATACTCGGCCCTTGCAAGCCGAGGACATACGACAAGCGACCCGAAGCCGCATAACGTCCGCTGCCCGTGGTCATGTAAAAGTCAACATGATCAGGATCAGCAAACAAACGCGCCTCAAAATCACTAAGCCATAAACCGACAAACACACCTGTCGAACTGCCAGCCAGTTTGGAGGCATCCATGCCCGCGTTTTCGAGCGCTTCCCAACCGACTTCGAGTAAGAGACGCTGCTGCGGATCAAGCCATTCGGCTTCACGAGGGGCAATGCCAAAAAACGCGGCATCAAAGCCTTCGATGTTGTCTAAATAACCACCCCAACGCGACATAATTTTGCCGGGGGTGGCGGGTTGTTCATTGAAATAATGTTCAGCGTCAAAACGATTAGCGGGAATTTCCCCAACCGCGTCGACACTATTCACCAATAACTGCCAGAACTCATCAATATTTTTTGCTTTGGGAAAACGGCAGCTCATGCCGACAATGGCAATCGGTTCTGTCATAAGAAGTATCCTTCCGCCCTACGGCGCTTAACAGCCGTATATTTTATGTCTGCGCGGACACAGCATGCTGTGTCCTTAAGAAATCAACTGTTAAATCGTATGGATATGCAGACGTTTTTAATCATGTTATGTAAGGATATGATCGCTTATTGAACTTGCAAGAAACTTACCAAAAGAGGTCAGCCGCTTGTGCCTCTCTTTTGGCGAGCAGTTTTGAAATGGCCTATAAACGTGGACGCGAGGGGTGAGTTTTCTCAGACGCATTACTGAGCAGTGTGTCATATTCGCTTAAGATGCCTTCGATTTCTTGAGCAATACTTTTGACAGGCGGAATACCCTTGCGTAGTTTATCAAGCAATAAAGGCTCTCTTAACAAGCGTACAATTTGCCGCCGTAAATCTTCAGCGTTATCCAACTGAAAGAGCAGACCACTTTCCTCATGAATGACCAATTCTGCCATGCCACCACGGTCGGCTGCGATGACGGGTACACCCATTTCATACGCTTCTAAAATGGCGTTGGGACTGTTTTCGTACCAACGAGACGGAACCGTTAGCACGTGCATTGCTGCCATGACATCCCAGACCACATCACCGCGGTAGGGTCCATTCCAACGGATTTGGTTGGAAACGCCAGCCGAACGAGACTTAAGCGTTTCAACATAAACGGGATTTTCGGTCTCCGAACCCCAAATATCAATTTCAACAGGTTCACCGGAAGCAATCAGAGGCAACAAAGCATCTACCAGTAAATCAACACCTTTGTGGGGTTTAATCTGTCCGACATAGCCTAAACGCAGCACACCATCCTGCTTCGTTTTTCGGGTAATTTCGCGCATCGGCTTTTGCAGACCCTGACGCATAAAGCGGAAATTGCGGGTATCGAACTCATAGTCGGCGAACATTTGCATAAGGTAATTGGATGGACATATAACCAAATCAACCGTTTCGAGTGTGTTACGCAGGATGATGTCACGGCGTTCCACAATATCCTTCATGCGGGCGCTCACACTGGTACGGTGCATAATCGGCCAGATGAGATCCATCACCGAGGGCGCCCAGAGAGCTGGTAAGCGATAACGGCGTTTGTATTCCATCAGGCAGCGAGCGCATTTCTCGTGGCTTTCCGGTCCGCTGCACAAAACTTGTGTAGGTTGAACCAAGTTGAGGCAAGCGCACATAAACCAAAATTCAGTCAATGTGAGTACAACTGGAATATGAGCCTGCTTTGCGGCCTTAACGGCCTGAACACCAAGCAGATAACCACTGACGATATGGACAACATCAAATTGTTGGCGTTCGATAACGCGTTCAATCTCAGCAGTAATCGGTTCATAGTTATATAAGCGGGTCAATGGATCATCAGGATCGCCCTGCGCATCAAAATAGAGACGATGCACGATATAGCCATCTTGATAGGAACTTGTCACACGAAAATTTGGATCGTTCGCGGCTTCGACAGCAAAAACCTCGACGCGATGACCATTTTTTGTAAACCATAAGGCCATACGTTCCGCTCGGCGCTCGGCACCAGCGGAATGGGTCGGCGGATAGCCATGTACCACAATAAGAATATTCATTGTACTTTACAATCAATTTGCTTCAGTAAATTAGTAATAGTGCATTTCGATGATCTTCCACTTTCAACTGGTGGAAATCCGCGATACCTGTGATGCGCTATACTATAACTGCGCCAACATAACAATTCACTAAAGACTCTTAATTAATACCATGATTATACATGATTTCAACCTATCAACGACACCAGTAGAAGATTCAATTTGTATACAAGTGTATTGATATTAAAAGATTTTCAGACTCTCTAAATGATTGTGCTTCTACTTTAATTCTAAGCACATATTGGCAAACACACCATATCATTACTATGCAACAGGAGCAAGTATGTCGGGTATTTTCGGTATTGTGAACGCTGACGATACAGAAAGCTACTTAAACCGCGCTGCCCAACGCATGATTCATTACGATTGGTACACGGTTGATAAGTGGGTCGCCCCTAACAATCAGGTTGGATTGGCAAAGTTAGGTATTGGTATCTTCAACAAGCAGACTCAGCCAATCATCAGTACGAACAGCAAGCTGACCCTCTTTTTGAGTGGTGAGTTTTATAACACGGCTGGGATAAGAAATGAACTTTCGCTCAGACAGCCTGTTACTGATGATGCCGAACTGGCTTTAGCCGCGTTTGAAGCGTGGGATATGGATTGTGCGCAGCGGCTTGAAGGTGCGTTTTTCATTGTGGTATACGACAACGAACGACAGCGACTGGTCTTCATGAATGATCGCTTCGGCCTTTACCCACATTATTACAGTATCAGTGGAAACCATCTGGCATTCGCTCCCGAAGTCAAGGCGCTGCTAGACGTGCCACATGTGACACGTAATTTGAATCTGGTGGCGGTAGCAGAATATCTGCGCTTCCAACATTTACTCGGCACTAAAACTTTTCACGAAAGTATTCAACAATTTCCCTATGGAAGTATCGGTGAATTTGAACTGAATACAGGGCGTTGGACTTTGACACGCTATTGGGATTGGGATCAAATTCCCGATAATCCGCAGGTGACGTTTGATGAGGCGGTGGTTGAAGTCGGGCGGCGTTTGCAGACTGGCATTGAGCGGCTTTCAAGCGACTCGCTGCGTCCGGGGGTTTTCTTGAGCGGTGGACTGGATTCGCGGGCAATTATTGGCATGGTTCCGAAACGCGATCCGGCTACGATTACTGCCACCTTTGGCAATCCGCAAAGCCGTGATGTGTATTATGCAGGACAAATCGCCGCCGCAATGGGTACACGCCACCATTGGTTTGATTTGCCGGTTGATGGCAGTTGGGTTACACCCGTTGTCGATCAGCATTTTAGCCTGACCGAAGGCTTCCATTCGTGGATACATCTGCACGGTATGACCATGCTGCCGACCTTGCGCGGTCTGATTGATTACAACTTGTCGGGCTGGGATGGCGGGACATTGATGGGCGATAGTGACCTCGTCAACCCGATCCTCAATAATCCGGTTAATTTCTCAACGCTGGTCACGACCAGTTTCCAAAGATTCAACCAATCGTTTACGTGGCCGGGAATCACCGAGGCCGAAGAACGCCTGCTGTACAAACCAGTCTTCGCCAAACAAATGGCAGGTTTAGCATTCGACTCCTATCGCGAGGAATTAGCGTCTTACTGGAACTTCAAGCACGATTACGCGCACGAGTATTTTTATCTGGTGAATCACTGCTTGCGGATGACCATCAATATGATCACATTTGCGCGTTCACATATTGAGGCACGGTTTCCGTTTTGGGATTACAACTTGGTAGATTTTGTGTATTCACTTAAGCCGGAAATTCGCCAACAAAAACTGATGTACCGCCATATCCTGACGCAGCGAACGCCGCAACTCGCCATGATCCCCTATGACAAGAAGGAATATCTGCCGACATCGAATGCGGTGCTGCATAATGTCCAAGCATTGACACGGAGGGTTGGTCGCCGGTTGCATATATACCCTGACCGACCACTGATGTATGCCGATTATGAGATTTATCTACGCAAGGCACTGCGACCGTGGGCAGAAAACCTTCTGTATAACGGTCGATTAGCCGAACGCGGCATGTTTAACGCTGATTACGTGCATGATCTCATGGATCGGCATATGGACGGACGCGAGGAATGGATTATCGGTAAGGTGTCACCGTTGATCAGCCTTGAGATGGTGATGCAGAGGCTGTTTGATTAGCGAGGGACGCATAACCATGCGCCTCTACAATTGGGAGCAGAAATAAATATGGAATGGCATGATGGCAACATCCCGTTGGTGGATGATCCTTCGTTAAAGCCGGATTGGTCAATGGTCGTATGTGGTGATTGGGCTCCGACAGAGGGACATATCAGCAGCATACAGCAGTCGGCTGCGGGACTTTATGGTGATTTACTACCGACTCTCCAACAAGCGGATTTATCAGTGGTCAATTTGGAGTGTGTGTTAGCGGATGATGGCAAGCCGATTGTCAAAGATGGTGCTCCATTAAAAGCGCCGCCGGATGTGGTTAATGGCTTGAAAGCGGTGCCGTTCAACGTGGTTTGCCTGGCAAATAATCACATCATGGATTATGGCGAAGACGGTCTGCGGGCGACTTTGAACACCTTACAAGCTAATCAATTGACGGCGATTGGCGCTGGACTTAGTTTGAGCGATGCTGAGAAGCCATTTAAGACCCAGGTTCAAGGTGCGCGCGTGACGATCTTGAATGCTGCCGAGGGCGAAGAGGGTGTTTCGACAGGCGCGGCGGGTGTCGCTCCGTTGAATATCGCGCGTTTGTCGGCACAAATCGCTGAACTGCGCTCCGAGAGTGATGTGATCATTGTGATTGCCCATGCGGGACGAGAGCATATCCCTTTCCCACCACCTTATATTCAAGAGGCTTATCGAGCGCTGATTGATGCAGGCGCGGATGTGGTAGCAGCACATCATCCACATGCGGCGCAGGGAATTGAGAAGTATAAACAGGGTTTGATCGCTTACAGTTTAGGGAATTTCGCGTTTCTTTATGGGCGCTCGGCCTCTTATTTGTGGTCGCAGTTGGGATATATGTTGCAACTCCATTTTGCAGGCGCCAAACTGCATTCGGTCGATATCCTTCCCTATCAGATATTCGAAGACCGTCTGACATTGTTACAGGGTGCAAATAAAGCCAAGTTTCTGGGTGAACTCAAAACTTTTTCAGACATGTTAGATGATCCACAGAACAGCAAAGCGCTGTGGGATGCTTACGCTGATTTGTGGCTGGAACACCGCTTCAAAGAGGAAACCAACACGTGGATTGCTTCCTTGATGCCTGCGGAAGATTTGATTCAGGCGGCGAGTGGCAATATGAATAGTTTGACCGGATTGAAAGGCAAGATTGCCCGACGGTCGTTGCGATGGTTTGAGCATTGGCTGCGAGGGGCTAACGCTTCCAACCGAAGCCTGAGTGATCAGCAGCGACATGGGGCAGCTATTCTCCGCAACCGTTTTGAGACGTTGGCGCATCGCGAACTGCATTTAACCGCGTTTGGGCGGGTGATGTCGAAAATGGTTGGGACGGCCGATGCAAGTCTGGTAAAGCTGCTCCAGAGTTGGTCGAGCCGCTCTGAACTGTAAGCGTACCCATTTAACGCCGACACCGCTTTGCCTTGCACCTCTCGCCTTATTGCGCTTCACGAACGACCAGAGGCCGAAAATGAAAGAGCCTGCACACCGCAGGCTCTCTCGTGATAGTTAGGCTGATGGCAACATTAGGGTTGAAGTAAGCGCCCTAAAAGTATTGATGGTACGATGGAGCTAATTGTTAAGATAGAAAACACTAACGTTGCCGTTGTTGTCGATTTGTTTTCCTCCATCGCTTGCGGGGGAGGTGTCGCGTTAGCGACGGAGGGGGTTCCATTGTAGGTGTAGTTGGTGACTTCAATCCACCTTATTATGCCCTACGTTTAAATAAACAAACTGGCTCTACCAAATCCCAACCATATACAAACCTGTTTAACAATTGCACTCCCTCAAAACGGTTAGCGCCAACCACTCGAAACAGTTACAAAATGTTCTTCCAAATGGTAACCCGTTTCACCTTCATATCGAATACAATATCGATGGGGCTGTAGGGGCGCACGGCTGTGCGCCCGCGTGGCATCCCGCCGCACCTTAACAACCACACCAATCGTTGCAATCGTGACAAAATATCCGATTCTCAACTGCAACAACTGCAACAACCGCAACAATTTGAACTTTTGCCATTGCCGCCATTGCCGAAATTGCTGCTAGGTTTGCCATAACACCCATCTTAAATGGATGAGCAAGTATGAGGCTAATTGCCTTTGTATTGGACGAATAACGCTTGACTGAAAACTGCACTGCCGCATTTGCCGCATATTTCGCACGTTCGGCATCTCGCTCCCTCAAATCCGCCGTCGAAACCATTTTGGCGTTTGCAGTTTTCGCAGAATCCGCAGTTTCCGAATCATTTTGTATTCACTCAGGGCTTTTCTTCACTCATGACTCGGAACTAAAAAGGAGCGCTTCCGCACTCCTTGTGTAAACTGTTGACTGATAACTGTTAGCGAACTAGGCAAGTTTGCGTGTGATGCGACCCGTGACTTTGCCGAGTTTGCGCGTTATCCGACCGGCGAATTGAGTGAGCAGTGCTTGTTCGTCAGGTGTGAAAGCCTTCAGGACCCACACCAGAACCAAATAACTGACGGCGGCAATCGGGATCACAATCACAAAGCTGATGAATTGGGTCAGGACATAAACAATAACGCCCATTATCGCTACGGCTAAGAATAGGCGAATGAGATGTTTGAAGCCGAGTCCTGCACCGAACGAGCGCCGAAACAGTAGATAGAATTGGGCTGCGCCGAGCATATCGGTTAATACGGTGGTGAAGGCTGCGCTGATGACTCCGAAGCGCGGGATCAGGATGAGATTGACCACCACGTTGAAGATGGCGAGACTGACATAGATTCGTGCCGCACCTTTTTCCGCGCGGATGGACGAACTTAGATTGCCGCAGAAGGCGGTATACATCAAGAAGGGTAAATCCCAAATGATGATGGCTAAGATGACGGCAGCGGGGAGGTTTTGTGCTCCATAAAGGGCGCTGGCGAGGTCACGCGAAATGAGCATGATGCCAGTGGCAATGGGCAAACTGAGAAACAAGATCATTTTGACGGAGCGGTAGTACCAGGGACGTGTGGCTTCAGGATCAGAAGCATGTTGACGTGCCAGCGTGGGTAGAATCGCGACATTGAAGGCACGGGTAATGGTCATGAAGGTAAAAACCAGACTATAAGCAATGTTATACCAACCGACTTGGGTAGCCGTCACAAATCCGCTGAGAATGATGGTGTCGACCTGAAAAGAGAAGGACAGCGCGAGTTGAATAAAGCCGAATGGAAGCCCCGCTCGGACAATTCCCAACCAGCGCTGCGGGCTGATCTGAAATTTGGGCGGTGCAAAGTGATTTTTACGAATCACCCGAACACTCATAAAAATCAAAACAGGGAAATTCAGAAACGAAGCCACGACGAGCCAAATATAATCGAAACCAGCAAACAGAAAAATACTCCCTGCGACTAGGAAAATAACTTGTCCAACCACGTCGAAAACGGATGTGATATCGAGGCGTTCATTGCCAGCGATTAGACCTGCTAGTGGCACTTGAATCGCCGAGAAAAGATAGGTTAGGCTATAGAGGAAGATGCCGAGGACAATTTCGGGCGAGTAGGGATGTAAAATCGCGCCAAAGGTCGTTACCCCGGAGGCTATGATCGCCAAGATGATGCGTAATATGACGACATCCCAGAAGTATTCCGAATTTTTCTCGTGATTACGGGCAACCTCTCGCGTGAAGTATTGAGTGATGCCTAAGTCACCTAATACTGAGAACAAACCCGCCCATGCTAATACAATAGCGTACTGACCGAGTTGGTCACCACCTAAACGGCGTACCACCAGCACTTGAAAAATAAAACCGACCACACGCAAGCTCATCTGAGAGGCGAATCCAAACACGGTGTTGCGGGCTATGGTTCGCCCAGCACTGGGTTTCGGTTTGTGCTCGGCAGCCGTTTCGTCAGGTTGGGTTTCCATACTTCAAATGCTTTCCTAGTCGCGTGAATTAAAAGTTCATGTCGGGATTTTGGGGAGTATGTTTTGGGTTATCATTGCACATCCATCATCCTGATCTTTTGAACACAATAGGCGACAGACCTTTCAAGCGGCTATCGCTTGTCTCCAAACGGATGTGCAGTTTTACGAAATAACCTGTTCATTATCTGGCGAAAAAGGCATGCCTTTTCCCTACAAAACAAAGGTTACACCGCAGCGGTTTTGGGCAAAAACGAACGACACCACTCCTCAATTTTGAGCATGAGCGATTGCTGCCCTGCCATCAAGGTAAACATGTGATCGGCATTCGAGATAATGACTTCTTTGGCGATACCCGATTGAAACATCTGATTGAGTTCTTTGCCGATGACTGCGTGGGCATGATCCAGCGCTGAACTGCCTTCGGAGAACAAGAGCAGCAGTTGAACTGGACGGTTGAGGAAGGTGGAGGTGACATTGGGCCACTTCTGTTGAAGTACTGATTGCTCCTCCTCGACGGCAGGCATGTGAATTTGTTGGCGTAGTTTGAAGGACAACGCCGAAACACGGTTCATGATGACGGTTTTAAAGACGGTATTGGCGATGTTGCGGTAATGCGCTTTACCCGTCAGTAATTTCTTCCACTTCTCAGGGTCACTCACGGCATCTTCATAGTAGTTTTCATAGAAGCGCGAGGTTTTGCGCTGGCGGTCATATTCTACCCAAGCTTCGTCGCCCGCTTCGGGATTCATGAGAACGCTGCCGACAATCCGTTCGTCCTCACTGGCGGCGAGAAAGGCCATCCAAGCACCGCTGCAATGGCCTGTAAGGATGAACTGCCCGACATTGAAGTTGGTCTTTAGATAGTCCATTGCTTGGCGCATATCGGCAAAAAAGGCTTGCTCGATGGCAAGGGCATCGGTACGAACGCCACTATCGCCAATGCCGGAAAAATCAAAGCGCAATGTCACAAAGCCAAGTGCGGTTAATCGTCGTGCTAAACGGACGTACAGTCGGCTGGGGCCAACGTGATGAATCAGTCCCGCATTAAAAAAGAGTACCGCCGGAGCAGACTCAATAGGTTGATCAGGTGCAGTTACGACCCCGATGAGTTGTTGTCTGTCGCCAAAACGAATCGCTTCTTCTCGCATGGTAATTCCTTTTTCGATTCCAGAAATGCTAAGATAAACCCTCTCCCCCGCAAGTAATGGAGGGAATTAATCTCAATTCTGTGGTTATATTTTCTCAGCTATTTCCCTAATGTACTTTTTTATGTTTCTTTGATCCAAGAGACGATAGCCTCTAAGGTTTGGTGCGGCACAAGACCTTTATCAGTATTTTCCGTCCACATTTGTGGGCCATCAATTTGCTGATAGTGCAAATTAATGTGATGGCCTTGCAATAATGTTTGGAGTTTAGCTGTACCTTCGTTAGTCTCGCGTTCGACCAAGAGTGTTTGTTTGGTAGGCCATGCTAGTGTTAGCAGGTCAATTTCGTTAAGTTGGGCACGCATGGTTTCAGACATGGCAAAACCGAGAACTTCATGGGTTTGTGGGTTGGGGTTTTGGTCAACCTCGCCAAGATAGTAATTCAGGTTGCGTTTGTGCCACTCGGCCAGTTCATCTAGATAGTGATGCCCGTTAACGATAGGATCCCAGAGGCCGAGGTGTGAAGTGCTGCCATATTTTTCGTGGGCGAGCGCCGCCATTGTTCCGCCCAACCGTAAACCGACCAGCGCAATATCATTAAAGCCGCTGCGCTGACGGAGTTGTTCAATCGCGACGGCAATATCCTCGATGCTGCGGTTGATGGAGAAGTCGGTATCCTCGCCATTCGAGTCGCCCGTGCCAAAATAATCAAATTTGAGGACCGGAATCCCTGCGTCGGATAAGCGAATTGCCATTTGGTGTAAGGCGCGATGGGTACGGATGTATTCTTGTCCCCAAGGTGAGCAGATGACAACACCGCGATTCACGTCACTTGCCGTTTGGGCTTGATAATATACGCCGTAAAGCGAGTCATTGCCTGAACGGAAAAAATGTGGCACTTCGTTACTGATGGGCATATCCGTCGTGGCAGTTTGCTCATCAGCCGTATGACCGTTAGATGAAGGTTGAGTTTTGCCGGTCGCGAGGTCGATGCTAGCAGCGAGCTGTTTGAGCGACTGCATCCGCAAGGTCATCGGCTCGACTTTGTAGCCAGTTTTTTCTTCAATGCGGGTGCTAACTTGGAATGTTTGGAGCGAATGGCCGCCAAGGTCGAAGAAGTTGTCGTAGACGCTGATGCTTTCCACACCCAGCAGTTCACGCCACATATCGACTAGCGTGACCTCGGTATCAGTTTGAGCGCCAACCAATTGACGAGAGGCTTCTTGTTTGGCTTGTGCTGGGGCAGGTAGCGCTTTACGGTCAACCTTGCCGTTGGGGGTAAGAGGAAAAGCGGTCATGGTAACGATCGCCGACGGAACCATATAAGCAGGCAAATGGACTTTTACATGATCGCGCAAGGTTGACGAGTCGAGATGAGCGCCTTCGCGACTGATGACATAGGCGGCTAAACGCTTATTACCGGGTTGGTCTTCACGGGCGATGACGACTGCTTTACTCACGTCAGGATGGGCTTCGAGGTTGGTTTCAATTTCACCAAGTTCGATGCGGAAGCCACGAATCTTCACCTGATAATCGGCGCGTCCGAGGCATTCAAGTCGTCCATCGGGCAGCCAGCGGGCAATGTCACCTGTGTTGTAAATACGTCCTGATGCAAAGGGATTCACGATGAAACGTTCGGCAGTCAGGTCAGGGCGTTTGATATAACCCCGTGCTACTCCTTCGCCGCCGATATACAATACGCCAGTGATGCCAACTGGTACAGGTTGCAACTGGTTATCCAACACATAAACGCTGGTGTTGGCAATCGGGCGACCAATCGTAATCGGGTCGGTGTGCGAGATGATTTGCTCGATGGTCGACCAAATGGTGGTTTCGGTCGGGCCATACATGTTCCACAGGGATTGGCCTTTACCCAATAGTCGCTCGGCAAGACTGGGCGGTAAGGCTTCGCCGCCAATCAACATTTTGAGGTCGGATTTACCTTGCCAGCCGGATTCCAGTAATAACTGCCAACTAGCGGGTGTAGCCTGCATGATGGTGGTGTTATGTTCGGTGATGGCGGTTGCGATTTGACGACCATCCCATGTGGCTTCACGGCTTAACAATGCGACTTGTGCGCCGACAATCAGCGGGAGATAGATTTCTAGTCCGGCGATGTCGAAGGATAAGGTGGTAATCGCTAGCAAGACATCATCCTGCACGATACCAGGGCGCTGGCGCATGGTGAGCAGGAAGTTGGTCAAGGCACGGTGAAGCACTTGTACGCCTTTGGGGCGACCTGTTGAACCGGATGTGAAAATCACATAGGCTAGATTGTCACCTGTTGCCAGATTAGGCAGGTTTTGATCCGCGTTTTGGGCAATTTGCGACCATTGAGTGTCGATGAGGACGATTTGCGCCGCGTGGTCGGGTAGTTGATCCGCCAACGTGGATTGCGAGATGATGACGGGCATCTCTGCATCTTCAATCATGAAGCCGAGGCGTTCACGGGGGAAAGCAGGATCCATCGGTACATAAGCCGCGCCCGCTTTAAGAACTGCGAACAAGGCCACGAGCATATCCAAGCTGCGCTCAACATGAACACCGACCATGCTTTCTGGCTTCACACCTAATTTTTGCAGATGATGTGCCAGTTGATTGGCTCTAGCGTTCAAGTCGGCGTAGGTGATTTGCGTTTTGCCAGATGTGGCCGCGATTCGTGACGGTGTGCGGGTGGCTTGCTGCTCAAAGAGAATATGTACGCCTGTATCCGCCGGATATTCGACGGTCGTATCATTCCAATCGACGAGGATTTGTTTGCGTTCGACTTCCGGCAGTAGTGGCAAATCCGCTACATGGGTATCAGGACTTGTCAGGGAAGCACGCAGCAAGGTTTGCCAGTACTCCGCCATGCGGGCGATAGTTGCCGCGCTGAAAAGGTCCTGATTATAGGTCAGTGTGCATTGCAGGCTGTCTTCCAACTCGGCAATGACCAAGCTGACATCGAACTGGCCTTCTTCTTGCGGGATGGCGTAGTTGGAAACCTTGAGGCCGCCGAAGTCGATGACATCGTGGTGGACAAGCATACTGGAGATGGAGCTGCTGCGCTGCAATTGGAAAAAGTTAAAAAAGGTCTGAAAGATGGGTGAACGGCTGGGATCGTTGTGAATGGCAAGCTGTTCTGCGAGCAGCGTTACCGGATAAAACTGATGCTCCAAGCCATTGATGAGGATAGGCCGAATCTGCTTAATCAGTTCTTTGACCGTCGGGTTATTGACGAACTGCACTTTAAGCGGAATGGGATTTACTAAATAGCCAAAGACAGTGTCGAATTTACTTTCGGGTCGTCCGAGTGTGGGTGTTCCGACAATAACCGTTTCTTGCCCGGTTAGGCGGTGCAGCAAGCTGTAATAAGCCGCTAGCAATACGACATAAGTGGTTACGCCTTGTTGATGTGCTAAATCGCGAACGGCTTGAACGGTCGCTTTGTCGAGTTCAAAGATATGCGATGCACCGTTGAAGGTTTGGACGAGCGGACGTTGATAATCAGTGGGCAAATTGAGGGCTGGTAAATCATTGCCTAAGTTTTCAAGCCAATACTTGCGTGATTCTTCGCCTGTCGCGGATGCCAGATATTCAGTTTGCCAGCGTACAAAATCGATATATTGGCGTGGCGGTGGCAAGACTTGCGAGAGTGACGTGGTGGGGTTTTCCGCACGGGCTTTGTAAAGCGCTTGCAGTTCATTAAGCAAGAGTTCGGCTGATGAACCATCCGCCAAAATATGATGGATAGCGAACAGCAGAACGTGAGAAGTGGGTGATTGTGTGAACAATATCCAACGGACAAGCGGCTTTTGAGAAAGATCAAATGGACGATGATACTCTGCCACGATTGCCTGATAAAGTTCGTCTTTGTTCATGCTTGAGGCATCAATTTGTTGGAAAAATGCTTCTTGATATTCATAGACTTCTTGTACGGGCAGACCGTCTTGAGTCGCAAATACGGTTCGCAAAGTCTGGTGACGGTCGGTGAGCGTTTGAATGGCATCTTTGAGCGCCGTGATGTTGATTCCTGAATGGATATTCAGGCAGAGCGCGATGTTATAAGCCACGCTTTCCGGTGCGGAAACTTGGAGAAACCACAAACCACGCTGCCCATAAGATAGCAGATGTGTGGCTTTGGTTTCGGAGGCTTTTTTCTTTAGCAGCTGGGCAACGAGTGCCCGTTTTTGTTCAGCAGTCAATTGCTCAGTCATTGTTTGCATCCTGCCCAGAGAGCATTTGACCCAGCAAAGCATCAATATCGGTATCCGAAAGTTGGTCAAGATTATGCAGTAGGTCACTGCTGGTTGGTGCTGCTGGTTCGTCCAATATATCAGCGTCTGGCCGCGCTTGCTCGGTGGCGGCGACAGCGACTTTATCCGAAACTTGTCGGGCAAGCTGCTGCACAGACAAGTCTTGAAGTAAGGCGCTGAGTGAAATATCCACGCCAAGATCATCTTTGATGTGGTTACGCAGTTCGACTGCCATCAGCGAATCAATCCCCAAGGCATTTAGCGAAAGTGTCCCACTGACTTCCATCGATTTGGGCAGACGCATGATTCGTGCAATTTGCTCTTGGATGTAGGTCAGGGTTAAGGCTGGTCGTTCTTCTGCGGGGGCTTCACGCAGGGATTGCAGTCCATCAACTGATGAAGGTTGGCGAACGAGCGCTTGAGCGATAGTTTCGAGTAAGGGCGGTGTATGACTACCCGCTGCTTGCAGCAGTTTGTTCCAATCAATGGGCATAATCAGCAGTTGCGGCACGTCCATTCGCAGCGCGTCCGCTAAAGCGACCATGCCTTGGCGCGGACTAATCAGTCCTAAGCCTTGATGCGCCAAACGCTGGCGCTGAATGGGATCGAGCGCGGCTGCCATACCCACTTCTGCCCACGCACCCCAATCGATACTCAAAGCTGGCAGACCTTGTGCGCGGCGGAAATGGGCAAGGCTGTCCAAGAATGCGTTGGCTGCGGCATAGTTCCCTTGACCGGGTGAGCCAAAGACAGCCGCACCCGCCGCATACATTACAAAGAAATTGAGATGCAGATTTAAGGCAACCGATTGTTCATGAAGTATCCAAGCGCCATCCATCTTGGGAGCCAATACCTGTTGGAAGCGCGGCCATGTTTGGTGCATCAACATGCCATCGTCAAGGACACCAGCCGTATGGAAGATACCTCTCAGTGGCGGCAGTGATTCCTGAATATAGGCGAAAAGGTCAGCGACCTCATCCGGTTGTGAAACATCTGCTTGGAAAGTCGTAATGACTGCACCAGCGCGTTCCATCTTCAGAATGGCGGCTTGAGCGTATTCAGACGGAACACGACGACCAATCAGTACCAGTGAGCGTGCGCCTTCGCTGACCAGCCAGTGGGCTGTCTCTAAACCGAGGCCACCCAAACCACCTGTAATGAGATAAGTTACGTCCGAACGGACACGGGCGGTCGATGCGTTGTTATTGGTGACCACCACTTTACCGATATGACGGGCTTGCGCCATGTAGCGGAAGGCATCGGCAACATTGTTGATGGAATAAACCTCAAGCGGCAGTGGTTGCAAGACTCCAGTTTCGAAAGCTGTCATCAGGCGTTTGAACATGGTCTTGATGAGTTTGGGATTGCTGGCAACGACCTCATTTAAATAAAAGGCATTGTAATCGGCCTGTGGCATTTTTTCAGCAACGTCTTCTTCAGACCAAACACCGGTCTTGCCGATTTCGACAAAGCGCCCTTTGGGATTCAAACTCTCGAAACTCTTTGAAATGTAATCACCTGCCAGCGAATTCAGGACGATATCCACGCCTTCGCCGTTGGTGATGTGCGCGATCTCGTGTACAAAGTCCAGCGTTCGCGAATTCATGATGTGTTTCACGCCGCTGGCATGGGCAATATCGCGTTTAGCCGCGCTACTGACCGTGCCGAAGATTTCAGCACCCGTGATCCGCGCGAGTTGAACGGCGGCCATACCGACACCACCCGCCGCCGCATGAATGAGAACACGATCTCCGGCTTGCATATGAGCGATGGTGTTCAGAGCATAATCTGCCGTGAGGAAGGCTACCGGAATAGTCGCGGCTTGCTCAAAGGTCAGGTTCGACGGTTTGTGGATGGTCAAGTCTGCGCTTGCGTTCACGCTGCTGCTAAAGGCGCGGGGTGTCATGGCGACGACTTCATCACCTACTTGGAATTCGGTGATGTTTGTGCCGACTGCCAGAATGCGACCTGAGACTTCGTTACCGAGTGCGCCCGGATCACCGGGATACATACCCATAGCGTTCAAGACATCACGAAAATTGAGACCGGATGCTACCACTTCGATTTGAACCTCATCAGCTTTGGGTGGCTGCGGTTTGAAGGGCATCAGCACCAAATTATCAAGCAGACCTCGCTCAGTAATTTCGAGCGTCCAATCGGTCAGCGGCAAATCAGCACGTTGTAAGCGGGCAACGAAGCGTTCGTCTCCACGATGGGCGATTTGGTCATCAGAGCTGGTGGAGGTCAGATCATTCAGGAGCGAGGAAGCCAATTGTGCCGCATCACTTTGGTTGGGGTCAAGATCAATACGGGTGCAGTTGAATTCCGGATGTTCAGAGGCAATAACCGCGCCCAAGCCCCACAGTGGCGCTTGTGAAATATCAGTGGGGGTTGTGGCTTCAACAGCCTGCGATCCACGCGTTACCAGCCATAAACGGGCATTGGTTGGCATGGACTGAACAATCCGAAGGACACCGCCAAGATCACGAGCCGAAGACTTTTGCAATCCACTTAGGGTAAGTTCAGCACTATCGAGGGCAGCGAGATAAACCACATCTTGTACATCAATGTTCGCCCGCAATACCGATTCGAGATCGGCGTTTGCATGTACCAGTGTATAAGGTGTAGACTGCGTTTCGAGTTGGTCAGTAAGCGCCGAAGCAACTCCTCCGTTGTCACCAATGATCAGCCAACGTCCAACTGATTTAGCAGATTCGGTGATGGGTTTAGCAATCCATTCGACATCATAGAACCAATCACTGTGCTGTGATTGACGCTTGTCGACTGCCAACTGTTGGAATTCCAAATCAGCGATTTTAACGAGCAGCGTTCCGTCATCATCCAGCAGCCAAGCATCGCCTTGCGGATTACCTGAGTCGTCTTCGCGCACGATGATGTGCGCCCAAGCGTGATCACTGATTTTGCGATTAGGATTGACTTGGATGCTGCCCTGACGTGTCGGTACGAACAGCGCATCGTCCTTGGCTGTAATGCCGAGGCCAATAAGTTGGAAGCATGAGTCCAATAACGCAGGATGCAAATTGTAGACATCTGTTGGTGTGGAAATGGCGATACGGCCCAGTACTTCGTTTTCGCTCGTCCAGATTTCGCGGATGCCTTGAAAGGTTGGGCCATAATTGGCGTTGAGGTTTCGTAGTTGACTGTAATAACCCGCAACATCAACCGGTTGTTTGATAGTCTCGCGCAGTTTATCCAAACTCACCGGATGCGTCGGCATGATCTGATCACGCGAGAGTTTCCCGCCGCCGTGTAATTCCCATTCTCCATTTTCTAACTGGCTGAAGATTTCGAACTTCACATGGTCGAAGTCGATGGGTGTCAACATTGTTTGAAGGGTGACCGCACCTTCTTGCGGCAGTACGACTGGTATCTGGATTTGGACATCTTCAACACTGTGGACGCTGCTATCCGCAAAATAGATGTTGGCGGCGGTGAGTGCCATTTCATCATAAGCGCTGGCAGGCAGCAAAATTTGCCCACCGATGCGATGATCGGCTAGATAAGAAAATTTGTCGATGCTAATGCGCGACTCGAAAATCGGAAGCGGTGTTGACAAGCGATTACCGAGCAAGGGATGTCCGGTCGAGCGTCCGGTTTGGGCATTGGCGAGTTCTAGCCAATAACGCTGACGCTGGAAGGGATAGGTCGGCAGATGGACTTTATTGCCTACTTGATCCACATGCGACCAGTTGATTTTTGCCCCATGAACATAAAGTTGGGCGAGACTTTCCAGAATGGCTGATGGATTGCTCTTGCGTAACGAAGGTAACCACAGGCAATCGGCAGCGTCAATCGCGCGGCGAGCCATACCGAGCAGCGTCGGGTTGGGACCAATTTCCACGAAGGTTCGATAACCTTGTTGATGCAGCCATGTGACCGACTCGGAGAAATGTACCGACTGGCGCAAATGTTCACGCCAATAAGCGGCAGTGAGCATCCTTTCGTCGCCAAGCTGTCCGGTGACGTTGGAGATCAATTCAATTTGCGGTGTATTGAATTTGATCGAAGCGGCAACACGCTCAAACTCGCTGAGGATCGGTTCCATTAACGGTGAGTGGAAGGCATGTGATACGGTCAACGGTTGCGATTTAAAGCCATCCAGCCGTGCCACGACCTGCTTCACGGCGGCTTCCGCACCGGAAATGACGATGTTCTCCGGCCCATTGATGGCAGCAATCGAGACTTGGTTGGCGTTGGGTTGAATGGCAGCGTTGACAGTATCGAGGTCAGCGAAAACCGCGACCATCGTGCCACCCGCAGGTAGCGCACCCATCAAGCGACCACGCGCGGCAATCAACTTGAGACCATCTTCGAGGCTGAATAATCCCGCGACGCAAGCTGCCACATATTCACCGACGCTGTGTCCCATGACCGCCGTTGGGTGAATATTCCATGAGCGCCATGTTTGCGCCAAGGCATATTCCACAGCGAATAGGGCTGGTTGGGTGTATTGGGTTTGGTCGATGAGATTAGAGTCGCCAAAAATGACATCGAGTATCGACACGCCGCCCAGATGTTCACGCAGGATTTGGTCGCATTTATCGAGATTGCGTTTGAAAACAGGTTGCGTCTGGTAAAGTTCGCGTCCCATGCCTACGTATTGCGAACCTTGCCCTGTAAACAGGAAAACGACTTCCGGCGGGACAGAAGCCGACGCGCTAATCACATTGGTTGGATTATCACCATTGAGCCATTGGTTTAGAGCATCACGAGCCTCAGCCGGGTTGGAAGCGATGATCGCCAAACGTTCATCAAAATGGACGCGTCCGTTGTTGGCGCTGTAGGTAATGTCTGCCAGCAGCGTACCTAGATGCTGGTCGAGATAGCTTGCGTATCCTTCGGCAAGTTGGCGCAAGGCTGCGCTTGAACGGGCTGATTGCGTCAAAATTACAGGCTTGGTATTGGTATCGGTTGGCTTAGGTTGAGCGACGGGTGCTTCTTCGAGAATGATGTGGGCATTGGTGCCACTAAAGCCAAAGGAACTGAGCGCCGCCCGCAGTGGAACATCATCGACTGGTTGCCATTCGGTGGGCATGGTCGGAATGCGAACTGGAATCTGCTGCCATTCGATGTGCGGATTGGGCGTCGAAAAATGCAGATTGGGTGGAATAGTGCGGTTCTGCATGGCGAGGATGATCTTGATTAATCCTGCGACACCCGCTGCGCCTTCCAAATGTCCGATATTGGATTTGACCGCACCGACGATAAAGGGATTATCAGATGAATGTTCCGCGCCGTAAGTGCTGCTGAGGGCATTGATCTCAATCGGATCACCGAGTGATGTGCCTGTGCCATGAGCCTCGATAAAGTTAACGGTGCTAGCAGCTATGTCCGCATTGGCAAGCGCCGCGCGGATGACGGCTTCTTGTGCCACACGGTTCGGGGCAGTCAAGCCGTTGCTGCGTCCATCCTGATTAATAGCGCTGCCCTTGATGACCGCCAGAATATTATCGCCATCGGCTACTGCATCCGCGAGGCGTTTGACAACCACTATGCCGCAGCCTTCACCGCGCACATAACCGTCGGCGCTGGCATCAAAGGTTTTGCAGCGTCCGTCGAAGGACATCATGCGCGAACGGGAAGTCATGATCGAGCCATCGGAGGTCAGCATCAGGCTCACGCCGCCCGCTAGCGCTAGGTTACATTCGCGGTTGCGCAGACTTTGCACCGCCGAGTGTAATGCGACCAGCGAGGACGAGCAGGCGGTATCGACCGCGAAATTTGCCCCATGAAAGCCAAAAATGTAGGAGAGGCGACCGGAAGCGATGCTGTGGGCATTGCCCGAACTAAAGTAGGTATCGAACTCAGGAATTCCGGTTTTGAATACCCGCTGTGAATAATCGCTGGTGGCGATGCCGACGAAGACACCTGTTTGGCTGCCTTCGAGTTTATCAGCGGCAAAGCCTGCATTCTCAAGCGCTTCCCATGATATTTCGAGCAGGAGACGCTGCTGCGGATCCATACCAACCGCTTCACGCGGGGTGATGCCGAAAAACAGGGGGTCAAACTGATCGACATTGTCGATAAAGCCGCCCCATTTGGTATAGGTTTTGCCGGGTGCATCGGGGTTCGGATCATAGACTTCGCGCCAATCCCAACGGTCAGCAGGCACTTCAGTGACACCATCTTTGCCGTTGAGGAGATTATTCCAAAATTCTGCCGGTGTATTTCCACCAGCTGGAAAGCGACAGGCCATACCCACAACTGCTATCGGTTCGTTGTGGGCTTGTTCCAGTGATTTGAGCTTGGCCTGTAGATCATCAATTGCGCCCATCGACCGCTTGAGTAGGGCGCGGTAATCCGGTTGTGCGTTACTGGTCATCGCTTATATCGTCCAATTTACTCGCCAGCAAAGATGCCAGCTCGTCATCTGAGAACATATCGAATTCATCCGCTTCTGGCTCCGGTTCATTCGTGTCGACCGAGGCCGACATATCCAGCGGAATAGTAGTTTTGAGGTAGTCGGTGAGTGCGTCAATGGTCGGGTAATCGAAGATGATAGTTGCCGGTAGAGGCTTACCCAACATGTTACCAAGAACATTCCGCAATTCAACCGCCATCAGCGAGTCGAGGCCGATTTCGCTCAAGGGCTGCTGCATCTTGATCGGATAATCGGGGTCGATACCGAGGACATGAGCCGCGTGTGAGCGTACCTTGGTGCGGATCAGTTGGATGCGCTTATTAGGAATAGTGGCTGCTAGTTCATCCATGAAACTGTGGGCGGCTTCTTTTTGTGTCTCTTGAGCCTTGGGTGCTGTGGAAACGATTTCAGCAGGCAAATCGCGCAAAATCATGCTCAATAACGGCTTACTCATATAATCTAGCGACTCAACAGCCACACGCTGCCAATTGATGGGCAGCAAGGCGATTTGCGGATGACCACCTTCAATCCCTTGGCGCATGGCACGTTCCAATGCCAGCAAGCCATCGGTCGGGCTAATCGTATCCAGCCGTGTATCCAAATTACGGTCGACTGCCGCGCCGACACCTGACCACGCACCCCAATTCAGGCTGACGGTGGGCAAGCCGCGCACTTGGCGATAGTAAGCCAAACCATCCATAAAGGCATTCGCCGCCGCATGGTTACCTTGTCCGGCTGAACCGAGCAGCGATGCACCCGTCGAGAACAACACCATGAAGTCGAGGTCGTGCGTCAGTTGGTGCAAGTGCCACGTACCCGCGACTTTGGCCTTCATGACCGTTTCGAAGCGTGACCAGTTTTGCATCATTAATGTGCCGTCATCCAACGCACCGGCGGCGTGCATCACACCGCGTAAGGGTGTTGCCTCGCTCTGAACCGATTGAATGGCGCGGGCGACATCGTCAGCAATTGAGACATCGCCTTGTACGACCTTGATGTCAACACCTGCTTGTGCCAAGCGTTGAAGGGTGATGTTGGCTTCAGTTGATGGTGTGCGGCGACCCATCAAGGCGATGTGGCCTGCGCCGCGTTCGGTCATCCACTCGGCAACCAACAAGCCAAGTCCGGTGAGGCCGCCTGTGATCAGATAGCTGGCATCTGATTTGAAGTTAATCGGTTGGAAAGTTGCAAGTGGCATCTTCGCCAAACGCCGACCCAAGCGTGTGTTATCTCGGTAAGCGATTTGGGTTTCTGCATGATCGTCAAAATGCAGTTCAGCCACAAGGCTGGCGATATTGTCTGCGTCACTAGCAGAAGCATCCAAGTCAATCCGTGTGCAGGTCAGTTCGGGATGTTCCATCTCGATGACATGGCTTAGTCCCCAAACTGAGGCTTGCACAGCATTTACATCAGGTGTGTTTTCGCTTGCTTTTTCAACCGCTTGACCGCCGCGCGTCACCAGATACAAACGGGCCGGTTGTGATCCGCTTTGGCGGACAAGCGTTTGTATGACATCCAGAATACCACCGGTGATTTGATGCTGAAGTCGGTTGAGTTTGTCAACCGTTAGGCTGTCATCTAAAACGGCTTGTGTTGGACGTAAATCAATCAAACCCTGATAGCCCGTTTCATTCACCGGAATGGCTCTTTGTGGAGCAACCACGACACAGCTATCCCCTTGGGCGGTGAGTTCAGCCGCTAATTGCTGACCGAGTTGACCGTCATCCAAAATCAGCCAATTAGCGTTGGATTGTGGGGCGATGTGTTTGGTATTGCGCGAGATAAAGACGGCTTGCTGCGCGAGGACACCGGGCGCATCCATACCGGGAAGGGCGCGGGCATCACTAAATTCGAGTTCGCCCAACAGGTTCAGCCATTGGTTGGTGTTGAGCAGCGCGTAATTCGGACGCAAATCGGTATCGGTAAAGCCCCACCAACCATCGGTCAAACCGACTGTCAGATCACCAAAACGCGAGGGTGCGGTGGCTTCTAACAGGATAAACACGCCATCTTCGTGCAATAAACTTTGAACGTTGCTCAATGTGACCTGTAAATCAGCCGTAGCATGGATGACGTTGGCGGCAATGATCAGGTCATAGCTGTGTGCCTGAAAGCCTTGCTCAATCGGATTGGCTTCGATATTCAGCGCCGAGTATTCGACAAAGGAATACTGACCGAACTTGGTTTTGGCTTTCTGCGCGAAGAGTGCCGACACATCAGTGAACACGTATTCGGTGCTGATAGGATCAAGCATCGGCAGCACATAGGAGGTTGTACCACCTGTACCTGCGCCGATTTCCAATATTCTCAGCGTTCGGCCTTCGGGATTGCGCTCTCGCAGTGATGCGACAGCCTCTTGAACCATCGTGTTATAGGTTTGAGAAGCAGGCGAGTATTGATAGAGTTTTTCGGTATCGGCGAATGAGCCGCCGGGAAACAGCAAGTTCAATGGATCGACTTCGCCATGTAAGACTTCGACCAATGAACTGGCGCAGCGTCCCGTCAGGTTGAGTTCGGCATCAAAGGTCGGGAACTGTTCCATCAAAGTTGACCACAACGCATCCGGATCAACCGTCTGCGGGATTTGGGCGACTGTGCAAATGTCGCCATTACGTGTGAGCCAATCATCCTCCACCAGAATGTCGAGCATACGCTCCATCAAACGGGTGTGTGCTGGCAAAATGCGATAACGCGCCAGCAAATCAGGAACAGTCAGCGTTTGGCCCACTTGGAAGGTGTGACCAAGCTTTTGGAAGCCACGCACAATATAAGCCGTGCACAATTCATTCAGTCGCGGTTGCAGTTGGTTATAAGGTTCGATGCCACATTCGGCACTGATCTCCGGCACACGGATCATCAGTTGTTCGCTGGTGACCGCCAGATCAGATGCGGTAAAACCGTGACTTAAATCTTCCCACAGAATATTATGGAACAGTTCGTCGGCAGAACTGACAGCGGATTTAGCGGCTGATGCGTTGGCATATTCTGGTGCGCGGCTGTTAATCCAATACCGTTGGCGCTGGAAAGGATAGGTTGGCAAGAGGACATGCTGCTGCGCGTAATCCTTGTCAAAGCCCTTCCAATCCACCGGAACACCGTGAACATAAAGTTCGGAGAGGCTGTTGAGCAGGGTCTTCCAATCGTCTTGCTTTTCGCGCAGGGATGGTAGCCACACACCATAATTTTCCGGCACGCAGTACTGCGCCATGCCGACCAAAACGGGCGAAGGGCCAATCTCGACGAAAGTTGCGATGCCCCGTTCGCATAAGGTGTTGATGGCTGCCGAGAATTCCACCGGACGGCTGATGTGGTTGCGCCAATAAGCGCTGTTGTTAATTTCTTGACCGCTGACGTTGGTAATGACAGCGATGCGCGGCGCGTTGTAGGTAACTTGTTCCGCCACCTGCGTGAAGGCATCCAATATCGGATTCATCAACGGCGAGTGGAAAGCGTGAGAGACGTTCAAGCGGCGGGATTTGAAACTGCCCGCGTTGAGGATTGCCATCACGTCACTTTCAAGACCGGAGATGACGATATTCGACGGGCCGTTGATGGCTGCCAGTGAAACGGTTTGAGCATAAGGCTCGATAGCCGCTTTGACTGTATCCAAATCCGCGAAGATGGCTGCCATCGCGCCGTTCAATGGCAAGTTGCCCATCAAACGACCACGCGCAGTGATCAGTTTGAGTCCATCCTCAAGGCTGAAAACGCCCGCGACACACGCCGCAACATATTCCCCAACGCTGTGACCCATGACCGCTGTGGGAACAATGCCCCATGACTGCCACATTTCCGCCAATGAATATTCGAGGGCGAACAGAGCGGGCTGTGTGTATTGCGTGGCATTAATGCGACCATCACCGCTGAAGATGATGTCCTTGATTGACGCACCGTCTAGATGCGCCTGCAAAATGGTGTCGCACTTGTCGAGCGCAGCATGGAAAGTCGGTTGGGTTTCATACAACTGCTTGCCCATGCCACTGTACTGTGAACCTTGACCTGTGAAGAGGAAGGCCGTTTGGGGTGTACGTGTGCTGGTGAAGTGACTGTAAACCGCGCCGGTTGTATTTTCATTATTGGCGAAGGCTTGCAACCGTGTTTGCAGTTCGGCAACGGTTGAACCTGTAATCGCCAAACGGTGGTTGAAGTGCGAGCGTCCAGTGTTAGCGCTGAAGGCTACATTGGCGGCACTGTCGAAGTTACCAATCGCCTCAATATAATGCTGAACCTGTTCGCGGAAAGCATTCTCATCTTTTGCTGAGAGTGTCAGCAGATGCAGTGGGCGTTCCAGCGTCTTATCTTGAGCCGGAACGAAAATTGGCGCTTCTTCGAGGACGATATGAACGTTCGTGCCGCTGAAACCAAATGAACTGACCCCCGCTAATCGCTGACCTTCTGGATTCCAAGGGGTGAGAGCTGTCGGGACTTCAACCGGCAAACGCTCCCACGGAATATAAGGATTAGGTATTTGCAGATGCAAATGCGGCGGAATTTGCTGATGTTGCAGCGCCATGATGACTTTGATGACACCCGCGACACCTGCCGCGCCTTCGGCATGACCAATGTTGGTTTTGACCGAGCCGAGCATAATCGGGTTGTCGTGGCTATGGCCCGTTCCCAAGACCGCTGCCAGCGCTTGCACTTCAATCGGATCACCCAATGATGTGCCTGTTCCATGCGCCTCGACATAACTGATTTGATCGGGCGTAACACCCGCGTCAACCAATGCCTCGCGAATGACACTCTCTTGTGATGGGCCATTCGGTGCGGTGAGTCCGTTGCTCCGTCCGTCTTGATTCATGGCTGAACCACGAATGAGCGCCAGAATATTGTCACCATCGGCGACCGCATCCGACAAGCGCTTGAGGATCAATACGCCGCAGCCCTCACTGCGTACAAAGCCGTCCGCCCGCGAGTCAAAGGTCTTGCAGCGTCCATCAGGTGACATCATTTTGGCGCGGGAGAGGGCAATCGTGGTTTCCGGTGAGAGCAGCAAATTTGCGCCACCCGCCAAAGCCATGTTGCATTCGCCTTTCCGTAGACTTTGAACCGCGAGATGAATAGCGACCAACGATGATGAGCAAGCGGTATCCACCGATAAGCTCGGCCCTTGCAAGCCAAGAATGTAGGACAAGCGACCGGATGCAATACTGTGCGCTGTGCCTGAAGCCAGATAAGCGTCAATCGCTTCAAGGCCGTTCTGCAATTGCATGTGGAAGTAATCACCACCGCACATGCCGACGAACACACCCGTTTTGCTGCCCATCAAATCGGCTGGCGCTTGGCCTGCATTTTCGAGCGCTTCCCATGCCACTTCCAGCAAGAAACGCTGCTGTGGATCCATGCCGATGGCTTCACGCGGGGCAATGCCGAAAAAGTGTGGGTCGAATTGCTCGACATTCTGCACAAAGCCACCGCTGCGGGTGGTGGTTTTACCGGGTGCGTTGGAATCAGCGTCATAGTAACGGTCAACATCCCAACGGTCGCGCGGCACTTCGGTGATGGCATCGCCGCCATTTTCGAGCAAGTTCCAAAATTCTTCTGGTGTATCGCCACCGGGGAAGCGGCAGCTCATCCCGATAATCGCAATCGGTTCGTGCTTCTGATGTTCAATCTCATCCAGACGGTTTTGTAATTCGAGCGCCAACAATGCCAGCCGCTTGGGTGACATGCTGCTAATACGGTCTAAAAATGTGGTCATTGCGAACCCCGCATCTTTGCAAATAAACGTTCAACTTCTTCGTCGGACAAATCTTCAATGGATGATAGCACGTCAATCGGTGCTTCTGCTTCAGGCGCTGCTGTTTCAATGCTCGTCTTGAGTACCGTCTTAGCGATGTAACCTGCTAAGGCGGTCACAGTCGGATAATCAAATACGAGCGTTGCAGGTAGACTTGTGCTTAATCCTGTGCCTAAAAGATTTCGCAGTTCAACCGCTAACAATGAGTCTAAACCCATTTCATTCAGCGGTGTTTGCGGATCAATGCTATCGGCGGCTGTGATGCCCAATACACGCGCTACTTGTTCGCTGACAAAATCCAACAGGAGATCGTTTTGCCGTACTGCATCAGCCGCTTCGAGTCGTGCCAGCCAATCGTTAGTGGCTTTGGGCGCATTAACCGCCACGCGCGTGACCGATTTGGCTGCTGTGCCCGATGACTGTGCCATCTTAGAAAGCCACGGCGGAACCGAGCCGTACTGCTGCATGAACGTTTGCCAGTGGATCGGCAGCACACCGAGCTGCGCCTCACCCGATTGCAGCAGGTATTCCAATATTTGCAAACCGCGATTTGGCGGGATCATTTCCACGCCTTGGGTGGCAATCCGTGCTTCGACATCGTATTCGACAGCCGCGCCGATCTCGGACCACGCGCCCCAATTGATGCTCAGGGCTGGCAGTCCTTGTGCTTGGCGATAGCTGGCTAAGGCATCCATAAAAGCGTTGGCTGCCGCATGGTTGGCTTGTCCTGCTGATCCTAGCATAGACGCTAAGGATGAGTACATTACAAAAAAGTCCAGTTGTTGATCAATCGTCATGCTATGTAGATGCCATGTGCCATCCACTTTGGGCAGCAGCGGAACGCGGAAACCATCCCAATCTTGGCGAACGAGCGCGGCATCATGCAGCGCACCCGCCGAGTGGATAATGCCTCGCAGCGGCGGCATATTCCCGTTGATATAGTCGATCACGGATTGCACATGTTCAGCTTGAGAAATGTCGCCCTGTTCAACAACGATTTGCGCTCCGGCCTGTTCCATCTGGGTGATGGTTTGCAGCGCCTGTTCATTAGGTGATCGTCGACCGGTCAGCACTAGATGACATGCGCCTTTTTCTACCAACCACGATGCCGTGAGCAAACCAAGTCCGGTGAGGCCGCCCGTAATCAAATAAGTGGCATCGGAACGGATAATCACTTCTGGATGGGCATCGGGATTGGTCAGGACAATCTTGCCGGTGTGCTTGGCTTGCGCCATAAAGCGGAAAGCATCTGCCGCGTGATCCATCGGGAAGGTGTTGACAGGCATCGCGGTCAAGTCGCCGCTGATGTCCAAGAGTTCACTTAACAGTGCCCGTACATAAACCGGATCATTGACGATAAAGGTCGAGAAGTCGATGGCGTGGTAAGCCGCGTGAGGTTTGACTTCCGCCACCTGTGCCGCACTCCAAATGTCGCGCTTGCCGATTTCGAGGAAGACACCATTTTCAGCAAGCACAGATAAGCTGGCTGGAATAAAGTCACCTGCTAGGGAATTGAGGATGACATCAACACCTTGTCCCTCAGTGATGCCACGAATTTCATCCGCGAAGTCCAAAGTGCGCGAGTGGAACACATGCTGAACACCCATCGCCAACAGTTGTTCACGTTTGGCTGGCGTGCTGGCAGTCGCAAAGATTTCCGCGCCTGCTCGCCTTGCCAATTGAACCGCTGCCATACCTACGCCGCCTGCCGCTGCATGGATCAGCACGCGCGTTCCCGATTGGATATTCGCCAAGCTGTGAAGTGCATAATAAGCGGTCAGGAAAACCAATGGGAAAGCCGCCGCTTGCTCGGCGCTCAAATGCTGTGGTTTGAGCAGCACCAAATCGGCACGATCCGTCACATAATCCCCGAAGCAGCCACTGGCAATCGCCACCACCGCATCGCCGATTTGCAACCCTTCCACACCTTCACCAACCGCTGTAATGTAGCCGCTGCATTCGCCGCCCAGTGGATCAACATCATTACGCATCGCCAGCGCGTTCATCACATCGCGGAAGTTGAGGCCAGCCGCTTGAACGCGGATTTCAACCTCGCCGTATGATGGTGCTCGGCGTGTGGTTGGAACCAGTTTGACATCATCAAGGACACCGTTTGTGCCTGCGACCAAATGTTTTGGCTCGTCGTCGTGCGTTTCTTGGTGATAGTGTGACAGTCGTATAACCGAGCGCTTACCCGCATGATATTGAACCTGCGTCTCTTGACTTGCCGCGCGGATTTCGTCAACCACTGCCGCAAAATTTTGGACGTTGGCATCGAGATCAATGCAGGTGCATTCGAGGTCTGGATGCTCAATGGCAATCACACGCCCCATGCCCCACAAACTGGCTTGCTGTGGCGCGGAAACAGGAGATGTTGCACCGCGCGTTACAATCCACAGCCGTGTGGGATGATCGACTAAGGCTTGTACTAAATGCAGCAATCCGCCGCACATTTCGCGCTGGTTATCGGCATCATTCCATGCATAAACCACACCTCGCAAGGATTGAAACTCGCCCATCAAACGCACGAACTGATCCGGTTGCTGGGGGTTAACGGTGAAGCCATTGGTAGTCCGAGCGAAACTGTCACCCATTGTGATGATGTGGGCAGAATTATTTTCATCAGTCAGTTCTTGGGCTAATGTGCTGTCATCACTGTTGAAAACTAACCACTCGCCTTGCTGGATTTCGGTTTCTGCTGCTCGTGAAATCAAGATCGACTCGTAAGGGAAGTTGTCCGGTGAAGCAGTTGGTTCAGTAAATCCACTTTCGACGATTAAGTCACTCCATGCTTGGGTGGAAAGCAGCGGATAATCCGAACGTAAATCGGTATCAGTGTAGTGCCACCAGCCATCCGTCAAACCGAAGGTGATGTCCACCCACACTTCAGGCCGGATCATCTCGCGCAGGACGAAAAGACCGTTGGGCGCGAGTAACCGCCGAATATTCTTGAGTGTCCGGCGCAGATCCGTTGTGGCGTGGATGACGTTGACCGCCAAGATGACATCGTAAGATGCGTCTTCAAAGCCCTGTTTAGTCGGGTCATTCTCGATGTTCAGCGCTTGGTAACGCATGAACTTATGCTGGGTAAAACGTTCTTGAGCGCGGGCGATGAACATCGGCGAAATATCGGTGAAGGCGTATTCGGTCACGCCCGGTGGCAGTGTCGCCAAAATAGCCGCGGTTGTGCTGCCTGACCCCGCGCCAATTTCGAGGACGCGCGTGGGTTTGGCGGAGGCCACAATTTGCCCGATCAATCGATTGAAGACCTTAGCCTGTGGCACATCACGGTAAAGCCGCTCGCTCAAGGCTGATGAGCCATTCGGGAACAACAAGCTCAGTGGGTCAACTTCGCCAGTTAATGCACCCGCCAACTCTTTACCGCACTGTTCAACCAAAACGATCTGCGCTTCATAACCGGGGAACTGCTGAATCAACGTTTCACTGTCCACCGCGAAATCGTCTGACTGTGGTGCGCGAGTCACTGTCCATTGACCATCATTGAAGCTGACAATGCCAACATTCGATAGCACCAACAACAAGCGATGCAGCAAGCGGCTGTAATGTTCAGGAATATGCCGCGTCTGCCGGATTTGTTCGTGTGTGGCTTGTGCGCCAACCTCGAACTCAAATCCCATATCTTGGAACGCCCAGATTACATAAGCGGTGCTGAGGCGTTCAATCGGTTCTTGGGCTTCCCATCCAATTTCCGCACTCAAAGTGGGCATCATGCCATTGATGAACGCCGAGAGCTGCGCGGGTGTTGCTAGCGTCGCAGGCTGCCAGTCCAGTTGGTACAACCAATCATTCGCCACTTGGGCGGCAAATCGGCGGAAGTAAATGCCTTGGATTTCAGCAATCACGCTGCCGGAGTCATCCACAATGGTGATGTTGCCGCGCGCTGAGTCAGGATCATTGCTGGCTTGACGAACGGCATAACTCCAAACGGCGCTATTCGATTGGGGTTTCTGGTAAATATGGAATGAGTCGATGCTCAATGGCAGGAAAGCATCTTTTTCGGCTGGGAACAATGTGCCGAACACTTGCAAACAGGCATCCAACACCGCCGGATGCAGGTTGTAAGATGTCGCTTCGGTGGCGATCACATCGAGTAAACGAACTTCACCCAAAGCTTGGGTGTC
Source organism: Aggregatilineales bacterium (assembly GCA_038251275.1). Taxonomy (GTDB): domain Bacteria; phylum Chloroflexota; class Anaerolineae; order Aggregatilineales; family Phototrophicaceae; genus CFX2. The sequence continues at coordinate 67,541 of JBBSBM010000004.1, forward strand.
GTCGTGCCAAATATCCTCAACACCATGAAGCGACCCGCCGAAGTTCAATCCGCGACGATTTAAAGCGCCATAATGATCGGCCTTGGTCACTTGCTTGGTCAGCGATGCTTTGAGAGCGTCGAGATTGATAGTGCTTGGGTTCGCCGCATCCTCTAAACGGGCGCTGATGTGTAACGTCCATGCCTCGTCACTGTCGGTGGCGCGGCTGTAAACATTGAGCGTGTCGTCCGGAAGCACTATGACTTGCACTGTGCGTTCTGCATCACCGTCAAAGACCAACGACTCGTGGATGATGAAGTCGCGCAGGGCTTGACCATCGGCTGCCGACCAAGCCATCTCCAAAAAGCCTGCCGCTGGAAGGATAATTCGTCCGTTGACGTTGTGATCATCGACAAACGACCACAGACCGCTGCCTGCTTCGACTTCAAATAGGCGTTTGGTCAGCGGCGATTGCAGCGCTTTCCCCAACAGCGGATGTACCGATTGGGCTGCCACACGCCGTTTCTTAGTGGCTTGCACCCAATAACGTTGGTGTTGGAAGGGATATGTGGGCAGCAAGCGTTTTCTGCGAGCGTATCCCGCGTCAAACCCATCCCATTCGACTTTCACGCCTTCGAGGTACAGCTTCCACACACCATTGAGGATAGACGACCAATCTTTGCCCGCTTGCGTCAGCGACGAAACCCATGTTGCCTTATTTTCTGGGATGCAGCGCTTGCCCATGCCCGTGAGCGTGGGGGTTGGACCGATCTCAAGGAACAGGCAATAACCGTCTTGATGCAGTGTTTCAATCGAAGAGGCGAACTGCACCGCCGCCCGCAAATGGATGCGCCAGTATTTGGCGGTCATCATCTCACGTCCAGCCTGTTTGCCCGTTACGTTGGAGATGATTTTGATGTGCGGTGTTTGGAAGTTGATGCTAGAGGCGGCTTGCTCAAACTTGTCCATGATCGGTTCGACCAAGGGCGAGTGGAAAGCGTGCGAAACCGTTAGTGGTCGGGTGACGATGCCCTGTGCTTTGAATGCCGCACACAAGGCTTCAACATCCGAGACTTTGCCGGAGATGACAATATTCGATGGCCCGTTAATCGCGCCGACCGATATCGTTGTGCTATAGGCTTGCACCGCAGTGTTGACCGTATCCGCGTCCGCGAACACTGCCGCCATTGTTCCACCAGCAGGCAGCGAACCCATTAATCGACCACGAATAGCGATCAACTTGAGCGCGTCTTCGAGGCTGAATAAACCTGCCACACACGCCGCCACATATTCACCGACACTGTGTCCCATCACTGCTGCGGGTTGAACACCCCACGCCGCCCACAACTGCACCAAGGCATATTCAAGGACGAACAGCGCTGGTTGGGTATAACGAGTGTCGTTGAGTTGTTCGGCTGAATCCTCAAACATGATAGACTTGATCGACTTCCCATCAAGATACTGGTTCAGAATCGCGTCGCACTGGTCAATCGCTTGACGATACACAGGTTGGCTGTCATATAGCTGCTTTCCCATGCCTATATATTGTGCGCCTTGCCCGGTGAACAAGAAGACGATACGTGGAGCATCCGCGCTGGGAATACGGGCTACATGGATTTCCGAGGGGAGCAATGTACCATCCACATAAGCAGTAAGCAGCGTCTGCGCCTGTTCACTATCAGCGGCAGTGAGCGCCAATCTGTGAATCAATTGGGCGCGGCCTGTATTCAACGTATAAGCCACATCCGCCAGATCAGTATCAGTTTCCAAATGATTGCTGATTAAGCCAGCGAATTCTTTCAATGCATGTTCGTTCTGTGCCGAAAGCGTCAGCACATGCAGCGGACGTTCAGGAGTCGCGTTTTCTATAGGCGTTGGAACGGGTGCTTCTTCGACAATGATATGAGCATTGGTGCCGCTAAATCCAAATGAACTGACTCCCGCAATCCGGTGACCTTCCCAAGGAATCGATTCAGTGGCAACGCGAATGTCGTAGTTATTCCAAGGGATATGTGGGCTAGGCGTGTTCAGGTGCAGGCTTGGCGGAATGTTGGCATGTTGAATAGCCAGCACGGCTTTGATCAAACCCGCGACTCCTGCTGCCGTTTCCAAATGACCAATGTTGGTTTTCACCGAGCCGATCACCAGTGGATTTTGGCGGTTGCTGCCAATGGTTGTGCCGAGCGCCTGCACTTCGATAGGATCACCGAGCGACGTACCTGTACCATGTGCTTCGACATAACCAATCGCACTGGCTTCTAAACCGCCGTCTTTCAGCGCTTCAGTGATAACCGCTTCTTGCGAAGGGCCATTAGGTGCGGTCAATCCGCTGCTAGGGCCATCTTGATTAACGGCTGTACCACGAATGACCGCCAAAATCGGATCATTTTCAGCTAGCGCATCGCTCAACCGCTTGAGGACGACCATGCCGCAGCCTTCGCCTCTTACAAATCCATCGGCATCCGCATCAAAAGCTTTACAGCGTCCATCAGGAGCCATCATATGATATTTCGAAAGGGCGATGCTCACATCAGGATGCAAAATCAGGTTGACACCACCTGCCAAACTGAGGTTGGTTTCATGGTTACGCAAGCTCTGTACAGCAAGGTGAACGGCCACCAACGAAGATGAACACGCCGTATCAATGGAGAGACTGGGGCCGCGCAAGCCAAGAACATAAGACAAACGCCCCGAAGCGATGCTGTGGGCAATCCCCGAAGAATAATATTGGTCAATGCTGTCGATACCGATAGCATCTTTTTGTACCTGTGCGTAATCATTGGTCGCGATGCCAATATAAACGCCAGTTTTGCTGTTATATAATTTTTCAGGCGATTGACCAGCGCGTTCTAGTGCTTCCCATGTCACTTCCAACAGTAAGCGCTGCTGCGGGTCCATGCTGGTCGCTTCACGCGGAGCGATCCCGAAGAACTGCGGATCAAATAGGTCCGCCGATTGGATAAAGCCGCCCCATCGCGTAGACATTTTTCCGGGTGTTTCAGGATTAGCATCATAATATGCATCAATGTCCCAGCGGTCAGCCGGAACATCGCTAATCATATCGGTGCCGTTCGCCAGCAGTTGCCAGAAGGCTTCGGGATTATTCGCGCCGGGGAAGCGGCAGCCCATGCCAACAATCGCGATAGGTTCATGCTTTTGAGCTTCAGCCGCCGCCAGTTTAGCCTGCATCTTTTCGATGGCAACATAGGCTTGCTTGAGGGGTGATAGGGCTTGTTTTGGATCTTCGTTCATTAAAATAGGTTCAACGTCTCGCTATGAAAGGCAGTGAAAAGCGCAGCCCGTTGATCCTCCTTTCAAGTTTATCCCGTTGGAATTGTGGTCATTCCCTTAAGATAGAACTTAACATCCCATCCTAACGGTTTCCTAAAATGCATATATTTCTAACACAAAGTATAAAGTAGTCTTTTGCGACTCTCTCTTTATACAGTATTTTTACGGTCATGGGATATTTAAACCCCTTTCCTTATGTTATTGTGTATAAGGAAAGGGGTGAAGAGGTTAAACTTACAGGACTAAAGATTACCCAATTTCTTCAACAGCAAGGCTTCCATTTCCTCATCCGAAAGATTGCTGATGTCCACATCACCCGCAGGACTTTCCTCTTTAGGCACTTCCTGAATCGGTGGTTTTTCAGCTTGGGCTGTGCCATCTAAACCGAGTAGTTTTAGCAGGTATCCGGTAATGGCCTCAATGTTGGGATAATCAAAAACCAACGTCGCCGGAAGCGATTGGGTTAATGCTAGCCCACTGCTCAAACGCCCGCGCAGATCCACCGCCATCAAGGAGTCGAAACCCATATCCATTAAGCGCTGCCGTCGTTCTAATGGCGTACTGGCATCCATCCGTAAGACACGCCGAATACTTGTCCGCACAAAATCTGCCATCAAATCAATACGATCAGCCGGAAACGCCTCTTGTAATTTATTGAGGAAATCAGCGACTTGCACCTCGTTCTCGTTAATCATTGTGATTCGCACAGCTTGCGGCGAGTCGAGCGTACCTGAATAAGATTCGCCTGTTTTGGGCGCTTGGGCGATGATGACATGCTGCCCAAGAATACTGTTGTCCTCAGACGGGAAACTGATCGATGTCACGAAGCCATTTGCCAACAGTGCTTCGTTCCACTTCGACGGTGGAAGCAGCGGATTATCATCGCGCCAGTTATCATCAAACTGCTGCCAACCTTCAATCAATCCAGTGGTGATGTCAAACCATGACGGATGCCGTGTGGTTTCGTACAGCAGGAGCAAGCCACCCGGCTTGAGCAGCGAGAGAACATGTTGCAAGGTTTGGTCGAGGTTGGTCGTGGCATGGAGAACATTGGCCGCCGCAACCACATCAAAGCTGTGCAGGGCATAACCTTGCTCAGATGGTGCATTTTCGATGTTCAGCAAGCCGTACTGCACAAAGGGATAAGCCGCGAAGTTCTGTGCCGCCCGTGCAAGAAAGAAGTCCGACACATCGGTAAAATGATAAACAGCATCCGACGGTATCGCTGGAATAAGCGCTGACGAAAGGCCGCCTGTACCCGCACCAATTTCTAGCAAGCGTACAGTCTTATTGCGGCTGGTCGTTTCAAGGATTGACCGTGAAATGCTGTTGAAGTAACGCGCAACCGCCCACTTTTGATACAAGAAATCAACTGTATCATAAGCACCAGCAGGGAACAATGTATCCAACGGACTGACCTTACCGGTGATGACCTCCGCTAATTGCGAACCGCAGCGCCGAATGTAATCCATCAACGGTGGCAAATCGGCTAGCGAGATTTGCGCATCACTCCACAATCCATCAAGGTCAGGCTGAGCTAATCCGGTTGAGGTACTAAAAATACCATCCTTCTGTTGCAGGATTCCGCGCGCGGCGAGGTTATCCAACCAGCGCTGCATCAAATGCCCGTAAGTCGAGTTGATGCCCACCTGCTCCATCATTTGTTCAGTCGTATGGGCTTCACCGACCTGCTTGAACAAGCCTAATGTGATTAAAGCCTGTGTCTCGTAAGCCGCTGCTAAACGGTCAAGATCATTCCACTTGGCTGGATATGTCGCTATGTCGAGGTCGAGCGGCCCTTGCTCCGCTTGACGTTCACCCACCTTAACAATATCCGCCCACGATGTTTCGCTGACCGGACGTGCCGCTGTATGGTTAATCCAATAATGCTGCGTCTGCCATGCGTATGTCGGCAGTGGAATGCGCTTGTAGTTATAAGGACGATCAAACACTTGCCAATCCACTGGCACACCGAGAATCACCAACTTGGATAAGGTCTGGAAGAGTTCTTCCCAATCGTTGTGGCCTTCACGTAACGATGGCAGCCACACCGCTGTTTTCTCTGGCACGCAGCGTGAACCGAGCGCCGTCAGTGATGGCTGTGGCCCGATTTCGACGAATACGCGGTAACGATCCGCATAGAGTGTTTGCACTGCCTCTTGGAACTGCACCGCTTCACGGTTGTGCTTGCGCCAGTAAATCGGGCTGCCAATCTCAGATGCGCTCACCGCTTTGCCTGTCATGCCCGAAACAATCGCAATCTGTGGTGGGTAATATTTGACTCGTGACGCGGCAGTTTGCAGTTCATCTAACATCGGGTCAACTAACGGCGAATGAGAGGCTTGCGTTACTGCCAGCTTGCGGAAGCGCACTCGCGCGTCGCTCATCGCCTTAAGAACCGCTTCGATGGCGCTGCTCTCACCGGAAATGACTACACTTGCTGGAGCATTCACCGCCGCAATTGCCACCCGATCTTTATAGTTTGCGAGGTAAGGCGCAACCGTCGCTGCATCCGCATAAATCGTGATCATCTCACCGGTTTGCGGCAGGTTATCCATCAAACGTCCGCGTGTCGCCGCCAGCATCATGCCGTCTTCAAGGCTGAAAACACCTGCCACGCAAGCCGCTACATACTCACCGATGCTGTGACCGAGAACGGCAGTCGGTTCGATGCCCCATGAACGCCAGAGAGCCGCCAGTGCATATTCGATGGCGAAAATTGCGGGTTGAGCATAAGTCATCTGTGCAAAGGTCGCCGCGTCGTTAAACATCACCTCGATTAGTGGACGTGGCAAATAGGCTTGTGCGATCTCCGCGCATTGATCCATCACCTGTCGGAAAAGCGGCTGCGTTTCATACAAATCGCGCCCCATCGTGAGGTATTGTCCGCCTTGCCCGCTGAATAAGAAGGCCACTTCCGGCGCACCTTCGGACGCTTGCCCGTAGATGTAACCTGTACCTTCCGCTTGTGGCTGTATAGCAAAGGCGCTCAAGCTGGCTTGCATGGCAGCGGTTGAGTCACCCGTTATCACCAGATGATGTTCGAAATTCGCCCGCCCGATATTAGCCGTATGTGCCACATCCGCCACTGCTAAATCGGGATGTGCTTCTAAATAGTTGAACCAGCTTTGCGCCAATTCAACCAACGCGCCATCTGTCCGCGCTGATATGGACAGTATATGGGCAGGGCGTTGTGCTGTTGGTTCTTCGGCTTCTTCAGGTTCAGGCAGTGGTGCTTCTTCGAGGATAATATGAGCGTTCGTGCCGCTAAAACCAAACGAACTGACTCCCGCGAAACGGGGTTCATCACCTTGCGGCCAAGCAGTCAATTGAGTTGGCACATCAATCGGCAGGTTCGCCCAATCCATATAGGGACTGAGTTGCGTCAGGTTAAGATGCGCTGGAATCGCCTCGTTATAGAGCGAGAGCGCCGCTTTGATAATCCCAGCCACACCAGCCGCCGCTTCTAAATGCCCGATGTTGGTTTTAACTGAACCGATTTGCAAGCGATTATCAGCCGCGCGACCGCTGCCAAGTGCCGCGCCTAAAGCCTGTACCTCAATTGGATCACCCAATGAAGTTCCCGTACCATGTGCCTCGACATAATGCACTTGCTCGGCTGTGATGCCTGCGTTAGCCAGCGCTGCTGTAATCACCGCCTCTTGCGATGGGCCGTTCGGTGCAGTCAAGCCGCTGGTCTTGCCATCCTGATTCACGGCTGAACCGCGAATCACAGCCACAATCGTGTCGTTATCCGCCAGCGCGTCCGAAAGGCGCTTCAGCACAATCATGCCGCAGCCTTCACTCCGCACATAACCATCAGCGTTTGCATCAAATGTTTTGCAGCGTCCATCCGGCGCGAGCATTTGGGCTTTGGAGAAATTGATGTTGGCATCAGGAGTCAAAATGACATTCACGCCGCCTGTTAGAGCAAGGTTACTTTCCTTGCTGCGGAGGCTCTGGCAGGCTAAATGGATCGCTACCAACGAACCCGAACAGGCTGTGTCCAACGTCAAGCTGGGGCCGCGTAAACCTAGTAAATAAGACAGCCGTCCAGCCGCCACACTGTAAGCCGTTCCGGTGGCGTAATACACATCAATGTCGCTGATGTCGTTCCACACCATGCGCGAATAATCGCTGTTACCCATCGCCAAGAACACACCCGTCGCGCTGTTGTTGAGTTTGTCGGGCGCTTGTCCGGCGCGTTCGAGGGCTTCCCATGCTACCTGTAACAGCAAACGCTGCTGCGGGTCCATGCTCATAGCCTCGCGGGGTGAAATGCCGAAGAAAGCCGCGTCAAACTGGTCGATATTTTTGAGGAAGCCACCGGCACGCGTATACATCTTGCCTGCCGCACGGAAGTCAGAATCAAAATAAGCGTTGATGTCCCAACGTTCCGGCGGAATTTCCTCAATCGCATCTCGACCGTTTTTGAGCATATCCCAGAAGGCATCCGGTGAATTCACGTCACCCGGAAAACGCAGCCCCATGCCCACAATCGCAATCGGCTCGGTGCGCTGTTCTTCAAGTTCGTCAAGATGACCGCGTAAATCGCGTATTTCAAGCAGTGCCCGTTTTACGGGGGACATTTCTTCAGGTTGAGCCATTAGCGGCTTCCTTTCTTCTTCGGCTTGGTCGTAAAACTGTTTAACTCTTGCAGCAGCAGCGCTTCCGCCTCTTCGTCGGAGAGCGCAGCAACCGCATCCTGTTTGTGGTTATTTTCGGGTTCTTCGGGCACAACTTCAGTATTGATCGTCGCGGCTTTTGGCACATCAATATGCTGGACTAGATAACCCATCAACCGATCAATCGTCGGATAATCAAACAACAATGTCGCGGGTAGTGTTAATCCCGTGTCACGTGACAGCATATTACGGAGTTCAACCGCCATCAACGAGTCGAGTCCCAGTTGTTGCAGCGGCAGTTGCGGATCAACCATCATCGATTTATCCAAACCAAGAACGGTCAGCGCTTCTTCACGTAAGAATTGAGTCAAGATACCGTTGTGCTTGCTTGGAGGTACATCCGCCAACCGTGAGGCAAGACTTGGTCGCTGTTCTTTAACTGCTGCCTCAACCGACTCAGCCGATGGCACGAAGGCATCATAAAGCGCTGATGTTCGCGAAACTAGGAAGGTGCGCCAATCAATCGGCATGACGGCAATTTGTGTCGGGCTGCTGGCGACAATCTGGCTGAGGATTTGTGTGGCATCCAATGGACTGAAACTCTTCAAACCTTGCCGCAGCCAACGTGCTTTATCCTGTTCCGTGAGCGCGGCGGTCATACCCGTATTGTCCCACACCCCCCAATTGATGCTGGTCGCGGGAACACCTTGGGTGCGTAACGAGTGCGCGAGGCCATCTAGATAAGCATTCGCCGCCGCATAATTACTCTGCCCGAACCAACCGATAATCGGCGCAATCGATGAGAACAGCACGAAGAAATCGAGGTTCGCGTCTTTAACCGCCTCCCCGATGATGAAGGCGCTGTCGGCTTTGGCGCGCATCACCACGTCTAGGCGTTCCAAATCTTGCTGGACAATTGGTGCGTCGGCGTTCACACCCGCGCAGTGGATAACCCCACGCAGCACTGGCATCGAACCCGCAATCTCGGCGAGGACTTGGTAAACCGCCCCGCGCTCAGAGAGATCAGCCGCCCGAATTTGAACATCCGCACCTTGCTCACTCAAGCTAGTTGCCAACGCGGCAGCTTCGTCCGTAACACCGCGACGGCTGACCAGCATAATATGCCGTGCGCCTTGTTCAACTGCCCAACGTGCCACATGTAAACCGATGCCGCCTGTACCGCCGGTAATCAAGTAAGTGGCATCCGACGATAACCGATTACTCGCCACATCTTGCGACAACACAATCTTGCCGATGTGCCGCGCCTGTGCCATATAACGGAAAGCATCAGCCACCTTGATCAATGGGAACACTTGCAGCGGCAGCGGCTTCAACGCGTTGATCTCAAAACCTGCCACAATATCTCGCAGCATACTTTGGATCAAATCCGGTTGTTTCGCCCAAATCTCGCCCAGATAAATTACCGAGTAATGCACACCCGGCTTATAGGCTTGGACTTGCGCCTCATCCCAAATGCCTGCCTTGCCGATTTCGAGAAAATGCCCGCCTGTTTTTAACCCCGATAGACTCGCGGGGATAAAGTCATCCGTCAGCGAGTTCAATACAATATCAACACCTTCGCCATTCGTCTCCACTTGGATTTGGCCGACGAAGTCGAGGCTGCGTGAGTTCATGATGTATTGCACGCCTGCCCGTTGTAGAAAATCGCGTTTGGCTGGGCTGCCCGCCGTCCCGAACACAATTGCGCCTGCTTGCTGTGCCAATTGCACAGCTGCCACACCCACACCGCCAGATGCCGAGTGGATCAGGACGCGGTCGCCTTCTTTCATGCCTGCCAGATGATGCAGCGCGTAATAAGCCGTCAAGAATGTGATCGGGATACTCGCCGCCGCCTCGTAACTCAGATTTTGTGGGATGCGAATGGCAACTTTGGCCTGTGTAATGGCGAAACGGCTGAATGTGCCTTCTGCCAGCGCCATCACTGCGTCACCAATTTGGAAGGTATTCACATCCTCGCCGACCGCCACCACTTCACCCGCGCATTCGCTGCCCAAAACACCTACTTCGCCTGCATAGACACCTAAGGCATTAAGCACATCGCGGAAGTTGAGGCCGGTCGCCCGAACTTGAATTTCAATTTCACCCGGCCCCGGCGCACGACGCTCCACCGGACGGAATTGGAGGTTTTCAAGTACACCCCGTTCTTCAATATCCAGCATGAAGGGCTGGTTATCGTTCGCCAGCAGTGCCTCAGCCTGAGAGGGTGTCACTTGTTTCAGTCGCGCCACATAACGTTTGCCGCCACGGAATCCAAGTTGTGTTTCCGAGTTGTCACCCAATTGGAGTTCATTGAAAAGTTGATTGTCCGCAGTCGCTTGCGGATCAAGATCAACCCGCATCACTTTCAAATCAGGATGTTCGGTCGCCAGTGTCGCGCCAAAGCCCCACATCGCACTTTGTGCCGGATTAATCGCCGCGTGATCGATTGGTTGTCCGCCGCGTGTGACCAACCACAATTCTGCTTGTAAGCCTGTTTTGATCACCGCCTGTGCCATCAGCAAGGCACTTCCCGCGCTCAACGTTTGGTTTTCACTCGGCAATCCCGCCGTCGCATCCAATCCCCACAAATCAATAATGCCATCGGGCATATCCGATGCTAGTTGTTGCATCAATCGGTCGTAATCCGCCGCTTGTTGTGGGTTAATCTGCCAGTGAAGTTCATCGACATTGGCAAATTCATCACCCGCCACCACAATGGTGCAAACATCACCCGCCTCAAGAAGCTGCTGCGCCAGTCCTTCGCCAACACCCTGTTTGTCGGCGAATATCAACCACACTCGCACCTTACCTTCCGGTGCGGGTGGTGACGGTACGAGTGCTTGTGCTTCCCACTGGATTTGATACAGCCAATCTTGCTTATGGCTTGGGGCGACTGCAATCGCTTTTGCGTGTAAACCTCGGATTTCAGTGACCAGCGTCCCTGACTCGTCCCAAATGGTCACGTCTATTTTCACCATACTGGCTTCAATGGATCGCAGCTTCACTAGACTCCAAACCATTGCAGGTGCTGGGCTGTAGTGATGAATTGCCTCATAACTAAATGGCAGATACGTTTGAGACTGGTTAATTAGGAGGACAATCGGCTGCATACATGCATCTAGCTGTGCCGGATGGAATTGATAGGTGTTGTTACTAGCTTCCGGTGATTGCACCCGTGCCAGAATTTCACCGTCGCCTATTTGCAATTCTTGAACACCTCTAAACGCCGCACCGAAGTTCATCCCTTTTTCAACGGCAAGGTCGTAAAGCGCATCGACACTGACAGGTTCTGAGCAGCGCTTCTTCGCCGCCTCAAGTCGATCTTCTTCCAGCAGTCGTTCATCGGTTGCTGTCCGTTTGATCGAACCGGATACATGTTGGGTCCAATTGCCATCGGTTTGGCTGTAAATGTCGATGCTGGTGGTATCACCCAACTTGACGATAGTCTGAACCGTTCGTGCCGCACCTTCCGGCAGCATCAATGGGTTAAGGATCACAAAATCGGTCAGCGTCACTGGCTCATTGATCATTGCCGCAGCCGCTTCGACCGCCATTTCGAGGAAGGTCGTCCCACTGACCACCACCGATCCCATAATCTGGTGATCTGCCAAAAATGCTGGACTATCCGCGCTCAACTGCGTTTCAAAAACAAGTTCTTTCAACGCTGGCGAATTGAGTCGTTCACCCACTAAACTGCTTGTGGAGGTGTGTCGGTTGCGCCGGCCTTGCGTGGGCAAATCCACCCAATAGCGGACTCGCTGCCAAGGATAATGCGGCAGTGTCACCACTTGCCCGCCAGCCGGATACAACGCGCTCCACTCAACCTCTGCACAGCCTTGGGCATACAATCCGCCCAATGCCGTCAGCATCGTTGTCCGTTCATCTTTACGGCGGCGCAGCGAATGTAGAACTAACCCTGTATGTTCCGCAGCACCCAAACACTGCTCAATTACAGTCCCCAGCGCCGGATGTGGACTGATCTCAAGGAAGGTCTCATAACCTTGTTCGATTAACTCAAGGATGGCAGGCGCAAATTGCACCGCCTGACGAATGTTACGTCCCCAATAATCGGCGGTGTATTCATGACCATCGCTTTTCGTTCCGGTGACGGTCGAGATCAACAGCTTACGCGCCCGTTGTGGCTGCAAGCCTTTGAGTTTTCCCGCTAATGCATGTTGATAAGGGGTCATCTGCGGACTGTGGAAAGCATAATTTACAGGCAGCATCCGGTGGAAAATTTCGGCTTCGGTCATCAGCTTTTCAACCGAGTCAACCGCTGCGATGTCACCCGAAATGACGGTTGAGGTTGGGCTGTTGATTGCCGCCACCGATAGTTGGTCGCCAAAGGGCACGATTAAGCGTTCGACATCTTCTTTGGGTAAATCAATCGACATCATCTTGCCCAATCCGGTCGCCTCTTGCATCAGCAGCGCCCGCTGATAAACCACACGGATGGCATCCTCAAGTGTCAACACGCCTGCAATGTGCGCGGCAGCAATCTCACCCACACTGTGACCAACCACCGCATCGGGATTCACACCCCATGATGCCCACAGCGCCGTCAACGCCACTTGCAGTGCGAAAATCGCCGGTTGGGCGATTGCTGTTTGATCCAATCGCGATTCACTTTCGGATCGCAGCAGTTCTTCTTGCAGTGACCAATTCACATGTTGTCTCAGCAGAGCATCACAGATTTCAATCGTTTGCCGGAAAACAGGCTCTTGTTGCAGCAGTTCACGCCCCATCGCCCACCACTGCGGCCCTTGTCCCGAAAAGACAAACGCCACCTTGCGCTGGTTATTAATCGGCTTGTATCCGGTCGCAATCTGTGCCTGATAATCACCCTTCAAGTAAGCCCTCAGTGATGTGCTGATTTCCTCTGGTGAACTACCAACCGCCGCCAACCGATAATCAAAATGGCTTCGGCGCATATTGGCGGTATAAGTGATGTCGCTCAAACTTGCCGCATCGCCGCTGGCTAAATAAGCTTGGTAGGCTTCGGCATAATCCCGCAACGCGGCCTCATTCGGTGCGGAGATTGTTAAAACTTGTGCGCCTTTTGTGTCGCCTTGGCTTGGCTGAGTTTTCGCCTCAACCGCTTCAACGATAATATGGGCATTCGTCCCACTTGCACCAAATGAACTCACGCCTCCGATGCGCTTGCCATTCCATGCCATCCGTTCTTGCGGCACGATAATCGGCATCTCATTCCAAGGAATGTATGGGTTCGGTTCTTTAAGGTGTAGATGCGGTGGAATTTCGCCATAATAGGCCGCCAAAATCAGCTTCATGAAACCTAACACACCCGCAGCCGCTTCTAAGTGACCAAAATTGGTCTTGGCTGATCCTACAATCAGCGGGTTATCAGCCGTTCGTTCCTCGTGTAGCGCATCAATTAACGCCCGAATCTCAATCGGATCACCCAGCGAAGTGCCTGTGCCGTGTGCCTCAATGTAACCAATCTCCGCCGGACGCACATTTGCATTCTTCAGCGCATCCCGAATCAAGGAGGCTTGTGCCAGCTTATTCGGGACGGTGAAACCACTGCTGCTGCCACCATGATTAACGGCTGAACCGCGAATCACACCTAAAATCCGGTCACCATCACGTTCCGCATCCGAGAGGCGTTTGAGTGCCACCAAGCCGCAGCCTTCACCACGCACAAAACCGTTAGCACTGGCATCAAATGTATGGCAGTGTCCATCCGGTGACATCATATGTGCTTTGGTCATACTGATGATCATTTCGGGGGCAAGCATCACATTCGCGCCACCTGCCAGCGCTAGATCACATTCCCCTTGTCGCAGTCCTTGTACCGCCAGATGGATCGACACCAACGACGACGAACAGGCCGTATCAACCGCCATCACCGGCCCGCGCAAACCCAGTGAATAAGCCACCCGCCCAACTGCTGCGTTGGTTACACCACCTGTCGTGTGATAAGCATCGATTTGCTCAGGCTCAATCGCGTTGGCTTGCCTCAGTAGATAATCTTGCGTTGTGAGTCCAACATAGACACCTGTTCGGCTGCCGATGAGTTTTTGTGGCGATTGTCCCGCATGATTCAGCGTTTCCCATGCTACTTCTAGCAGCATCCGCTGCTGCGGGTCCATGCTGCGGGCTTCGCGGGCGGAGATACCGAAAAATAACGCATCAAATTGCTCAATCGGCTGTTTGATGAAGCCGCCCCACAGCGTCCCGATTTTTCCCGGCGCGTCAGGGTTAGGGTCATAATATACATCGCTATCCCAGCGCTCTTTGGGGATTTCCTGAATAGCGTCACCGCCATCTTGCAAGAACTTCCAGAATTGCTCTGGCGTATTAATATCAGCCGGAAAGCGACAGCCTAAACCGATTACCGCGATCGGTTCTTGGCGGGCTTTCTCTAAGACTTCGAGTTTTGCACGCGCTTTTTGGAGGGCTAACAGCGCATTTTTCAGGCCAGCCTGAAGTTCTGCTTCTGATGCCATTAATTGTCTCCCATCAGCTTGTTGAGGTTTTCGAGTTCGTCGTCCAGCAGACTCATCAAATCTTCCTGCGAAATATCGTTCATATCCTTAACCGGCGTTTCGGCTGCGGTTGGTTGTGCTACCGTTTCAGCTTGCGCCAGTTTAAACACTTCGTCAAATACATAATTGGTCAGCGCGTCAATCGTTGGATATTCAAACGCCACCGTAGGTGGCAAGAAGCATCCGAATTGGTTTTCCAGTCGGTTGCGCAACTGCACACTCATCAGCGAGTCCATGCCCAGGGTGAAGAACCCGCGTTTAATATCCAGCGCCTCGACCGGTTTAAAGCCCAGCACACCTGCTGCTTCTGTGCGAATCACATTGAGGATTAAATCCCGTTGGTCGACTTCTGGTGTATTTGCCAAAACATCAGTGAAATCCTGTTGCACTTTTTGCGGTGCAGCCGTCACGTTCAGTTGGATTTCATCTAAGAAACGACGTTGCCGTGAAGTCGCGAAGTACGCTTTGAACGCTTCCCAGTTAATATTGGCAACCACTGCTTCCGTCGCGTTTGCTCGCAGTAAATAGGTCAGTCCTGCCAGCGCCTTCGCGGGTGGCATCAGTACCAAGCCCAATGTGCCGAGGAACTGCTGCATCTCCATCGCCCGACCGTACTCGTCCCATGTTCCCCAATTGACGGCCAAGGCAGGTTGCCCCAACGCCCGCCGATGATGCATGAGACTGTCCACAAAGGCATTCGCCGCCGCATAATTACTCTCGCCAGCGATACCAAACAGTGAAGCGAAGGACGAGAAGGTGATAAAGCAGTCCAGTTGCAGGTCTTGCGTCAATTGGTGCAGATTCCATGTGCCTGTCACTTTCGGTGAGAGGACACGCCCGATTTGGTCACTGGTTAACTTCATCACGATACCGTTATCAATCACCGCCGCCGAGTGAATAATGCCTTTTAGTGGTGGCAGATGATGTTTAATCTCCGCCAAAACCTGTGCGACATCATCTTCCTTCGAGACATCCGCGCTCAAAGTCAAAATCTGTGCGCCTTGCTCGGTGAGTTCTTCAATCGTTTGCTGCGCTTCGGCACTCGGCGCACGTCGCCCGATTAATGCCAGATGGCGAACTCCTTGACCGACCAACCAGCGTGCCATCAACAAGCCGAGGCCGCCCAAACCACCCGTAATCAGATAGCTGCTGTCCGACCGCCACGCAAACGGTTCAGCCGCTTGTTGATAATCCCCATGCATCAACCGCGCCACAAACCGCTGATCGTTCTCATAGGCAATTTGATCTTCAGCCGTTGGTGATGCCAATTCAGTGATTAACCAAGTCGCGTCACGTTCAGGATTTGCGTCGGCTGGCAGGTCAATCAAGCCGCCCCACAGGTCAGGATGTTCCAGCGCAATCGTCCGTCCTAATCCCCATAACGGCGATTGAGCCACACCGCTGCTTGCAACCTTTCGTAGCCCACCAACCGCATCGCGAGTCGCCAACCAGAGGTCGGTTGAATGCGACCACTCGAAACCTGTCAGCACTTGTACCGCATAAACCACGCTGTCCACACCCAGCACTTGCAAGGTGTCGAGACCGTTGTCGTCAAGCTGCTCGACAGTCGGAATATCTAATCCCCACAGATACAGGATGCGTTGTGAGGCTGGAATCGCCGCGAAAAGTTGCTCATAATCCGCTTTGTTCGCCGCGTTAATAACGTAGCGGTTATTCTCTGCCTTAAACTGCTCACCCGCATGAACCAACGTGGTGCCAACACCTGCCGCGCTGATTTTTTCAGCGAGTGATTGTCCTAATCCGTTCCTATCGGCAAAGATCAACCAATGCTCGGACTTATTCAGCGGCTGGCTGACAATCGGTTCGCTCGGCATCCACTGTGGATCATATAACCAGTCCAACTCAGTCAAATCACGTTGAATTTGTCCCTGAGCCAACTCCACCCAAACCGCATTTTCCGGCTCACTCGGACGGCTGAAAATGCGGAAAGTGATTTGTTCCTCGCTGTTGTCGATGACGATTTGCGCCACATGACTCACACTTGTGCTGTCCGGCAGCGGATTAGTCACCAAGATTTCGCTGATTGTATGCCCGCTTTGACCGAATAAATCTTCGGCAGCCGCTAGTGCCATCCCACCGAAAACCTTCTCGTCGGATGCTTGGTTAAAGTGCGCCTCGATGGTGCGTTCGAAGCCTTTATCTAGCACATTCTCCCAGATCGAACTATCCGGCAGTTGCGCCAAGGTTGGCAGTCGTTGACCAATCAACGGATGCCCACCGGAGGTTTTGCGCGGTTTACCCTTGCTCTCTTCAATCCAGAAACGTTGGTTTACCCAAGGATATGTCGGCAGTTGAACCACTGATTGCGGCGTGGGATAAAGTTTTGCCCAATCCACCGCATAGCCAGCCGTATACAACCCACCAAGCGCCTCCAACATCACCGCGCTTTCGTCTTCCTTACGCCGCATCGAAGCCAGTGTCAAGCCCTCGGTGCTGCCGACGTGCTGCATATTTTGCTCAACCGCTGTCAACAAAACCGGATGCGGCCCGATCTCAATAAAGGTGTTGAAGCCATCCGCTAACGCTTGCTGCACTGTTTTCGCAAACAATACCGGCTGGCGTAAATTCGCTCCCCAATAACGCGCATCGAAGGCCAAACCATCTTGCTCTTGCCCGCTCACAGTCGAATAAACCGGAACGTTCGCCGCTTGAACGCGTAAACCATTCAGTTCGTTTACCAATTCAGGTCGCAGTGCTTCCATTTGTGGGCTGTGTGCCGCCACATCCACGTTCACCGGTCGGCAGAAAATATTTTGCTCTCGCAGTTGTGCCAGCACCGTTTCCAATGCCGCCGGATCACCGGATAGCACCGTCGAGCGCGGGCTGTTACTCACGCCGATGCCTAGTTTGCTGCTCACACCCGCCTGTTCTAACGTGCCATGGGCTTCGTCGTATGACAAACCAACAACCGCCATCGCCCCCTGATTACTCAGTCGCTTCATCAATTGGCTGCGTCGGCAGATAATGCGAACTGCGTCTTCCAAACTCAGGATGCCTGCCACATATGCGCCTGCTACTTCGCCCATAGAGTGACCGATAATCGCTTCGGGCTTCACACCCCATGACTGCCATAATTCCGCCAAGCCCACTTGGATGGCGAAAATCGCAGGCTGAATAATATCAATCGCTTCAAAGTGTTCGCCTGTTTTGAGTTCGATTAGCAGCGACCACTTGGCATACTGTTGGATCGCCGCGTCAATCTTTTCCAACGTCGCGCGGAACACAGGCTCACGTTCCAGCAAACGCTGTCCCATGCCAATCCACTGACCACCTTGACCGGGGAATATAAACGCAATCTTGCGTGTAGCTTTTTCGTCACTCACACCAACAAGGTTATTCCCTTGTCCCACTTTGCTGATGAACTGCTCCAGACTCGTAACCAGCTCCTTATGTGATTTACCAACCGTCGCCAACCGATGCTCAAAATGGCTTCGACGTAAACTTGCGGTATAAGCAATCTGATTCAGCGGAATATCGCGTCCTTCACCGTTGTTCAAATAAGTTTGGTAAGCCTGGGCCACTGCCACCAATCCTTGAGTCGAAGGTGCGGACAATGGTAGCAAAACTGGTTTTTCTTGTGCCACCACCACATCATTTGCCTGTTCGGGCGCAGCCTCCATAATCAGATGGGCATTCGTTCCTGACCAACCGAATGAACTAATCCCCGCGAAACGCTGTTCGCCTTCCCACGGCAGTAAATTAGTTGTGACCTTAAACGGTGTTTGCTCAAATGAAATGTGTGGATTCAATCCGGTGAAGTGCAGCAGCGGGGTAATCGCCTTGTGCTGCATCGACAGCACCACCTTAATGATACCCGCCACACCTGCCGCGCCCTCCAAATGGCCAATATTGGTCTTGGCTGAACCCAGATAAACATCACTTCGGTCGACATCACTCAGCACCGCCGCCA
Source organism: Aggregatilineales bacterium (assembly GCA_038251275.1). Taxonomy (GTDB): domain Bacteria; phylum Chloroflexota; class Anaerolineae; order Aggregatilineales; family Phototrophicaceae; genus CFX2. Next base: position 85,876 of record JBBSBM010000004.1, read on the forward strand.
ACGCCTCAACCTCAATCGGGTCACCCAATGAGGTTCCTGTGCCGTGCGCCTCGACATAACTAATCGACGAACGGTCAACGCCTGCGTTTGCCAGTGCCGCGCGGATAACAGCCTCTTGTGACAAACTGTTCGGTGCGGTCAGCCCATTGGTCTTGCCATCCTGATTGACCGCACTCCCGCGAATCACCGCCAGCACTGTATCCCTATCACGTTGCGCGTCTGCCAATCGCTTCATGACGATCACGCCGCAGCCTTCGCCGCGCACAAATCCGTTTGCCCGTTGGTCAAAGGTCTTGCAGCGACCATCTGGCGCAAGCATGTGCATTCGCGAAGCCGCCACCGAAAACTCCGGCGTGAGCATTAGGTTAACCCCGCCTGCTATCGCCATATTGGTTTCATGAGTACGCAAACTTTGTATCGCCAAATGCGTCGCCACTAATGACGAGGAGCAAGCCGTATCCAACGTTACATTCGGCCCGCGCAGATCGAACAAATACGACAACCGTCCACCTGTGACGCTGTGTGATGTACCCGTGCCGGTATACATTTCAATTTCGTTCAGCGCTTGCGTCTGCATCAGGTAATAATCAATGCTGTGGCTATGCATCCCCACAAACACGCCCGTCAGGCTGCCTGCCATCGACTCGCGCGTTTGTCCGGCGCTTTCCAACGCTTCCCATGCCACTTGCAAGAACAAGCGCTGCTGTGGATCCATCAAATTCGCTTCTTTGGGCGAAATCCCGAAGAAGTCCGGATCAAACTGGTCGATCTCATCAATGTACCCACCAAAACGGCTGGCAATTTTGCCCATCGTTTCGGCATCCGCATCATAAAACCGCTCGACATCCCATCGGTCAGCAGGCGTTTCTTGAATCGCGTCCACACTGTTAGCTAGCAAATCCCAATATTGCTCCGGTGAATTGGCGCCGCCCGGAAAACGACAGCCCATGCCAATAATCGCAATCGGTTCATGCTGTTGCTGTTCAACCGCCTCTAACCGCGCCCGCAGTTCTTTGATTGATGACAGCGCCTTTTTCAGTTGCGCCAGATTATTATCCGATGTCAATTTGGTTCCTTTCAGCACAATTCACTCGTGCTGCATTCATTCCTATTTATTCCCTCCCCCGTAAACGAGGGAGGGCTAGGGTGGGGGTTAAATCATAAACGGTTTGAGAGTGCGTTTGACCGTGTCCAAAACACTACTCTGATGTTGCTGGATAAAAAAGTGATCGCCATCAAATAGCTGATAATTAAAGCTGCGCTTGGTTTGTCGCCCCCATGCACTCAATGCGGCTTCATCAGTAGTTTTATCGCGCGTCCCACCAAAAGCGACAATCGGCAGATCTAGTGGTTCTTCATCTTGATAACGATAAGTTTCAATCATGGTGAAATTGGCACGTAAAACTGGCGTGAACAGCGTCATCAATTCCGCGTCATTCATAATCGCTTCGGGGATGCCGCCGTATCGTGATTGGATGCCTTTCACGAAGGCCGAATTAGGCAAAACATGCAGCGGTGCTGCTGTATCTGGCACTTGTGGAGCGCGTCTGGCTGCGACAAATAAATTGGTCGGCAAAGGTCGCCCCTGTGACCGTAACAACCGCGTCATCTCGAAGGCCACCAAAGCACCCATGCTGTAGCCAAACAGCGCGTAAGGCTCATCCAGATAAGGCTCCATATTTGCCACTAACTCGGCTGCGAACGCACCTGTTTGATCTGGTGGAACTTCACGAATCCGGCTGCCTTGCCCCGGCAGCAAAGCCGCAAACACACCCACTTGGGCTGGAAGCTGGGTTGACCATGTGCGGAACATCGCGGGGCCACCGCCCGCATAAGGAATACAGATTAATCGAACGCCGCCGTTGAAAGCGGGAGACATCTTCGTGAACCAGCGATCTACTGTTGCAATCAATCGTTTGTTCTCCAATAAATAATTATCAAATGAATGTGGATTGTTAATTCCTCAGTTGTCGCATAAGCCATTTTAGATAAATTAGGAGGCGAATTGTGGTTGAAAGCTGACCACTCCACATTACAATATGCGTTTAGAACTACCATTACTCTAGAATAATCACATTACAACAACCTCTCATTCTAGACAAGTTACGTTGTCATAATCCTGACTAGACTCCTATCAATCGCCTACATTTCTGATGGTCTTGGTGTAAGGTTATTCCTCACATCGATGATACGCTTCCCCATTCATCATAGATTTTTTCGTGGGGATAGACCGCGCCGCGCCCGCCACTGGCATTAGAATGAGCGGAGGAGGAAGAAATCCCCTTACAAAAAGTGAATAGTAGATTGTTCGGGATTTTTAGATTGCCCGTTGCCTATTTATTATAAATTCGGTTTGAACCCACAAACCATCACACACTTAATCCCAACCATTCACAAACTCGCTTAACACACTTTCTCCCTCAAAACCGTTAACGCCAACATCCCGAAACAGTTACCAAATGTTCTTCCAAATGGTAACCCATTGCATCTCAAACCCTGCTAAACTGATTTTATCGTGATCCCATTCCACCACGGAGTCATTGTGTCAAATCAGTTCTTTAGTAATGCGCTGTGTCTTGGTAGCTATTCCGGTATTGGCTGTGCATTTTCGGCGGCTGCTTCTCGTAAATCCACTGCGATGGCACACCCATATGCACAGCGGTGGCATTAACCGAGCCATTCGCTGCACTTATGCCATTTCAGCGATATTAGCCGGGCCACCCGCCGACACAAAATGTCAATTCAGCGGTTTCTCCCGTCCTTCCCGCCCGCCATTTCAGCGGAAGTAATGCAAAATCTGCACAAACTGCGAATCTTTTGCATTTCACCCCGGTACTTAACTCGAATTTTTCCTTCCCCTCATGATTCACTTAGAACATTCTTAGGAACAAATAGCGTTTATTGCCCATATCCTAGTACAACGAAAGTTAGGAAAAAGGAGTTGGGTTTATGAAAATAAAATTCTTTGGGACTTTATTGTTTGCGTTGGCAGTTGCCGCCTTCGCCCCATTAGCCAGCGCACAGGATGCCACCAGTTCTGATATACAATCTGGCGACATCGACGTAACCAGTGCCGACAAAGCCTATAAGTCCTATCTCGCCGCACCCACCAGCGAAGGCCCTCATCCCGCTATTGTCCTCGTCCATTCCTTTCGAGGATTGGAACATGGCTACCGCACCATGGTTGATCAACTCGCCGCGCGTGGCTTCGTGACGCTGGCGGTCGGTTGGCAAACCTTTGAGCAAAGCCCATCGGATGATGTGGTCGAACAGCTCATCAATGATAGTGTCGCCCTCCTCAGCGCCCGTGAAGATGTGGATAAAGCTCGCATCGGCCTAACCGGTTTCTGTGCCGGTGGGCGTTACACCATGTTGTTCCTGCCGCAGATCGACACCTTTAAAGCGGGTGTAGCATGGTACGGTTTCCCCGATAACCCCGGCAGCAGCCAAGCACCCAAATCCCTCGTCGGTGATCTCAAAGCACCCATGCTCATCATTCACGGCACAGAAGACTCAGCCAGCCCCATCGCAGGCATCTACGATTATGCCACCGCCCTCCAAGCGGCTAAAGCCTCCTACGAAATGAAGATTTACGCCAACGAACCGCACGGCTTTATGATCCAAAATGGCGAATTGCTCCAAGACGATGTAGGCAAAGATGCCTTCAACGAAATGGCCGATTACTTCGACCGTAAATTAGCCGTCGAATAAAGACAACATTGAATTGTAGGGGCGGACGGCTGTCCGCCCTCTTTGGACTTTCACTTCGACCGTTGAAAATATTCCGCCAGCAGTTTCATCCGCTTTCCCGTGCCCAAGAGTTCCTGCACATCCCACACCATCCGCGCATTCACTGACCGCATCGACAATTGAGTATCATCTGCGCTGAAAGCCAATTCCCAACCGTTTGCGTTGACAAAGGCAAGCATTGCTCCTGTATGAGCATCAAATAATGTATTTCTCCAAGCAAAGATTTTTCCGTCGTGGCTCAAGGCAAAATTGGTTGGATGAGGATTCCATCCATCCGTACAATTAGGAACAGGATTAATTGGCAGAATAAAAATTGTTTGTTGAGTTTTGGGATCAAGGATGTGAACTTTCTTATCCGTTAAAGGATCGCAGGTTTCGAGCGGATTAAGCTCAGAACGATCCACCAATAGATCGGTTTCTACTGCAAAGTCATAGCTAATTGGCGCTGGCAGCACCGATTGATTTTGAGCTATTGGCAGGCGGCTCACATCAACATCGTTTGGTAGCCAATCAATACAACTTGGCCTAAACCCACATTGGCTGAGTTCGCGCCGTGTTCCATCAACGACATTGACCACATTGACACCGCCGACCATCGAGCAATCAGTGAAACACCGCTGATAACCGAATAACGCCCACACTTCGTCAGAATGCCAGCGTACATCAATGGGGCGAATCCATACCCCATCACTACGCGGTGGCATCTTAAAAGCGCGATTTATTCATGTATCGGTGAGAGTTCCTTGATGCTGTTCAATATAACGACCACTGGGTGAATCTAGTGGCTGGTCGAAAGGAACTTCCGGTGACTCATAGGCCGACTTTTCATTGTAAAGTTCTGTACGAATTGGCTCTTTTAAAACACTGCCGTCAAAGTGCATGGTCACGCGAACTTTGCGCGATTGGACAAATTCTTCCTCGATCAAGTACAGAACAATCTGCTGCTGACTAAGCTGCCACTCCAGCGGGGTTGTGTACATCATGGCAAAAACAAACATATCCGTACTGACGACAAGCGTGTCCGTCGATACATCGATAATCCAGAAAGTGGTAGGGCGTATGGCAGTGCGGAAACCAATTTGACCTCTTACAAACAGATAGCGGCTGTCCGGACTCCAAATCATTTCCTGAATACCGGCAAAGTTATCAAGTGATTTCAAGCGTGCTTGATTATCGACGCGCACGGCTGCTGCTTGCGGTACAGTAAACACTCTGTAATCGGAATTGTTGATCCCATACCATGCGAACCACTGCCCATTGGGTGACCAACCCGGCCCGCCGACATCGCCTGCTTCCAGAGTGAGTCCTTCTCCTAAAGCACGACTGTCAGTGCCATCTGCACGTTCAACCACAATCGCACGTAATGCAGACGAATAGTAATACAAAAAAGGTGGCACATCTTCTGAGGCAGCGCTGACCGTTTCGTAACCTAAAACCAGAACAACCAACAGCATTAATCGCTTCATGTTGACTGACCTTCTACCACCGATTTTATGCCTTCGATTGTAGTGGGATATAACACCTTTGTCACAGCAGCGTAGGGCAACCATTGGTTAGCAAAACCGCGCTATACTCAGGAATAATTTGGCCCTACTTCAAGGACTGCTGACCTATGACCACCACAACCCATCGTATTCCCAGCCTTGTTATCACCGATCATCACTTCGATGTTCCGCTGGATTACAACCAACCCGCTGGCACACACATCATCGTTTTTGCGCGGGAAGTCGTCGCACCCGCCCATGAGCATGACAACCTGCCCATGCTGGTTTTCTTTCAAGGTGGCCCCGGTTCATCCGCACCGCGCCCGATGGATAACGATGGTTGGCTCGGTCGGGCGCTCACGGAGTATCGCGTTTTGCTGCTCGACCAGCGCGGCACAGGCTTGAGTACACCCGTCAATTATCAATCACTTGCCCGCTTCAAAACGCCGCGTGAACAGGCGGATTATTTGAAGCACTTCCGCGCTGATAATATTGTGCGTGATGCCGAGTTCATACGCGATGAACTGCTGGGTGCAGGTGTCAAATGGAGCGTGCTCGGTCAAAGTTACGGTGGCTTCTGCATCACCACTTACCTCTCCTTCGCGCCTAATGGCTTGCGCGAAGCCTTCATTACGGGTGGTGTTCCGCCCGCCCTTAGGAGCGCTGATGAGGTTTACCGCGCCACTTACAAGCGCGTCATGGATAAGAATCAGCTTTATTTCCAACGTTATCCTGATGATCTGGAACGGGTACGCCAAATTGTTGATGTACTCAATAATCAAACGGTCTGCTTACCACAGGGCGATCAACTCACCGTGCGCCGTTTCCAACAGATGGGGCTGGCATTTGGTGCGAGTAATGGCTTCGAAGAAATTCATTATCTACTCGAAAAAGCCTTTGTCGAGGGCGCTAGCGGGAACGAATTAGGGTATGACTTTCTGTGCGGGGTTGAAGAACAAACTGATTACGGTCGCCATCCTATTTTCGCCATCCTGCACGAGTCGATTTATGGGCAAGGCTCAGCAACTCGTTGGGCAGCCGAACGGGTTCGCGCCGAATATCCAGCCTTTGAGATCACTGCTGATCAACCGATTTACTTCACTGGAGAGATGATCTATGCATGGATGTTTGATGATTATCGTTATCTGCAACCCCTGAAAGAAGCTGCGGAACTACTAGCATCTGATGATGATTGGTCAGCCTTGTACGATCTTTCCGTACTCGAAAATAATGCCGTTCCAGTGGCGGCCACTGCTTACTACAATGATATGTATGTCGAACGCCAATACGCCGAGGAAACCGCCGCACACATCAAAGGCATTAAACTCTGGATTACCAACGAATATGAACACAATGCCCTACGTGCCGACGGTCACCGCGTCCTAGATCGCCTCATCAAAATGGTGCGTGGCGAGGCTTAACAAGATATTCGCACAGTGGATACAACCTATTTTGAGCGCGATAGTATTACGACACAGCTATGTGAAATGACCAAACCCACTTGCTAAGAAGGTCATCTCTTCAAGAACCAACAGGTTATCCAGTTAGAGTTAGTATTTCGTTAGTCCGAATCGTGAGCCAATCGTTCAGAATCAACGTTCCATTGTCTGATTTGAAATCAACGGGTCGACTGTTAACGGTCACAAAGCGTATTGAGTCAATCTTATTTTGAGGAAGTCGTAGCAGCTTCAGTCGAAGCTCACCATACAGAATGCGAATTTCAACTTGAGTGTCATTCTGGACGTACTCACCCCAGCCCGAATCAAGCGACCAGAAGCATTGAAATGGCTTATCTAAATCGATAATAGGATCAAATCCGATCGAGCTATTGACCATATCAAACGAAAATCCAGATAGTGTATTGAGCAGTGCATACGAGGCCATTGAACGCGCATAGTTACTTCCACACTCGATCTCGTTCCACGGATTGCGCTTATTGCCGTCATAGCGTTCGCGCACAGCCTCAACCACCTTTAAGCCTTCCTCTAACATGCCGTATTGCATCATTTGAATGGCAGACGAATACTCAAAACCGTGCATCGTTTCTTGTGAATACGGTACGGGAATAATCGGCTTGTAATGGGTTTCAGGCCATGTGCAAATAACCATGCCCATTTCGTCATTCAAGCTGTAAATCCGGCACGGGTTATACACATCACGCTGACTTTTGAAATTGTAGTTGTAAAGTGACTCAACAGCCTTCCGCGTTTGGAGAGGATCAAAAATCTCGCCTAAACCATAGAGTTGAGCGTGCCATTGTGCCAGAATCTGGTCAATAGCTGATCCGTCGCCGATTTGATATTTGACCTCATTATCCTCGTCGTTCCAATACACATCGGATGTTTTGCCAGCCTTCAACGTCACACTGCCACCGTCAAATGCGCGTAGCTGTTCGCGGTCTTTCAGGTCGATGTGCTGCGTATAGAACTCACCGTTAAACAGATGTTCATCTGTCCATCCTTTGCCGCGCTCGAAAATAGCCCTATACTCGCTGGCACTGTCATGTTCTTCCAAGTGTTCAGCCATTTCAGCCGCCGCTTTGAGTGCACCCAGATAAAAACCGGTGAGCCAGCTATTCGGCCCAAACAATTCCATATCGAGGGTATGATGCTGTCGCCCCCACAACACACCTGTTTTTTCAGGGTCCCATAGATCTTCATTCGATGGACTCCATGCAAACTCCAATGATTGTTTGACCTGCGGCCAGATCGAACGCAGCCAATCGGTGTCACCGCAGATTTTCCAATCGCGATAGGTTTTCATGACCCCGCCAAATTGTCCATCGACGCAGGGACGAAACTCCCAAATACCCACCCCTAACGGCAGTTGGATACGGAACGGCATCCCCCCATCTGGCCGCATATTATAGACATAGTCAGCCGTTCGCATGGTTCGTTCCAATTTGGGGAACAAGAAAGGTAGCGCTTGGGCGTAATTCCAAACATGGGTACAAGAACCCTCACAGCAGCCTTCATTGGGATGCAGTCCTTCCCAGCCATAGAATGTGCCGTCTTCAAGACGCAGCACGGTTGGCGTTTTTAAAATCGAGATGTTAGCTGAAACAGCATCGATTACTGCCTTCGGCAGTGTCGAGGCAAATAGCGCATCTTTGAACAGCTTGGTTTCGTCATATAAACGCTGCCAACGCTCAAGCCCATAACGGGCGCTGGCCTGCGAATCTGTCCATAAGGTGGCGTAAAAGTTTTTCCAAGTGGGCGAGATTCCCGCTTTAGCCGCCGCTTCGGCTGCATTCGGATTCCAATAGTTGATGCAGTTCGGGAAATTCCAACTGATGACGTAACGCACGGATTGTATTTCTCCCGGCATCACCCGAATATGTGCGGCAACCAGCGCTTCATTCTGATCACCACTTTTGTCAGCAGGGTATGTGCGGTTTTTTATAGCACCCGGCGTTGTGAAGTCACGCCAATAAACTTCCAACGCATCAAACCATTCACCTCTAAACCAATACTGCTGCACACTGGTATCGACCGCGTCGGTTGCCAATGTTAAATCGCCATATTGAGGATCAGTGTTCGCCAACGAGTCACAGGTGAGATGAACCGAAGTAAAATCATCGCCTTTCACCATACGATTTAGATTATTTGCAGGCAGCGGATTGCGGAGAATGCCTGCAATCGTGTAATCAATCGGCTGATCACTGGTATTGGTGACACTGATCTCAAAGAAGGCAGCGGGAAGGCCAGAATCGGTGTCATTCAGCGGGATAAAGGGATTGAAAGCGCGTAGTTGTACACTTCCCGGAAATCGAATTTCATTGAATGTGATTTCAGCCAATGGAAATTCGCCCTTAAACTCCGCATCTTTGAAATGCGGCATTCCGGTCAGATATTCACGGCGAGGCCCCCACCCATAAGAAGCCCAACGAGGTGCATGAACTTCGCCCATATACGCTGGATTCATATCACTGTGCAGTAGGCGCGCATCCAGTAATTTGCCATCACGGTCCGCTTTAATGGCAAAATGCGAGAACCCATTGACCGAACCTTTATTGGGACGGTTAAAAATCTCCCAATCAATCAAGCGGCCATTTCCGGCAAGCCCGATACTGCCTGTTCCAATGCCGCCTAGAGGAAAGCTGATCTGGTTGAGATATTCATTTTTATAGACGAATTGACTCATGATGAAATCCTAATCTTGGTGAGTAAGGGCAGGCAAACGGTGTGTCGGTCGCGGTGGCAGCGGACGAAAACATTCGAAGTGCGTTAGATAATAACGTGCTAACGGGTCGGGCTTGATGGCCTCAATACTTTGCAGCGTCAACTGTTGTAAGGTATTAGGATCGGTGGCGACTCTCGCGTTAAGTGTGAAATCAAGCTGGTCGCTAGGGACATCCTCTGAATCTATATCCCACGATGGATCTGCCCCTTGTTGTGTAATACTGGCTTTAAAGGTTGATTGAGGGGTACTGACATGCGTTTTGATGTGCGCGATTTGTGAATCGCCTAGTGCCTGTCCGAGCATATCCAGCAGACGTATTGTCCATTCCCGTGCGGAAAAGGGCGTAGACGACCTCACCGTACCTTTGGCATTCAACCAACCGAGTTCGGCCTCTGCTTCAGCATAGCGATCATAATCAACTGTCATGGTAAACGGGCTGGAACTGGTTTGCCCCATTACCGTGTCCAGCCATTGATGAATACCTTCACCGGTATGTGCTGATACACTGAACAGTCGAGCTTGACTGTACTGCGCTTGAAGAGCAGCCTGTTTTTGAGTCTTTGCATGCTCTTCCAACAGATCAACCTTATTGAGCAGGATAATCTCTGCTTCCTCAAGCTGACGATCAAATAGATAAGATACGTTGTTCGAGAAGCGGTCAAGTTCGCGTGTTGCATCCACCAACACCGAGAGTGGTGCGAGATCAAATTGAGTTGGATAATAGGCTGCGAGTGGACGCAATACCGTAGAAACTAAATCAGTACAGCTCCCGACAGGCTCGGCAAGAATCACATCCGGCTGAACAGTGTCTTGTAGTTGCTGTAGGGCTTGCAATAAATCAGGGAAAGCGCAGCAAAAACAACTTCCTGCAACCTCGCTTACTGGATGATTTTGCTGGGACAGCAGTATTGTATCCACGAGGTCTTTGCCCTGATCATTGGTGACTATTCCCACGCGGTAGCCACGTTCAACGAGTATCCGCGCACTCTTGAGCAAAAGTGTGGTTTTTCCACTGCCGAGGAAACCGCCAATAATTATTAAACGAGAAGTCATATAAAAAATCGACTTAATTTATAAATACTATTGAGTGACGCATTGATCGCACTTTGGTATTCATACCTAATTTTTCAAGAATTGACCACTACTTGGTTCAGTTCGTAGCAATTCAATTGGCTTTGTTCGACGATTATTTTGGTAGTGGTTGCAAAGTATCTGATATTTATTTTCAAGAAATACCCATGTAAGGGCGGAACATGTTCCGTCCACCTAATCCATCACATACCATTTGACCACCATCATTATTTTGACATACTCAGATTTATGGAAATGGCCTAATGTCAACGATTAGACAGTCCTTTAGGTCATAAAACTCGAACCAAAACCTGTTCCTAAAACTTGTGCAAAGAAAGAGATAAATGAGCGAAAAAATCACTAGTCGCGAAAAGCACAAAAGATGGCATTAGCGAATGGATGAGCGGCATCAAGGTGAAGCATATAACGACAAGGGTGATGGTCAAAAATCAGAAAGCCGTGAATGGAAAGGACATCGCGGACGAGCCGTAACATGCCCAAGCGAGATCAGCAGCACGTCGGCTAATGTGCTGAACAACGCGGTGGCAAACAAATGCTGACGACGCAGCCCCTGACGCAGGATAATCAGGTTTTGTGGGCCAAACGCAATAATGATGCTGGTACACAATAAAAATCTTTGACTAAGGGGATTTATTGAGCCTGCAATCGTTGACGGGTTCATAACAATTTTCTTTCTATTCCTATGAAAATCGGCGCGTAAATCCAGCAGTAAACAGTTGGGCTTATCTGAAGCTTTCGATATGTTCGATGGTTTGTATTGGATTTTTGGGCGGCTTGTTTACCGCGCCTTCAGTTGAAATTAGGTTACCATACAACCGGAGGGGGTGGTGTCCTAATTGTGTCCTCATGAATACGGACACACTTTAAGTATTGGTGATGGAGTGGCTTGGTACAAAGTAATTACTTTATGGCCTGATGAACCCTCTACAATCAGATCAGTAAAAATCACTAAATCTACAGGTGATTAAAGCAAATATAAATAATCATCCCTAACGTCCCCTACAAATCCAGCTTTTGGTGGATCGCAACCTATCCCCTTCACGCGTATTGTAAGAAAGTTGTATAGCTCTTAGGTTGGAATGCAACTTTCAGTGGAACCAAATCGCTGAAACGAACGTATTAAGGTGCATAAACATCAACCATGCGCCTGAGGGGGACAATGGTATGCGTAAATTTTTCACTCGTCTCATCTGGATCGGTCTATTCTTGCCTTTAGCGATGTCCGCCATGCTGATGAGTTCGATGCGTCCATGGATTTTGGATCACACTTTCTACGAAGGCGTTGTCAATAACGACCATGTTTATGATGTCCTCTTAAATGGCGAACTGGCTAATCAGTTTAATAGCCAAATTTTCAGCGCTGCCGATGAAATGCCTGTAACCGCCTTAAACAGCGCTTTACAGGAGGTGATTACGTCTGATTACCTGCGTACACAATCTGCCTATGTTGTGACTGAAATGGTTGATTTTATCCAAGGGCGTGCTAGCAAGTTTGATGTTTCAATTGATCTAACGCCGATTAAAACTGCACTCAACGGAGAAGCAGGTCAACGTTTTGCCAACACCTTAGCCGCTGCCTTACCCTTCTGCGACAGCGATCAAACAGCGGTCACGTTCGGTGGAACGCTGCCACGCTGCATCGGTCACAATATGTCGATTGCTGCAACCGCTGCCAAAATTGCTCACGCGCTGCCCGCTGTATTGGCAAATTCATCTGATCGGTTACAACTGAGCAACACATTTGATTTACAAAGTAATCTATCGGCGCTCAATGGGTTCTTAGATGCCACCGTTCGCAGCGGTTTGGATATGGCAATTGTGATGGTCCTTCTCTTGACCGTACTCGTAGGTGTCCTTCTGTCTTATATGCGCGGTGGCGATTTATATGGAAATTTGCGCTGGTTGAGTAAATCGCTTTTTATTCCGGCAACCTTGTTCCTAATGGTCGGGATGATCTTGGCAAATCCCTTTATCGCTAGCGTACTGCAATCGACCCAATGGGTAAGCATTCAAGCCAAGGCTGCTTTCAATCAAGCGTTGATGAACATGATCGTTTTAATCGTCCAACGTGCGGGCAGTGGTTTGCTGGTGACAGGTGTATTAACAGGTGTGATCGCGCTAGTGCTGTTCATGTTTTCATGGAAGAACAACGCCGAAGAACGCTCTATTGTGGCGATGATGCAGATCCAAAACAACTAAATCGTTTCATGGATGCCGTTGCTCAATTGTCCATTAAGCAGCGGCATTTCTCGTAGGGAATGGTCTCAGACCATTCCATTTTCTGTCTTATTTAAACCCTCTTTGGTCTCAGCCGCACAAACAACAGCGGTGGCATATCATAGTTCGCCCAATTGAAGGCATTCTTCGCTGCATCCACTTCGGCTAGTTTCGGTTCTTCAATCCCGTCCATGACCAAGCCGTTGGTAAACGCACTGTTCAACAACACATGTAGCGGACGATGCCAGTAATATTGTTCGCGTGGCTGTTCTCGAATGGCTAATCCTTTGGTGGCTTCCCACGACAAATAACGCGATACTTTGACCGAGTAAGTCGGCTGTTGAGCATAATCCGGAAGTTCTGGTTGCATCGTGATGGCTAATCCGTTGAAGCAGGGATGCATAATCGAGAACACAAACCGTCCCTCCGGCTTGAGCAGTTTTGCGACTGCCCGAAACAGCGGCTCAATCGTGGGCATATCCATCAGCGCGTTATTGCACACTGCCGCATCAAATCGCCGGTTCTGTTCGCCTGCTAAGGCTAGTAATTGCACTTCATCGGTTGCATCTGCCACATGATAACTGATGTACTCGGCATGTTCAGTTGTGCGCACTTTCGCCAGTTCGATCAACTTCGCGCTGAAATCCGCTGCCACCACGTTCGCACCTAGTTCGGCTAATCGGCGGCTGAATTGACCGTTGCCACAGGCAATATCCAACGCATTTTCGCCTGCTTGAATATTCAACATGCGCTCGACCGTTGGCGCGATGAAAGTCGTCTGCCAGCCGCCGCCCGCACCGATTTTTTTATCCCAAGCTTCGGCGTTCGTATCCCAAATTTCGCGCGACTCGGCGTTCAGATTTGCGTCGTGTTGCTCCATAAAACCTCACTGTTGTTCGTAACGATGATGACCTTACATCAGACTATTTTATGACGGTTTAATCATTTTTACTGAATATTTCCCGACTGGAGGGAAGTATGAAAAGGGATGTATAATGCGTCTATATTGTGAATAAATGCACAAAAAGACAATGATGGGGGAGTTAGACATGACCAATCAACAACGAGTCGTAATTATCGGTGGGGGTTTTGGTGGCTTACATGTGGCAACTTCGCTGCGAAATGCCGATGTTCAGGTAACGCTCATCGACCGCCGCAACTTTCACTTATTCCAACCGCTGCTCTATCAAGTTGCGACCGGTGCGCTTTCACCCGCCAATATCGCCGCACCGCTGCGTGACATCTTGAAATATCAAAAGAACACTGAAGTACTGCTAGGCGAGGTCATGGATTTTGATGTCGCAAAGCGCGAAGTCATTCTGACCGATGAACGAGTTCCCTATGACACGCTGATTTTAGCGGCGGGTGTCCGACATGCTTACTTCGGCAATGATCAATGGGAATCTGTTGCACCCGGATTGAAAACCGTCGAAGATGCGACCGAAATCCGCCGTCGAGTGCTGTTGGCCTTTGAAGCAGCCGAACGTGAAACTGACCCCGAGCAAATCCGCAAATGGTTGACTTTTGTGGTAGTCGGCGGTGGCCCGACCGGCGTTGAACTTGCGGGTGCTTTAGGTGAAATCGCTAACCATACGCTCAAGAACAATTTCCGCCACATTGATCCAGCAAGCGCCAAAGTTATCTTACTCGAAGGCACAGATCGTGTGCTGCCACCCTATCCAATTGATCTTTCAGCGCGGGCGGCAGAGTCGCTGGAAAAACTCGGTGTAACGGTGCGAACCAATGCTATCGTCACCGATATTCAAACCGACAAAGTAACCATCCGCACAGGCGAACAAACCGAAACCATTGATGCGTATACTGTTCTGTGGGGGGCAGGTGTACAAGGCTCGCCACTCGGTCGCAGATTAGCTGCATCGACCGGAGCGGAACTCGACCGTGCCGGACGCATCATCGTGCAGCCCGATTTGACTTTGCCTAATCATCCTGAAATTTTCGTCATCGGTGATCTGGCTAATTACACCCACCAAACAGGCAAGCCGCTACCCGGTGTCGCACAGGTCGCCATGCAGTCCGGTAAATATGTGGCACGCGTCATTCAGGCACGGTTGGATAACAAAATGCTCCCACCGTTCCATTATCGTGATTTGGGTAACATGGCGACCATTGGACGTGCTGCAGCAGTAGCAGAGATAGGACATTTACACTTCAGCGGCTTAATCGGCTGGATGATGTGGTTGTTCATCCACTTGCTCTATATCGTTCAGTATCAGAGCCGCATTCTCGTGTTCATCCAATGGGGTTGGAGTTACTTCACCCGCAACCGTGCCGCCCGCCTCATCACGGGCAACCACATCCTCCCGCCCATAACCGAGAAAGAAGCCGAAAAGGTCTAAAGCATTCCGCACACCTTTTCGCCATCTAACATCAGACATTCTGTAGGGGCGCACGGCTGTGCGCCTCGTGTTTCTCCGCGCCAACACCGATTTAAGGCTCAGGTTGGCTATAGCATGGTTACTGAATAGTGAAAGCCCACTTATAATAAAATTCTGTTCCGGATGTATCCTTTGTTGTTACCTCAGCAATATGAATGCCCTTTTCCAGCTCGGGCTTGTAACAAAGGTATACCGTTCCACCCTCTTCATCGCCAATACTTCCTCCATATGGATAACTTATTTCTACGGGTGATATTGGTCTATTATTGATGTAGAGAAATGTATTAAATGCTATAAATTTGCGGGACTCAGTAAATTTTCGCCCTTTTTTTAGTAATTCACTTCCCAATAGTGACAAACATATTAGATCAAAATTCGCACCCGCATGAGGATTAATATAAATGAAAGCGGGTAATGGCAAAGGCTCATGTATAAGCACTTCAGCCGTAGGGATAAGTTCTGTATTCAAGGATCGTCCTTGACGTAGCCATAACATATACGCTACGAACGCAATGAGTAGGACTGTACAGAAGAGGCCAATAAAATATTTAATTGATTTTTTCATCGACTTTCCATAGTCAAATATTATCACTTCACTTTAGCATGCTCTGCATCTCATCGTTAATCTGTATTTCTGTAGTCGGTGATATGTTCCCTCACTAAGCCGAATAGCATATCGAAGCCGCTTCAGCAGGCTTGTCTGGTGGCTAGCGTGACGGCTTTAGCCTCATGCGGCGCAAACCGATTCCTATTTTGATGCTATTGCTATATCGCTCCGCCTTGATCTCGGTGTTCTTTGTGGTAAAAATGATTTTGTATTGCATTATTATGCCATACGTTTAAATAAACAAACCTGCTCTACCAAAACTCAACCATTCTCCAACCATCTTAACAATCCCACTCCCTCAAAAGCGTTATTGCCAAACATCAAAAAGAGTTACAAAATGTTCTTCCAAACGGTAACCTGTTGCACTTCATACCCTGATAAACTGTTCTTAATCGTAGTGTGATTGCGCATCGGAGTCGTTGTGTTAAAATTCTCAGCATTTGCTCTCTGTCTCTGCGGCAAATCAGTCTTGCGTTTCCTTTTGCACCTTCAGCGGATCACTCCCTCACATCCGCTGCAACGGCACCCCGATATGCACAGCGGCAGCATTACGGGAGGCATCCGCTGCACTTGTGCAATTTCAGCGGACACAGCCGAACTTCCCGCCACACAAAAATGTCAATTCAGCGGAATGCACCGAGCCATCCGCCTGTCATTTCGGCGGGAAATCGTCAAAAGTTGCATTTTGTATCATTTCTCCTACCCATAGTAGAGCCGCAAAATCTTTTCAGCAGGTTTATTGTGCGGAGTGTAGCTTCGGTCGTTGAGTCCACCTTGATTTGGATTAGTTGAATACGACCACCAGAAAACGCCTTGCAACCAAGGCTTATCCTCGAACACATCAAAAAAAGCTTGATAACTATCCGCCTGCTCTTGAACATCGGTCGCGCCGTCCAAGCCCCAATAACCCGGTACACGCGCCGCGCCATCAATGCTCAAGTAGCCAATCTCGGTGACAATAATCGGGCGCTGCCGCCGGTTCGACAGTTCTCCGAGCGCCGTCACAATCGGTTCCCAACCCAGTTGAAGCTGTGCCAGAGTCGGTGTTGTAATGACTGTCAGCGCATAGTAGGCATCAATCCCAATCGAGTCGACTGCGTCCCACCACATAATCGTTTCCGGTTCAATATAGGTCAATGCCGCGTAAGTAATCTGTCCATGATAAATCTGTCTGATTTCCCCGATCAGCTTACGCCAATCTGCCTCGCGTCCGGTCGTCGCAGACAGCTCGGTGCCAATCACAAAATATTCCGCGCCATTGTCTTGCGCCACCTGCGCGTAATGGGTAATCATTTTCGTATAATTACTAAACCACCTCTGCCACTTGCCTTCATCTGCCCCGTAATTGATCTCATGTCGCCCAACAGTGGCATCATTCGGATCAACCAAGTTGATATGAGGCTTCAACATCACTTTCATGCCCGCTTGATGCGCCGTTTTTATAGCATGTGCCAGTTCCTCGTCAGTAGCCGTAAGGTCTTTGGTGTTGCAGTCAATCGTCGTGACACTGAGTGAACTCTGGTTACATTTGACGATCAACGCAATCCAATTTGCGCCCAACGGTTGAATAATCTGAGTCAGCGTTTGGTCAGATTCAGGAGCATTGAACTCCCCGTTCCACCACGACTCATATGAAATGCCTTTTAGAAAGGTTGACGGAAAGTGTTCGGGGATAGCTGTCGGGACAACCGGTGGTGAAATCGGGCCAAGGAACAGGACATATGCCGCGAACAGTCCGCATACGCTGCCTAACATAATTCCGATTAATAGAAGACAGGTGCGCCAGCGTTTTAAGTGGTTAAGCATTTTCATGAGTAAGGAAATATCTCAAATGAAGGCTTGTAACGGAAATTACCCACGCATCCGTAGGCTGACCACAATTAATACGATGCCTAAAATGGCGTAGATAATCCGTGACCCGCGCTGCCCGAAGCTCCGCACCATCCATTGCACCATAAACAAATCGCCCCTGCTGGTTGCGCCAAATAAGAAGAAGATACCGAGCATGATGCCGACAACCCACTCATTACTTTTTTGCATATCAACCGAGCTTCATCATTTTTATTTCTGCTTTCGCTTCACCATAAACTTCATATTAGATGGGTAGCTTTCACGAAATTGTATGTCAGGATTAAGCAGATCGGGTATGACCACTGATGGAATATCGGAGAATGGTGAAAAGCCTACTGGAAAGTGTTGATCGGTCAACTGAGCCATCAGATACCCGATTTCAAGATAGACCACTTGTGGTAACTCATGCGGAATATAAATACGGTCAAAATCTTTGTCATCTGATACATTTACGCCCAATTCTTTCAACCGTTGGATGGTGAAGGTTCGACGCGTTTCCGGGCTAGTATCATTCGGATGTGGGTATTGTGGAATGGTCGTGCCATTTTCGTACAACGCGCCCAATGCTTGTGATGCCATGAGCCTGACCGTTTCATTTGGATCATTTTGGAGTAAATCTTGTAAGACGACTAAGGCACGCGCTTCTTTTCGGAAATATATCTCGCGTGCAGCATTCCAGCGTACGTGCCAATCAGCGTCTCGCAGCTTTTTGATTAAGCTAGCCGAGCTTTCCTCATGTTCACTCATGGTCTATTTTTCCTAAAACTTCACCACGACTTTGCCGGTACTCTTGCCCGTATGTAGATATTCCACCGCGTCCGACACTTGTTCAACACCTTGAAACAATTTCGAATCAACTTCTACCCGCAGTTTGCCCGATTGATACAGATCGATGAGTTTCGCCATTTCTTGTGGGACTTGTCGGATGAAGTGAAGCAAAAACATTGACCGTAGCGAGGCCGATTTACTCAGAAGAATGCGATAGATTCGTGGGCGTGTCACCAAATCCGGTTTGGACATATACTCGCTGATGTAGCCTATAATCACTAACCGTCCGCGTACTGCTAAATTCTCGACACAGGTGTCAAACATCGTGCCGCCGACCGATTCGTAAATCAAATCAATACCGCGCGGATACTCGGTTTTGAGTACCGCACCGACCTCTTCCTTTTTATAGTTGATGACGCGGTCACATCCCAGCGCTTTGAGGAGTTCAGCCTTGTCATCCGAGCCGCATGTTCCGATAACAGTGTTGCCTGCCAGTTTAGCCAACTGCACCGCGAATTGTCCGGTTCCACCAGCCGCTGCCGTCACCAACACCGTTTCGCCGCTTCGCATATCGCCAACCGTGTTTAATCCAAGCGCTGCGGTTACGCCACTGACCACCAATGCTAATATTTCGGGAGTGGCTTCTGGTACGGGCATGACGAAACGCGAACGCACTGTCACATAATCTGCATAGCCACCAATGGCGGTTGATACCACTTTATCGTCCACTTTGTAATCGGTCACCTTGTCGCCAATCGCTACCACTTCACCAACCATCTCCGCACCGAGATCAAGTGGCGGAGTTGCACCGGGCGTATATAAACCCGCGCTGATGTTGACATCGGTAGCATTAACACCCGCGTACCGATTACGGATGGTAATCTCGTATCCTGTAGGTGGTTTCAGTTCCACCTCAACAATTTTGGAGGCTTCACGGAAATTGTTGCTGAAGTGGTCGGCTATGACTTTGCGGTAAGTATTGGGAAGCATAAAATAAGTCTCCAATTACAAGCAGTAAGCAATATCAAGAAAGCCTGCTGATGATAACACGCTGGGGTTCACGGAGGTTCTATTGTTATGCTACCTAAAAGCGCAAATAGTCGTTATCCAATTGATCTGAAACGGTTACTCCTCGCCCTCAAATAGAATTTCCTCGTTCTTGCGTTTGCGCTTCTCGACAGTCCGGATGGAGAACAGCCAATATCCGCCACCAATCAGAATGACTGCCATCAGGATGATGTCGGTTAATGAAAGTGAAATGTTGATTTGCGGGACTCTTGCACGTGGTGGAATGTGGGGTGCTGCTGGCGGGTTTGAGGCGTATACAATCGCCTTTCGATATTGTGACTGATCCAGCGCAAAAGAAACGGGCATCACATTTACCGTTTGGGCTGCAACCGATACAACTTGAGCGACCGTGCCTATGGGATTAACGACCGTCGTGAGCGAACTGGCTTCCTCGGCAATCAACTTCTCGACCAGTTCATCCAATTGATCAACCGTATAGTTGCCACCATTGCCCGCTTGTAAATCGGCGCGGTCGGTTCCAGCAGCACCGGATGTTCCCTGTTGATAGGTCAGAAATAGGAAGTGTCCCAATGTGTATTGGGCGATTTGTCGAAATATATATTCGCCATCGGATGTGAGGCCACTAGAGGCAATTGGATAGATTTTGATGCCGTGCCAGGCCGCTGCTGCCATTTCTTGTGCGTAATCATAATCGTTGTCGTAATCCAAATGGGGCGGTGCGTCGGCTACTAGAAAAATTAACTTTATGGCATTATCGCCGCGCCAACTCACCCCTTGAACTGCTTCATGAAGCCCTTCGTTCAAGGATTCGGGGTTATCTCCACCACCACTTGCTCGAACAGCATTAAGCTGCGCTTGGAAATCATTCACGTTGCTGACGAAGTTGTTCACTTGGGTGGTGTAATCACTGCCGCGATCCCGATACATGACCAAGCCATAGTGAACATCGGAGTTGTTTTGGAGCTGATTGACTTGTTCCGAGATATGCAGGATGTTGTTTTGAAGTTGGGCAATTTCATCACCCATGCTGCCGGTCGTATCGAGCAGGAAGAGGATGTCTAAGGGGATTTGGGTTGTGGCCTTCGCTGTATCGAGTTTGACCTGCCACGATGTATCTACTTTGGGATCAATCGTAAACTCAACGGCTTTATTTTCTTTTTGTACCACAACGCGATATTGCTGTGCTTCTTGTCCATCGCGCCACGCTTTGGGGAAGAAGGCTGTTTCGCCGTTGGCATAGGTTTGCGACTCGGCAAGCAGGTTTTTGTCCTCATAAACCAGTACACGGGCTCCGATTACGGGTAAACCCTGCTCATCGGTTACTGTAATAAGCTGCCTATTTTCGATATTTAGATCATGAATGGCGTAACCACTGCTAGCAATAAAATCGCTTCGATATTGAAGGTAATCGCCCCATTGTCCATTATCGTCGATTTCGCCCGCGTTTAAATTTTGTTGAGGTTTCTGGGAAAGGGCTGTTAGAAA
The DNA here is from genome assembly GCA_038251275.1 of Aggregatilineales bacterium. Taxonomy (GTDB): domain Bacteria; phylum Chloroflexota; class Anaerolineae; order Aggregatilineales; family Phototrophicaceae; genus CFX2. The sequence continues at coordinate 106,737 of JBBSBM010000004.1, forward strand.
AGTTGGTAAGGGCGCTAAAACATCGGAAGACAGCCTAGAAGAATCGGTTATTGATTCTGCTGTGCTACAGGCTGCCAATAGCATGAGTGCAACAAAGGTCAGTAAAAAACGAGAGTGAAAGCGCATCATAAAGCACTCCCTCTAATAACTTATGCCCACCTGTTTCAGCCGCACATTATATGCCATCTATATAGGTTTATAGGACAGATGGTGTAAAAATTATCATTTTCTGCTTATCTGCTACTTGTCAATTAACATCATGCCGCTTTTCCTAAAGCAGTACATCTACCTTTACACTAAACCCCGGCAGTACATCGCCGCCGTCCAGTACTTCACCATATGACAATTTAAGCGGTTCACAATTTGGACGATGGACTTCAAGCCATTCACCGGGAAAGACGAGGATAGACATTTTCACACCGGCCTTGATATAAGCGAGTGCTTTGTTGCGTTGTGCCGTCTTGGATTGCGATTCGGAACGGATTTCAACAGCCACCAGTGGCGGTGTTTTGAAGTAATCGACGGTTTCCGAGGTATTAATACAAATATCTGGCATCATCTTCTTGCCATCTAAGACATGCAGCACTTCGGAATAGGCTATCCCAATGGGATGTTGTCGCAAGTAAAGCTTAAACTCAGTACCTAATTCAAGTTGTATACGTCCGTGAACATCGTTGGGGGTCACTTCGACCAACTCTTCATCAATAAAATCAAAGCGTTTATCGTCGTGTTTATCGGCGTAAATCAGGAATTCTTCAGGTGTCATTTCACGTTCAGTAAACATTTCGCACCTTTCCACTCAACTAAGCGGATTATAGCATGGTTGGGTCACTACGAACCGATTACCCGCGACATGATGGAGAAATCACGACGCTCAAACCCTGACTTTTCGTAGTAGGAAATCGCGGATTCATTATCAGGACTGACTTCCAAATGCACCGCTTGAATGCCGTTGCTACGGCAGGTTTCAATCATCACTTGCATGGCCTGTGTGCCAATGCCTTGACCTCGTGCTTCGGGTAGCAAATAAATCTCATCTACAAAAGCATCACGCCCGCCGAATTCCAGACTGTAACCGAAGCATACGGCCATATATCCGACGACTGTGCCATCCAATTCGATTAGCCACACATGACCATGCTGCGGGTTAGCAATGAGGCCGCTTAACGCGCTGCGCTGCTTGAGTTCATCAAATGGGATTCCATCGAAGGTGTAATAATCGCGCATGAAGTTAAGCAGCGTATCCATATGGGCGGATACTGCCCGCCTGAAGAATGCCGTCATTTCAGCGGTGCAATCTCAATCGAGTCGAAAGTCACTTCGCCATTTTGACAAAAGAAAAATATCCGGTCACCTTGTAATTCATAGCAACGATCAACCAAGCACCGGCGCTCATCAACACAAACGTCGATAATGTCATCTTTGACAATGATTTCCAACGAGAAGGGTTGGTCTAACCCATCCATACAGCTAATCGACTGTTGGTTTAGCGTTACCTTTTTCTCGTAGGGCAAAAAGTGGAGTTGATAACCGGTTTCGAAGCTGCCTGAGCCTCGTAGCCATAGTCCAAAATCAGCCGAATTTTTGGCTGGTTTGACGTTGAGTGTTAGTCGTATGTTTCGGGGAACATTTTCCATCACTGCCACTTCTTGCCCTTCATAGCCTTGAAGATGGATACTGTCTGCACTTCCCGAAACACCTTTTGTCAGTGGCCTATACTGCAATTCTAACTTGTTACCCCACGCTGGAATCATCTCCTTAGGGAACTTCGTCCCTAAAGTACCGTCCTCATGTTGGATGATCTCGCGGAACAGCGTGTGGCCTGCATACAAACGTTCGCCGTTGTCTTTATCCGCTTTGCGGGAAGCAAGATAGGCGACACCTATACGCCGATTGTCTGTAAAGGCAGCAGTTTTCATCACCATTGCTACGACTGAATCATCAAATACATCAACCGCAGGACGTAGCCACGACCCCATTGATTGCTTCGACATCCGGTAGTGAGCTTTCCCATCAAGGCTGAAGACGAGGTAATACCAATCATTCCAACGGAAATAATGAAAGGTTCTATGACCGTCCAATCTTTTAAATCTTTTGAGGTCAGTCGCAGCAAACAACTACCCCGTTCATAAAGCGGATAATCTTCTAATGAGGCGGTTACCAGCATGTGGAATTCGCCGGTTACTTCATCGGCAAATACAAAAGGATCTCGATAGTTTTTGGGTGAATATCCGACTACAGGCGACGCAAAAGGGTTAGGTTCTGTCTTTTCAAAAGTAATCCCGTCTTTACTGATTGCCAAACTCAATTTCTCGGTTCTATCTAATGTGCGTGTCGCGTAATAGCCGTAATCTGTACCATCATGATAAAAGGTCGATCCGGTGCAAATAGAGCATTCCCAATCTTCGGTGCAGGGAATAGCCATCGGATGGTGTTCCCAGTGGATTAAATCCTGACTGGAAGTGTGCGCCCATTGGTGTCCGCCGAGGCCACCCTTGGCTTGATGATGGTTTTCATCCTGAAGATAATACAAATGAAATGTGCCGTTATGAAAGAAAGGCATACAATCGCCTACGTAAAACGGTTCTTCCGGCCTAAAGTATTGCATAGTGGTCGTTTCCTAGTAAATCGGTGAATACAAATTGAAATTGCGGATACGACTACTTATGCCAAACTTTGCGCTAAGCGGAAGCCAATGTTGCTGCCGCGTGAACCGGGCAAATAACGGGCACGATTGGTCGGGTTGGAGTCGGGCAACGGATCAAACCACGAGCCACCACGAATCATACGAGCATGGCTTCCGGTTAAATCTTCGCGTCCATCACCACCATGATAAGGATATTGGAAATCCTGTGACTGCCAATTTTTACCCCAGCGCGTGCTGCACCATTCCCAAACATTGCCGCACAGATCATATGCGCCACACCATGAGGTGTTGCCTGCTTCAGTCACCGCCCACGGATGCCCGACTTGGCGCTCAGCAGTATTGTAATTGCGTGGACGTGGCGCTTCAGCATCCGGCCCTTGGGCTGCGGCCTCCCATTCGGCTTCACTTGGCAAACGCCACGACAAACCTTCAACCTCTGCCAACCAACGGGCATAAGCATCCGCTTCATACCAACTCACGCCCACAATCGGTTGGTCTGGCGCATTAAACAGGGGATCATCAAAGAAGAAAGGCTTGGTGATTTCTTTGCCTTCCTGCCAATGCCAACCCATTTCACTCCAATAACGTGGCTCCTTATATCCACCGGCGGCGATAAAGTTCAAAAACTCAATATTGGTCACGGTCGTTTGCGCGATGGCAAAGGCCGGTAAGTTTACGGTATGGGCAGGGCGGCTGATGGCGTTCCGGTTATCGCCAATTGGGTAAATTCCGGTGGAAATTTCACAAACGGTAATCATAGCTTTACTCGGGTAACATAGTAGTTAAATAGTCCTATTCATTGTAGTGGAGCGTCCCTCAAAAATGAAATATGCTTAACCTCAAGTGTTAAATGGATCATCTTGCTACATAATAAAATAGAAACTTAAGCTTACAAAAGGCTCGTATAAATGACGGTGCGTGTCGATTGGGATGCCCCCGACCACAGCATTCTACTTTATTCCCTTAGCTGTAAATGGACATGGGATGAAATGTACGAAGCTGCTGACAGAGGCATTGCAATGACCAATACAGTTTCACATAAAATTTGTGTCATCGTGGATTATCAAAGCAGCCAAGGGTTGCCTCCCGGAGCGTTCGCGCAATTCAACCGCATACGGCATTTGATGACTCCCCAAATTGAGTTGGTGATTATTGCTGGCGGTGGTACGTTGTTGTTATCGTTGTTCAATCTGTTCCTGTTGATTGCAGGTAACGCTGCTCCCAAATACTGCTGGGTATCTGATCTTGATAAAGCATATAGTACGCTTGCAGCGCGACGGACACCTTCAACAACTTAAGTTTTTGATTTCACATCAGGCGTAAACTGAATAACGCCATAAGGATGATATGGGGTATGGGCGTACAAGTCGGTTGGGACGATGATACACACACTATATTACATTATAAGTTAGATGGTCGTTGGCGCTGGAACGAACTCTATACCGCTGTGAAAGATGGTCATGCGCTCAATTCGGACACCAGTCATGATGTCTATGCAATCGTCAATCTAGAACACAGCCTCGGTGTACCCCCCAGCGCAATGGCCCAATTTGGCACATTAGCTACCCTAACACGCCCGAATACCAAAGCTGTTGTATTTGTAGCGGGCGGTGGGTTTGTGTCGGCGCTCATCAAAACTTTTAATCGGGTATATTACGGTGCAGGCGTACAATCCTGCTGGGTTGCGACGTTGAAAGATGCCTACGCGCTCATTGCTCGCCAACAATTGTCGGCGAACCACGTCAAAGGTGCCTAAATTCTAACCAGACAGCCGCTTAGTCTGGTTTCTTGCAAACACACTATCGTGTTATACTCACCAACATGATATCCGAACGTCAACCCACACCGCCCGAATGGGTAACACAAATGCAGGCACGTGGTCTGGGTGACGTGCTTGGTCTTGCACTGGATGTACTTGAACCTTTGGGTGTGCTGGGGGCGCAGTTGATTTGGGTAGCGGAGCCGGTGTTGGGCGTGTGGTTTAACCGGGATACGGTACGCAGTATTGCCCAAACGCTGGAAACACCCGGCGAAGTCGAACATATAAAGCATTTTTTAGAGCATCAGCAGGACAAGCATTAAGATAGGTCTATTCGCGCGATTGTAGAAATCGGCGATAATGATGGCAGTCTATTGGAATATGGGCGGGGGAACGTGGATAACACAACCCAATTTCTGACCATTGTAATCTTCTTTTTGACGCTGGTCGTCACCATCATCGTCACGCAGTTTGTGCGACGGCGGAGAAGCTTGTATACCTTGCGCGAGATCGCAGCCTTTGAGCGCTTGCCAAGCATGATCGGTGAAGCGATTGAGTCTAACCGTCCGGTACACGTTTCCTTAGGGAGCGCCTCGTTAGGTGGCGAAAGCACATTAGTCGCTTTAGCCAACGCCGAACTCTTTTATCAAGTCACACGCCGCGCGGTCATCGGTACAGCCGCACCAATATTCACGGTGGGTGATACAAGCGCGCTGCCATTGGCGCAAGATACACTGCGTCGTGCTTATGCTTCACGTGGTCGTGTCAGCAGCGCTCCTTACAGCAGCGCACGTTGGTATCCGGGTGGTGGGCATTCGCTAGCATTTGCGGCTGCACTGACCGCAACCCTTGCGGATGATAAAGTGGGTGCGAATATTTTGGGCGGTAGTTTTGGCACAGAACTAGCGCTAGTCGGTTATGCTGCTGCTCGTCGCAACCAGAGCATTATAGCCACCAGTGACCAACTTGAAGGCCAAGCTGTAGCGTGGGTGATGTCCGACGAAACATTAATCGGCGAAGAAGTCTTTACCGCTGGCGCTTACTTGGGCGAATCATCCTCCCAAGTAGCCGGTGTGGTCACACAAGATTTCCTGCGGTTTCTGCTCATTCTCGGCATTCTCGTTCCTACAATCATTTCGCTAGGCAACACTTTTTCGAGTGGGAGTTTTGGCGCGGCTGTTCAGCGAGCACTTGATTTCTTTCAACACTTGTTGGGAGGGGGTTAACTGATGGCACGTCTAGGTTCTGCACTCGCTACAGCAATTGTGATCGTCGTCGGTATCATCACCTTCTTAGGGCTTGTAACTGGTAATGGCTTGGGGAAGTTTTCCGATGTTATCAACGGGTTTGCAGTCCCATCGATTGCCAACGCTTTCCTCCAACTGACAGTTATAACGGTAGCGACCACCGTTCTCATTGGTATTTTTAATTTGGTAGTGGTGCATCTCGGACGTGTGTTTGGACGGGGTAAACCCTTCTCACAGCGTATCAATAGTCTGGTGTTGGTAGTGAGTGCTATCGGTGTCGTTGTACTGGGGGCATTGGAACGAGCAGGTGTCCTAACCGGATCACCTTCACCGACAACCGTGCTATTAGAGGGTGTGCAGGTCTCCATCGAGTCGGCGCTGGCCGGTTTGGTGCTGTTCGCGCTGGTTTACGGTGCATATCGACTAATGCGTCGCCGCGTCACAGGCAGCGGTTTGTTATTCACCTTTGTGCTACTCTTGATTTTGACCGCAGCGCTGCCTTTTTCAACTCCCGCTATGCGCTTGGTGGGCATTATTCGGGATTGGCTGATGGCTGTACCAGTGAGTGCCGGAGCGCGAGGAATATTGTTGGGCATCGCGCTGGCGGTTACGGTTGCCGGAGCGCGCATCCTCATCGGACAAGATCGGTCGTACCGTGATTAACATGATCGACAAGAATTACTTAGGCTATTTTCTCCGGCAAGCGGGGGACAAGGCATGACTGACGATTTCGACAAGCGGCCACCGGACGAGGAACCGGAAGACGATTTCGACTGGCTCAAAGATGTGCCAGATGATCCGTCGTCTAGTCCCCGTTCGGACGATAACTTAGGCTTCACAGGTGAACTCAGTTGGCGGCAGGATGTCGAAGATGCCTTCGATGACCAGCTTGACGAAGCCAACGCCGATACACCTGATTGGCAGAAAACCGATAACCAACCCAAAGGTCAACCCGGCAAGCCCGGCGGGTTAGGTTTCACGGGTGAACTCGATTGGATGCGCGCATCCGGGCAAGAAGAAGCCGAACCTGAAGCGAACGATGCTGATGTGCCAGACTGGTTGGCGCGGATGGATTTAGCGCAAACCAACCCGCCCGTTGATGAAATACCCGATGACGGCACAGATGCCGACGATGATCCGATGGCGTGGTTGCAGCAAGACGATGAGTTCGATGGTGAGGACGAACCCGAACCTGCCGTGCTGGATGACTCTACTCCGGATTGGATGAAGGATTTAGGCGACCTCAGAGACTCAGGTGAAGAACAACTACAAGCTGCTAATACACTGCCCGATACTGGCGCACTCGATTGGCTACAGGAATATGCGGCTGAACCCGCGCCGGAAGAACCTGTGGAAGCTGACGAGTTTGAACTGCCTCCTGAGCCAACAACCGAAAACGACATCCCCGATTGGATGACAGATGCTTATGACTCGTCCGCTGAGGCTGAGCCAACAGCAAATTTATTTACCGATGAACCAAACAGCGAGCTTGTAGAAGGTGATCCGGCTGATGTAGATTTACCACCGTGGCTGATGGAAGATACACCAGCCGATTTGCCCGACAGTAATGAACTATTTGGCGAGTTTGATACCGGTATGCTGCGCGAAGCCGCAGAAGCTGACTATCCGCCGCAAGAACCTTCTATTCCCGAAGATGATGCACCATCAGAAACTGTGGCAAAAGGTCGCATTACCGATTGGCTAGACCGCGAAAGCGAAGTCGCTTCTGCCAAAATCGAGCAAGATGATTTCCTGAACACGCTGCCGGAATTTACATCGCAATCAACTGGCGAATTCCCGGTAACCGGCGAATTGCCTCCTGCACCACCGATTCCCGGTGGTAATTGGTTCGACGAAAACGAACCCGAACCGTTTGATGCAGCTGATGGTGTGCCTGATTGGTTGACTGAACTCCAACAGCAGGGTGATTTGACGGTCGATGAACCGACAATGGAACTGCCTAAACAAGGCGATTCCACTTACGATATGCCTGATGACGATGATTTATTCGCAGGTTTAGACTTGGGTGATGCACCTCCAGAAGAACAACCTGCCGCACCTGCTACAGCATCCGACGATTTCTTTAATACGGGCGAATTACGCAATATTGACGACATCCTGTCTTCATATAAAGACATTGAAACAGGTGTCAGTGACCGAACTGGCAATTTGGTTAATCAGGCCGACTTCGACATGGACAGCCTTCTGTCGGATGCCGAGTTGGACAAGATTACTAGCATGCGCCAAAGCGATGAACGTCGAGCGCAAATGGGTGAACTTTCGCCCGAAGCACCTGATTGGTTATCTGATATTGGTGTAAGCGTTGGCTCCGATGATGTGTCGGCGGCGGCGATTGTCCGTAAACAGGCACAAAACGAACGTGAACTGGACGAACTGAGCGATAAGCTTAAGGCACTGCACCAAGCGGGTTTGGATTTGCCTTCACCGGTAGCAGATGATGCACCGGACAATATGAAGGCGCTTTTAGTCGGTGTGCCGGAAATGATCTCACCCGCACCGATGCGTATTGGCAAACCAGCCTTAGCCGAGGATTTGGTGCTCAGTGCAGCGCACCGCGAAAAAGTCAATTTGCTGCAATCGCTGGTTTCTACTGATGATCAAACTAAAGAGCCTCAGTTATCCGCTATTGATGCGACGCTAGACGACTCGCCGGAATTTGATGATTTAGCCGGAGCAAGTACCCGTGCGACTCCTGCGATTGCATCCACACGTAAGGCGCGTCGTTCGCTACCTAAGATTGATCGTTTGTTAATCGCAATTGTCCTCGCGGTGGCGGTTATCCTGCCCTTCGTAGTACGTGGTTTACGAATCGGTCAACTGCCGCCTGTGAGTTTCACTGCCGGTAGTCCACAAGAAATTGCTTTTAGTCGCGTGGCTAATTTGCAACCGGGCGATCGTGTGTTAATCGCAGCCGAGTATGGGCTGACAGATGCGGCTGAACTGGATACGACGCTGGATACACTGCTGCGCCATATTTTCTCGCGCGGCGCACGTCCTGTTATTGTGAGTACCAACGCGATTGGCTTGCTCCACGCCAAGAACGTCCTCGAACGGGGTGTTGTCTCCGGTCTTGATATTAAGAACGGCGGCACGGATAGTACAGGTAATGTCGTTGTCAGTCCCGGTACAGGTCTCAATCGCTTCGGGCGTGTCATCACACCGAATGTTGATTATGTAATTGCACCTTTCATTGCGGGTGATACGGTTGGTCTGCGTGACTTTAGCCAGAACATCGGTGGTAGATTAGCTGTCGATTACAACGGCAAACCGACTAACTTACAGGTGACCTCGTATAACGATTTCGCGCTGATTGCGGTCATCGCTGAACGCGGCGACGATGTACGCCGCTGGGCAGAACAAGTGGCACCATTAACCACTAATCCGCTATTGATCGCCGTGAGTGCTGCTGCCGCACCGATGGCCGAGCCATACACCATTGGTAACGTCAACGGAATGTTGGTGGGTTATAAAGATGCATATACCTACCGTGCTATTTTGGAAGCCCAAGCGCCCCTCGCACCATTCGCAGGGTCAACCAATGTACCAACCGTTGTGCCAACGAAGCCGCCAACAGCGACCCTCGTAACGCCAACGGCAACCATTACCTTAACACCGTCCATAACTTATACACCGAGTGTGACACCAACCATCACGCGTACACCGACGATCACCCGCACGCCGACGATTACCCAGACACCGACTGTGACGTATACACCGTCACCAACGGCTACAGCGACCTTCACGCCGACCAATATTAGGGCAACTGATTTGCCGCCTACATGGACACCAACCACCCTCCCCGGTGGCAGCAATGACATTGGTTCACAGGGTGTGGTGATTACGGGTGTGGTGAATGTGTCCGATGCGGTCAATGTTCGTGATAATCCGACCCGCGCAGGCAAAGTTGTAGCCTCGCTGCCACCGCGTTCGACTGTCCAAATCATCGGGCGCAATGAAGACGGCACATGGTTGCAGATCAAGTTGGATGATGGGCGCGAAGGTTGGGTATCGGCATCACTTATTCGGATCAATGAGCCGGGAAATGGTACACCAACACCGGTCGCTTATCATGTTGACCCGAATGCTTATGTATCGCTGCTTTCCGACTCCGGTTACCAGCCGATAGCACTTAACTTGCAAGCTTCGCCTTCACCGAGTCCAACATTAACATTACCGGCACCCGCGACTTTAGCGGCTCCGGCGGCTGCACCCTTGCCCGCGCAGGGGGCAACGATCACCACAACACCTTATCGTGACCAGCGCTGGTATGGCATGACGCTTGGCTTAATAGCGGTCATTGGCATTATCACGTTGGGAGCGATCATCAATATCGTGCGCGGACTGTTCCGAAGGGGGCGCAAGTGAGTGGTGAACAGATCGGCTTATGGGCCGGGTTTGTCTTCACGTTAATGGTATTTAGCTACCTATTAGGGGATAACTTCCTTTATCGGTTGGCAATCTACGTTTTTACCGGACTGTCAGCAGGTTATATTGTGTTGGTTACAGTAGAGAGTGTGCTGCTGCCGTGGTTGAACAACACATTACTTTCACCGGGAGCGGATGTTGGCGCGCGGGCATTAGGACTCGTTCCCTTCATATTAGGACTTCTGCTGCTCTTTAAAGCCTCGCCACGTTTGGGACGGGGTGGCAACATCGCTATTGCCTTCATCATCGCCGTAGGTACAGCCGTAGCATTGGCAGGCGCGATTTCCGGCACATTGATCCCGTTGGCGCGTGCGACCAGCAGCACGGTTGCCCTTGACCCCCTGAATGGCTTCTTGATTTTTATCGGTGTCGCCAGCACATTGGCCTATTTTCAATACTTGGCACGGCGCAAACCCAACGGTCAAATCGAACGCCGTTTACTCTCCCGCGCGATTGGCGTGGTCGGGCAAGGATTCATCGTGATTACATTGGGAGCGCTGTACGCCGGCGCGATTTTGACCAGCTTAACCATTTTTAGTGAGCGCATCGCCTTTATTCTAGCGCGGATTACAGGAGGCTGATGAGCGTGTCTGAACAACGTTCAGGTTCAATCTTAGCAGTCGATTTTGGCAATGTGCAAACCCGCGCACTGCTTATTGATCTTGTGGATGGTCTGTACCAGTTGGTAGCGCGTGGGGAAACCCGCACTACCGCTAGCTTTCCGGCGAATGATGCCCGACTAGGCTTGAACCGCGTAGTCGAGCAAATTACAGCGGTTACTGGACGCAAACTCCTAACCAACGACGGTAAAGTTATTTCGCCAGAACAGAATGATCGCTCCGGTGTGGATTATTTTGTGACGACTGCCAGCACCGGACGCACCATGCGAACTGTGTTGGTTGGTCTTGTGCCGGATGTGAGCATTGCCAGCGCTCGCCGCGCTTTAGCCGGAACCTACGTTGAAATTGTCCGAACACTCAGCTTGGAAGACGGACGTTCACTTGAAGATGATGTGAATGCCATTATTTCCAGCCGACCGGATTTGATTTTTATCACCGGTGGCATGGAAGGTGGCGCGGAAGAACCTGTTTTACGTTTGGCACTTGCTGTCCAACAAGCGTTACGATTGATCAAAGGTGGGCGCAAACCAGCCGTGTTATACGCAGGTAACTCGGCACTCTCACAATCTATGCGTGACATGTTTGGGACGCTGGCGACCATTTTTATCGCCCCGAATGTTCGCCCGACATTGGACGAAGAAGAATTGGAAGGCGCACAGGCGCAGTTAGCGTTGGTTTATAACGATCAACAGGCCAAACGCGGTGGCTTCGGTGCATTGACCCGCATGAGCCGCAACGGTGTGCTGCCCACTGCACAGAGCTATAACCTGATTGTGGATTATATGGGGCAAGCCAGTGGGCAAAATGTGCTGGCGGTCGATATTGGCAGCGCCGTTGGAATCCTTTCGGCTTATATTGATAAACGGGTGACGACTTCTATTCGCACTGACATCGGACTCGGTCATAGTGCTAATTCGCTGTTGGGCGTAGTGGGTGACGCTAATATCAGTCGATGGCTGCCCTTTGTGTCCACCACTAACCAGATTCGTCATTATGCCCTCAACAAAGCACTTGTGCCGGGAAGTATCCCTGAAACCATCAAAGGGACTTTTCTGGAACACGCTTTCCTGCGGGCGGGCATTGGCGAGTTGATTGAAGCTTCACGTCCCATATGGAGTAAGCAGCTCGGCACCAGCCAAAATGCACTTACACCCCAGTTCAATACGATTATTGGCGCGGGTGCAGGACTGACGCAAACCGGATCAGCAGCTTTCGGCGCACTCTTGCTCCTTGATGCGTTGCAAGCGACCGGTGTGGCGCGTATCCAATTGGATGAATTTGGTGTAGTGGCAGCACTCGGCTCGCTGGCTTATACCAACCCTGAAGCGGTGGTACAGGTCTTGGAGAGCAGCGGCCTTGAAACGCTGGGTACTGTTTTCAGCATATCGGGTATGCCTGCACTGAACCGTCCGGTGATGCATGTTCGCATCAAGACATCCGATGGACAGGTGATCAAGCATCATGTTCCGGGTGGACATTTATGGGTATATCCGTTGGACATTGGTAAAACGGCTACTGTAGATGTGAGCGCCGGACGTGGTTTGAACATCGGTGGTAAAGGGCGTGTCAAGGTTACGGCTGAAGGTGGCACAGTTGGCTTAATTTTTGATGGGCGTGGACGACCACTGCCCTTGGCGATAAACGCACAGGGACGGGCTGCCCAGATACCCATGTGGATTGCGGAAATCACCGGTAATCCGGCGATACCGATTGCCGCTGATTGGCTGACCGAGGCCAAAGAGGAAAGTTCGGCTTTGGAAATGGAAGCCGAAGAAAACATCCGCAAAGCCAAACAGCGTGGTGGTTTGTTCGGGGGCGGCAGGCGTAAACCTGCTCAAGAGCTAGTTGGTAAGGCCAAAGCGGATAAGCCGAATCAACTACGGCCTGATTTGCGTTTGCCGGATGATGAATCAGGTGATTCAAAAGCAGCCATCCAGAATGAACTTGATGATCTGAGAAGAAGATAATATGCCCTACTATCCTGATCAACGCCATGTGCTGGAACTCACAACGATCCAGCGTGAACAAGCCTTGCCCGAAGATGCGATTGGTTCAGTTGATGTGCGTCAGGGCGCAAGTGTTAATTTGCGTGATATTGTGGCGCGTGGCATTTTGCCCTCCCGTTATCTGATTGTTGAAGCTGCTAAAGAGCTGCGTCTCAAAAAAACGTCTGATTTGGGCGAATATCTGCGGGTAAGCATCGGCGAGGGTGTGAACCCGAAAACGGTGCTGGCCGAAGTGCCGAAGCAGCGTAACCGTAAAGTGTTATCACCTGTGGATGGTGTGGTCGCGGATGTATACGAAGGGCGCATTATCCTGCAAGTGGAACCTGAAACAGTCGAACTTGAGGCGGGTTTGGATGGGCAAGTCATCAAGGTACAACCCGGTCAAGGGGTGGTGATCGAAACCTATGGCTCGGTAGTACAGGGTGCGTGGGGCAATAACCGGCGTGTGATTGGTACACTACGAACCGAACCCAACGACGGTTTGGAGAGTTTGTACGGGGAAGACCTCGACATTCAGTTTCGTGGTGCGATAGTGGTGACACGTCGTCCGCTGCGCCAAACGGGGTTGGATGTTTTGGAAGACCAGAACCTCGGTGGCATCATCGCACCCAGCATTGAAGCCGACTTGATTGAGTCGGTACTGGCGGTCAAAGGCGCAGTCATGTTGACTGAAGGCTTTGGTTCGCTGCGAATGAGCGGTCTGGTGTACAATATGCTTAATAATTTTGATGGACGACAAGCCACGCTAGAGGCTGTGCAACCCAACCGCTGGCAGACACGTCGCCCTGAAGTGATTGTTAATCCTTCCGGTAGGGGGGCATCACGCGCGGTACGTCCCAACGTGAACCAAGCGTTGACGGTCGGAACGAGTGTGCGGTTGACGCGCATTCCGCATTTGGGGGATGTCGGTACAGTTGTCAACTTGCCAAAAACGCCTATTCTGTTAGAGAATGGGTTACAGGTACTTTGCGCTGAAGTCGAAAGTGTGACGGGTGAAAAGCTCACCGTGCCACTCGCGAATTTAGAAGTGTTCGGTAGATAATAAATAATAGTGCGTTATACTAGCATACGCCGCGCCAGCTTCGGAGGAGAACAAGATGGGCTTCAACAGAAATGACTTGCAAGGTGACGACGACGATTTTAATTTTGACGACGACGACTTCAAGTTTGATGATCAGCCGAATGGCGACAACTTCACATTTGATGATGATTCGCCGGATATCGATTTAGACGACGGTAAAGACACCGGCTTCGGCTTCGAGTCCGACGATATGCCCGAACTGAATGAGGAAGGTACTGCTCCGCAGCGTACCAACCGGACTTTCGTGTATATTGCTGCGTTGATGATTCTTTTGTTCTTGGCTGGTTTGGGTGCAGTGCTGTTCCTTGCGACTCGACCAACAGGACCAACTCCGATTGAGTTGACGCGCTCAGCAATTGAAACACAAAACGCTGATACACAAATTCTGCTTTTGCAGACGGGAACAGCAGCGGCTCAATTCGCCACTGATGCGGCGAATACGGCTCTTGTACCGACCAATACACCAACGACAACACCAACACCCACCATCATTCCCACTGATACCCCCATCCCGTCACCAACAATGGATTTGACACAGATTGCCGCTAACGCGCTTCTGGCACAGGCGGCAGATGAGGCTACGCAGACAGCAATTGCAGCGAATGCCGTGAATATCATCCCGACAGTTGCCGCGCCGGATCAAAATGCTGTAGCAGCAACCGGTACAGCGTTAGCGATTTTGTTGGGACAAAATAATAATGCCTTAACTGATGCTGATATGACCGCGACGGCAATCGCTCTAGGTCAAGGCGGCGGCACTTTCCCCACACAAGAAGTTGGGATTATACCGACACGACTGCCACAAACCGGTTTCTTTGATGATGTGGGTAACGGCAGCAACGTTGGATTGATCGCCCTGCTGGCACTGGGTTTGGTGGCAGTAATTGGTGTCTCCCGCGGGGTACGTGCGGCGAATAAATAAGGTGCAGTACTGAGTTAAAGACGAAATATGAAAAGGGGCGGAAACGCTCCTTTTTGCTTTCTGCCTATTTTGATTCGGAAAATTCTTCGGATTCTTCAGATTCAGAAGTGCAGTTTATGTCGTCGTCGGCGATGGCGGCGCGCCAATCGGCGAAATTAGCAGCAAATGCGGCAAAAGCAGCAAATATAAAAGTGGCAAATGTCAAAAATATTGCAGTTGTTGCAACTGTTGTTGTTGAGAATCAGTGGTTTTTGTCACATTTACAACGTTTGGTGATTGTTAAGATGCATGGGAAGTACCCCTAACCCCAGCCCCACATCGGCTACCTTCGCAGGCTCATTCCGCCGATAGCCCATAGTAACAGGGCAAGGGAGCAATACAATATGTCGATGAATAGTGTATTCGATGTTGATGGCGAATGGGTTACATTTTGGAAGAACATTTGGTAACTCTTTCAAGAGGTTGGCGCTAACTTAACAGGCGATGATTTGGGGTAAAATGTCGATGTTTGGTTAGAAAATGGTTTGCTGACAAACTTGATTTAAACCTTGATACGAATATTGTTCAAGCAAAGGTGAAAATTATGATTGCACGAACATGGAAAGCTGTTGCGGATAAAGATCATGTCAAGGATTATGTCGCGCATTTTGAGAACAATGTATTCCCTGAACTGCGGCAAGTTATGGGCTTTCTCGGCGCTTATGTGATGGAAAAGCCTGTCGGTGATGGCATGGAAATTCAGGTGATGACGCTGTGGGAGTCGATGGAGGCGGTACGCGGATTTGCCGGTGAACAGGTTGATCAAGCGGTAGTCGAGCCAAAAGCGCAGGCGGTGTTACGCTCGTTTGATACAACCGTCAGTCATCATGAGGTATTGGTGCGGCATTGATTCAATATAAAGGTGGCGTGTAAATGAAATCGAACCTAGATATTATGCTACTTGAAAACTGTGCTCAAATGGCTAAAGAAATTCGTATTTGGCTCGGTAGTAAGGATCATCCTGAACACTATCAAGCTATTGCAGATTTAGAGTTAACACGCAATTTTCTACATACACTTGATTTGCTAGAAACAGTTCTCGTTCGTTTTGAAATCAGCACGTTTATTGCCAGACAAATATTTGATCAAAAAGAACCAGTTTTGACAGAAGGTTCTCTTTTATTTGAGTTCGGACAAATAGATGTTGAAGAGTATTTCGCATCTAATTTTCTAGAACTGTGCTATCAACTCGAAAATGCTTGTAATGAGATTAAAAAGTTTGAACATACTTTTCCAATCTTTGTTAAGCAACCACCCAAACTTGGTAGAACTCGTTTTGCTCGACACAAGGCTACGCATTTTGAACCAGCACAATTTGAAAAACTTACGATTGCACAACGATATTCGATATTGCGTAGACCTTATAAGGTGGTAAACGGAAAACTTGAAAAGGAATTGGCGCAGTATACAATGCCGCGAGTTGCTAAGTTATTTCAAGACTCTGTCAATGAAGGTTATCGCTATCTAATTCTCTTGCGAGAAGCCACCATTGGCTAACTGTTTCACCCCGTACCATAAGGCTCGACGTAGTAGCTGGTGAGGTCGCCTTCGGCAAGCCAGCCTGTCGCCTCGCGATAATGGACTTTATACCACTGGAATCCATCGGCACACACAGGGCCATCTAACACCATAAACAGTGCGTTAATCGGGATGGTGATGACCAAACCGTTTTCAGTTCCGGGTAATCGACGGACATTCACCGAGCGTGGATCGTCAGGCAAGACCCGTCCCCGTTCACCGATAATCAAGCGTTCACGGGGCGCTCCGGCGCAGCTTGCAGTGGGTGCAGGCGGCGGTGTGGGCATGACAAAAGGCGTTGAGGTTGGCGTATCGGTGATAAGGCGCAGCGGTGTGGCGGTCGGCACATTAGCAGGCTGCAACACGCAGCTGGTGAGGATGCTCAGTAGCAGGATAATCGTCAGGTAACATGATTTGGAAAGCGATTTCATTGCATGATTTTAACTAAGATTTGCCAAGCGATAGCCATTGCGTGTAAATGATAGTGAAGTGATTTCTCCACTGTTCTTATTATAAATTTTCTTGCAGATTTATGTGTGTGAAGTCGAATGCACACAGCGATGGTTTCACCACCTGCAATGCAGCAGGCAGCACCGTGACTTCCATACGTCGGGCTTTGGAGTCCAGTTCGGGAATCAGTTCGCCATCAATGTGAATAGGCAGCGCTTGTTTGGTGATGATAGTGATTTCAGTGATGCGTTCCAAGATGACCGATTTGGAATGGATGTGGGCTTTACGGCTAATTTGGAAGGCTAACCACAATAAGCGCAGGAATGAAACCGGTTTGACGATACACACGTCAAGGAAGCCGTCGTCGATTTTGGCCTGCGGTGTCAGCGGCGTTCCACCGGCAATAAGCGGCGAATTATTAATGACGACCGCTAGAATGCGCCGTGACCGAAGTCGTTTGCCGTTTTCAGCGATGCGCGAGTTTGGCAAAAAGCGATAACCCAGTATGGTTGAAATCGCTGCGGGAATATGGGCAAATCGCCGTCCGAATGTGCGGCTGGCATCCAAATACTGCTGGTTCGCCCAACTGAATAAGCCAATGCCCGTCGTAAGGCAAAAATAGCGTTTGAGGTCATCAAAGACCACCTGCCCGACATCGAGTGGCATGGTGTGTTGCGCTGCATCGGGCTTTTTTTGCGATACTTCGGCTACTTTCAAGGCGGCAAAGAAATCATTGCTGGTTCCAAAAGGCAGCACACCAAATATCGGCATATGAGATTTCGGCGGATTGCTGCTCATGACACCGTTTAATACTTCGTTGATTGTACCGTCACCACCGCCCGCGAAAATATAATCATAGCCGTGCGCGACTGCGTCTTTCGCCAGCGAATTGGCATGTCCGGCGTGTTCAGTTTCGACCCAATCGGCGCTGTCGAGAGCAAGCGAATGTTGAAGGCGCTGCAAAATTTCAGGCTGCGCGGCAGCGATACGTTGAGCTGTTTCGCCGCTGTGGGCGTAGGGGTTGAAGATCACTAAGGCTTTCATCGAATTACCTTATACACGAACCATTTGAAGTCCTATCAAACGCTAACACACTTCTATGCTTTTGGAAATGACTCAGTGGCCTATAATGTGTCTGTCCTTGTTCTTGTTTGAGCATCTTCGAACCGAACACGAGCATCTCACGTATAGACCTATATCATCCGAATAGCAAGCTGAATAAAAGGATAACCGATGTTTGAGTTCAATCCCCTTTCGCCGGAGTTTAAAGCCAATCCCTACCCCTTTTACGACATGCTGCGCGCCAGTGCCCCGTTGTTCCATTGGGAGCAGTGGAATATGTGGTTTGCTACCCAATATGATACCTGTGTTGCGCTGCTCAAAGATCCGCGACTGGGTCATGAACTGCTGAGCGTGATGACCCGCGAGGAATTGGGTTGGGGAGACCCGCCTGCGTATCAGATGCCGCTGGTTGAAATGCAACGTAGTTGGATGTTATTTCGTGATCCGCCGACCCATACCCGTTTGCGGATGCTGGTTCATAAAGCCTTCACCCCGCGCATGATCGAACAGTTACGCAGCCGGATTCAGAGCGTGACCGATCATCTGTTGGATGTGGCCTGTGCTAAAGGCGAGATGGATATTGTGGCAGATTTAGCCGTGCCGCTGCCGGTGATGGTGATTGCGGACATGTTGGGTGTGCCTGAAAGTGACCGTCATCTGTTTCGTGTATGGTCGCGTGATCTGGCACACACGTTGGAACTGACCGACTCGGAAGCGATCTATAGCCAAGGCGCAGCCGCTACTGTTGATTTCTCGGCGTATCTGCGTGATCTGGCTCATGCGCGGCGCAAACATCCTCAACCGGATTTGATGAGCGCGTTGGTCGAAGCCGAAGATCAGGGCGATAAACTGACCGAGCAAGAACTGATCTCGACCTGTATTTTGCTGTTGGTCGCGGGTCATGAAACCACCACCAATTTGATTGGTAACGGCATGTTTGCCCTGCTGCGTAATCCTGATCAGTTGGAAAAGTTGAGGGCAAATCCGGCGCTAGGCCGTTCAGCGGTTGAAGAACTGCTGCGTTATGACAGTCCGGTGCAGATGACTTCACGGGCAGTGCTGCACGAAACCGAATTTAATGGACAAACGCTCAAGCGTGGTATGCAAGTGTCGTTCATGCTGGGCGCGGCGAACCATGATCCGGCGATTTTCGACAATCCGGGAAAGCTCGACATCACGCGCGATCCTAATCCGCATTTGTCGTTTAGTAATGGTATCCATTACTGCCTCGGTGCGCCGTTAGCCCGTATGGAAGGTCAGATTGCGATTCAAACACTGTTGAGCCGTGCGCCGGAAATCATGCTGCTCGATGAGAATCCGACTTATCGCGAAACGTGGGTGCTGCGCGGCTTGGAAGCCTTGCCTGTCAAAGTGGGGTGAAAATACAAGGCAATACCCCTAACCCCAACCCTTTCCCGTAGTAACAGGGCAAGGGAGCATTCGAAGGTTAGATTACACAACTTTCAGAGTAGGCGCAGAGAACGCCAAGACCAATGCGGCGTGTTTGTCCAGTATTCAAAGCTTGTGTGCGTTAATGAAGCATTATCGGGTATTATCAGCACCATGATTCACGAATAGGGGGAAGCACATGGAAACGATCAGCAAGATTTTGGTGGCGATTGTCGCTTTAGAGCACGTTTATATTTTGTATATGGAAATGTTCTTGTGGACGACTCCGCGCGTCCGCAAAACGTTTGGCACAACCGAGTCGTTCGCCAACGAGTCGAAATCGCTGGCGGCTAATCAGGGGTTATACAACGGCTTTTTAGCAGCAGGCTTGGCGTGGGGTGTGGTGCAACCTGACGCGATGTTTGCCCATCAGATTCAAATCTTCTTTCTGGTGTGTGTGATTGTGGCAGCCATTTACGGCAGCATCACCGCCAAGCGGTCGATCCTGTACGTTCAAGGGCTGCCCGCGCTCATCGCGCTGATTGCGGTTTTAGTATCGTAGGATTTTTACCACTAAAACACAAAGAACACGAAGTTTTAAAAGCAGACATCATAAGGTTTACACGTATGATGTCTGCAAATCTGATATAGAACTTACCACGTCTGCATCATTAGATCAGATGATGGTGGAAAGGGCATTTTAAAGCAACCAAATTTTTGCAAAGGTTTCAACGCATTTAAAATATATTTTCGCGACCGATCTTCAGAATAGATATCATTCGGATTAGAAGGGTTACCCAGACGCATCAGAACTTGATCTATAGAACCGGGTTCAACGACTATAATGTTATTGACCAAGTCGTTATCTGAAATACAAGTCTCGACCTGATACTCTAAGAGTTTAGACGGTAAGGCAGCACTAATAACATATCCTTTATCGGGATAATAAAACGTGACTTCGCTCCAAATGGTCATCTTGTCATTTGAGGTTGTGTAATAAATTATAGCAATATATTTCGTTGAGCCTAGTTTGGCGATAACATTGTTTAATGAGAGTGAAAACTGATTACCAAATAAGTTGATTTTGTTGATGGAATTACCTAGTGTATCAATATGAACTTGCATTCCATCATCTGATTGTGCCTCGAAACTTTTTGTACCTAACTTCCACGTCGATTTATAAGTATCCATTTCCTCGAAATGATTGAATTTGTTTTTGAGCGATGTACGCAAAGTGTCCAAGTCCGTTTGCCCAACGACCAAATCATTCCAACAAGCGATATGACAGCTATCACTTTGAAATAACTGCGAGTCGGTAGGCGTTTTACGGATGAAAGATTGAATAATTGGTATGCAAGCCAACCCCACAAGGCAGAATCCAAATCTTCTTGACCAGATAATCCTTTGTGGGGAAAGCCCAGAGGTTTTTTGTGTGAGCGAAAATATCCAAAAAAGGGCTAAACACCCAAGTAAAAAGATGAGAACAGACAACCCTCTATCTGTAATCATATGATTGGATGCTACTCGATTTCGCGTTTGCCAGCGGATGAGTCGTCTTCGTCCTCATCTTCATCGAAGGCCGTCAGCCGCATGAAGGCGCGTTCTTGGGGTGTCATGTCGGTGGCATATTCCAGATCATCGTGGGCTTCCAGAATACGGTAGCCCTCTTTGATGTAACCGCGAATGGTATGCAGGCTGATGCCCATTTCATCGGCTGCTAAATGTGCCGGCAGACCATCCAACACGCACAACTTAAGTGCCTGCCCGATGCGCCCGGTGAGTTCGGGGAACTTGCGCATTCCGGGCAGCACCGCCGCGTGGAAAATACGGTGGTTAAAACGGTCAGCACAGGCGTGAGCAACACTCGTGGTGATGGTGAATTCGTGGTTCAGCGAGTAGACAATACCCCACGCAATTTGTAAGCCTATATCATGCTTGAGAAAATAACCTGCCGCACCTGCATCTGCCGCCGCTTCTATAAGGTTGACGGTGGGTTCCTGCCCAATACAAATCACCCGTACCTGCGGAATGCGTTTCTGCAATTCACGAATAATTTTGGTGAGTGATTCGGGTCCACCAATATGGTCGGGTTCCAACAAAACAATGTTT
Source organism: Aggregatilineales bacterium (assembly GCA_038251275.1). Lineage (GTDB taxonomy): Bacteria > Chloroflexota > Anaerolineae > Aggregatilineales > Phototrophicaceae > CFX2. The sequence continues at coordinate 128,032 of JBBSBM010000004.1, forward strand.
GGCATTTCAGCCAGCGGCGTGCTGCTGAGATGCGTCCACATATCCTTGACGGAAGAGGAAATATAAGTGACACGGGTACGGCGATCCCACGCCAGAAAACTATTTATGGCATGCGCCGCATAAAAGTCGGTATCCAAAATAACGACTTTGAGGTTGATGTCATGATGAGCAGGTGTAGTCACGCGAACCCCCTGAAGACTTTAAATCCACTTCAACAGTGTATGTGCAATTAGTTGATCGGGCAACTAATCAATAATTTATTTCAATGGTGGCAATATGCCGGCACTTTTCCAATCCACTTCAAAAGTAAAAGGCCAATATTTGCCTGTGATCAGGAAAGAAAAGCTTCTTGCGTCAAAGGCAATGCCGTTGAGGTATTCGCGTGCATCAGCTTGAATGGGAGCATCGGATGGTAGCAATGTCGAACCATCAATTAGGCCAGTGACAATGCCTGTCTCTTTATCAATTCGCAGGATAAAGGTGGTCGGCCAGACATTCGCATAAATAAGATTTCCCACCACTTCCAGCTCATTAATCCCACCGAGCGAACGACCACGTGCGGTAACTTTATCAATCGGTAAACCCTGTAAGGTAACCGGTATTCGGGAAATCAACTCGAACGTTTTGGGATCACGCTTGAAGAGTGCCGGTTCGCCATTACTCATCCACAGCGCTTTGCCATCGTAAGTTAAACCCCAACCTTCGCCCTTGTAAGGAAGGGTTTCGGGCAGCTGCTTCAAAGTCTTCCAATCATATTGGTAGACGATTTCCTGCTTATAAGTCATCTGGAGTAGACGGTCGCCCACAATCGCGATGCCTTCAGCGTAATCGTCTTTACCCATCTCGAATTGCTGTACAACTTCGCCGGTCATCGGATCAACTTTGCGAACCGAAGAATGTCCGGTTTCCCCCACGCTCTCATACAGATAGCCGTCTTGCAGCAGCAGCCCTTCCGTCCACGCTTTCGGATCATGCGGACGCGTCGAGATAATTTTCGGTGTGAGCAGTTCAACCTGTGACGGGTCGATTGTGGCTTCCGCTGTGGCCTCGGCGGTTGCATCCGGTTCAATGGGTGTAGGTGTTAAGGTTTGAGCAGCAACAGTAACGGTTAAAAGCAGAAATAAGAGTACAGAAATCAGAATAGATTTGGAACGTAATGTCATGGTGATTATTTTGGGTATATTGTTGAACAATGACATTATTTTAGCATAAGCGGCAGTGTAATGCGGAAAATACTACCTTCACCCGGTTTACTTTCGGCCTCAATCGTACCCTCGTGAATTTCGACGATTTTGCGCGCCAGCGGCAATCCTAAGCCAACACCACCACTGTCCGCTTTCCGCGCCCGGTCGGAACGGTAGAAACGATCAAAAATTGACTCCATTTCCGAAGGTTGAATACCGATGCCTGTGTCACTAACCTCGATTTGAGCTTGCGCCTCGTTATACGGACAAATGCGTATCGTCACGCTGCCTTCTGTGGGCGTGTATTGGACGGCGTTCCTGACGACGTGATTCAGCGCCATGAGTAAATAATCTTTGTCTGCCATGACTAACAAAGATGATTCTGCCGGGAAATAATCTAAAGTGAGTTGTTTTTGGGCGGCAATCGGTTTCTGACCATTTACGACGTTATCCATCACTTGATTGATGTCCAATGGATGTTTTTCTACATACATTTCAGGCGAATCCAAGCGCGACATGGTGAACAAATCGTCCAGAACGCGGCTGAGATGCTTGGTTTGCTCTTCCAGCGTGTTCAGGTAACGGCTGATGTTTTCGTCAATGGGGCTAACCCGCCGCAGCAAATACAAACTGGTATAGAGCGTCGCCAAAGGGGTTCGCAGATCATGCGAGGCATCGGTAATAAACTGGCGCAGTACCAGACTGCGTTCACGTTCAGATTGAAATTCGCGCTGCTCGGCTTCAATTTGGCGGCGTTCGGTGATGTCGGTGACCAAGCCATCAAAGCGTGTGAGTTCATTTGCGGCGTTATAGACCGGGATAATAAGAATTTCCACCCAACGAATTTCACCATTTTTGCGAACAATACGGAAGGGGCGTATGTCATGCTGTGCAGCAGTGATTTGGCTGAAATCTTCTATAAAACGTGGCAAATCCTCATGATGGATAAGCTTAGTCGACAGTGATACGTCATCATAGAATTCTTGCGGTGTATATCCGTACAGTTTTTCACAACCGGATGATATTTGGATGACATGATTATCGCGCGCGTCAAAGGAATAAAAGACACGGTCAAGGCTGTCAAACAGGTTTTTGATTTGTTCGCTGGACTGCTTACTCTGTGTGATGTCACGCATGGCAATCACGCGTACCGACTGCCCATGATAAGTGATGATCCGTGAGCGGACTTCGATTTCAAGACGGCGACCATCTTTGTGCTGGATAGTCGTTTCGTACATCAAATTTTCAGGCGAGCGCTCGGCATACAATTTCTCAATTGCAGGGCGTGCATCAGGTGTGGTCATATCAATGGTCTTTGTGCCGATTAATTCCTTTGCAGTGAAGCCCGTAAGGGTCATGACCGCATCATTCATATCCAGAATGATCCCGTCGGCATGGATAATGATTGCTTCGAATCCAGCATCCAGCAGCGTCCGGTAACGAGCCTCACTGGTTGTCAAAGCCTTTGCCTGCTCTTTGATGCGTTCCAAATCGCGCTGGCGCAAAATGGCTGTAAGGGTAATCAGCGCTGTCATACCCCCGGCAAATTCCAGAGAAAAACCCACATCATAAATGGTCAGATTGGGTATAATCAGGGGCATGGTTGCCAGTGCGGCGATAAAGATTACTGAAAGGGCTAACATGAGCTGCCACGACACCACTAAACCGCCAATCAGTACCATTCCCATGGCCCACACAGTCGAATCGGTCAAGTGAACCGGCTCCGCATAAGCACGATAGATGGATTGAATGAAAATTACCGTCATGACAGCGACAATGCCGATAATGAGACCAAACCGGTAATGCCGGGTGCGGCTGAGGATATAGCAAAAAACCATCACAACCATATTTACGCCGATGGTGTCAATATTGAAGGTCGCTTCAGGCACACGAATAGCTGTCCGAAAGATACGGCTTACAATCAGTGGAACAATGGACATTAAGAATAACGCGGCGATCAAACGGGCATCATGACGATCTGCGGGCTGTGTTAGCTCCGGCGAAGGATCGGTCAGCCAATGCCAAATTCTACGAAGTGGAGGAGGTACGTTGACAGACACCAAGCAATCCGACTTTCTAGTTACAATAAGACTGTAATACAATCTTACGCCGAATTACGGTTTTCAGTCCTTTAGAATAGAATTTATCTGTTTATTGTAACAACCTTCCAATTGGGTGGATGCTTCCTTAATCGCCATATCCATCCCACTGGATAGCCGATCATTTTCGCCACATCGCCCACCACACGGATAATAAGTATCATCATCAAGAGATAAGCCAATTCGCCAGCGTTGTATGTTTTGTGGCTTATATCTTTTAACCTCTGGCTGGCAACTAATTTGCGTAATCGGTTATAAGGTTGCCGCATAGAGACATAGCCACCCGGCAGCACCAGCAGCCATAATAGGGGATGTATCATCAGGCCAAGCAAGAAGACAACTGGCAGCGCGACTAAATACGTCAGGTAACGGGCGGCGTGTCGTTTGCGCCATAAATCGGCTTTGCCGTCACCCCGCGCATATAAATAGTACTGCTTGAAGAAACTCCGCAACGATCCTCTCGGACGGAATGCGACGACCGCCTGCGGTTCAAAGGCGATTGTGCCTCCCTCTTGGCTCATCCACTGCTTGATACGCAAATCAAAAATTAAATCTTCGCAGTAATCCAACCATTCGGGATAGCCACCGACAGCTTCCCATAGCGATTTGTAAAAGGCGACACTGCGGCTGCTGGGCAAAAATGTCGCCGGATTGATTTCGTCCCGCAGCGGCAATACTGTCGCGCTCATCGCCAGTTCAAATAGGTTAGTACTATCAGCGTTGAAGAAGCCACCGCTGACCGTACACTTTGGGTTATCAATCAGCGGAGCAGTAATCTTTTCCAGCCAGTCTGGGGCGAGAATGACTCCCGCATCGGTCACGGCAATGATGTCACCCTGTGCGCTGACAATCGCCTTGTTGCGTCCTTCGCTGATGTTCGCTCCCGTTTCGACCAGCACCCGCAAAGGCAGTTTATCGGTATAACTTTGGAGGATGGCGACTGTGTCATCCGTACTACCGCCATCCACAATCACCACTTCATCCGGTAGGCACGTTTGAGCCACCAGCGACTGCATGAGCCGGTGCATACTCTGGCCTTCGTTAAGGACTGTCGCAATCAGTGAAATCATCGAATAGAACCGCCCAAATGGAAAATACAATTGAATCGCAGCACGCGGACTGTGAGTATATGATAAATCATCACTCCCCATTGAAGTAGGCAATGTTACTGGGTATGCGGTAAATGGGTGAGCTTTAGTGTTATAATGGGCGAATAGTGAAAAGACTTAAGTGAGGAGTCACCCGTGCTTACACTACATCTCAAAGGTCAGGTGACATCAGATGGTCATCTCGTGGTTGACCTCCCTAAAACTTTACCCCCCGGCGATGTTGACATCACCATCGAAATTCCAAATTCGGATGAACAATTCACGCCTGAGGAAATTCAAGAATTGCTTACGTTCACACCAACCAGCGGTGCTGATGTGGTTGCTGCCGGTTTAGTGGGTGGCTGGGAACACAAAGACATCACCGATCCTGTCGCTTGGGTTGATGAGCAAAGATACTAATGACTTTTGGTCGGGAGTAAATACAAATGGGAAACTTCTACTGCCGCAATTGTGGAACAAATTCTGGATGGGGCGTGCCAAATGTTCCTGCGACCCTAACTGGTAACACTTATCAGCTTGATAAATATTTTAAACACAACTATCCAACAGCAAATTACGGTCTAAATTCAAAATTTGACGATCCTTCTTCGTATCATGCATACGCGGTCAGTGCCAGCGCTAATGGCTTTTACGAGTTAGATGGACGAAAACGTGTAAATTGGGTGTGGGATGCCAATCAGCGTATTGGAACGACAGATATTTCGGGTTCAGCTAGACCCGATAGTGCCGTGAAGTATCCATTTTTTAATGATCCAGACAAAATACACGGATTTTCCACAGCATTGCCCAGCGCCATTCGATGTTCTAATTGCCAGTGTGTACTTAAATAAATTAAAACCTCTGAATTCGATACTATCATTCCGAGTTCACACAAAATCGACGTAATCCGTTTGATTGGGCAGCCTTGGAGGTTCACTTCTCATCAACGCTCGTCGTCGAAAACGTCACATACGGAAATTTGTCCGGTTGATGGGTGTCGTAGATGCCATGCGGACTCATCACCCAAGCGGGATGCGGTTGAACTTCTTTGCCGCCATTCATCAGTTTTTGGAAGCGTCCAAAGAAGATACGCCATTCGTCACCATTTTGGGGTGGCAGGCTGCGACCATTTGCCAGATGACTCATGCCTGCCCAAGGAAGGGCAATCTCGGCTGTCCAACCTTTGTCGATGTCGTTGTTGTCGTTCAATGTGCCATCGATTTGAGTGGCGACCTGCAAACCGGGGAAATCCCAATCGGTGAATGCCCAGCGTGTGCCGCGTGGATGTGTGCCTTTCCAGAACGAGGCTGGATGCCGATCATAATCCCCGCCGAAGCTGTAGGCTTGGTGTTCATGGACATCAAATTCGGGAATGTCAAAACGGCTGCCACGTTGATAAGCATCGCGCCAGATAAAGAACACCTCATAGGGCGTACCCAGTGCATTGATCTCTAATTCATAATAACTGTCGCCGCCATCAATAAAGACTTCGACATCATTTTCCTGAAAGATGACCGAATCGCGCTCGTTATGATGGGCTTCAATAAACGGTTCTTCTACCCAAAACGCAACATACAAGTTGGTATCGTCCCACAAAGCCGCCATGCGCGTATCGAAGTATCCGGGTGTGCCTGCCGCCATATCCACAAAACGCGCTGATTTGGGCGCTTTACTCCAAATACTTTTATTTAAATTTCCATCAATGGTTATCGGCTCATCCACCCGATAACAGGTGTAACGCGCAATCGCCTGACTTTGATCCTGACTCACGGTCATTGCTCCTTGAGGTAAAGAAATTTTTTACTAATTAAGTGGATTTCTCGCCACAGAGTAAATTGTATGAAGAGATATTATTCATATCCGAGTAATTAAAAGCTAAATGACTATTGCCGGATTTCATGTCATAAATGTAAAAGCCGGATTTCGTTGGAAAGAGCATCAGATTCCCATCAATGCTCCAAAATTGTGCAATCCTCAAATCAGATGTCTGGTTAATTACAGTTGTTGTAGAAGTTTTCAAATTTTTCAAAACAGTCTGTCCCATTTCGTTCATATAGACAAGCCGTTGTCTATCATTTAATAGACTAAATATAGGATATGGTGTGATCTGATCAACTGGAAATCTCTGAATAAATGTAAAACTTTTCGAATTGAGGTCGAGTATAGATAAATCAACTGTGCCTTTGGCATCCGACCCTTGCTGACTCTGGTCTAATACTTCTAATTGATTATTTCCGTCATATCCAGTTAGTGAATATTTACCCTCAAATTCAACTACGATCCGACCATCAATTGTGGTTTGTTTTATGCCGCACTGTTCATTATTGCTCACGGAGCAGCGCGTAAACGCCACTGAATCATTACCGATCCAATAAAAGTCATCGAAATAATATCCCACATTTTCAGTAACGGAAGATAATGGGTGATACTTTAGAGTATCAATCTCCAAAGTATATAACGTTACTACCTTCGGACGAGGAATTTGGCTTTCAGTTGCCGTAAACGCTATAAATTTGTTGTTTGGACTCCATGTGACTTGAGTAACTTCCAGAATGGGATCGAAACTTCGCGCGATGAACTGAAGTGATTTTGATTTCAAATCGTAGAGATAAAGGAGAGAATTATTGTAAGCATCCTGCATCAACAATTTTGTGCTGTCGTGTGACCAAGCTGAGCCACGAATGATACCTACATCCAGCGCAATGTCTAATCGTTGTGGTTGTTGAGTTGTTAAATCATAGAAAACAACTTGTTTACCATCAGGAAAATCAGATCTATTACTCGGTGTCTCAATCACAAGGTATTCTTGATTCGGAGAAATCGAATAATCTCTTCCTTCGATTGAATATGCTTTTTGATATTGACCATCTTGAGGATAAAAAACGGAAGTAGTGAAGTCTTTAGTGGATATTACAATCTTGCATGTATTTTCGGCAGCTTCTAAGCTCTTTAGTGAGCCGAGCAACAAGCAGTAAGCTAAAAGAACAAACATACAAGATTTACGTGGCATACGAACACTCTATTCCTAATCCAAATCGAGGAACATTGAGTTTATAAACTAAACATTCCTCTGTTTCTCTGTGGTTAATCTCTTCGCTTATTCCGCGTACACAGCCTCTCGCAGCCCTTTGAGATAACCAATCGCGAACAAGCGCCCGATGGAGGAATAACCGGCTTGCTCGTTGCTGTCGCCTTCCATCGTCGGCACATGGTCAGGCCGCGCTACGCCCTCAAAGCCAATGTCACGGTAGGCTCTGATGCACTCCAGCATATTGGTTTGACCGTCATCATGGAAGGTTTCTTGAAACTTTTCCGCTGTGCCGCGCACATCTCGCAGATGCACGAAGAAAATTTTCTCCTGTTTGCCGAAGTGCCGGATCACCGAAGGCAGATCGTCGGTCATCAGGGCGAAGTTACCCTGACACAGCGTAATGCCGTTCATCGGACTCGGCACCAGATCCAGCAAACGTTGGTAATTATCCACCGAGCGCATGATGCGTCCCAATCCGCGAATCGGTGACAGTGGCGGATCGTCAGGATGCATCGCCAGTTTGACGTTGGCTTTCTCGGCAACCGGAACCACGATCTTGAGGAAGTATTCGAGGTTCTCCCACAATTGATCTTCGGTGACGATGCCGTATTCGGTCAACGGCGCGTCTTTCATCAGGCTGTTGTCAAAGCTGGTGACCATCGCCCCACCGCGTGTGGGAGTCGTGGTGGAAGTTCGCATCCAGTTAAAGAAGGGCATCCATTCGTAGCACCATACACCGATGCCCAATGCGCCCATGTTGCGGATCAACTCGCAAGCGGTTTCAATTTCTTCGTCACGCCCCGGCAAACCCATCTTAGCCTTGTTCAGCGGTGGACGACTTTCCAGCACATCGAAGTTAAAGCCACCGTCGTTGTAGGCATTTTTGAGGCGCACCAGCGACATATAACTCCAAGGGAGTTCTTCCGCAGGCACATCCAAGCCCTTGCTAAAATCCATTGTGCCGACGACATCATTAACCCCGCACTGCTTGACCATCGTCCATAAGCCGCTTTGTTTGGGAGGCAGCACTTCTGCAATCTTAATCATAATTTTGTCCTATTCTGGTATCGGATATTCCGACTGATAACCAATCAATGATTTTGCTTTTTCGACGCTAATAATCGAGTCTGAACCTTCAATTTTTCGCTTAACGGGAATGCCGAGAAAGAACAACTCCAACAATTTTTCACTGTTATAACCCACCCAATTCTGGCTGTTGACCACGAACAGGGGATGACTGCCTGCGTAATCTGCCGTCAGCGCTTTTTCGGCGGCTTGGGCTGCATCACGGTCATCAATATACGCCCAGAAGTTGAATCGTCCACCATGATAGGCTTGCGTCAACCAATCGCCTTCCGGTTGGTTATAACCCGACTTCACTTGGGGATATTCCATCTGCCGCCTGCCACGAAACTCGACCACTTTTTTAGCGGCAGCAGCCAAACGTTTCGCGCGTTCTTCCTCTGGAACCTGTGCATATGTATCCAGTAGATACTGCATCTGTTCGCGATCTTGCAAGAATTTTTTGCTGCTTAAATGTTCTTTGGGATATACCGCTGGCAGCCGCAAGCTCACACTGGAAATGCCGCAGCGTCGCCAGTAATAATCACCTATGTCTTCGACGACCTTTTTTGAGAACGAATAAGGGTCATTTGTTACCGAAGGATGTTCCTCGTCAATTGGAAAATAGGGTGGTGAAATTTCGCTGATACTCCACGCGCAGCCGATGGCGTTAATCGAACTGGCTTGTACGATGCGCCCCACACCTTCTGCATCTGCTGCCTCGAACACATTAAACGTACCTGCCGTGTTGATGCGGTACATATCCGTCGCATCGGTGATGCTTGGCGCAGGAATCGCTGCCAGATGCACAATCGCTTGGCAGCCGCGCACCTGTTCCCGCAGTTTGTCATAATCATTGATGTCGCACAGCACATACTCTGCGCCTTCGAGCTTCACATCTGGCTCAACGCCAATCACACGCACGTTCCATCCGTGTTCAACAAAACGTGCTGTTGTTGCGCGTCCCACCCGTCCCGCGCCGCCTGTAATCAAAACGCGTGTCATGCCCAACTCCTACTGTCATGGTAAAGGATCTCTATCATATCGCATCCTGTGTTGGCCTGCTTTGCCAAACAGAGCCATGAATCCAATGGTGTAAAAACCAGCCGATAAGCTCTATTGCCCTGTTTGCTCGTGTGATAATCTCACTTCACTACAATACTTTTAAGGGGGATTAATTATGGAATTGGCAAGCATTATCACCTTAGTCGGCAACTTAGTTGATGCTGCTGGCGTTTTAATTATTATCATCGGAATTTCAATCGCCAGTTGGCATTTTGTGCGTGCCGTGTTCGGTACCATTACTGACCGTAATACTGCTTACCGCGATTATCGGCGTGGCTTGGGACAAGCGCTTTTGCTCGGATTGGAACTCTTAGTTGCAGCCGATATTATCCGCACGGTTGCGGTAACTCCTACACTGGACAGCGTTGCAGTGCTGGCCGTGATTGTCCTGATCAGGACATTCCTCAGTTGGTCACTTGAGGTAGAGGTGAATGGTCGTTTTCCTTGGATGCATGGAGGTAACTCCGAAACCAAAATGTAGCTGGGGCCTGATGAATGTTCTCCCTTGCACACTTTAATGAGACATGGTATCAATAAAAAAGTATTTTCATTGTCATTCAAGGAGATCATTCGATGCGACCACGCTTCTTAGCCCTTATATCACTGCTCATCGGCTTAATGTTGAGCATCACGCCCATTGCCGCCCAAGCCACACGCCTCAAAGTGGTGGCGACTTTTAGCATCCTCGGTGATGTTGTTCACAGCATCGCGGGTGATAATATTGATCTGACTGTCCTCGTTGGGGTGAATGGTGATACGCACAGTTATGAGCCGGTTCCACAGGACAGCGTCGCGCTCAGTCAAGCCAACTTGATTTTCGAAAATGGGCTAAATTTCGAGACATGGTTGAATGATCTTTATACCGCTGCCAACGGGCAGGGGCAGCGCGTGGTCGTCAGCGAGGGGACTACTCCCGGTACGATCACCGTTGGCGATGCAGCCGGTGAAACCGATCCGCACATCTGGCAAAATCCTTATAACTTTGTGCGTGCATCCGAAATCATCCGCGATGCTTTATCGGCGGCTGATCCCACCAATGCCACCACCTATCAATTAAATGCCAACGCCTACATCACCCAACTCTTGGATGCCGACACCTATGTCATCCAGCAAGTGCAAAAGCTGCCCGCTGATCAACGTAAACTCGTGACCAATCATGATGCTTTCGGTTATTTTGTGAGTCGTTATGGCTTAGAACTGGTCGGCACAGCCCTCGGCACAGCATCCACCGAAGGGGTATCTCCCTCAGCGGCTAATGTCGCCAAACTGGTAGATGACATCCGTGCGACCGGCGCGAAAGCCATCTTCCCTGAGAACATCGAGAACGCTGATCTGGTTAATCAGGTCGCAAATGAAGCGGGAGTCGTGGTCGGCGCGCCCTTGTGCAGTGATGCCCTCACACCTGCCGATGGCCCATGCCCCACCTACCTCACCATGATCCGCTACAACATTGATAGCATCGTCGCCGCGCTGACACAGTAATTTTCTGCAAGGAAGGGCTTCAAACCCTTCCTTTGATATTGAATTTGCTTACGCCAACTGCACATCCAACCAAATCACGCATGTTCGGCGCGCTTCAATATCAACCGTCACCGTCCCATTGTTGACGCTTAACGTCTCAACAGGCTGACCAAATAAATCACAGGCTTTAGCCCCTACAATTTTCAGTAGACTTGAACCAATCGTCGTAAGCTGTTTGTTGTCTGATGCATTGAGCAACCGGATTAGTACACCGCCGTTTTGGTAAGGCAGCATGTGCAACGTCAGAATAGGCGACTGTGGCAGTTCGAGCAGTGTGGCACTGCGCGGAAGGGTGGCATCAGGGCTAGGATGTTCATACCGTGAATGAGCGATGATCGGCATACTCTGTTCGAGGCCAAAACGGTGGGCCTCTTGCTCGTTGAATGTGCCGTTGTGTGGCAGTACAACATACCGCGCCGTTACTTTCCCCGGCTGATGTGCGCGGAAGTTGGTTTCCCAATAGTTGTTGGTCGTCCATCCGAGGAACAACCCTTTCTCAATCTTACGCTCACGCAGATCACGCCCATAAGTGAAATCACCAAACTGCACCATCGGATTTTCAGGGCAGGCAATTGTGATTCCCCAATCGTCGCCCGACAGATCAACCCAATTTTGGGTGGTGAAATAATCTTTGCACGAGTTGAAAATTTGGTCACGTTCGACTTCAACCGGTTGCCCACCAAGATCGAAACGGGCGGTGGGCTGCGGAAGCGCAAACGGCATTGCGACATAGGTGGCTTCCGGTTGGGGATTCAATCCCATCAACCAGTCGGATTCAAATTGTACCCATGCTTGATGATCCGGCAGGAAAACGCGTGTCGTGACCGCAGAAGCCAATTCCGGCACAGTCAAGGTTTGCGTCACCAGCCAACCAATAGGCAAGCGGGTTACTTTATGATTAGTCACCGCGCTGGCACTCCAGCGTTCAGCGACCCAATCTGTTTGCCATCCACCTCGCTCCGTATCGAGGTCGAAGCGCTTATAAAACGTCCGGCGTGGATTTTCAGGGTCGGGATGTGCAGCGCGTTCATAAATAACATTTCCAAAGGGCAGTGAACTCTCGCTGTCGATCAGTTCGCGCTTGAGGGTTTTGTCATACCAACTCTTTAGACCACCAGCTACTTTATCAAACGTCAAGCGATGATAGTCATTCTCAATTACATCCGCGTCAGACGACTCCAAATCTTTTGCTTCTTGAACAAGTTGATCGCGCCGAACAACCGTGTAACCATAAGCCGGAACTTCAACCTCCGGTATCCACCATTTGGTTGACTGTGCCATACGGTCTTGATTATGGCGGCTGGAAACCGCATCATTCCGCATCCCGCGCAGCGTTTCATTGGCGATGTTGCCGGACAGTGGGGCGACAATCTGCCGCGCCCACGGCAGCGGGTTATAGACCACCAGTGCGTCACCTTCTTGAGCCGGAATATATTGTGCCAGTTCGGCAATGCCGTCACGCTGCAACATCAAGCTCAGGCTGCGCGCGTTATAGGCTTGAATCCCTTTGTGATACCACTGTGTCGCCGTATCTTCGTTGTTCGGATCGGATACCGCGATGTCTGCGCCCCATGTATGTTCGTCATACATCGCCAGCGCGTGCCACGCGTCTGTTCGGTTTTGTGGGAGGCTAGAAAGGCGTACTGCTTTGGCAGGTGTTTGGGGCAGCGTATTCACAACGCTCATCAGCGCATCGGCACTCAATAAACGTGAGCGACTTGCGCGGTTGATCGTCGTTTCACGGGCGCTGCTGGAACCACCGTAGTTCCAGAAATCCGTCCAATCACCGCGTACCATCTCCAATTGATCAGTATAAGGTGCGACCGCTTTCCACCAATCTTGCAGTGTCGCCAAGCGAATACGGGGCAGCAAACCCTTGGCGTTCCATGCCCGAATGAACTCAGGAAGCTCACGGTAAACGCCGCTGTTATCCCCGTAAGGATGCACGAGTTGAACATTAACGACCGGAAGCGGCCAGTTGACGGCTTGTAACCGTTGCTTCAGGAAAGGGATGCCGAAACTTTCCCAACCCGCCATATCTTCACCGATTTTCAACCAGTTCCCCATCATATAATGCCAACCGTTCAGCGTGTTCAACGTTCTGCCGCTCGGCGCTTGCCACTTAAACACATTGGGACGGTTCAGCGGTGCGCCACCCGAATGTTCATTAATCGCCATGCTGAAGCCGTTAATACCCGCATCCAATAGAATGTCGGGCAGCGTCCAGTTATGCCCGTTTACATCGCAGTTCATAGCACTTTTGATGGTGAAATCATACGTCTTGCGCAGGTCATGAATCGGCTGCATCATTTCGACCATCTCGGCATAGTCGAGCAGCGGAGTCAGGTTGGCATACATGCCCGCGATCTCGATCCGTTTGGCTTTTTCCAATCGGATTAAGCGGTCGATTTGCTTGTCGCTGCTGCGCTTCAGCCAGTAAAGAAACGGCGCGATGGTTTCCACATTCCAGCGGAAAGCATGGTCTTCATCGTCTGGATATTGTTCGCATAAATCAATCGCTTCATCAATGAAACGCCGTTCCATCTCCCACAGAATCGGTTGGTCATAGGTGTAGCCGATGTCGGTATGCGAATGGTGAATCAAATAAACAGTTTCGAGGGGCGGCATCATAAACTCCATTGCAAAGAAAGGTCTTTAATAGCGTACCAATTTCAATGGAGATTATAGGAGGTGCTGTTGGGTTTATCCACCTTCCCCGGCTGCCACTGGCCTTACATCTTTCAGCACGTTATCTTTATCTGCCACCGCCAGTGCATCGAACAACCGCACTACCCGCCCGACAATCCCCTTCGCCTTCGTGATCTCACGCGCCGCTCGAAACGCATCCTTAGCTTGCTCGATACAGGCTGCATCGCCTGTACATAATGCCAACCCACACTGCGCTATCCCTTTCGCATCTAGTGCCTCGTAGTATTGGATTGTATTTGCCAACAGCGTCTCCGCTTTGTTTATAGCTTCAGTAAATATTGTGCGCGCCGCATCGGCTTTGCTCTGACGTAGGATTATCAATCCTAGGAGGGCTAAAACATTAAAGTTATTTTCTGGTACATCATACTGTCTAGCTGCTTCTGCCGCTTTTTGGGCTGTCGTCAAGTCACCTAAATATAATTCAGCAAGCGCAAAATTACAGCGAGACCAGTTTTGAATATATACATAGCTAATCTCATCCGACATTAAAATTGCCTGTGAACACACTTTTTGAGCGTCATCTAATTTATTATCATCGATTAATAAATCACCTAAATTTACTAGCGCCAATGATTCGCTCGCTCGATCACCTGCAATACGAATCCAGTTTAGAGCTTGTTGGGTATACTGAATGGCTTGATTTACTTCTCCTAAACTAGCGTAAGCCCACCCAAGACCCCCTAATGCTTCCCCACTCATTTTACCAATCTGACGATCAATGGCGATAGATTTTTTGTAATATTCGATTGATTTCTCGATTTGTCCAAGATTTTTGGAATTAGTACCTAGGTTAAGAAGTAATGCACTCATTGTCCCTAAATCACTATGCTCTGAGGCTATTTGGAGTGCTTGTTGGTAATATATGTTAGAATCTATAGTATTTCCTAAGTGTGCATTAGCAAGTCCTAGATGCAACATATTCCTTTCTAGTAATTCCCAATTAGTAAGACTCTCTTCTAAACGCCTATGCAAACTGACCACTAAATGATTATTCCCCCATCGTTGTAGATAATCGAAACTAATCTCAAGCAGTACTAACGCTGCCGTATTCCAATCGTCTGCCTCACAGTGTAAATCAAACTCATCCAACTGTGGACGTAAATCCTCTAGCTTCTTCCATTCTTCTCGCGGTTTGCGGATACTAGCAAAATATTCTGCACCTCGATGGAACAGCGCAACTTGTGTGAATGGTGGTATGCCCTGCTCAAATCGATCCGAGTCCTCGCCTTTAGGCAGCAGTGACAGCGCGTATTGCTTATCTACCGGATGCAGGTAATAGCGTCCACCTTCCCGTCGCACGAAATGCATGTTCACCAAACGACCCAAAATCGGCGCACTGTTGATTCCTGCTACGTAGGGTTGCAGCAAATAATCCACAGCCACCTCTGGCACGGGCCGCCCGTAAGCCGCTAATGCTTGCATCACCTTCTGCGCTGCTGGCTCTAAACGGTTGAAAGCTTCACCGACTAACACCTGCGTTACATTGTTGGGAACTTTTTCAGCCACTTTTAGGATGTCTTCGAGTGTCGTCTCGCGGTCAGCCGCTAGAGCAGCGACTAATGCTTCCAAGGCTCGTGGATAACCCATCACCCGTTCACAGGCATCTTTCAGCCTCGCCTCGTCCGCATTTTTCAGTCCCAGCTTGCCTTCCGTATCCATTTCTTTCAATACATTTTCGGCATAGGGTGAACCCAATCCACTGTCTAGTTCTAGTGGTTGCGGTCGCTGCCGCTCGGGATGAATCAGTGTCAGTTCGCGTGGCGCAACTCGCGTGGTGATTATTACCTTGATGCTATGCTGTGGCGCATTCAAGAAAGTTTTCAGTGCTTCATCCAACTCCGCATCTTTGATTTTACGATTCTCATCCAGCATATCCTCAAAGTTATCTAGCAGCAGCACATATCGCCCTTGCTGAAAAGATTCTAACAGCTTTTGGACTTTGCTCTCGGTCGTAGCCTGTGGATTTTTATAAACACTTTCTAGTTCTGCCTCCGTTTCCTTTGGCAGCAGCTTGCCCAAATCGCTGAACAGGTTGGCTGTGTTGGCTTTGCGTGTCCCTGCCTCGCTCAGATAGACAATCCCGTCAATCGGCATCATCGGCAGATCATCCGGTAGCTTGCCATTTTCCAAGCCTTTCAGCAGACGACAGACCATCGCCGTCTTACCGATGCCTCCGCGTCCCACAATCGTCATGATTCGTTGGGCATCTTGCCGCAGGAAGTCCGCTACCATCTTGGTTTCCACATGCCGGTCTTGGAAGTAATCCGGTGCAATCCCCGGTGGCGGGTTGATAAACTTGCTGGTATGTATGCCACTGATCGGCTTTTCCGGTTGCCGTTCCCGTTCTAATCCGCGCTCGATGCTTTGCTGGGTACGTTCTTCCGCCTTCTTCGGGTCTTGGACAATTTTTTCTTGATCGGCAATCGACCGTTTGAGTTCGATAATTTCATCATGAATGCGGGCGATTTCTACTGCGTCAGTTGCCCGCCGTAAATCGCGGTCAGCGTCCGCCAGTTGGTCTTTCATCCGCTGCAATTCGCCTTCAGGTGAGGCTAACCAACGCAAATGATCACGCAGCTTGGCAAGTCCAACATCCGTTTTCGAGAAATCAATGTATTGGCGGTTTTGCAGACGGAAAGGGGCATCACATTTTTTCAGCATCAATGGCACGATGGGTTTTTTATACTTCAACGCTAGTGACCATTCCAATTTGCACACCGATGTATCCGCAACGCCATCGGGTGTCATCACGAATAACAGACTGTCGCAGTCGCGGATGGCCTCGGCGATTTGTGTATCCCAATCTATTCCTGCCTTCAAATCCCGCTTATCCAACCATGCCAGAATATTAGGATACCCACCCTCTAATTGATCGTGTAGTTGGTAAACGAAATCTTGTGCTTCGACGGTTGAATAACTGATGAAGTGGTGACGTTGACCGAACATAAACCCTCCCCGAAAGATGTCCTATTAATATAACATGTTTTCGCACTTCCTAATGCATCCGGTAGCACCACACTAAACGGTGGAGAGCAATTTTGACTGTGTCGTATCCCTTAACCAGCGACTTTCGCAGGGACAAGGGTTCAAGACCTGTCCGGCATGGAAGTCCCTCTCTGCGAAGCGGGGAGGGATTTAGGGAGGGGATGCGAACCTCCACCACTTAATGCAGTCCTACCATGCATCTGCTGCTTGACAAATTGAGAACTTTTGTGCTAAAATTATAAACTATGTCAAACTCTCTTTTTCTGACCGCTCTTCTTTCGTTGTGGCTGTGCGAAGCCTTCATGTGGGAACGTGGTCAAAGGTTGGGTATGTCAATCTTGGCGTCAGACATATCCTCCAGTGTTCCAGCAGATTTACCCGAACGAGCCGCCGATACACCGCCAATTTTGCCAGAATCGCCAATCAAATATGGCAAGATTGCCAAAAAACCGCATGCACCAGTTTTCTCTGCTCTCTCTGCGTCTGTGCGAAGCCTCCCTATGGGACAGCGGTTCAATCGCATTTGTTTTGCATTTTCGGCGGCAGCTTCCCTCACATCCGCTGCAACGACATACATCCGACGACGCGGCGGACACATGGGAGCATCTCGCGTCACTCAGCGGCATCAGCCGGGCCAGCCGCCCGCATTTTGTGTCGATTCAGCGGTTTCTCCCTTGCTTCCCGCCCGCCATTTCAGCGGATGGTTTGCACAATCTGCAATAATGATTTCTCTGTATTTCCTCTGTGTCTGCTCTGAAAATGGTCACATCCAAGTCCTCCCTGCTCCCCTTCTCTGTAAACGGAGAAGGGGTTGGGGGATGAGGTTCTGGCTCTTATTTTCATCTTTGGGTGTGATTCTATTTCATAGGGACTCTGTGGTTAATCCTGTATTGGCTCTCGTATGATCCCTTACCGCGAGTACCGCCCACATCCCGCCCTCGCGCCCTACGTCGCTTGCTACTGGAGCATCACCTCGCCCATACCCCTCGTCAACCGCGTTCTGCCCGACGGTTGCATGGATATTGTCGCTGGGGACAGCCTCGTTGTGGTTGGAACCATGCGTCAGGCCATTCTCGTCCCCGTTGATAGCCAATCCATCACCGTAGGCATCCGTTTCAAACCCGGTGGAGGCGCGGCCTTCTTCCGCCTTCCGCTCCAAGAACTCACTGATGACACGCTTGATCTCGGCTTTCTCTGGGGGCGCTGCGCCGATGAACTGGCTGAACAAGTCACCTCAGCCTCAACCGTCTCCGCGAAAATCACCCAACTGGAAGCCTTTTTACTCCGTCGCCTCGATCTGCTTCCCTCTTTTAACCCCACTCTCCAATCGGCTGTCTCTGCCGTTCGTCAGGCTCATGGGAACATCACCATAACCGCTTTACGCACCAATCTCTCCCTCAGTGAACGCCAGCTTGAACGTGGTTTCCTCCAATACACCGGCCTCACACCGCGCCAATTTGCCCGCCTCACACGTTTCCGTCAGGTGGTGAGCCTGCTCCACCAACCCGCCTTGCCCCTCACGGATGTCGCCTACCACGCAGGCTATTACGACCAAGCTCACTTCATCCACGACTTCAAAGCCCTCGCTGGCCTCACACCGCGTGAATATCGCCGTGAACAAGGAGATGTCGGGTTTTTACAATTTCCTTCGCTCACTTTTTGATATGCTTGGGGCGTACACAAGCAGTCATATAAGGAGTCGCTCATGTCCCCCCAACTTGATCTCGTCGGTTTGGTCGTCAAAGATATGAAAACGTCGTTGGATTTTTACCGTGCCATCGGCCTCGCCATCCCTGAAGGCGCGGAAAAAGAAGATCACGTCGAATTTAAAGTGGGTGGATTGCGTTTCGCGTGGGATACCATCGGGGTCATCAAATCCTTTGATCCGGATTGGACACCACTCTCTGGTGGTCACGGTATAGGTTTAGCCTTCCTCTGTGCCAGCCCTGTCGAAGTCGATGAAACCTATGGGCGTATGACCAGTCTCGGCTATCACGGTCACAAAACCCCTTGGGATGCCTTCTGGGGTCAGCGCTACGCCACTATCCTTGATCCTGATGGTAATAGTGTTGATCTGTTCGCATCTCTATAAGGAGCCAACATGAAATTTACATTTACTCGCCTATTGGTCGATCAAGAAGATTTTCACGCCTGCTTCGACTTCTATAAGAATGTCTTGGGCTTCACCGTCACATGGGGTGAAGGCGATAATGTCTATGCCTCATTCGATACGGGTACGACCAACATCGCGATTAATGCCTATTGGACGGTGGGCGATGCGCTGAACCTGCCCAAACAACCGCCAAAGACCGACCGAACTATCCTCATTTTCGAGGTGGAAAGTGTCGATGCCAAGTTTGAGGAATTGAAGGCTAGAGGAGTTACGTTTGTCAGCCAGCCCGAAGATCGACCCGATTGGGGCATTCGCACCGCCCACTTCCGTGATCCAGCCGGCAACCTCATCGAAATCAACCAGTATTTAACCGGCTAACCACGAGGTCATCATGTCCACTACTGCATCAACTATCGACTATATACTCGATCAAACCAGCGCTGCTGGAGCGATGTCCGCTCGCAAGATGTTCGGGGAATATGGATTGTATTGTAATGACAAGTTGGTTGGGCTGATATGCGACGATACGCTCTTTATCAAGATCACACCACAGGGCAAGACCTACGTTGCTGACCACTACCGTGAAGGCTCACCATATCAGGGTGCAAAACCAGCCATGGTGATTGATGAGTCGCTCATTGAAGACAGTGAATGGCTGTGTGAATTGGTCTCTATTACCGAAAAAGGCTTACCCATGCCCAAACCGAAGCCAGCCCGTAAGCCTAAGAAATAACGTCGACACATTATCAATCAAAAACCCCTTGTTACTTGGCAAGGGGCTTTCTCAAAATCATTCATGAGAAGGTTTACCGGCTGGCGAAACGATAGCCCACACCGCGTAATGTCATGATGTACTCTGGACGGTCGGGATCAACTTCTAACTTTTGGCGCAGGTAGTGGACGTAAAGTTTGAGGCTGTCAATCGCATCACCGTATTCTTCGCCCCACGCCTCGGTGACCAGTTCGGTGCGGGTGACAACACGCCCCGCATTCCGAACCAATACGCCAAGCAGGTTAAATTCTTTAGGTGTCAAATGACGAATTTCGTTGCGTATCCATACTTCGCGATTCATGAAGTTGACGCGGAAATCACCACCGTTAAACACCAGTTCTTCACTAATGTTGGGGCGTGGCGCACGTCGCAGATGTGCCCGAATACGCGCAATCAGTTCATCGTTTTCGTAGGGCTTGATGACATAATCGTCTGCACCCATTTCCAATCCGCGCACAATATCCTTGGCTTCGCCACGGGCGGACAAGAAAATAATAGGCACATCGGACATTTCACGCAGCCGTCTACAGACATCCCAACCGTCCATTTCAGGCATCATAATGTCCAACAATACCATATCGGGTTGGTGACGGTAAGCTTTTCGTAAGCCATCTTCAGCCCTATAAGCCTTGATGACCTCGTAGCCGCGTCGCTCTAACAAAATACCGATGAGCTGAACTGTCGTTTCTTCATCATCAATGACCAGAATTTTTTCGGCCATGTTACCCTCTGTCTATCCCGGAACAAACCTTCTCAAACCGAGATGTTACAAATAATAAACCTAATGTATCATACTGTTGACAAGGGCGCAAGTTAAGAAACCATAGATTGTGACACAACTTGTCACAATGAATTAGGTGGCTGTAGAATGCCTGAACAGGTATAGTCATAAGGTGTACTTGTTGGTCATCAAGGAATAAATAAGGATGCGTGAAGCACAGGCTATCATCGAGCGTACTGTTCGTTTGAATGAACATTATCAGCATTTGCACCTATCGGTTGAGAACTTCGGTAGTGATCTCAAGCCCGGTCAATGGCTGCTTGCTCGGCTAGAAAGCGACAGTTGGGATCCCTATTTGCGTGAAGCATGGTGGCCTATCGGGTTGAAACCCGATGAAATTATTATTGAGCGTCCCGGTAACATCACCTATGAGCCGGGGCAAGTGGTCTCGCTGCTTGGCATGGTTGGACAGCCCTTTCGTTATAAGCGCACTTTACGAAATGTGCTGTTGATTGCCGATGACACGGCTCCTACACCGCTCATTATGTCGATCCCTTGGCTGCTTAGTAACCGTGTCAGTGTCACCTTAGTATTGGCAGGCGAAGCAAACCAATATCCAACCAACAAGCTTCCACCAGAGTTGGAAGTGATTAATGCTGAGGATGATATGACTTGGCCTAATATGGTGATGACCGTTGGTTGGGCGGATCAAGTATTTGTGGTGGTCAAAGGTGATGACGAGATGAAACGTATGGGGCGTGTTTGGGAGCGCTTTAACAATTTAAGGGCTTCCATTGATAAACAATATTTATTTGGTGTTATGCAGCCGACGCAACCTTGTGGAGTCGGCGCTTGTGGTGCCTGTTTGATGACGTTGCGTGAGGGCGAAATCTGCACCATTTGCACACATGGTCCGGCAGTTGATATGACCAGCATCCCCTTTCCAGACTAACAAGCGGCGTAGGAAGTTGATTATGGGAAAGCGCACTATAATTTGTTCTATAAATTTACTTGAGAACTGAGCCAAGCATGACCACCTTTACAATTACGACAGATAAAGTCCAACTGAGTTTTGTGGACATCAGCCAGCGCCTCAAACAGCTTGATTTACCTGAAATTGACTGGATCGTCGGTATTGGGAGCGGTGGTATTGTGCCAGCGAGTCTCCTTGCTCACCAACTGTCCAAGCCCTTATCCTTGCTGACGATCAATTACCGCGCTGAGGACAATGTACCCCAGCACGATACGCCTAAGCTGTTGACCAATACGCTATCATTACCAGAAGCAAGCCGCATACTGCTGGTCGATGATGTTAGTGTCAGTGGGCAAACAATGGCACTCGCAAAGTCATTGCTTCCTCAACAGGATATTGTGACCCTTGTCTTAAAAGGCAGCGCGGATTATGTGGTATTTCCTGAAATCAGTAGCTGTGTTCATTGGCCTTGGAAAAATGAATAAGGTAATCATAAAATCCCAGCCGTAGGAGACGTAATGCATGGCAATTCAAATCACACGCCCGGGCAAAAATGCACTGATCCTCGAAGTACCTGTAATGGCTGCTGCGGGTATCCTCGGCTTTGGTGATACCTACCGCGACCTCATCCAATTCGAGAAGTTGGGCGCGTTCGTCACCAATCCGGTTACCTATAACTCTTGGAAACCTGCTAGCGGCAACCGTGTGGTGGAACTGCCAGCCGGAACATTAGTACACACAGGTATCCCGAACCCGGGCATTAGCAAGGTGCTGGCGAAGTATCGCAACCTCTGGGAATCGATGGCGATGCCGGTGATTATGCACATCGCAGGAACCAGCTTGGAACACGCCCGCAAATGTGCCAGCCGGATTGATGCTGAAGGGGCTATCGACGGGATTGAACTCGGCCTAAATGACGATGTGAGCTGGGATGAAGTTGAACAGATGGTGAGCGCGACGGTAAAAAATACCGAGAAGCCAGTACTCGTCCGTTTACCGATGAACGATACGCTCAACCTCGGACGAGCAGCAGCCGATGCGGGTGCTGCCGGATTAGTCGCTTGTGCAGCACCACGCGGTACTGCGCGTGATCCGCGAAACGGTCAACTACTGACGGGACGGATTTATGGGCCACTGATTAAACCGATTGTCCTCAAGCTAGTACAACAGTTAGCCGAACAAATCAGTGATATACCGGTCATCGGTGCTGGCGGGATTCATTCACAACAGGATGCTCGTGACTATATCGAAGCCGGAGCCAAAGCGGTGCAGGTCGATACCGTCACATGGGTACAACCTAAGCTGCTTGAATATATCGCGCGTGATTTAGGCGGTTTGGTATTGACCCGTGCAGCCGGAGCATTGGCTGACGAATGGCATCCCGGCTTTGGTGAGACCGAGCGAAAAGCGCGCGAGGATGCCCAACGGAAAATCGACGAAGACTCTAAGAAAACCCCAACCGGACACTAAATATTTGGGGGTATTTAGGGGGCGGTAAATCGCTATCATGTTATAATCAAGACACTCAAGTTGGATGTTATCCGGCATAGAACATGACTACTGGCCCTTTCCCAGCGGCAATCGCCAAAATTACTTGGACACATCCTGTATCCGGCGAGATACAGGAGTTTGTATTGACCGAGGGTGCAACTGCCTCGATTGGTCGGCAGGCTGGCAACGATATCTGTATCCCCGAAGAACATGTTTCACGCCAGCACGCAGTCATCAGCTTCCGCGACGGTTTGTTTCTGATCACCGACTCCGGCAGCGCCAACGGTACATTTGTCAACGATATACAGCTTAAACAGGCGTTTCCCCTGTCGGCAGGCGATGTAATCCGGCTGTATGTGCCGGAACTGCGTTTCTTTGCAGCCGTTACCCCTGAGGAGGAAGCGACCGCCAGCCAGCGCGGCATGCTTATTACTGCCACCATCAGCACAGGACAAGGTAAATTGATTGTTACCAACGGTCCACAGGAAGGCCAAACGATACCGCTTCTGCTCTCAACAGTGACGGTTGGACGAGCAACCAACAAAGCCAGCTGGGAAATTGGCCTGCAAGACCCATCAGTTTCGCGTCCCCATGCCCGTTTGGAACGGTTGAACAACAATTGGATGGTTTACGATCTGGGCAGTTCCAACGGTACGATGGTCAATGATGTGGTGGTTAATGAAAAAGGTCATGTGCTGCGTGACGGTGATTTGGTGATCTTTGGCAAAACGAATGTGTTATTCCGGGCGGGATAAAGTAGATACAAAAGTAAGTTGCAAGACCACAGTAGGGATTACAACCAAAAACCCGGCACAATGACCGGGTTTTATTTTAATTTGTGACGGGGCGTTTATTCAAAAGTGACACGAATGATGAGTGCGCCAAGCTGAAATTCGTCATTGTGGTTGAGCAGATATGGTTGCTCCGGTTCAAGACGTGTTGCACCAATACGTGTACCATTAGCACTGTAAAGGTCGGTCACATAAAGGAGACCTTTTTCCAGATGCAAGCGAGCATGGGCGCGTGATACACCACGTTCCTGTGCGCCATACGCTGTCAAATCCACATCCGGTTGAAAACCACCGCTGCGGAAATCAGCACGACCCAGCAAGGCTACCTGACCTTCCGTAAGACTGATTGACTGGGAAATACCCCGTACAATAAGCGCAATCTTGGTCGGGGGGATACGGTCGGCATCTTTGCTGAGGCCGGGAATGCCTGCCAGCAACCGCTTTAGTGTTTGGTTGCGGGGCATAATATGGGTACGGTAAGGATGCTCAACAACATCATTGGGCGCTGGAGGTAGTATTTGTGTTTTCGCGGGTTGTTTATTTTCCGTCATCATTATTTCCTATCCTTCTGGCTCAAGCCGCTTCAGCGTTTGATGTCAGAAATTTTGCCACGTCACCAACAAAATACCATAGGTCTTTCAGACTATGAATAAACCTATTAAGGGGTGTTCTTTAGCGTATCGAATGATGGAATGTAAGTGATAGTGAGACATTTTGCAATGGAACACACTTTGATGCTGCCCTAAAAGGCTCTTATTATTATGCGATGTATAACCCTTACAGCAGCGTGAAATGTTAAGAATGTAAAGAACAGTTGCACTCAACAATAGCACATTTCAAGGTTCCTGAGAATTAAAAATTAATAGGTCATTATTACAGTACGTTGCGTAATTGAAAACAGCGCACTATTTCAATGTCACTACAATTCGTAACAGACTATATTGATGGGTGGTTTTTTTGAGCCCCATGCAATCAGGCGAATTGGGACGAAAGCGCCGAGTAAGTTTATTCGCGCTTCGATTTTAAAAAAGCAGGCTGATGAGCTTGCCTTTTTATTTGCAAAAAACCATTTTGATCTTGCGTCATTTATGGCAATTTATTGGCGATATCGGGTTGATTATTGGCGAAATTGCCAACTTTTCGCGGATCGCTCGGCTGGAAGCGCGGCAATTGAGGTGGGAATGACTGCCGCCAAGATTGCCAATCGGGAAGTCCTGAGTGCTGAGTGCCGAGTACTGAGTCGAAGAAGGCGGTGGCGGCAACAAAAAAAGGCGGCGGCGATGGCGGCGGGAAATTGTTACCTGTTTTGTGTCGTCGTCGGAAACGGCTTACACCTGATCGTAAAACTAAAACATGGTAGCACCACACTAAGTGGTGGACGCTTTTTGAGGGAGAAATCTGGCGTATAAAATGGTAAAAATGAACATGTTTACCAAATTACTGAACGCGTTCATCAAATTCTTGAACATGTTCACCGATCATAATGGTTCAGGA
>JBBSBM010000005.1:0-146097 GCA_038251275.1 Aggregatilineales bacterium
ATGCGATATGGCACAATTTGAGTCTGAAATTAAGCATTATTGAATACAGAGTGTCCACTTTGAACCATTTTGACCTTAATAATGATCTCAAATCGATTCCTACAATCGACTACAAATCTTTAATGTGACATTGTCGAAAAATAAGTCGCTAAGTTGCCAAGTTTTTGGAAAAGTGCCGGTAGGGGGTGTGGATTTGGGTGGCTGAGACTTCACCGATTAGCCACTGAGCAAGCCAAACAGCCTATTCGAAATGAGCCACAACGTGGATGTACTTTCGAAAGCAATAACCGATACTAACTGCATAAGGCAAAACTTACATTATGAAAGCAGGTGCATGATGCGATGTGCAATTTGTGGAAAGATTACCCGCGAAGTTAAAAATGACATGTGCTTGCGCTGTTATGTTGTAAGTCGTTCTATTAGGCTTGAACCTGAAATGCCTTATTTGAATATACCCTCTGATAGCAAATTAGCACCACAGCACGAATACCAACGATTTAATCTGAAGCCGTTTGTGGCAGATATTCGTGCAGATGGCCGTAATGACCGTTAGGTAATGCAAATGCGGATTTAACCACGTAGGCTCGAAGAACACGAAGCATAAAATCGTCGAAAGGTGTTTGTCATTTTGGTAAGTGCGGTTCGACTGTTTGTTGTTTTTATAGGAAAAGGCATGCCTTTTCCTACAAAAGCCAGCCTATTAAAGAGTCTATTTCATCTTCAAGTTATCAGTTGCCTCAATTTCCAAGAGACGGTTGTATTTGGCAAGACGCTCGGATTGCATGATCGAGCCGATTTTGATGTAGTCACCTGCCCAACCGACTGCTAAATCCGCTAACCAGCTATCCTCGGTTTCGCCGCTGCGGGCGCTGACGACGACACGCCAACCCGCTTTACGTGCCAATTCATAAGACTGCAAGGCTTCGGTGAGTGTGCCAATCTGGTTGACTTTGAGTAACAAGCTGTCGGCGGCTTGTGAGTCGATCGCCTTTTGGATACGCACGGGGTTGGTACAGAGCAGATCATCACCGAGTAGCATCACTTTACCGTTTGCAACCTGATATAACGCCTGCCAGCCAACCCAATCATCCTCAGATAAGCCATCTTCAATACTGATAATCGGATAACGGGCTATCCAATCCATGAGCAGCGCTATCATACCGGGGGTGTCGAGTTTTTCGTTATTGATATGGTAGTGACCATAATCGTAGAAATGGCTGGATGCCACGTCGATTGCCAGCGCGATGTCTTTACCGGGTACATAACCAGCGCGGTCAATGGCGGTGACGGCATCCGCCAGCATTGTATCAACCGACGGAAAAAGTGGAGCGAGGCCACCTTCATCGGCTTTGAGCGGGCGCATGTTGTATTTTTCGTCAATGAGTTGGACGGCAGCTTGATAAACATCGTAGGTCATGGTCAGTGCCGCATCCATGGTTTTGGCAGCGATGGGAACCACCAGTACATCCTGAATGGGCACTTGTCCGCCGGCATGTTTGCCCCCGCTAAAAAGGTTGATGGTTGGCATGGGTAGGCGTGGCGTTGTGCCTCGCATGGCGGCGAAATGTTGATAAAGGGATACACCCGCTTCCACAGCCAGAGCGCGGGCAAAGGCCAACGAGACTGCGAGGATAGCATTTGCGCCTAAGTGCGACTTGTTGGGAGTACCGTCAAGGTCGAGCAGCGCTTTGTCGAGATCGGCTTGGGTAGCGAAGTCGTGATTACGAAGTGCGTCAAGAATGGTCGTGTTGATATTTTCGACGGCTTTACGGCAGCCGAGTCCATCGTAGCGTTTGGGGTCGCCATCACGCAGTTCGAGGGCTTCCGCTGTGCCAGTCGATGCGCCGGAAGGGACAGCGGCTTCGGCCTTCGCACCACTGGCTAAGGTGCAGTAGGCTTTGACGGTCGGACGGGCGCGGCTGTCGAGGATTTCGATGGCGTGAAGTTCTGTGATACGCGACATAAGATGAATCCCTTCAAGGCGGAAATAAATTGAAGGAGATTATAGGTTATGTGCCTAATAATATAAAATCGGAAGCAACTGAGCCGTTATAAACCTTTGACATGTGAGCAGTCACAAGCCGCACATCAGGCGGTGGTTTTTGTTAGTTGTGCAAAAGCCTTAAAACGTGCATAATATAAGGAAGTGGTGTTGTAAATCATTCTAAACCCACGGCTGATATTGAAGAACGACGAACATGCAATCCAACCCGCCCCCGTTTTGGGCGGATGTGACAAAGCGCTGAAACTGGATTTCCGGCTCTTGTAGCCGTCAACATTAACGATGAAACAAGCTATTCGTAAATGGTCTGCACGGGACATTAGCCCTCCCTAATGGGCGAATCGGTTTTTGAAACCTCGAACAATGAGGCCGATTCGATCCCTTTATGTAAGACGGGCGCACCGCTTTCAGGCGCGACATTTAACGTTCTCAACTGCCTAAACCGCACAGCCGTGGCTGCATTCGTACAGCGACGGCTGTTTGCTTTTAAAGGGCTGACGGTTGGGAAATAATGTGATTACCGCGCTTGAAATACAGAAGCGCGATAAAGAACGCGTAAACATTTTCATTGACGGTGAGTTTGCTTTCGGACTCAACTTGCTGGATGCCGCCCGTTTGCGGAAGGGGCAAGTGCTGTCCGAGGCAGAAATCGCCATGCTTCGGGACGCGGATGCAGTGGTGCAGGCAGTGAATACGGCTGCCCATTTCCTAAGCTACCGTCCACGCAGTGAACAAGAAATCCGTCGCAACCTGAAAGAAAAAGAAACACCCGCAGATGTTATTGATGCGGCAATCGAAAAAATGACGGGCATGGGCTACCTTGATGATGCGGCTTTTGCGCGTTACTGGGTGGACAACCGCAGCCAATTCAAACCGTTGAGCCATCGGGCGCTGCGGCAAGAACTGCGTCAAAAAGGGTTAGCCGACAGCGTGATTGCCGAGGCGCTGGGCGAACTGGTCGAGTCTGATCTGGCGTATAAAGCCGCAGAAACACAACTGCGTAAGTTACGTAATCGGACTGTTAAGGAATTCAAAACAAAGATAAATGCCTTTTTACAGCGTCGGGGATTTTCCTACAGCACCACTCAGGATGTCGTCACACGCTTGATCGAAGCGTTGGAAACTGACGACCCCGACTATTTTAACCGTGACAATAATGACGATGAGGAATAAACCGTTATGGATATTGTTGGCGTGATTGTCGCCCTCGTTGTGGGGTTGGCAGTCGGATTAGGAGTTGGGTTTTACGGGCTGCGATCCTACCAAAACTCGCAAGGCAAGAATCGTAAGGAATTGGCGGATGCTGAAGCGCGCTCTATTACTGATCAGGCTAAGATTCAGAGTGAGACTTTATTGAAGAACGCTGAAGCCAAAGCCCGCGCCACGACCGAAGAAAGCGAACAAGCTTCGCTTCGTCGCCGACGTGAACTGGACAAAGAAGACGAGCGCATGACCAAGCGGCGCGAAGAAGTTGATAACATGCGCGAACGCATGGAACAGCGCGAACAGAACCTGAATAAACGTCAGAGCCGGATGGATAAGCAGCAGAGTGATCTGCAAAAGTTAGAAGAACAACGTACCGCAGAACTGCAACGCATCGCACAAATGACGACTGACGAAGCCAAGAAAGAACTGTTGGCAGCGGTCGAACGTGACTCGCGCAGTGATATGGCACGGATGATCCGGCAGGTGGAAGCCGAAGCCAAAGAAGAAGCCGATAACCGCGCACGTGACGTGATCGCGCTGGCGGTACAGCGTTTGGCCTCGGAACACGTCAGTGAAATTTCAGTGAGCGTCGTACCCCTACCCAGCGACGAAATGAAGGGGCGCATCATCGGACGTGCAGGCCGTAACATCCGCGCATTTGAGATTGCGACCGGCGTGGATGTGGTGGTCGATGACACCCCGGAATCGGTCACAATCAGCAGCTTTGATCCGGTGCGGCGTGAAGTTGCCAAACGGGCGCTGGCGAAGCTGGTGGTGGATGGACGTATCCATCCGGCACGTATTGAGCAGTTGGTAGAAGACTCGAAGGTCGAAGTTGAAAACAGTATCCGTGAAGAAGGCGAACGGGCAGCCTATGAAGCGGGTATCCCCGGTTTGCATCCGGAGGTGATTAAGCTGCTGGGACGCTTGAAGTTCCGTACCAGTTACGGACAGAACCAACACGCACATTCGCTGGAAACCTCACACATCGCAGGGATGATCGCGGCGGAATTGGGCGCGGATGTGCAGATAGCGAAGGCTGGCGGTTTGCTGCATGACATCGGTAAAGCGCTTGACCACGAAATCGAAGGTACACACGCGCTGATTGGTGCGGATTTTGCTAAACGTCATGGTGTGAACGCACGTATTGTGAATGCGATTGCCAGCCATCATCATGAAGTTGAGCAGGAATTTGTCGAGTCGTACATCGTTGAGGCTGCGGATGCCATCTCCGGTGCACGTCCCGGCGCTCGACGCGAAAGCATGGAAACCTACATCAAACGCGTCAAGACGCTGGAAGACATCGCCAACAGCTTCGAAGGTGTGGAACAGAGCTACGCCCTGCAAGCGGGACGCGAAGTGCGTATCATCGTGCGACCGGATTTGATCGACGATTACTCATCACTGCAATTGGCGCGGGACATTGCCCGCAAGATCGAAGAAAGTATGCAGTATCCCGGTCAGATCAAGGTGCAGGTCATCCGTGAAACACGGGCGGTGGACTTCGCGAAGTAGGCACGTTTCAAGTTGAATGTGAAATATTGAACGGGAGGGAACAAACCCTCCTGTATTTTTTTGACATTCTTTATTCTCTGCGTGCTAGGCCAATCAGGTCATAATATTTGGGATCGGGAATTAACAATTGAAGAGATGTTGGTTGTATTTTGAAGATTGGACCTTTTTCAACCACTCCTGTTCCCTTTCGCTTTATCAAATGGTCAAGAGTAATAATACCTTGAGATAAAAGTGGACCTAATTGGCTGTCAATTGGTTTCTTGGTATGCAACACTTCTTTGTGTTTTTCTAATAAACGCTTTTTGAGTTGTTCTATCCTCCAAACAGCAAAATCTCCGACACTTGCACTGTCAGATGTTTCAATCAGCAAATCCTTTATATCATCAATCCTAAGTGATAGACCTTGTGAATTTTTTGTTATCGCGCTCACAGTGCAATAAAGCCTAAAAATGCTATTCCTTGTATATCCAAATTGACTGAGAATTTCTGCACTTGACTTAAATTTACTCAAACTCCAATCTGGGACTTGAGCAAATAAATTCATTCTATTTCTATGGGAATCCCTATAAGATTTGAGTTCTATTCCTTTATAATCTGGCTTCTTACTAGAGTTCATTGATATACCAAGTAGATGTTCCAATGTGCGCCCAACACCAGTATCCGCATCTACCAGAGTTTCAACCGGGCCAAGCTTTACAAGTTCGATAAGTTTTTGTAAGAGCTCATTTGAAATCAAACTTTCGTCTTTTGAAAAATTCCGAATTAAGTCATATAAGGGACTGTTTTTCAGACTTAATACGTTACTCAAATCAATTTGGGTCAGATTGAATGTATATGCCTTACCTTTGTAAATAATAAGCGATACAATATCATTACTTTGTGCAAAATGGTTTAACTTTGACACCCATATCCTCGGGTCACCATTCTTTGTTTCTGGTCTATAAAGTGAAACATTTGCTTTAACACTGTCCGTTTCTGTCAATATAAAACCATCAATTACAATTTTATTTTCGATGCCCTTAGCCTGTTGGAGATAGTCGTGTACTCCCTTGTCCTTCAAATATGATCTGACAATTGCTGTCGCATCCATTATCGATTTTTCTAAGCCAGTTTGTGTGGGTTCTAGATAAGTCATTGCAACTGATAAATCGGTTAACTCTTTTACTTTGTTTTCTTCTGCTATTGAAAATAATCTCATAATTTAGTAAGTAGTTTGTAAAAACTCTCTCCTAATGCCAATGCAACTAATGGTGCCACGGCGTTACCCACTTGTGTGTATTGTGGAACCTCAAATTTGCGTCTATCACTTCCAGTTGTTTCTTTTGATCTGAAAATAAAATAGTCTGGAAAAGATTGTAATCTTGCCAATTCCCGAACTGTCATAATTCTTGGAAATCTTGGGTGTATTAAGTCATCTGGAAGAGTCAAAACAGTAGGAGAAGGCCGATTAGATACCAATGCTCTCTGGCTGTGTTTTTTTGTAGCTAACTCAAATACTAAATCGACCAACTCTTTGACATCATTTGCTAATACATGTCCATCCGGTGATTGTGCAGGGATTTTTTTATTCACAAACATTTTTTCAAGCAATACTCTCTTTTCCTTTTCTGTCATATCTTTCTGAAAAGGGATATTGAATATTCGTGAACTAACTTCTTGGTTTTGAAGATATTGATATAGCCGGAACCTCTTAATCGTTTTTTCTGAATGATTTCTATTTATATGATTTGGGAGTTCAGAATTTGATTTTTTTAACCATAACGAGGAGTTTTTTAGACCGCATTAGATTTGCAAAAACACCTTTCTGTCTTCCGTACTGATCAAGGTCTTCAGCATAAATATATCCGTCATTGTCGATGTCCCAAAATGCATCCTTGACAACCCTAATCTTGTCTCCAAAATACTTTGCAACAGGAACGATCTCTGGTCTTTTATCGAATGAATTTGGCATAATTTGGTCATATTCAGATTTCCAAACGATATTTGAGAAGTGCAACACCTTCTTTTTTACAACATCTTTCCTGATGCCCAGCAACATGATACGGGGTCTGTGTTCTGGAACTCCATAATGCATCGCATTTAGTTGTACTGGTTGTACATAATATCCAGAACCAATATTTTCCAAAGTTTCCCTAAGCTGGTCAAAAGGCGCTTTTTCGTTTTCTTTTGAGAAATTTCTTGCTATGCCAACGACATTTTCCATTATCACGGCTTTTGGATTGACCGCTTCAATGAATTCCATAAACTGCCACGGTAGCTGATTCCTTTCGTCTTTAGGGTTTCGTCGTCCAGCCATAGAGAAACCTTGGCATGGGGGTCAACCAGCCACCAAATCTATATCAAGGTTTTTAATGTAAGTCATGGCCTCGGGGTTATCCAAAAGAGTCTTAAGTTCATTTATGACCAATCCTGCCTTCAACTGCCTCATCAAAGGCAATTTACAATATTTTTGCCATTCCTCTTCACATTCAATAGGCTTAATAAAATTGTGGTAAAAAGTTTCACTAGCCATAGGGGATTTTTCCAATGCCAATGCCAATTCAAAACCCGATTTCTCTAGACCCAAGGACAACCCTCCGCATCCAGCGAATAAGTCTATATATTTAAACTTTTTAGTTTTACTGTTCACGAGGAAAGACTCAAAGTTTTCCACAGGTTTTGCACTGTCTGGTGTGAAATCTTGGAAATGATTGAATTTGTTGGTTGGAGTATTTCATGACTACTATTATAAATAGGATCATCAAGATTGTACAATCTTGATAAACCACCTTTAAATGTTTAATTATCACTTTAGTCTTAAAACTACGGAAGAAAATAGATGATGTGCCTGTGCTTTATATCCGCGTGGTACTCATTCATGATTGTCCTGAAACCAACCTCAAAAGGGGTGATGCATCTGATGTAACAACAGTAATTAAAGACTAGAGATAATGCGATAGCGAACAGTTTGGGCGTAATCAGGATGCTGTTTAGACTCTTAAACAGCATCCGATCTTCATGATGATACGCCTAAGTAGCGTCTGCGCCGTGACTCAATTCGTCCCAAAGTCTTTGCGGTTTATTAATCCGCACGTTGATACTATTCCAGTGCGCATCCAGTTTTTCGATGCCTGAAACCACATCAACAATTTCTTCCAAGTTTTCCAATCCAGCTTTGGTGAGATATTGAATTTCGGTGGATTTTTGAAAAGTTTCGACACCGACGGCGGATACCATTTTCGGCCAATAGCCAGTCGGCAAAATATGGTTGGTACCACTGGCATAATCACCAATGGCGACCGGCGCGTATTCACCGAGGAATATGGAACCCGCATTCATAATTTGCGGTAAAACGGTAAAAGGGTCTTGAACCAAAATCTCCAAATGTTCAGGGCTGTACTCATTGGTAAAATCAATGGCTTCTTGCCAAGAATTGGTGACGATGGCGCAGGAATATTTTGCCAGTGATTTCTCGATTACCTCTTTGCGGCTGAGATACTGCATTTGTCGTTCCACTTCGATTTTCGTTTTAGCCGCTAATTCAGCAGAATCGGTAACGAGTACGCCAGCCGCATCAGGTGAATGTTCTGCACGCGCTAGAATATCCGCCGCACAGTAGATGGGGTTGGCGTTTTTATCCGCCAAGATGATGGCTTCGGAGGGACCGGCAACCATATCAATCACGACTTTTCCATAAGCCATCATCTTCGCGGCCTGTGTATAAATGCTGCCGGGACCGGCTATTTTTAGAACCGGTTTTATCGACTCGGTGCCGTAGGCCATTGCCGCAATTCCAGCGATACCGCCGACTCGATAGACTTCATCCGTACCGGCTAGATCAGCAGCAATCAACATTTCGGGATATTCACCTGTCGGTGGATAACAGGCAATCACCCTCGGAACACCGGCAGCTTTGGCGGTCACCGTTAGAATTTGCATGACTGTGGGTAATGGTACCTGTCCGGCTGGCACTGCAAGCCCCGCTGATTCTATCGGTGTAATTTTGTAACCGACCTGTACACCGGGAATAAAGGACTTCAGTACGGTTTCATGTTTGGCATTTGATAAAGCGTTTTGTCTTGAAATGCTTATTTGCCGCTTTAATACTTCAACTATTCGGGGATGTACCGTTTGATAGGCTTTTTCAATATCCTGCCGTTTGACTTTTAGATCTTCGATTTGAAAAGTTTTGTTATCAAATTGACGGGTATATTTTACGATTCCATCATCACCTTCATTTTTGATGGTTTCCATCCACTGTGCGACATAATCCTTAATCGCAGAAATATCGAACATCGCCCGTTCGAGAATTATTTTCTTAAGCTGCGGCTCGGTTTCTGACCAACGATAAATGTTTAGCATCGATTTTCTATCCCAATATTCAGTTACAAATTATCTGTTAAGTTCCAAAGTATAACGACTCAAAGGAAACCTGTACATACAAGCCTGTCAGGAAAAGTTTTGCTTTAAACCTGCGTATTAGCGAGGAATGAGCGCACTGAATCCATATAAATGCTCATCTGGTCGCGGTGGATGCAGTGACCGGCATTCGGGATATGCACGACTTCAAGCTGCGGGATGATGGCTTTGAGTTTCTCAGCCCCTTCGGGAGTCACAATTGCCCACTTATCGACATCGGCGGTGATGAGAAGCGCCGGACACGTAATACGCGGTAAGACGGCTGCCCAATCGACGCTGGTGGGGATGTAAGACGCAAATAACTCGACAATGTTGGGATTGAGTCGCAGTTTGGAATCCGCCCACGGCCCAAGCTCGGCATCTGACCACACTGGCGTTTCGCTATGCTGTTTAGCGATCAATGCTTCGCGGGTTTGCGTTTTTCGCGCTGCAAAATCCGCACGCATTTTTGCCAGTTGTTCAGGCGGAGTGGGTTTGGGAAGGCCGCCAGCATACCACCACGCGGGCGGGTCTTCTAAGAGAATCGCGCCGGGTATGTCGCGATAGATACCGGCCAAGGTCATGGTGGTTACTGCGCCCATCGAGTGACCGAGAATCAACGGCTTGTGTAAGCCAAGCGCATCAATAATGCCTTTCAAATCGGCGGCCTGCTCGGCGGGTGAATAGCCCCGTTCCGGTGCTTCTGAAAAACCGTGACCGCGCGCATCCGGCATAATGATGTCGTAATCAGATTCCAGCGCTTCGGCTACCGGATTCCAACAGGAGCCGTCATCACTGAAACCGTGTATCAGTACCAGCGGCGGTTTGTTTCCGCCTGTGCGGGTATAATGTAACCGTAGTCCATTGACCGTAAGATAATCTGATTGCCATGCAGACATTTGCTTTGCCTCGATTTAATAGCTGAAGATTCGACCTAGGCACATATAGTAACGCGTGAACAGTCCCAACAGCTATTACAAAAATCAGGCTGCGGCAAGGATAAAACTCCGATTCAATTCATGTTTTAGCAGCCGTCGGAACCGCGACTAATCGGTTAGGCTAGCCAGAAAAGCCTTTACGGCAGTCATATAATTCTGCATTTGTTCGCGGTGAACGCTGTGGCCTGCGCCTCCAATATGAGCAACCTGAAGCTGCGGAATCAGCTTTTTGAGCGCTGCCGCTCCTTCATCCGAAATTAGCCCACCGAGCGATACATCGGCAGTCAGCAGGAGTGCGGGACAGGTCACCTGTTGGCTTAAGGTTTTCCAATCGAGACTGGTTTGAATGGATGGCTGAAACATTTGCAAGGCGGCGGGGCTGAGGCGCAATTTTGAGTCGGCCCAATACCCCAGTTCGGCATCTGACCATATTGGGGACTGTTGACGGCGACGAGCGATGAGGGTCTCTTTAGGCTGTGTTTTTAGAGCGAGAAGTGCTGCATGCGCCTCGGCATATTCTCCGGGTGAATTCGCTAGTGGGAAACCACCCCCATACCACCACGCGGGCGGGTCTTCTAACAGAATGGCCTTCGGGATATCTGGATATGTGCCGACAAAGGCGAGAGTCATCAGTGCGCCCATCGAATGGGCGAGCATGATCGGTTTGTGTAAACCAAGCCCAGCGATGATGGCTTTTAGATCGTTGACCATGTCCATCGGTGTGATACGACCCTTCGTTACCTCTGAAAGGCCATGCCCACGCGCATCGGGCATAATGACGTCATAATCCGATTCAAGGGCTTCTGCAACCAGACTCCAACACGGGCCATCATCACTAAATCCATGCGCCATTAGGAGCGGCGACTTCGCGCCTCCGGTGCGGGTGTAATGTAAGCGCACGCCATTGACATGAAGATAATCTGATTGCCATGCAGACATTTGCTTTGCCTCAATTTACTCGCTGAAGATTCGACCCGGGCACGTATAGTAACGCGTGAACAGTCTCAACAGCTATTCCAAAAAGCAGGAGGCGGCAAGGATGATGTTCCAAATTACCACAAATGCGGCACAAGGCGATACTGCACCTTATGGGTGTATTCATCGTATCCGGGCAAATCGTGCTTGAGTAGTTTTTCTTCGTCGAGGATGCGCCACGCAAGGATGGGGATCGTTATTACCAAAATCGCGAGTCCCAACCACGAACCAAGCGCCAACGGCACTCCAGTAATCATCACCAGCACACCGACATACATTGGATGCCTAACAATACCGTAAATTCCGGTCGAGATGACGTTTTGATCTTCAAACTTCTCGATGGTCGAGCCGCCATAGCTGTTTGCACGGAATACCAACAAGTTAATGTACAGTCCAAGCGCGACCAGCACATCACCGATGATCGATATAACGGGCGAGGTCGGTGACCAGCCGAAGCGGTGATCGAGCGCGCAGAAGACAAACAGTACAACAATGGACAGCAGTGCCACCGACATAATGATTTTCTGTGCGGTATTTTGTTCCTGTGCTGGCCCAAATTTCTTGCGTCGTTCCAGCAATGCAGGGTCTTTCAGCGACAGGTACAGGCCGACGATATTCACGGATACCATGAAAACCACGATAAAGACCCACGCCTGCCAATAGGTGAGTGTCCATGCAGGAATAAAGAGCAGCACACCCAAAGCGATTGCTCCGATGATGAAAGTTCTCAGTGTGGGCAAGATGAGGCTTTGTGGGGTCGGGGTTTGTTGTGCGGATTGTCGAGTCATGATTTTTGTCCTTCGTTCATTTCCTTTGCTTGTTTCATCTGTTCAAACTGGGCTCCGGCTGCCTCACTGATCTTCCGCAGCACGGCTTTACCGGCTTCACCGTTACCGCCATCTTCGGGCGTGAGCAAGCGATCCATCATGTCAGCAATGGTTTCCATGACGATTTCATAAGGCGGGAAGGTGTCGGGTGATTTGATGTCACCAATGGTCAACTGCCCATAAGACAACATATCCAGAATGTGCGAGGCAACAGCGGGATCAATGTCTTGGCGAACGGTGCCTGCTTCTTGCAAGGCTTTTATGAGATCGACACCGACCGAGGATGATTGCAGCGAATAGAGCAGACCATCCGGTTTACGGAGATAGCTGCCAAGCACACGCTTATCCCGTCGGGCTATGGCTGTCATTAAGGGGCGGCTGTGGATGGCATATAAAACGCCACGAAAAATGCCACCAATTGTGCCGGCGCGTGGATCAGTCTCTAAATACATTTGCCACGTTTGACCGTAATGGGTGATTTCGCGGATGAGCAAAGCTTCAAACAGCTTTTCTTTGCTCTCGAAATGCAGATAGACAATGCCCCTTCCCACACCGGCTGCTTCGGCGACATCACTCATGGTGATTTTGTCGTAGCCCTGTCGCACAATGAGTTCTGATGCTGCGTCGAGAATCCGTTGTTCACGTTCGGGATTGTCGGGCTTTGTACTGACCAAATTGTTTATCCTGACATATTGACAAATTTTGTTATTTTGTCAATCTTAACTCTGTTTGGAGTAAGTCGTCAAGTACATGTGGTTAAATCGTTCACTTCGTCAGCGCATATAGAGTTGCCTTAAGGCTGATTTCAGTGTTCAATGTGGGCAATGCTTAATAGTGTGATCAAAGTACATGATCAAATTTTTATTTTCGGTGGTGCTGAACCTTATCGGTGTTGGCATTTTGGTAGCGGTGATTGTTGTGCCAACACTGCCGCAGTTCAAGAATGACAAGCGGGTGGATTCAGTGTTGGCAATTGTCCTGTGTAACCAAGGGGAAAGAGTAGTCCGACAACCGAGTAATAATCCGGCGTTGAGCAAGGTGGGACTTTCGATAACGCCGTACTGCATCACCCGGAACGGGCAAAGTCGGGATGTGACCACGCGCTGGATTTTGATTGGTCTCGGTGGCTTCGCGTTCACTATGTTGTTCGGGATTGTGCTGGATATTATGCTATTGCTCAACGGATTTCGCCGTGCGGTGATGCATTTCTCGACCAAGCGAAATAGGGTTCCGTCGTTTTCAACCACGCCGAGTATGCCACCGTCGGATGACCTTGAACTGAGCCTGAAGGATAAACTCAAACAGCTTGACGAGATTCATCTAGCCGGTTCAATCAGCGATAAGGAATACCGTCGGATGCGGCAAGACATCCTCGATCAGACGTAAAAAATCATTCGACTAAGGCCATTTAAATACGCGTCAGTTGATAGTCTGATGGCGGCTCACTATACTCTTTTTATTTTTAAGGAACATAAACATGGCTCCCATTACGATTCAAGATGTGAAGGTGATTACGACACAACCCTACGCAAACCAGCGGCTGGTGATTGTGAAGGTGATTACGTCCGAGCCGGGATTATACGGCTTGGGCTGCGCGACTTTTACGCAGCGTTTTCATGCGGTGGTGGCAGCGTTGGAACACCACGTTATTCCGTATGTCATGGGTCAGGATGTGCAGCGTATCGAAGACATCTGGAACATGTCGATGGTCAATGGTTATTGGCGCAATGGGCCGGTGCTGAACAACGCCATCTCAGGTATCGACCAAGCACTGTGGGATATTAAAGGCAAGCTGGCGAATATGCCGGTTTATCAACTGCTCGGCGGCAAAACCCGCGAGGCAGCCGCCGTTTATACCCATGCTGATGGTGCTGATTTACACGAAATTTTGGATAATGTGCAGAAATTCCAAGCGGAAGGCTACCGTTACATCCGGGTGCAAAGCGGCGGTTATGGTGGTAAATATCTAGGGGATGTACGTCCGGAAGGCGCAGTTAAGGGAACCTATTACGACCCCAAGGCTTACATGCGAAGTGCGCTCAAAGCGTTGGAACATGTTCGTTCATCGGTTGGTGAAGAAGTCGAACTGCTGCATGATATCCACGAACGACTGACCCCGATTGATGCAGTAGGATTTGCCAAAATGGTCGAGCCGCTGAAGTTGTTTTTCCTTGAGGATGCACTCGCACCCGAAGACATCGAATGGTTTACGCAAATTCGTGCACATTCGACCGTACCGCTGGCAATGGGCGAATTGTTCAATAATCCTTTGGAGTGGCGTTCGTTAGTGGAACGGCGCTTAATCGACTTCATTCGCATGCACATCAGCCAGATAGGCGGTATCACTCCCGCACGTAATGCAGCGATTTTCGCGCAGATTTACGGTGTACGTACCGCATGGCACGGGCCAGCCGATACTTCTCCGATTGGGCATGCTGCCAACCTGCACCTCGATGTGTGGGCGCCGAATTTCGGTATCCAAGAATGGTGCCGCTTCCCCGAATTCATGTATGAGTTGTTCCCCGGTTTGCCGGAATGCCGTAATGGTTATTTGTATCCGAATGATAAGCCGGGGCTAGGTATCGATATTGATGAAAAGTTGGCGGCAAAATATCAGTGCCAAGATGAAGTCCTAACATGGACGCAAACACGTTTGCCAGACGGAAGCCCCGCGCGACCGTAGTTACTGATCCTATCTTTTGGCCTCTCTTCCGTAGAAAAATTAGACACAGATTAAGGAAGAGAGGCTTAAGTACAGCACATTTATTCGAAATATTAATGGTTTGAAGGAGTTGGAAAAAGATCAGACCCTTTCGATAATGATTACAATTGTTATTCATGTACAATATCCATTGAGTTGATCATTTTCGACATACGCCGCCTGTAGGGTATGCAAGGTTAAAAATTTAGGCAAAATACGATGCTTGTGACGGAATTATTGATGTCATTAACGCGAATATTTTTCGTATTATTGGCAGCTTTAACCACATATGATTTTTTCCGTCACCGAGATCGGGTACGGCGTGACGTTGCTTTGATGTTTATTTCGTTATCCGGCACCACGATTATCGCGCTGTTTTTGAACATTACTGGCCTCCAGCTTCCATGGCTGCTGAAAATCGGTCAAATCGGTATCATTAGCCAGCCCTATTTGCTGCTGCGTTTGGTCGCTTATTTCCGTGCTGTTCCGCTTGGCTTCAAGCGTGCTGCCCTTGTTGGTTGGGCTGTTTCTTGCTTCGTAATTATTTTTGTTGGGACACCGATTCCGCCACTGGTCACACTGCCTATCATCATTTACTTCATCATTATTAATGGATATTCGGTATTTGGCTTTATTCAAGGTGCATTTTCCAGTGAGGGTGTTGCCCGTCATCGCCTTCGTTTTGCAGCTACGGGTTCGGCTTTGCTTGTACTCTTGTTTTTGATTGCAGGCATCCAAATAGCATTACCCCAACTATGGCCGGATGTAACGGCGGCTGTTCAAATCTTCGCCATGTTAACTGTCCTCACTTACTATCTCGGTTTTGCACCGCCGCGCTGGTTGCGACAAAGTTGGCAGTTTATGGAACTGCGAAATTATTTGCTTCAAGACCTGCCTACCCTGCATAGCCAATCAGCGCCCAGCGTATTGGCGCGTTTGAGGCAAGCGGTCATGCGGGCGGTGGGTACAGACAAGGTTTTCGTGGCGTTGTGGGATCGAGATGGTCAAAAGTTAGTGTTGGAGAATATCCCGGAAGCATCCGCCCTGCGTGGTTTTAATCTGAACGAGGGTATCTTCAAGCAAGTTTGGCAGCAGTCGGAACCAACGGTGGTTTATAAGCGTGTGGGCTTAAGTACAGAAGACATCCGGTTAATGAATGACCTTGAAGCTGAAATGTTATTTTTTGTACCGTTTGCGACCAATGAAGGCGCGGTGGGCTTACTGCTGGTTTTTCTGGAACATGGCTCGCTGTTTGTGGACGATGACCTAAACCTACTAACCATCTTTGCCCAACAAACCGCAATGCTGCTGGAGAACTTCCGTATATTGGAAGACCAGCGCTTGTATGCTCAAGATTTGGAGCGCATTGTTCAAGTACGTACCGAAGCCTTAAAGCGCTCGAATGATGAACTGCGCCAGTTTGCATATGTCGCCTCGCATGATTTGCAAGAACCGCTGCGGATGGTAGTCAGTTATTTGCAGTTGATTGAGGAACGTTACATAAGCCAACTCGATACCACCGCGCATGAATTTTTTGCGTTTGCGACAGACGGTGCAAAGCGGATGAGGGGATTGATTGAGGCATTGCTGGCTTATTCGCGGATCGATACCCAACTACAGAATTTCACCCCTGTCGATTTTCAAAAGGTCATTGTAGATGTTCGTAAAATGCTGAGTGTGACTATAACAGAAAGCGGCGCGACCATCACTACCGACCCACTGCCTGAAGCCAACGCAAATGAGTCGATGATTGTTCAGCTATTTCAGAACCTACTCAGCAATGGTATGAAGTATCAGAAGGGTAGAAAACCAGAAATCCATATCGGGGCAGTGCGTAAAAATGATAAATGGATTTTCTCGGTAAAGGATAATGGCATCGGGATTGAACCCCAGAATTTGGAGCGCATTTTTGTGATTTTCCAGCGGTTTCATGCTCAAAATGAATATCCCGGTACAGGCATCGGTTTAGCCATTTCCAAAAAGGTGGTTGAACATCACGGCGGGAAGATTTGGGTTGAGTCAAAAGTTGGGGAAGGAACAACCTTTTACTTCACGATTCCCGAAACAACCGTCGAGGCAGATGAGCACACTCCACAGCCATTTCTGGTCAGAGGAAAGTTGGGTTAGCCATTATCAAGGTGATTGAGGATCACTGTGGATAAAGTTGGGTTGAATCGACCGTGGGACAATGGACAACTTTTTATTTCACGCTTCCGTCAGTCTGAGGTTTTCGCGAACAAAACGACTCTCCGGGAGAAAAGTGCAGTGTGTAGCGTGCATACGAATCATACGCCACAAGTTCGCCGCTGGGCTGTGCCCACAAGGATTGTCCATCAGCCACATCAATTTGCACTTCTTTTCCGCTAGAAACGGCTTGTCGCATCAAAGTCACTACGTCGTCCATTTTGACCGTGAATAGATACTCACTCTTTCCCT
Organism: Aggregatilineales bacterium; assembly: GCA_038251275.1. GTDB lineage: Bacteria > Chloroflexota > Anaerolineae > Aggregatilineales > Phototrophicaceae > CFX2. The sequence goes on from JBBSBM010000005.1 coordinate 16,978, forward strand.
GACGATCAGTACCCATCAGACTAAGGCTACCAAACATGCAGTAGACCGCCGCCGATGCTTTTGCTGTGTAGTCCACATAAGCCAATGTGTACTGATCAAATATAAGTATTCGGGTCGCAGCTTGAGTTGCCTCAACCAGTTGGTTTCCCAGATGTTCAAAATTTTTCCATATGAAGGTTTGACCATTAAAAGTCAATGAACCCTCAGCAGGGTTGGCATCTTTGATTTGGGCGACAAGTGTATCGAACGCTGTATGATCGTTCACCGTGAAGTTAAAGACCAACGTATCATTGCCATCGTTGCCGTCAATGTACATCTCGTGATCCGAACCGCCATTTGCACCGTTCTGCAAAATAACGGTGTCATCGCCACCAAACTGCACGCCGAAATCCCCGAAGACACTGCCTTCGACTATTCCATTCACCACGATGATGTCATTACCACCGCGACTGTTCGGTGCAGTCGTATTGTCGTCAGCCTCAATATCACCACCCACTGTGCCGTTGTTGATAATCAGGTCATCACCGCCATTGTGTTGGGCGTTATCGCCGTCCATGTCATCCCCAACGATGCCGTTATTGATGAGGGTATCGTTACCACCGTTACCGAGCACGGTATCGCCATCCATATCACCGGCAACCGTGCCATTGTTGATAATGATGTCATTGCCGCCATTGCCTGTGGCTACGTCGCCTTCGATGTCGCCATTTTTACCCGTGCCATCACCAGTGGAAACCGTTGTGCCGTTGTTGATAATCGTGTCGTCACCACCATTGCCGATGACGGCGTCACCAAAGAATGGGCCTTTAATGCTCATTCCTTGTTCAACCGTGATGGTGTTATTTCCCGCGCCACCAATGATGCCCGTGCAAAAGGTTTGATTAAGGGGTTTGCCGGATTGTGGGCGGCAGTCAACCACAATCGATGCGGTCACACTGCCGAGGGCAATAATGCCAAGCAGCAGCATGAATAGGGAGCGAAAGACTTTTTTGGAATGGAATGTCATGTTGGAGATAAGGGTTAAGTTCACCGAGCAGCCTTGGATTTAACAATGTAATTCCGAGTTTAACATGTAAAATTGATAACGATGCGATATTATTTAAATTATTCACTTTATCTTAATTATATGTGTTGCGATTGATGATGGGTTTTGAGCGCAAATAGGCGAGAATTCGACTTCAGTAATCAAGTCAAATAAAGTGACTCACATTCCAGAAGCATTAATGACTCTTGTGTATGTGCCGTGCTAAAAGCAGCACCGATGAACGGGGTTCAACTGGATAAGGTGAGCTATCCATAATCGGGGCATCTGCCGGATCACAAAAATCATAAGGTGCGGGTAAGGCTGTATCCACAATACGCCGCCATGTTTCACCCACCGGCAAGGGTGGCAGTTCAAACTCCAGCGCTTCCCAATAGGCATTTAGCATAACGTGGATATGATCGCCTGTTTTGGGATGATGCAGGCTGAACGCTAAGCTGTGCGAGTCATCGCCCCAATCGGGCTGACCGAGGTGCGTGCCGTGCCATGTGATATATGGCGACTGTGAGTTGGGCTTGCCACTCCAAAAATCTATTTCGCGGAAGAGACTGGATGCTTGCGTAAAGCCAATGAGTCCACGCATGAAACGTAGCAGCCCATCGTGATAGCCAAGGTGCTGCCAATCGAACCATGAGTCTTCGTTGTTCTGGCAATAAGCATTGTTATTGCCGTTTTGGGTTCGGCGGACTTCATCGCCCATGAGCAGCATGGGTGTACCCTGCGCGATCAATAAAATGGTGAGTAAATTTTTGATCTGGCGTGTTCGCAGATTGTCTATATTAGAGTCTGGTGTCGAGCCTTCAACACCACAATTCCAACTGAAGTTATTATCCGTGCCGTCCTGATTCTGTTGACCGTTGGCTTGGTTGTGTTTGCTGTTGTAAGACACCAGATCATTGAGGGTGAAGCCGTCATGACAGGTGATGAAGTTGACGCTGCGGTTTGGGTCGCGATGATTTTGCATGAAAACGTCGCTGCTCGCCGTGAGGCGGGCAGCCAAATCCTTGATGGTTCGGCGATCCCCTTTAATGAAGCGTCGTATATCATCACGGAATTTACCGTTCCATTCTGCCCAACGATCCCCGATGAAATTGCCAACTTGATACAATCCGGCGGCATCCCACGCTTCAGCGATAATTTTTGTTCCGGCTAGTGCTGGTTCGGATTCGATTTCCCATAAAATCGGTGGGCTTCGCAGCGGTTGTCCCCATTCGTCGCGCGCCAGAACTGAGGCTAAGTCAAAACGGAAGCCATCGACATGCATTTCGGTCACCCAATAGCGCAGGCAGTCCATAATCATACGGCGCACAATCGACTGATTAGCGTTGAGTGTGTTACCGCATCCTGTGTAATTGGCATAACGGGATTGATCTTCTTCGAGGATATAGTAAGCACGATTTTCAAAACCGCGCAGTGAAAGCATGGGGCCGGTTTCATCATCTTCGGCAGTGTGATTAAAAATCACATCCAGAATCACTTCGATCCCGGCCTTGTGCAGTGCTTTGACCATATCGCGGAATTCGTCTACCGCACCCAGCGGATCATGGCGGGAGGTGTAACCACTATGTGGGGCGAACAAAGCTAATGGACTATAACCCCAATAATTGGTCAACGGCCACGGCGCATCTTGAGAATCAAACTGCTGCACAGGCAGGAGTTCGACGGCAGTAATGCCCAGTTCTTTTAAATAGGGGATTTTCTCAATTAAACCCGCATATGTACCCAGTTGTTCGGGCGGCAGACCGGAGTTAGGATGGCGTGTAAAACCGGCAACGTGCATCTCATAGATGAGGGTACGGGCGAACGGCGTGTGAAGCGCATGGTCGCCATGCCAGTTATAAGCATTGGGATCAACCACGACGGCACGCAGTGCTTGAGCACAATTATCCCCGGGGCGACAGGCGACTTGCCGGTCATAACAATCAGTAATCACAGCACGGGCATAAGGATCAAGCAGCACTTTGGAGCCATCAAAGCGGATGCCCTGCTGCAAACGGGTTTCGCCATAAACCCGATAACCGTAAACCTGTCCGGCTTTTAAGCCCCGAATAAAAACGTGCCAGTAGTAGAAGGTTCGGTTGGTTTGAGGATGCAGTTGGATGACACGGGAGGGCACGGGATCGGTGGGCTGATCAAATAGCAGCAGTTCAACCATATCGCAATTTTTAGAGAAGACGCAGAAATTCACACCGTGCGGATAAACCGTCGCACCTAGTGGAAAGCTCTGGCCGGGGAGTAAATCATTTTTCATGTGGATAGTCGGAATTAGGGATTCAACCAACTAGGGTTTATTCCGCCTCCTCACTTACAGGATACACCCGTTTTAGGTGTAGTGTTTTTAGACAAATAAAAGGCTAAAGAGGTGATGTTCGTCAGTCGTCACATTATTTCAATGGATGTAGAGTATGGACTGCATGTTACCCTCAAAGGATATCATCATGTCAGCAAACAAAAATGTGAATCAATTGGATCAGCCAACCGATGGTGAACATGCCGATTCCAGCAAGGGAGGAACTCAGCGCCGCCGCATAATCCGTTATTTCGCCGCCGCCGTATCCGCCGTAACAGCAATCATATATTTTCTGATTTGATTTCATGTCGTGAGCGTATTGGATGCAAATGCGGATCAGACTTTCGGGATATTCGCACGCATCGCGTTTGCGTTTGGCACGCTGCTGCTGCTCACATATGACCGCCGCCTCTTCTGGATTCTTGGGGCAATCCTGCAAGTGTTTGTCATCATGACCTACTTTAATTATGCCTCACAGCGTACACCAGCCTACGAAGTCTGGGGAATACTGATTAGGCTTGCACAGTTCATCATCCTCATCACGCTCGCGTACCTCGCATTTCGTTTGCCGCCTGTGCAAGCCCATGTATCAGCCAGCGGTCGTGGATAGGATTTTGAAGCGCTTCATCAATGGTAACCGATCCCTTAACCGCATAACGAGACTACAATATGACGACCTCCAATAAAAATCTCGCGTTACGCGAACATCTGGCGCTGATTTCGACCGAAGCCTATTTGCTGCTGAAGGCCGAGAATGAAGATGAGCGCATCAACCGTTATAACATGCTTCAAGAACAGATCAGGGCCATCATTAATGTCATAGACGATGGTATAACCTCGCAGTATTCCTGTCCTGACATTACAATTCAATAGTGCACTGTAACAATTAGCCCACAATCTACCGTTTCTTCTACAACCACATATGAAACCCCTCAAAAGTTTGTATTAGGTTTGTCGGCATACCGTTTACAAACCAAAACAGAACATTTGATCGTTGATTCTCCTCTGCAAAGTTAACGCCAAACCCGTGAAAGAGTTACAAAATGTTCTTCCAAAATGTAACCCATTCATGGAACGCATGTGCTACGCTTGTCTCCAGTTGAGAGTCATCAGTCGCCAATCTGTTCAAAACTCACGGCGTTGACAACCCACAACTCCATTAACAATGGCAACGGAGAAGTAGACCACCGCGCTTACGGGCGAACGGCTGGGGAAACAAGTGGCCTATATCGCTGTCCGCCCCTGCACCATTGATAGGGTTAACGCGTGTGGACGGACTGAGACAGCGGAATTCAGCGAATTACGGTTAGTGATGATGATGGGTTGCGTAGGTGTTTGCCGCCGGTAAACACCTACAAATTACCTGATACATATTTTCACTCAACCGCCTCCGAAGGAGAACACATGCACACAACTTTGAAAGCCATTAACGCCGCAGAAGGGCGCGTGGGCGGTTACCTCGTGGTATGGGGTAATCCGCAGCAGCGCGACTTACAGGGCGAGTATTTTTCACCGGAAAGCGAACTAGGGCTGGATTGGTATGACCAGCGTCCGGTTCTTTATCATCATGGCCTCGATGGCAATATGAAGGCGGCGGTCATCGGCGTGATTGACCGCCTCAAGGCCGATACGACTGGCGTTTGGGCAGAAGCACAGCTTGACCTCCGACAAAGGTATGTCCGTACCGTGCTGAAGTTGGTCGAGAAAGGCATCCTCGGCTGGTCATCTGGCAGTCTGCCGCATTTAGTGGACGTAGCGAATGACGGTCACATCAAACGCTGGCCGATTGTCGAAGGCAGCCTGACACCCACACCTGCCGAACCGCGCCGTACCGATGTCCATACCCTCAAGAGCGCTTATGCCGCGCTGGGTTTGGATACCAAACATCTCGATTTACCCGATCAGGGTACGGGTTTGCCGCTGGCAAACCCCCAACCGACCATTTCAGGAGAAAAACCCATGACTGATACCCATTTCACCACTGATATTTCCGACACAACTGACAATCAACAACCCGCCCGCAAGCGCCTTCCAGTGGCGGATCGTGACGACGCGATGAAGTCGCACATCACCGTCACCAGTCCCTATGACAACTTGGATGCGCTCGACATGCTGCACGGTTATGTGCTGCTGCGGCAGGCCAAGAGCTTCCAAGGGGTGAGCCAACGCTATGCCAACGCACTGGCGCATAAAGTACAGAAGGCGGGCTTGAGCGCCATCAAATCCGACGAACTGACCTACAGTACGCAAGCTGGTTTTGGTGACGAATGGGTTCCCGACCTGTGGAGCGCCCAAATCTGGAATCGGGCGCGGGTGGAAAACGCGGTTCTGCCTCTGTTCCGCACCATCGAAATGCCCAGCAACCCTTTCGAGCTTCCGATTGAGGGAACCGATCCCACAGTTTACTTCGTGCCGGAAACCAAGAACGAAGCCGACCTGACCATCTCCGGCAGCGGCAACCCGATCCCCGACAGCAAAATTGGTTCGGGCAAGGTGACGCTCAACGCCCAAAAGTTGGCGCTGCGGGTGGGTTTCAGCAGTGAATTGGTGGAAGACAGCGTGGTTCCGGTGCTGAACCTGTACCGCGATCAAGCCATGAAAGCCATCCTCACCAGCATTGATAACGTGCTGCTCAACGGCGACACGGCAACCAGTGGCAACATCAACAAGAACGGCGGCACACCCGGCAGCACCGACCGTTATATGGCCTTCAACGGCTTGCGTAAATTGGCGCTGGTCACCAACGCCGATACACCTGCCAATCGTGTCGATGCCAGCGCGGCGATGACCTTGGCCTTGCTGCGGCAGACGCGCTTTACGATGGCGGCACAGTACAGCGCCCGCCCCAATGATCTGGCGTGGATTGTCGATAGCAGCGCCTATGCCAAATTATTGGGATTGAGCGAATTTCTGACGATGGAGAAGGCTGGCGCATTAGCCACTGCCCAAACCGGACAAATCGGTTTTGCGGATGGCGCTCCGGTGATCGTCTCGTCTGAAATGGCCTTGAGCGACGGCGCGAACGGCAAGGTGAACTTCACCACACCCGCCAACAATACCAAAGGCACAGCCCTCTGCGTGTATCGCCCCGGTTGGTTCGTGGGCTATCGCCGGAAGATCGCCGTGAGTGTGGATTATCTGCCGTACTACGACAGCTACCAACTGACCGCCACCGTCCGCTTAGCGCTCATCAACTTCGACACCGATGTTGCCGCCGCACTGTATAACGTCTAAGCAAACGCACTAAATAATGGGGCAGTGATTATCTGCTGCCCCTGAAAGCTTGATGAAAGTTTATGCTGTTATAACTCATCCATGTTACACTATGATGTACAAAACAATTGTTTTGTCAAAGTGGTGATATCTAGTTACGCTTTTATACCACTAACAACCCTGTTTCTGTGAGGCGATTATGACTCAAGGCAATACAATTGATCGACCCCCACTATCCGAATGGCAAACTGAGCTGATTCGTTTTACTGCTTTCCCAAGCCCATTAATGACTGTTGCAAAACAAAATTGGTGGGAAGAATTGATGGGTGAGCCTCCAATGAAACAGAATAGAGAGCCTAGAACATTCGAACAAACCGATGAAGGACCATTTAAGAATGGCAGACTTATTTTGAGCGTTAGCCCAATCCGAATCGACTGGCTTTATACTGTACCGGAATCCAGTCTCAATGAAGCTGTCGCAAGGCTAGCGGGTCTTGGATCGTTCGAGCAAGTTGTGAAGGATTTTTCTGCACTCATTTATAAATGGCTCTCGATACCAGATTTAAATTTAGCAAGAGTAGCTTTTGGCGCAGTTTTATTACAAGAAGTTGACACTCATGCAAATGGATATGCATTAGTTTCTTCTTATTTGCCATTTAAACTAGATTCAAAGAATATGTCAGATTTTCTATATCGAATCAATAGAAAGCGAAATTCAGCAACTATAAATGAGCTGGTTATTAACCGACTTTCTACATGGAGTGCAATATCAAGACAGAATTTTGCACTTCTTGCCTCAGCAGGTCATGCAATACAACAAAGTCTTTCCGAACCGGTATATGCTATACGTCTTGAACTCGACATTAACACTGCACAAGATTTTGCCAATAATCTTCCCTTGGAAAAATTAGGTGACATTTTTCTAGAGTCAACAAAACTTGGAATTGAAATAGCTCAAGAAGGCGATATTCCATGACTACCTCTGAAAGTAGAACTGCAACTTGGAATAGACCAGATAGATCAGTAGCGTCAGCTAATGTAACGTCATTTCAAAAGCCACCGCTCGAAGATCAGATTGCTTCTCTCTTTGATGAAGCTAAGCGAGAACGTTTTGAGTCGGGCTATAAAAGTAATTTTGCCCGTCAGATTGAAGTTATGATTGACTATCATGGTGAAAAAGTTATCAACATTATTGCAAATTTGATCTTAACTGATCGAGCTAATCCTGATGTAGCAGATGAAGCACTTCGCTGGATAGGACAAATGACTAACCACCATACACAACGATCTCGTCGTGATTTACTTGAAAGATGCCTGTTACAGTCAAAATCTATCTTCGTGAGAGATGGTGCAGGCTTAGGGCTAGCTTCAATGGACGACCCTGATGCCTTGCCAGCACTTGAAATAGCTATTGGTAAGGAAGGTAATCAAGAACTGAAAGAAGATTTGCAGTCGGTCTTCGACCAACTTATTGATACTCAAAATGAAAGAGCAAAGTAGTGGCTTCCCTGCTTCGGAAAATAAACAAGAAAGCACGATGGAATCAGCAACATATCAAAGACACATTTCAGTGGCTTGAAGAGCATGAAATTCCATCAGATTACGTGATAAAGGAATTGGAAACCGATAACTGTAGTTTATCATTTTGGCTAATTGATGATGATAAATCAAATCTCAGCCGTGTGCTTGCTGCTTTAGCATCTAACAGACCGCATCTCTCCGAAATGGATTTTGGATTAATTGATTTAGATTTGTTGCAATCCAATGACTTTAATGTTGAAGAGAATCTTGGTGACACGGCTGATGAAGGTGCTAATGAGTGGCACAGAGATATATCGAAGTTGTCGGCACAAAAATTAGTCGAATTAGCTATGTTGCTTCTAGAACATATGGAAGCTGATCGACGAAGATCAGAAAAACAGATTCTTGATTATGTGTTTTCGAGTATAAGAGCTAATCATCTCGATTTGACCAAAATAACTCTGAAATCAGAAAAGTTAGACACAAGATTAAATACGTAGAAGAAATAATTCTTATCCCTCATGTAAGATACTAATAATGGAAAAACTCATCCTCCTCGTAGCCGATTACGCCAATGTCGATCAAGGTGGCAAGCTGAATGTCCTCGGCGCGTTCGGACGCATTTATGCACACCAGTTTCCGGCGGTTCATGCCTCGATGCATCTGGTGGTCAAGCTCGGTGCGGACTTCGAGGATTATAACCAGCAAAAAGGGCTGACCGTTCATTTTCGGGATGCGGACGGAAAAGTGTTGATGGCCTTACCCACCATAAACTTCACTATCAATCCAAAGACCATGCCTATCCCCGAAGTCAACTTTATCATCCAAGTGCAAAACTTGATGATCCCGAACGCAGGACAATATGACTTCGAAATTCTGGTTGACGATGAGGAAATCGGTGTGCTGCCCCTCACTGTCGAGCAAGTCACACCGTCAGTACCGCCAACAACTTGATGCTTAACCGCTCTTGGGCGTAACCGTCGCTGTGACTTCGGGCGTGGCTTCCGCAGTCAAATCGGTCACAAAGATCACATCCACCCAATAATTCGTAGGCGCGTAAGTCTGGTTGGGGAAGCGCGGCTTACCCGTATAGATATAAACCCCGTTGCCGCCATTACCCTTACTTTGCAGCGCCACCAGCGGCCCATTCACCACATCCTTACCCAGCGCCGGACGATCCACCGAGTACCAACCACTGTTCGCAAAATACGAGATCACATAAGTGGTCTTGGCGCTCACCGCTAGCGGCTCTTCAAAGGAGGCTTCCTGCCAACCCGAATCCGTTTCATCCATGAACGTTACTTCTGCCAGCAATTTGCCATCACCCGACCACAAATGACCGCTGTGTTCGCCTTTATTGGCGCTGCCCTTATAAAAACGCACGCCTGTGATGTAACCATCAACCGTCGTTTGAAACTTCAAACCGACTTCAACACCCGCCGCATCCTGTTGATTTTTAGTGCGTGGCACAGGCGTTTCCCAGATGCTGCATGGGCAGTTATAAGTCGCTTCGGCTGTGGCCTCAGATGGGATCGGTGTCGCGGTCGGCTTGGATTGGGATGCGACCAATGGCAATCCGAGGATCATCAACCCGGCGCTAAATCCAATGGCAGCAAGGGTATTTAATGGGCGTATTTTGAGCATCGCACAACCTCATTTACTTATTGATTTTCACTCAAACAGCTTAGAGCACCAACCTTGCGCAATCATAAGAATATCCGAAGTCTTTAATCATTGGTCGTCCCGACTTGCGCTCCTTCATGAGCCATATTCCCCACCACAATCCCATGCGAAGCAGCGTTTCCCGATATTCAAACGTATGTTGATATGAACCGTGGAGAATCAAAACGCCCATCCAATGGATGAGCGTCTGTTCTATCTACTCTGAACTAAGCGGATACGAATCACTTCACTTCGCAGCCTTCTCGCGGTACATCGGTACTGCGAAATCCACAAAATAAGCCCATCCTTCGTTCGCCACCAATTTGCGCTGAACTTCATCTAATTTAAGTACCACGTTATGCTCACCGCTGTGCATTTCAATCGTCAGCAAATCCTGCCCATCATCTTCCATTTCCTCAAAGCAGCGACGTTCATAACCCATCGGATATTTCAGGAACTGCCCGAAGCAGCGTTCACAGAAAGCGAGATGTGCGGGACAAACGTCTCGGTTAATTTTGACTCTCATGACCCACCTCCATGTCTTCCTTTTTCTAATTGACCATCTTTCCCTGAAATCGCAAAAGTGTCGAATGTAACCTTTCATGCTTTGTTTAGTACCCAAAATCCACTAAATGTCATTTGTGAAGTTTGCAACAAATATCTACAGAGGAGAATTTTCCACATGTACACCCTATCGACTCTCGACCAGTTACGAACGCGCCTCGGTCTTGCCAGCACTGATACAGCCGACGATCCGCGCTTGTTGGATGCGCTGCAAGCTGCCGCCGCTCAAATCGAACGTGCAACCGGACGGCACTTTTGCCCACGTCAGAAAGCCATCCAGCACAACTACACCAGCAGTCTTGAACTCTTGTTGGATGATGATCTGCTCGAACTGACCAGTCTCACCAACGGCGATAATAGCAGCATCAATCTGAGTGATGTCATCCCTGTACCCGATGAAGCGCCCTTTAGTTATCTGCGGCTAACCGGCAGCAGCGCCTTCACATGGAACACATCGCCTTTGCAAGCGGTCACGGTTAATGGCATCTGGGGCTGGCATGACCGTCCCATCAACATGTGGCGGCTCAGCGGCGACACCGTGCAGAACAATCCACTGAGCAGCAACGTCACCACTCTTACCGTAACCGATGCCGATGGTGCAGATGAGGAAAGTCGCTTCCCACGTTTCCAAGTCGGACATCTGTTGAAGATTGATAGTGAATATCTGCGGGTGACTGCGGTCAATACACTTACCAATGTGTTGACGGTCTTGCGTGCGGTTAATGGCACAAGTGCGGCTAGCTACACACTCAACACACCGATTTATACCTATCAACCCCCTGCTGAGTTGAATGCGCTGGCCTTACGGTGGGCAAGTTGGCTGTATAAGGAAGCCGACTCAGCCGCCTTCGAAGCCGCGCCTGATAATTTGCAAGCAGCCCTCGCACCCTTCCGGCGTGTAGAAGTCAAAGTTTAAACCGCCGCCCAACCACCGTAAGTAATACATCTTACTCACGCCTACTTGCCGCCTGATAAGGATGCCCTTACGATGGAAATATGTAAGTCGTCTGAGGAGGACACCACATGCTCAAACATTTTCTAATAAGCCTCGTTGTTATGTTTGTAATAGGCTACTCGCAGCCTGCATCCATGCAAGATGTGTCCCCGCTGCCGGATAATTTGCAAACTATTACCGCATCCAATGCGGGTCAATTGCAGCAAATCAATCAGCTTGGACAGGGCACCGTTGTCGAAACCGGATGGTCACCCGATAGCCAACGCTTTGCGGTAGTCACAACTGCTGGCGTTGCTTTATACGACACGCCTAACTTTGATCAGCAAACGGTCTTTATCCCCGGATACACGCGCCTTTCACGCTTCAGTCCGGATTGGTCAAAAGTGGTGATCAGCACCGCCGATATGAAAACCCAACTCTGGGATTTAGCGACCATGACTGCGCTCGACCTTACTGAAAAGATAGCCGATCCAATTCCTCAAGATGCGAACATGGCTTTTACACCGGATGGCAAGCTGCTCATGCTACAAGCACAAGCGGCTAACTACAGTCAGAGTGCGGTGCTTTGGGATCTTGAGCATCAGCAGCTTTACGGACATTGGGAGGCGCTTAAAGAGCAAGCCCTTGATGGTGGCATTCAAGTGAGTCCCGGTGGGAAGTGGCTCGGTGCGCGTTCGTATGGAGCGATGACTGCTATTTGGGATGTTGAGCATAAGCGACCGCTCAATAATCTTCAGAGTGGTGTGTACGCATTTAGCCACAACGATCAATTTATTACATGGGTGACCTCAAAGTATCCCAATATACAATCGGTTCACCTCGGTCGATTGCCCGATGAAACGGACGATGTCGTAATCCCAATTGCAGATGGGCTTTTCGTGTTTCAGCTGTTATTTACACCAGATGACCATGAACTTGTAATCTATCTACGAGATGGTCGAGGCAATGGCACACTCAAAATCTGGAATATCAAGCAGCATCAAATGCGCGTGACTTCGACCTTTCCCATTGGCATAACCTTATCAGGGTTTTCACCTGATGGTCGTTATCTATTCAGCACGGATTACAATACAGATTCCATAACTTGGGACATGGAAACGGGTCAACCGCTTGAAACTCCTTGGCGCTCATTGCGTCTTTACAGCCCAAACGGAAAATACGTGATTGCTCAATCCTCTCTCTGGTTGGCAGATTTTAAGCCAGATGATAAACCATTACAGCCTCTAAGCGGTGATGGCTATCGCTACATTTTTAGTCTCGATAGTCATTGGTTAGCTTCGGTATACGGCAGCTCCGTTTATCTATACGACTTAACACCAGCCATTTTTCCGGTAGAGCCTTCAATCACATTAAGCGAATACATACTCTACAACGGTACAATCTACAGTCCCGATGGCAGCTTACTGCTGACCAATAACCAACTGCTCGACGGTCAAACGCTCGAACCGCTAACCCAAATCAATGGAATAAGTTCTGCGTCATCCTTTATTGCAGACCAGCAGGGGCATTTGTGGTTAGGGGGAGAGTATCACTCAGGCAGCAATAATCCTGAACCGGCTGTTTGGGAAATCACGCCGGATCAACCCATCACCGTATCTGAACCGCGTACTTTCAACAGCATCCTATCTGATCAGTTTTATGCTAATCCAATTGCCATTAGTCCCGATGTGGCTTACCTAGCCGTTGGTTATGGTGACGATTTATCCCCAACACCAACCATCCAAATTTGGAATCTCACACGTAATACACAGCCCATCGTGGTTTATGGTCATCAGGAACAGATTAACGATCTCGCCTTTAGTCCCGATGGTCACCTGTTAGCCAGTGCTAGTGGTTATACGCGCGAGTATCAGAACGGCATTGATGATACCGTGCGCTTATGGCGAATTAATCGCGGCCAAACGACCACCCTTACCGAAATTGCCCGCTTCTATACAGATGGACAGGCTGATCACATTACCTTCAGTCCTGATGGACGTTTGATTGCTGCCACGGCCTTCGGTGGTAAGTTCTACGTTTGGGATACCGTCACCGGCAAAGAATTGGTTTCACATGACGATAAATTTAATCTGCCAACCTTCAGTCCGGATGGCGGCTTACTCGCCGTCAGCGATTGGGACGGGGCAATTCATTTGTTCGACACCCAATCGTGGAAAGAAATTAGTGTCATCTACGGACATATCGGTCATCTCACATCGCTGCAATTTCGCCCTGATGGACACATATTAGCCTCTAGCGGCAGTGATGGGACGGTTCGTTTTTGGGGAATACAAGATTAACATCACGCAACTTTGTACGCTGCGCTCGCAGCCTTCAGGCGTATCGAAGTCAAAGTTTAAAAGTGACACTGTGAAATAGGGATCGCTAGACGAAGTGGGGGTATCTAGGCGGTATTAATGAGGGAACGAGCATCTTCCAATGTCTTCGAAAAATGAATGTTTTGGGCAGCGTGGTTCATCGAAACTGTTTGTAGGATTTGCAGCAGGGACTTGAAAAACGGATTCGCACCCACCACCACGACCACCCCAATATTATTGGGAGCAGACTGAAATGAAGTCGCCATCACATTCAAGGCGTTCCCATGCGGCAGCCCACCACTCTGGTGCGAGTCTGAAATGATGTCGACAGTGTGTTTGACCGACTGTAGCAGCGAATCGATTTGCCGCTTTGCCAGTGCGAAATCCGACCACGTCCATAAACGTTCGTATTTCACAAGGATTATATTGTGCGATTCGTCTGCCCAACTAACAATGATAGCCATGTTGGGTATCCCGTAATCACTGTAATTAAACATATCTTCAGTTTAATACAAAAAAGACGACACTTTCCTTAAAGAAGTATTGTCGTCTGCGTGCAGATGTGGGACGCACATATTAAACGACCAAAAACGCAAGCATTCTAACGACCTATTCAGATAACGCGTGTAGCACGGCAATATATACAGGCTCGACAAACGGCTGTAACCATTCATTTACAATTTGGGTATATATCGTAGCGCGTTCCATCATCACCATATGACCCGCACCAGCCACGATCACCAGTTCACCATTAGCAACCTTATTGGCGATTAGTTCTGATTGCATAGGCGACACAATCGGATCATGGTCGCCTGTAATCACCAGCGTCGGTGCTTGAATATGCGGCAACCAATCGCTGATGTCAATGTCAGGCATCTGCTTAAAGTAATGTGCCATCGCCACTGTATCAAGATGTTTGGAGTAGACAAATTGTTCCTCCATGCTCCGATACATATTCGGATAATTGAAGTAAGCCTGTTTATCTGTGGCATACAAACTGCTGAGGAGATAGGCAATACGCGGATGCAAGACTCCACTTTGAACATTCATGCGGAACATCGCCTCACCGAACGCGCCCATCCGCGCCTGCCATTGCAGCAGCTTGAGCAATCCCCCCCATTTTCCCTGTGCGAATCCTCCCACGCTGATCACGCCGCGTACCATCTCCGGCTCATATACTGCGATGGCTAAAGCCGCGAAAGCCCCTGTCGAATGTCCCAATAACAGAACAGGTTGATCGCCTACCAACTGCCGGATAGCTGCTACCAGTACCCGCGCAATCGTTTCGGCGGTCAAATCTTCGTGTCGGAATCCCTCTGGAAACACTGCCGGATAATGTCCCGGCAGACTGAGTGAATACCAATGAAACTGATCATGAAAGATATGCCCTTCCTCCGGCCAAAATCCCACCGACGACATAATCCCGTGAATCAAAATCGCGGGCGTTCCCGTTTTATGCGCGTTGTATTCTAATGCCACAATCGTGTGGCCCTCAATGGTAAGGTCGTGTCGGCAGGGCATCATAAGCTCCAAAAATTGACTGATATGTTTTCAGTCTATTCTGGAAAAATATAATTCACACCCACTTATAGTCGCACATCTAGTCATACTAAAGGAGTATCTCATGACCATACGCGCTGCGCTCACGCGTCTCGCCAGCTTAACCGTGTCTGGTGTCACCCATAACTACGATGTTGACACTGTACCTGACAGCCTTAACCGTGTGCAGTTACCGGCTTTGCTGGTGCTGCCCATCACCCCATCCGCCAGCAAAATCACCCGCTCCCCAAGCGACGGTTTTGAGGGCATAGCCTTTAGCAGCGGCCCGCGCACCGTCACGGTCACCGTGACTCATTTGCTGTTGGTCACCCCCATCGAAGCCGGACGCGGCACACGTTCATATTTGCCCAAAGTAGTTGACCTCATGGATGCCTACTGCGCTGCACTCGCCCTTGATCCGCTGCTCAATAACACGCTCCTCGAACCCGCGCGGGTGAAACTTGAACCCGGTGATTACACCTATGGACACGCCACCTATCACGGCTGCGCCTTCCGCCACACATGGATCATCCAAGTTTAGCTATCTGGTTCCCTCCATCGCTTGCGGGGGAGGGTTAGGGTGGGGGTGAATATCATACTCCACATTTTTCCTCATTCCTCATCACTTTTCTCCGAAAGGACTCCTATGCCAGCCACCTATACCATCAGCCTCGACACCAACGATAACGGCAGCTTCACCGACACGGGCGAAAATCGCGCCACCGATGTCCTCAAAATTGACTGGCGTTTGGGCATGACCAAACCCTATGACACCGTCGCTGCACCAGCCACCGCTCGTATCACCTTACGCAATACCAACCGCGCCTATTCATCCGAATACACCAGCGACGATCTAAAACCGGGCAAACCGATCCGCATCCAATCCAATGATGGCGTCACCACCCGCACACACTTTACCGGCTTCATTCATCACATCGAACCTTTAGCCGGTAATCAAGGGGAGCGCTTGGCAGTCATTCATGCCATCGGTGCGGAAGCGGCACTGGGTCAGCAGCGCATCCGATTGCCGCCGCAGGTCAATCGAACCGCTGATACCGTGATAGCCGCTGTGCTGGATGCAACCTTATTGCGCTATAGTCCTTTAGCCGGATACTGGTTGTTGGATACATCCGGTCACGCCGAACTGGACAGCAACACGCGCCTCGCCGGACCCATCGCCCGCAGTTTAGAAAGCGGGCGTTCGACCTTCGCTTATGCCGCTGATACATGGGACGCAGGCGTAACCGCGCTGGAAGCCATTCGCCAGATGACCGACAGCGAACGCGGACGATTTTTCACCAACCGTTTTGGTCAACTGGTGTTCTATAACCGCCATCACACCCTGCTCACCAGCAATGCTGTTGCCAGCTTCAGCGACAATATGGATGGACTCGAATATACCTACGGCGCAGACATCGCCAATCAAGTTGAAGTGATGATGCTTCCCCGCAGTCTGGGTTTGCCCAACACACGTTTGTGGAAATTAGTCAGTTCGCAGTTAATCCAACCGGGCGAAACCGGCATTCGTCGTTTGATCGCGCCGTATCGCGATGCCAACAATCGGGCGATGGGCGCGGCAGTCGTCAACACACCTTTCCCTACTGTGGATTATCAGGCTAACACGCTGCCTGATGGCTCAGGTTTCAACCAGACATCATCGCTCAACATCGTCATTATGGAGGCTGGCGCATCCGCCGCACTGCTTGAAATTCGCAATACCGGTAACGCCGCAATTTATCTGCTGGCAGGAGCGCAGTTAGTCGGTACGCCGCTCATCACAGGTGATCCGGCGTTGGTCACTCGTGCCGACTATGCTAGCGCCAATCTATATGGTCTGCGCCGTTTCAGTTTGGATACACCCCACTCACCAGCATCGAAGAAGCTGATCAGTTGGCACGTTATGAACTCACCCGCCGTAAAGACCCGCGCGGCACACTGCATAGCATCGAACTCAGCGGCACACTGCACCTGACCCAGATATTGACTCGGACACTCTTCGACCGCATTACCATCCACGACACCCAAACCAACCACACTGGCGATTACTTCATCATCGCCGAGGAACACACCGTTGATCTCGGCGGCGCACGACATCATACTCGCTGGTTGCTTGAACCTGCCGCTGCCAATACCTTCTGGATACTCGACACCAGCACTCTCGACCAAACCACTATTTTGGCCTATTGAGGTTTTCAAGTCCCTACACCAGTTTTTGTAGGGCGCGGATTAATTGTGCCTTTTGCCACCGCTTTCCGTATTTTTGTTGTACGGGTTTGCCAGCGGCAAACCCTTTCCTCCAACTACCGAAAGGAACTCCTATGACCGCAATCTGGACTCAACCCCGTTCGTGGAGCGTCGGTGAACTCACCACCGCCTCCCTCATGAATCAACATCTGCGTGACAACCTCGACTGGCTGAAAACGCCACCGCAGGGGGTTTACACTGCACCCACTTCCATCGTCATCACCAGTACTTCACTGGTTGATATTCTCTCACCGATCACTATTACCTCAGCCGGAGGCGCTTTCCTCGTCGGATTGCAAACCTGCATCTCCTGTTCGGCGGCATCTATCGTCGTCACCATTGATTTACTGGTCGATGGTGTGAGTCAAGGCGGCTCAAACGGCATCGCAGTCTTTAATGGAACCGGAACCGGCACAATCTTTAACCCGTCTTTCGTCTTCTATGTTGCTCCCAAAACAGCCGGTTCGCATACCTTCAAACTGCGAGCCGCTGTCAGCACGGGATCAGCCACCATCTACGCCGTTAGCGCCGGAACTGTCGCCCAATTATGGGTACGGGAGATTTAAATATGAAAACCTTATCGATTGAACTCACCGCTGCCAACATCACCGCGCTGGATTACGATTTGCGTACCGCACTCACCAGTCATTACTTCGGTTTGACCTTCGATGGCAAACAGGTAACTCTAGCACTGGATGAAGCTGTCACCGATAACGAAGTGCGGCAGGCGCAAAGTATCGTCGCTACTCACGACCCCGCTAAATTCACCCCCGACCAGCAGGCCGAAGTGCTGCAAAACGCCAGGCTCGATCAAGCCCGTAAGGATTATGCCGCCACCGAACTCGATCTCACACCGTATCAAGGTAAAGATGCACTGCTGGAAAAGCTGGCGCAGAAAGTCCTGTGGCTGGAACGCGAACTCAACGCGCTTCGCTCATCGTCATAACAATCTCTAGATTCGGAAACTTCACTAAAAACAACTTCTGAATCTGACGAATTTGCAGAATTTGCAGAATCTTCCGCAGATTCGCTGATGGCGTTGTACGGGTTTGCCGCTGGCAAACCCCTGCTTGCAACTTATCCCAATAAAGGAGTCTCCAAATGAACTTGCTCACCGACAAAGCCGCCCGCCGCCCGTTGATTGACCCGCTGCTCTTGGCGCTCAAATCCCGCCGTGTCCTCGTCGCCTTATGTGCGCTGCTGGTCGGCCTCTTAACCCTCGCTATCCCTGATCTCAAACCTGTTCACGGCGAACTCATGACGCTGCTCATCACCCTCGCACTCGCCATCATCGGCGGCTACTCGCTGGAAGATGCCGCCCGCGCCGGACGTGAAACCAAAGACCAAACCCCCGACGACCTACGCGACCTCATCAAAGATGTTCTCATTGACGTGGTCAACGAAATTCCACCCCAGTCCTAACACACAAACAGGGATGCTCCACGCGGGGCGTCCCTGTTTTGATTCCATCTCGATTTACCAGTTGTTTAAACATTAGCCCCTCTACTAACTGTACTCAGCGGTCAGGAGAAGGGCTGGGGTGAGGGGGTCTTATATCCCCGGCTTCGCCAAAATCTCGAAGGTCTTCATGCTCTGCTCAAACGAATCCAACTGCGAGTCAAAGTTATCCGGTGTGCCGGTAAACCCGACCAGATACAGCATGTTGTTCTGGATAATATAGTATTGAAGCTGGTTAGAAACGATGCTGCCGACTTTCGTCTGAACGATCATGCGTCCGGCCTCGTAATCACCAAGTTGAACAAGGCTGCGTTCAATGACGCGTGACCCTTTTGGCAGTTGGTTCACTGTCGCTTCAAGTAGGGTGTTGAGCGAAAATTTCACGGGCATGGGAATGCTGACCACAATCACGCTTGAAGGCGCAACACCATTCCCACCCGCATTCACCGCAATGAAAGCCAAAATATCTGGATTTTGTTCCAACAGCGCAGCAGCGGCTTCAAAGTCCGGCCCTAATGCACGCAGCATAGTGCCCAACGCCTTTGGATCAGACCCTAATTCACTCCCGATGTAAGTGTTCGGCAGTTGGATGGCGACTCCCTTGCCTACATAGCGCTTCCAGTCTTTGGGAACTGCACCCGCTTCGTTGGTAGGCGTGGGCGTTGCGTCAGTGGGTGCAACCGTTGGATTACCGGGATTAGCTGATATATTCGCCTGTGCCGTTGCGACTGCATCGTTGGCCTGCGCAAGTTCTGTAGCCAGCGCCATTTGGGTAGCGCTGTAAGATTGCTGGATTTCACTAGCATTCGTCGCAGCCTGCGCGACAACCACGCCGAGCGTAGCCGTTGCCTGTGCCTGTATGGTTGAAATTGCTTGACCTTGTTCGGTAGCGGCTGCGTTTTGAGCGTCCTTTACCGCGCTAGCTTGAGCTTGTGAAGCAGCGTCTATCACCGCGCCGAGCGTAGCAGTTGCTTGGGCTTGTGCGGTCGCCGCTTTGTTCTGTAAGGCTGATATGGCGCTGGCTTGTGCGGTCGCCGCTGCATTCTGGCTGTTGGTCACCGCACTGGCTTGTGCCGTTGCGGCTGCGTTTTGTGCATCTAATACAGCCTGCGCTTCAGCGGTTGCCGCGGCTTGGCTGGCAGCAGCCAGAACCTGTGCTTGCACGGTGCTAGCAGCTTTTGCCGCATCCGCTAATGCTTTAGCCTGCGCCGTTGCGGCTGCGTTCTGTGCATCGGTCAACGCTTTGGCTTCTGCTGTCGCGGCTGCATTCTGCGCCTCGGTAAGAGCATTTGCTTGGGCGGTTAATGCAGTGTTAGCGCTATCTGCCGCTTGTGTGCTGGCTGCACTCAGGGTAGCAACCGCTGCTGTCCCTTGGTTAGACATAGCAACTTGCTGTGCCGTCGCTGTTGATTGCGCTGCCGAGAGGTTAGTTTGAGTCTGCGATAAATTGCCCGATTGGACAATCGCAAAAATAATGGCGACTGCGGCGACAACGCCGACCACAGCCATTCCGACACGGTTATTCATGGTAAATGTCCTATTTAAGTAATGACTTGATAATAGTATATATGACTGTTCACTATACCCTTGATTGATGTTTGGCACATAGGATGTTAGGACATTCAAACATGGGGTTAATAAAAACAGAGATGCCTATATAAGACATCTCTGTTTAAGTAATCGAAGTGATGGTTATTCACTCAGTGTGGGTTCATTCTGCTTTTCAACAAAGAAAACCGGATTTTCCAGCGTTAGATGCACCGGACATTTGCCAGCGATGACCATTAAACGTGCCCGCTGCTCATCAGTTAATGGTCCGTCAAAATGAATGGCCTCACGGATTTCATGGATGAACGGAGCATCGCCGTTGTAGTCAGGGTAATCCGCGCTCTTAATGCGCTCCATATCCAGCTCAACCGATACGCCTTCCAACGGCCAATTCTTGCGCTTGGCATAAGCCTGTGTCGTCACCGCCACGCACGCCCCCACTGTACCAAGCAAGATTTCCATCGGTGTCGGGCCAACATCTGTACCACCATCTTGGATCAGTTCGTCTGCAATCACCGTGTGCTGACGAATATTGATCGCCGTTTTGTAACCGTTGTCTAGCCGTATTGTAATCGGGGTCATCGATGCCTCACTTATTTATGTTAAATATTCAATCGCGATCAGTTAGATTCGCGAATGCTCTTGCCGGAAACCGAAGCACCAAACAACGGTGCGAAAACACAAAAATCAAGCACGCCTGCTACCAGCGGTACAAGTCCCACAACCGCCACAATAAGACCGCCTGTATCTTTCACAACCAGCAGTCCCAGCACGATGAGTACGACACCCGCGATGATCCGAACCCAACGCCCTGTAGAACTTGCCAAGAATTTAATCAGTTGCATGATCAACACTCCTATTGAAAACCTTATGTAAGGTAGAGTGTTTGGTAGTGAACACTCTTCCCTTCATTTGGCGCATAGGTGACAAATGACACGCCGAAACAGGATGGTTGTCAGGGTTGATAGCCGATTACAGTGTGAGTTGCCATGTGTTCTGCTTGCGCGGTATAGTGATTTCATAACTTTAAATCGAGGGGATGCCATGATTGATTATGCCGCTTTCCAAGCACTGTCACCAACCACGCTAGCCGATGCACTCACGCGTGATCGTGTGATGGATATGGGTATTCGCCCCTTGTGGACAGGAATGCCGCGAGTGGCTGGACCAGCGTATACAGTACGCTGTGCCCCCGCTGATAACCTGATGCTGCACGCCGCTATTTATCGTGCCCCGGCGGGTTCCGTCATCGTGGTTGAGGCTGGTGATATGGATTATGCGGTAGCAGGTGGTAACGTCTGTGCAGTTGCTCAAAAGAATGGCATCGCGGCTTTTGTGGTCGATGGCGTGATTCGTGATTTAGCCGAAGTGCGCGACAATCGCTTTCCAGTATTCGCGCGGGGAGTCAGTCCCATCCCCGGCGCTAAGGATGTTTTGGAGGCCATCAATCAACCTATAATCTGCGGCGGTGTACAGGTTTCCCCCGGCGATATTGTAATTGCTGATGAAGAAGGAATCGTGGTTGTGCCGTTGGCGGATACTGAACGTGTGCTCAAAGCCGCCCAAGCTCGCGCTGCCAAAGATGCTGCCGAAACACTCGAAAGTTGGGAAGCCGCTCACCGCGCCCGCATCGACGACATCCTCCGCAAAAAAGGCTTTACCAGTTAATTACCTTTAGGCTATCCCACGCTACTTGAAAGGTTATTAAACGTGTTCAAACTATCTATAGTCTTGTTACTAATCATATCTACAGTAAAAGGAGATGGGAACATGATGCAGGATTCTAAATCTTGCGACGAATTAAACCAATTGATAGCGTACACATCAAGATCATCTGATGGGTTGGATATTTGGACTGTTAAGCCATCTGATCTTGTCGCAACAAACCTGACGAACGGGGATTATAATCTTAACCCAGAATGGTCGCCCGATGGTTCAAAACTGGCATTCAAGACATACCGCGATGGGAACTGGGAAATATATGTCATGGATACAAACGGAACCAATCTCATTAATCTGTCCAATGCCCCTTCGGATGACGAATATCCAAAATGGTCACCAGACGGAACAAAAATTGCGTTTATTTCAAATCGAAGTGGTAACGAAGATATATACGTTGTGAATTCAGATGGAACCAATATCGTGAATATCAGTAACGACGCTGGCGACAGTGTGTTTCCTGTTTGGTCTCCTACTGGCGAATCAATTGCCTATCTGTCGGGTGATAATGACTTGAGACAAATTATGATTAGTGATCTAAAGGATGGAACAACGGTTAGTTACCCGAATACGAGTCATGTGAATGGTATGTCATGGTCGCCAAATGGCAATGTTATTGCCTTTGGTTCAGAAATGGATGGCGATTCCGAAATATACATATTGGATTTAGATCGTCGATTAACCGCAAAGCTAACTACTATCACACACATGAATTTACAACCGGAGTGGTCGCCAAATGGCGATTTCATACTTTATTGGGCAACTAATAGCGATGGCCTTGGAACTTCGGTATATGCGATCAGCGCCGGCAGTGGCGTTGAGCAAAACTTGCCTCAGAATTCGCCCAATGACAGTGGCGGTATTTGGTCACCTGACGGAAAGTATATTGCCTTCAATTCTCGAAAAGCTTTTAAAGACTATACGTCACTTTATATCATGGATGCCGATGGGAGTAACCTCCGTGAATTGGCTTCACACATTCAGGCCACTTCATTAGCTTGGCAACCATGTTTGATGACGAATGAGTAGTGCATGGCTTTGCTCAATTTCAGACAGTATCTCACTAATGCGCGTGGATTTTCTCAGCCTTGCGCTTGATGTTGCCAAGATAAATATTCAACGCCTCGCCGTGCAGATATTCCAGCACCAGTTCATGCAGCACCGCGCCCACACCTGACCACTTCGCACTGTAATCGACAGTTAGCGCAAGGTGTGTCCATTCACCATCAGACTCGATCCACCATGTCCATTTGGATTTCATCTGACCACAAGTTTCCACCACCAAGCGTCGCATCGGTTCATAAACATTGGTGCGGATCTTGCTATGCAGCTTGAGCTTGTCCAGCGCATAGTTCCATTCGCCTTCGTAGCAACCGTCGTCGCAAAGGGTGTAGGTGTAGTCACTGACGTTGGGGTTAAGTTTGCCCCATTGCGCCGCGTCACCGAGAATAGTCCACACGTCAGCCGGTGGCGCACTAATGATGATGTTCTTCTGTATAGTACACATGATGGTTTACTTTCATTGTCCTTAGTGTGCGATTACTTCTGGTGAATGTGAGATAGCAGGATAAGACGGTGACCAAATCTGGTTACGGTTCGGATTGAGAACTGGTTTGCCTGTCGCGATCAACTTCTCAATCAACACAACCGCTTCAGTTGCCGCATCATGTTGGGCGAAATCTTCCTTCATATAATCAGAGTTCATCTTGTAACGTCGGTCGGTCAAAACCGTTTTCACAGCCTTCTGGATTTGGTCGATTGTCGGGCGGTTGGTTTTCAGATTGATGCCCACAGCGGAGTATGCCGCACGGTTGCCCACTTCCGCTTTATCTTCGGTGTTGCCTGCACAAATCACCAGAACACCTTGCGCCAGCGCTAAAGTCACGCCGCCGTAGCCTCCGTTCGTGATCATCAGATCAACATGTGGCATCAACTTGTCGAACGGGATGAACTTTTCCATCCTAACGTTGGCGGGTATAGGAGTGTTCAAAGTTTTCGGATCGACTGTTGCAACCACCAATACATCCTCGTTTGCTAACGCTTTTAAAGTTGGCTCAATTAATTCGTCAGTTTGTGTGGCAATTGTCCCCTGCGTAACCAGCACAACTGGCTTTTGAGCATGTTCCACATCATCCCACCAAGTGGGTGATTGGAAATTGGACTTCAAGTCTGGCAGCAGTGGGCCGATGAAATGCACGCTCTCCGGAAGATCGGTGCGTGGATATTCAAAGGAGGGTACGGTGGGCTGCAAATAGAGCATGGGTGAAAACATCGGTGCGAATGATTGTGCAGGTAGCCCAACTTTGACCAATTCGCCGCGCAAAAAATTATTCACATCGCGGAAAACGATATTCGTAGCCACGAAATCCAATACGCGATTTTTAAGTCGGCCTATTGCTGAATAACTGGGCAGCATCCCCAAGCCATAAGGTGGAATATCACGGCTCGCTAAACCAAGCACCGTAATATTGAATACCGACCACAATGGGATTTCACCCTTCTTAAACAGCGCCATCGCGCCCGTGAAAGCTGGATCAGAAACCACCACATCAGGTGTCCATGTTTTGAAAAGTTCACGCAGGTCTTGGGCTTCGCCTTCCATCTGCTTGATAAAAACCTGTTTGAAGTCGAACATAACCTGTGCCAGTCCCTTATGCTGAACCCGTTCAGGAAAAGCGACATCCAGATTGGCATCATCGTAGTCCTGAGCGCAGTTCATTGGCACATATTCAGCGCCAGCGGCTTCAATCTTGGCTTTGAATTTGGCGCCGGTATAAAAGCGAACTTCGTGTCCGCGTTCTATCAATTTACGGACGATCACCAAGGCCGGATTAACGTGACCCGTAATCGGATGAGTGCAAATGAGGATGCGTGACATGCCAACAACCTTTCAATTTATGCTTAATTGAGCCAGCAAGTGCTGCTATAATCAGATGGCTAAATCCTATATCGAGTCGGCATCAACCTCATCAGGCAGACAATTGAAGTTTTTCTCAGCCTAAGGACTGAGCCGATTTCAACCTAAAGCAACCTTATATTCTATGGAGTTTTACCCGTGAGCAACGAATCGTCCTCAGTTGGAGGCCACTTCCGCAGCATCCGCATCGACCTTTATCAAGAAAATTTCCAACCGGGGGATCATACTTTGGTGGATGTGCGCGAACCTGAAGAATGGATGATGGGGCATATTCCCGGCGCAACCCACATTCCCATGAACAGCATTCCCGAACGTCACAGCGAAATTCCACTGGATAAGCCTGTTGTCGTGATTTGTGCGCATGGCTTCCGCAGTATGGAAGTCTCTAAATATCTGTTGAGTATCGGTTTTCCAGAAGTCTATAATTTGGAAGAAGGCACACATGGTTGGATGATGCGCCGTCTGCCGCTGGACAGATAGCTCACGTTTTCGGTTTCCAGTTCGCTATTACAATAGGGATAACGTTCGCGGATTATCCAGTTTTCACGGCTTTATGCTGTGATCAAAATTGTTAAGTGGCAATTGGAGATCAACCATCATGCTTCTCAAATATTTTTACGACAAGCTGCTGGCACAAGCCTCGTATATGGTGGGCAGTGCTGAATCAGGGGAGGCGCTGGTCATTGATCCGGCGCGGGACATTACCCCTTATCTACAAGTCGCACGCGAAGAAAATTTGCGCATTACCCATATTGCCGAAACCCATATCCATGCTGATTTTGTCAGCGGTTCGCGTGAACTGGCTGCTGTGACAGGGGCAAAACTCTATCTCAGTGCGATGGGTGGTGATGATTGGCAGTATGGGTTTCCTGAAGCTGCAACATTGCTGTATGACGGGGATTCATGGATAGTGGATGATATTCGTGTAGAAGCGATTCATACCCCCGGTCACACCCCTGAACACTTGATGTATCAAATCACCGACACCAAAATGGCAGATAAGCCGTTGGGCTTATTTACGGGCGATTTCCTGTTCGTAGGTAATGTTGGGCGACCTGATTTGTTGGACGAAGCGGCTGGTCATGTTGATACCAAAGAACCTGCTGCACGTGACCAATTCCGGAACCTTCAACGCCTGAAAACCATGCCCGATTATCTGCAAATCTGGCCGGGGCATAGGGCAGGCAGCGCTTGTGGTAAAGAACTCGGCGCGATGGCGAGCAGTACACTGGGTTATGAAAAATTGTTCAATCCGGCTTTCCAATTCACGGATGAAGCGGCCTTCGTAACGTGGTTACTGAGCGACCAACCCGAAGTTCCCCGTTACTTTGGTCATCTCAAACAGCTTAACAAGGCAGGCGCGCCACTGCTGGCAGATTTGCCCGAACCGATGCACATCCACAATAAAGAAGCGCTTGAAAAAATCCTGCAAATGTTTCTCGTTTTCGATACCGGCTCGGTTGAACAGTTTGCGGCCCGTCATATTCCCGGTACAGTCAATGTGCCTTTGAGCAGTGACCGTTTTAATACCCATGTCGGCTGGTATGTAGATTATGATCTGCCAACCTACCTCATATGTGATGAAGCTGAACTAACGCGCATTATAACTGCGCTCCGTGCCATCGGTGTTGATGATGTTCCCGGCTACTTTACGCCGGAAGTCGTGGCGGAATACAACGGTATTATTCGCAGCGTCAGCGTTACACAGGCTTCAAATCTTTTACAGGGTGGCAAAGTCACTATGATTGATGTGCGTGACTCAAGCGAATATCAGGCTGGGCATATTCCTCAAGCTGTTTCGCTGCCAATGGGTTCACTGTTCAAGCAGCTTGACCGCATTCCAGCCAAGCAGCAGGTGATTGTTCACTGTGGGGGCGGGCTGCGTTCGCAAATCGTCGCCAGTATGTTGCAACGGGTCGGTTACACCAACATCCGCAACCTCAATGGTGGTCTAGATGCTTGGATAAAAGCGGGCTTTCCGACCGAAAACTAACGTTAAAATCAGGAAACAAAAAGGGACATTCAACACGTCCCTAACGCTATCTCTTAGTCACGAAGTTAACCCCCTCTGATGATGCATCTTGTATGCACTTTTTGACTTAGTAACTCACCTTACGCAGTTTGCCCTCACCCTAAATCCCTCGCCCTCAGGGCGAGGGACTTTCAATACACGGGGCGCTTAGAACCGTTTTGACTTGAGGGAGTATCGTTTGCAAAATCGTGGATGTGCGTAAGGTGAGTTAGTAATCTTCCCAACTCCTTGAGCTTGTGTATAGAAATCATCATATGATTACCTAGACCAATGTAGATTGATTTAGGTTGGTGTTCAGTATTATCCGATCTCAGAAATCATACGGTATAGTCTATTTACATTGCTTCCGTAGACCGAAAGTGACCTTCGATGAAACCAGTACGTTTTTGCATAAACCTCATCGTCGTTTTGTTGTTCATCGCTCTGAATGTTTCTACGACCCAAGCCGAGCCGCTGCCGGAGCATCCTGAAATTTTGTGGGATGAGTGGGGCGTGCCACATATTTACTCTCCAACCAATGAAGGTTTGTTTTATGCCTTTGGCTGGGCGCAGGCACAAAATCATGGCGATTTGATCCTCAAGTTATATGGGCAAGCGCGCGGACGCGCCGCCGAGTATTGGGGTGCGGATTATCTGGAAACCGATAAGCAAGTGTGGACAGTCGATATTCCACAACAAGGTATTGATGGTTATGCCGCGCTGCCGGATGATTTTAGAAAATATATGGATTCGTTTGCGGCAGGCATCAACGATTATGTCAATGCGAATCCAGATGCTATCGGTGAGCAGTGGAAAGCGGTATTGCCCATCACCGGCGTTGATATTGTGGCGCATGGCATTCGCGTGCTGCGTTACGACTTCATGGCGGGGAAGGCATTCTCTGTTGCGGGTCGTTGGCAAGATGGGGAATTGGGCGGCTCAAACGGGTGGGCGATTGCACCGTCGCACTCCGCCAGCGGTAATGCCATGCTGGTTGCCAATCCCCATCAACCGTGGTCAGGTTTCGGCTTGTGGATGGAAGCGC
Source organism: Aggregatilineales bacterium (assembly GCA_038251275.1). Lineage (GTDB taxonomy): Bacteria > Chloroflexota > Anaerolineae > Aggregatilineales > Phototrophicaceae > CFX2. Next base: position 45,003 of record JBBSBM010000005.1, read on the forward strand.
ATCTAGTCTCGCCGGACATTAATGCCTACGGTGCGGCATTGGTGGGTAATCCGATATTAGGCATTGCCTTCAACCAATATCTCGGTTGGACGCATACCGTCAACACCCATGACGGTTGGGATTTATATAAGTTGGTCAACGGCAAAAACGGCGGCTATATATTCGATGGCGAAGAAAAACCGTTTGATGTGCGGCAGGAAATCATCAAGGTTAAACAATCGGATGGCAGCTTAAAAGACGTTTCGCTCATTGTTGAATCGTCGGTACATGGGCCAATTATCGCAGAAAAAGATGGCGCAAAGTTGGCACTGCGCGTCGTTGGCGATCACGCCTTTGAGGCCGCGCGGGAATGGTGGGAGATGGGCAAGGCCAAGAACCTGAGCGAATTTGAAACCGCGCTGAAAAACATTCGCATCCCGATGTTCACCATCATTTATGCCGACCGTGACGGCAACATCATGCATGTCTTTAATGAACAGGTGCCGATCCGCAGCGAGGGTGATTGGGCATTCTGGAATAATACTGATCCGGTTGACTCATCGCATCCTGCGTTGATTCCGGGTGACACCTCCAAATATCTGTGGACGACTTACCATCCTTACAGCGACTTGCCGCGCGTACTCAATCCACCGACCGGTTGGCTGCAAAACGCCAATGAACCCCCTTGGACAACCACTTATCCCTATGTGCTCAATCCCAAAGATTATCCGGCTTATATGGCTCCACCACCGCTTACATGGCCGCGTCCTATTCGCTCGATGCGACTGTTATACGAAAACCCATCCATCACCTTTGACCAATTGGTGCAGCTCAAACAAGACACGTATATGGAATTGACCAATTGGGTGTTGGATGATCTGGTCGCGGCAGCTTCTGCATCTGATGATCCTCTGGTCAAACGCAGCGCTGAAGTGCTGAAAAAATGGGATCGTCATGCCGATCCGGACAGTGTTGGCGCGGTGTTATACACGGCATGGGCAGCGGCTTACCTGCGTCCGATTGGTTTTGCAGCCTTCGCGACTCCTTGGGATGTGAATAATCCGTTTAATACGCCGCGCGGGTTAAAAGACCCGGATGGAGCCGTGACGGGTTTAAAGAAAGTGGCCGAGCAGCTCGAACTGCTGCGTCCGTTGGGCGGCGGCCTCGACATGAAATATGGTGACGCCTTTAGGATGCGCGTCGGCAAGTATGATCTACCGGCCAACGGAGGGGATGATGTACTGGGTACATTCCGCACACTGACCTTCGTACAGGATAAAGACCTGCGTTTCCGTGTCGTACAGGGCGATTCATATATCGCAGTGATCGAGTTTAGCAATCCGGTACATGCCAAAGTTTTACTGAGCTATGGCAACGCCACCCAACCCGATTCGCCCCATTTCGGTGATCAACTTGAACTGTTCGCTAAAAAAGAACTGCGTGATGCATGGCTAACACGAGCGGATATCGAGGCACATTTAGAGAGCCGAGAAGTATTCACCGAGCGGTAATGGTTAAGGTGTTCAGACCCTTCAGATAACCTTAACCCGCTGTGGCTCAGTGTCATGTCATAATAATCTTAAGCATATACCCCCACTAATGAGGGGGGCTATGGAGACGCGCTTGCGTTTACGATGAGTTGACGTGAATAATTGCCTCTCTTTCTGACCACTACATTTAGGTAATCCACTATGATCGAAGCCCATGAACTGACAAAAATATTTGATGGCTTTGAAGCGGTTCGCAGCGTCTCATTGACCATTCCTCCCGGCAACGTACTTGCCGTGTTAGGGCCGAACGGCGCCGGCAAAACCACTACCGTGCGTATGCTGACCTCAATCCTCGAACCCACATCCGGTTGGGCGAAGATTGATGGACACAGTGTTCTGACCGAGCCGGAACTGGTACGCTCCAAAGTCGGTGTGTTAACCGAGCAGCACGGCCTTTACGAGCGCATGAAAGCCATTGAATATCTGGACTTCTTTGGACGCATTTACCGCATGAGCGCCAATGAACGCAAAAATCGTTCGCTGCAACTGATGGAACGTTTTGATCTGACGTTCGCTATTGAAAAGCGGCTGGGGGATTACTCAAAAGGTATGAAGCAGAAGTTGGCCCTTGTGCGGGCGATGCTTCATAACCCACCAGTGCTATTACTCGATGAGCCGACTTCAGCGATGGATCCTTTAAGCGCCAAACAGGTACGCGACGCGATTGTTGAACTTCAGCGCGACGAGCAGCGCACCTTTCTCATCACTACCCATAACCTGTTAGAGGCGCAAAGCCTCGCCAATAAGATCGCCATTATCCGGTCAGGGCGCATTATCGCGCAGGGATCAATGGATGAACTGGCACGGCAATTTGTAGGTGAACCCGTGATGGAACTGCGGGTAGCCGGAGTCATGAACGGTCTAGCCAAGGACATCAGTGATATGGTCACTGTCACTGAAGCCGGACGTGATTGGCTGCGTTACAGTGTGGCTGAACCGCAGGTTACGAATCCGGCACTGTTACGGAAGATCGCGGGATTGGGTGTGGATGTGGTGACGCTTTCACCGATTACACGCACGCTTGAAGATATCTATTTGCAGGTCGTCAAAGAGGACGAAGGCGGCAAGAAAGATGATCAACGATAAAACAAATACAAAATTAAACCACAGAGACACAGAGCAAGACAGAGAGTTTGTGAGAGTAGGAGCATTTTAATTTATGGCGACACAAGCCGTATCACAAGATTTATCAATCGCACACCTGCCCAAGTGGCGACAAACATTGAGCAATGCGCTGATTATCACACGGCGCGAGGTGCGTGACAGTTTCCGTGACTGGCGCATCATCACCCCGATTATCATCCTGACCTTTGGCTTCCCGTTCGTGGCACAGTTTTTGGCGGGCAAGTTTTTAGGCTTCGTCTCGGACTATGGCGCGGAAATTGTGGGCGAACGGACGATTCCATTTTTGTTGATGATCGTCGGTTTCTTCCCGATTTCCATTTCATTGGTGATCGCGCTGGAAACTTTCGTCGGTGAGAAAGAACGTCGCAGCCTCGAACCACTGCTGAGTACTCCACTGACCAATACTGAGCTGTACATCGGCAAGACCTTAGCGGCGATGATCCCACCATTGGCAGCTAGCATCGGCGGCATGTTGGTTTATCTGGCAAGCTTGCTGTTGGGTAACATCGGTTGGCGGCCTCCATTGGCGCTGGTTGTACAAATTATGTTACTGACAGGGGTACAGGCCTTGGTGATGGTCACCGGTGCGGTGGTGGTTTCCAGCCAGACAACCAGCACCCGCGCGGCTAACCTTTTAGCGAGTTTCATTGTTATCCCGATGACACTGCTCATTCAGGCCGAGAGCGCGATTATGTTCCTCGCGCCGGATGCCGAGTCACCCAATGGTATTTCGTCCTTGTGGGCGATTATCGTGGGTATGATTGTTGTTACCGTGCTGCTCCTGCGCGTCGGGAATGCTGTGTTTAACCGCGAAGAATTGCTTGGACGGACGATTGATGAGTTTAATCTCAAGAGCATCTTCCGTAACCTTGGAAAGTGGATACGGGCGGTGGATGCCAAAGGTAGTCCTGCACGGAACTTAGCACAGTGGTATCGCGAAGGGGTGTTCTCGGCGGTGCGGCGGTTGGGGCCAGCGGCTTGGATTACGATAGGTGTTTTTATACTGACTTTTCTCGGTGGGATTGCGGTGGGACAGCTCCCGCAATGGCAGATGCATTTGCCTCAAGGGGTGTTGATGACTGATGCGGCAGGGTTCATCAAACCGTTGTTGAGTGTGCCGACACAATCCGGCGCGTGGTTGGCGATTGTCGGGCAAAACGGTGGTATCTTACTGGGAGCCTTCCTTCTATCGTTGTTCACATTCGGTACGGCAGCCCTGATTTTGACTCCGGCGGTGTACTTCATCCTCGGCTACTTGTTCACGCAGGTGGTAGCGGCAGGCTACAATCCGTCGTTTATGCTGGCAGCGATCATGACGCACGGCATCATCGAAATTCCGGTGATTGTACTGGCTGCTGCTGCGGCACTGCGGATGGGCGCGGTGGTCACCAAACCGCCGAAGGGCATCACGGTTGGGCAGGCGTGGTCGATGACGTTGGGTGATACCATCAAGATTGCAATCGGGTTGGTTATTCCCGGCTTGCTACTGGCTGGTTTCATCGAGGCGTTCATCACGCCACAGGTGGTCGTCAGGGTACTCGGCGGCTAGAAATTACCTTCTCTCCTAAATCCCTTCGTTAGTATTTTGGCGAGGGGATTTTTTATATCTACAGATCGATTCGCAAGTATTGCACAATTTGCATATTTCCCGCCGAAATGACAGGCGGATGTGAGGGAGCAATCCGCTAAATCGACATTTTTGCACGGCGGATGGCTCGGCTGATGCCGCTGAAATGACACAAGTGCAGCGGTTGGCTCGCGTGTATCCGCCGCTGTGCAATATGGGTGTCGTTGCAGCGATTGTGCGGGAGGAAGCCGCCGAAAATGCAAAGACGAATGCCGATTGAACCGCAGAGACACAGAGAGTGGTGATTCGAGAGCCATTTTAGTCAGCATGTTTCGTTTCCAATTATTGGCGGCAGTGTTAGCCATCATCAGGGGTTCAAACCCCTGCCTGAGTAAACAAAGGGCGCTGAAGCGCACTGCGAGATTAGAGAGCAGTCTGGTCAAAAGTTATAATCGAAGCTACAGGTCACTCCACTGAATATTGTAAGCCAAATGCGACGTGAAGGGGTTACATTTTGGAAGAACATTTTGTAACTGTTTCAAGATGTTGGCGCTAACCATTTTGAGGGAGCAGACGTGTTGAGTAGGTTTGTGGATGGTTAGACATGGGTTTATGATGGTTTGTGAGTTTAAACGTAGGGCATAATAAAATGGAAATGCAATTGAACCGCCATCCATAAGAGGCTTCGCACAGACGCAGAGAACGCCAAGATCAAGGAAGAGCGTTATAGCAATGACATAAAATGTCAGTAAGTGAGCAGATTGACATTTCCTAGACTTTAAAATACAGTAAATTCATAAAGTTGTAAATTTCACAATGAGTGAATAATGTGAATATCTATGTTGAGACATTCATCGCTGGCTCGATAGATGAAGTATGGGATAAAACCCAGCGGCCCGAAGCCCATCAACGCTGGGATTTACGTTTTACCGAAATCTGCTATCTCCCGCATATTGATCAAAATCTCCCTCAGCGATTTCTGTATAAAACGCGGATTGGCTTCGGCTTAGCCATCAGCGGCGAAGGCGAAACCGTAGGCACACGTATTAATGATTATCAGAGAACCTCTGCCCTGAAATTCTGGTCAGCCGATCCGAAGTCACTCATCAAAACAGGATCAGGCTATTGGAAATATGAACAAACGGTAAAGGGTGTCCGTTTTTTGACAGGTTATGATTATGAAACTCGTTTCGGCGTGGTGGGGCGCAGCTTTGATCGGCTGATCTTTCGCCCGCTAATCCATTGGGTAACCGCTTGGAGTTTTGACCGACTTCGCTTGTGGATTGAAGAGGGAATTGATCCGACTGTATCATTCTCGAACAGCCTGACTCATGCTATTGCACGGTTCACTCTGGTCTTGATCTGGTTGTATCAAGGACTCGTTCCAAAACTTCTTTTCTTGCATTCTGACGAATTGGCGATGATGGGGGCGACGGGCTTACCGCCTGCTCTAATGCCGCTAGCCGTTCGTGGTTTCGGGCTGATCGAGATACTGTTTGCGTTTTTTTTACTGTTGACTTGGAATCGGCGCTGGACGCTTCTGGTCAACCTGCCTTTGATGATTTTAGCGACATTGGGTGTCACATTGACCGCGCCACACTACCTGATTGCTGCATTTAATCCCGTGACTTTGAATGTTTCGGTGATGGTTTTGGCGCTTATCGGTTATCTTGCAGGTGCTAATCTGCCATCGGCGCGACGCTGCATCATTCAGGAGAAAAAATCATAAAGTCGATTTACGAGCGTGTCTTGGGGGCAGACTTTCACCGACTCCACCCTCAAATTCAGCGGCGGTTTGGGTTTACAAGCGCCGATCATCTTGCCAGCATTGGGCATGGGGTGATGGATGAAGTTTGGCATGGTCCAACCTACACTCTGCCTTTTCTATATATTGGGACATGGCGCAGAATTATGTTTCCAGAGCGCGGTCAACATGTCCCGTTCACCATTCAGAATTACGCCTTTGTCGATCCGCTTGGACGTGAAACCGTGACATGGGTTCGAACATTCGAGATGAGCAAAACGCGGCGGTTTGATGCCTATATGATTTACAGCGAACAGCGGGGTTGCGTGGTCGATTATATGGGCAGTCATGAGCATCTCGCTGTCGATCTGGAAATGTCAGTCGATGCGAATGGTGGCTTGCGGCTGCGATCTGGCGCACAGCGCTTCTACGAAGGCATGATCGGTTTTCGGTTTCCACTTTTTTTCTCAGGTATTGCCGACGTTTGTGAATGGTACGATGATACGATGCAAAAATTCCGCATTGAGGTCAACGTTCACAACCGTACTTGGGAAAAGCTGTTTGGTTATCGCGGTACGTTTGATGTTGAGTGGTACGAAACAACTCAAACTCCAATAGATATTTTGCCAGTGCGTTACGAACAACGAGAGTAAAGATACGCTTTTAGGCAAAAAAGTTATTTCCTCCGTAGTGCTTCCCAACTCATACCAGATTTCTAATTAGTCAGTACCCCAGCTTGGAGCGGCTTTTGAAATTTGAGGTTTGATCTCTAACCAAAGGTCTAATATGGCTTAATGCGAAACCATGCGGCATGGTTTAGAATTGCCCTAATTAGTGTTTATTCGAATAGAGAGTACAAAAATGACTGAATCAAACGATATTGTGCGCCCATCCAAAGAATTGATGGAAGGTTTAGCCCACATCAGCAGCGCCACCGCAACCGGCGAACTGAACCGGTTGGGTGTTCGTAATGCACAGATTTTGGGGCCGAAGTCGTGGACTCCCGGCAAGAGTGTGGTTGGGCCAGCACTGACGCTTCAGTTCATGCCCAAGCGTGAGGATTTGTACGGCGAAAGTGAATATACCGACCCTGAAAAGCAGCTTCACCGTCATGTGCTGTATCATACCCAACCCGGCGACATCGTGGTGGTTGATGCACGCGGCAGCATGAACAGCGGCATCTTTGGTGAGATGATGCTGACTTACTTTCATGGGCGCGGTGGCGCGGGTGTAGTGATCGACGGCTGCATCCGCGATTATCCCAAGGCCAAAGACATTGGCCTCGGTTTGTGGCTGAAAGGTGTTACCCCTAATTTTCACACCCAAACGACATTGATGCCGTTCGCGGTCAATGTGCCGGTGGCTTGCGGCGACACATTGGTTATGCCGGGTGACATCATTATTGCGGATGACGACGGTGTGGTTGTTGTACCGATCAAGCTGGCTCCAGAACTGCTGGCGAAGGCCAGTGAGCATCATGAATGGGAAGAATTCTCCAAGCTGAAGTTGTCCGAGGGTGGCGATCTGCGTAAGTATTATCCGCTGCGCGAGGACGCACAGGCCGAATACCAAGAATGGCGTAAGAGCCAGAAGTAGAGACGAAAATCCTCACCCCTAAATCCCCTCTCCATTGCATGGCAGAGGGGACTTCAAAACCATTTTCTCCTTCGAGGGCATCTTAGGAATTTATTTCGCGTCGTAACCCCGAATGACATCGGCATATTGGCGCTGAAGATCAGCCCAATGATCACCCCGACTTGGTACACTAATTAGGTCGAAGCCGGGGAGCATCAAGCCCGTAAGTGAGCCGCCGTAGACGCAGCGGGTATCAATGCCCCAAACTCGATCTTTATAATTGAGTACCTGCATCTTATCGGTGTAATCACGATGCCCCATAATCAGCGGTTTTTCGCCATCATAGCGTTCATACCACGGCCACGACCAACGCTTGCGTAGATATTCCTCACCGCTAAGTGTGCCGACGATGACGGTTTCGCGTTGATCTTCGAGTGGAACACCCGGTTCATAAAAGCCGTGAACTAAGAGCGCATCGGGCAAATCTATGTAGTGCGGTAAATCACTCATGAAGCCGATGACTTCAGGGTAAATATCTTCAGTGATTTGTTTACGCGTGATGATCTGTGAGGCGGCAGGTTCAACTTGGTCATCAAACCAGCGGACATGTTTACGCTCGTGGTTGCCCATAATCGAGTCGGCGTTGGGCGTGTCACGAAAAAACTCGATCACGCTGGCTGAATCCGCACCCCGATCCACCATATCCCCAATTGAGATAATTTGATCGTCACTGTTAAGTGCCGCCTTATCTAGTAAATCTTGTAGTTCGGCGTAGCAGCCGTGAACATCACCAATGATGAAGTAGCGCATGAGGATGGCTTAGCCTTTCAACTCTTGTTTGACGAGTGGGATTAAAGCATCGATGCTGGAAACGATGGTCGCGCCATCTTTGCAAACACCCCATATCATGTTGTTCAAAAAACGACGGTCATCGGTCAGGCCGAAACAGGGTTTGTGATGGGCAAACATATAGCCGAGTTCGACACATGTGCCGGAGTCGTGGTCAGGGCCAGTCAGCAGTGCCACACATGCCCCACATTCATCCAAGGCCGCGAGATCGGCTTGGAAAACACGGTCACGAGCTTCAAAGGTTGGTTCGCCCAAATCACCTGCATCGCGATGGGGTAAGAATGTGTTGTATCCAGCGGCTTCGAGAGCAGCAGCGATTTGTTCCAAGTACCAGCGTTCGTGGGTATTGAACAGCGGCCCCGCCACATAAATTTTCGTCACATCAAACTCCCACGTGATTTGAGTATAATAACGCTGATTATGGAATAAATGAGGACATTATGACAGAGCAATCTACCCCACCAGAAAATCCAACCGCTGGCCTAACCCTGTTGGGGCAAACCATTAACCATCCGTCTAAACTGCTTGAAACCTTCCCAAACCAGCATCCCGGGCGGCAGTATACCGTGACGCTGGTGTGTCCAGAATTCACCTGCGTCTGCCCGATGACCGGACAACCAGACTTCGCCACGATTACGATTCGCTACGTGCCTGACCAGCGCATTGTCGAGTCGAAATCGCTCAAACTCTATTTATGGTCATATCGCAATGAGGGCGTGTTTCATGAACACGTCACCAACCGCATTCTTGATGATCTGGTCGCGGCGCTCGACCCGATTGAATGCCATGTGACCGGCGCATTCGCAGTGCGTGGTGGCATTGCATTGACCGTTGACGCGCATCATCAGAAACAGCCAGCAGCGAATTAGAACCCACAAGCCTATTTCCGATTCTTGAAATCTATAAAATGCGCGGGGCAGACTGAATAAGTCTGCCTCGTTTTGTGTTCGTCAACAGGTCATTCTGCTACTCTTAAAGATTCGTCACGCTCTTAATGAGCGCCATAAAATATTGTACTTCTTGTTAATTTTTAGGTCTATAATGTAATGAGCCATCTAGACGATATCGTTTTAGACTAACGTTCGAAAAGAACTAAATATGATGAAAAACAGTCGAGATTTAATCTCAGAACTGGTGAAAGCTCGGCAAGACTTAACAAATGCCGAAGCACGAGTGACCGAACTCGAAACAGCATTACACTCCACCGAAACCACCGCACACCAACCTTCATTCTTTAATACCTTCTTGAAGCGCTTCGATGTGCGCGTGAGCGTTGGCTATGGCATCATAGCAACACTCTGGATTTTGTTTTCGGATCAATTCCTCACCATTCTAATGACCGAAAATTTGCAGTTATCAGCTCAATTCAGTTTGTTCAAAGGACTGGCTTTCGTTTGGGTAACGGCGATCATTTTATTCAGCCTCTTGTCTGCTGAACTCAGGAAGCATAAACGTATTGAACAAGTATTAGAACATGATCTCATGCACCACAGGGAAACCGAAGAAAACGTCAAAAAGCTCAACCGTACATTGAGTGTATTGAGTGATATTAATCAGGCCATTGTACGAATCCGACATATTCCGACTTTGTTCGAAGAAGCCTGCAAAATTGCTGTTGATAAAGGCGTGTTTCGCATGGCTTGGATTGGCCTGCTGGATGCGAAAACACGGCAGGTTATTCCGGTAGCCCATGCGGGATTTACGGATGATTATCTGGAGAAGATTGATATTTCACTGGATGATGACGTTCGTGGGCATGGCCCTGCGGGTAATGCACTGCGTTCTAGTCAAGTTGTCATTGTTAATGATGTGCAAAATGAGCCGCTTATGCAGCCTTGGCTCAAGGACGCTCAACGGCTTGGATACAAGTCAACCGCTGCCTTCCCCTTAATTGTTTCGGGCGAAACACACGGTATCCTTGCCTTCTACAACGAGGAAACAGACTTTTTTGATGAACAAGAACTCAGACTTCTCAAGGAGATGGCTGGTGATATTGCGTTCGCTATGGACTATGCCGAACAAGAAACACGTCGTCAACAATCGGAAGTAATGCTTCAAAATTATGCCAAGCGCATGGAAATCCTGCATGCAATCGATATAGGCATTATCAACGCGACATCAATCCAATCCGTGATTGAAGTAGCGATTAAACAGATGCGCCAAATCATTCAATGTCAGCGGGTTTCCCTGATGCTGCTTGATGAGAAAACAAATGAGTGGTTGATTTTTGTCGCAGATGTTGATTCAGCTACTTCATTAGGCAGTGGTACTCGCATCCCGAACCTTTCATCGACATCCGAAGAAGTAAGGTTCGGACGGATCGCCATTACGAACGACCTTCGACTGCTGCCTGATCCTTCACCCGCAATTCAGCAATTGATAAATGACGGGCTTCTATCAGCCTTACATATACATTTTGTGGCGGAGAAGCAATCATTTGGTTCACTCAATTTGTTTGCAGACACGACGCATTATTTTACGGATGAACAACAGGAAATTGCCAGCGAGATTGCTGACCAATTAGCTGTTTCCATAAGACAGATGCGCTTGTCAGATGAAATTCTTCAAAGTGAAGGACGGTATCGTTTACTGGCTGAGAATATGGCTGATGTAATTTGGACATTGGATGTTGGGACATCTCGTTTTACCTATATGAGTCCCTCAATTCAGCAGTTACGCGGTTTTTCGCCCGAAGAGGCGATGAACCAGACATTGGCAGATACACTTACCCCTGCATCGTTACAGATGATTACCGACTCATTGCCAGAGCGCATAGAATCTTTTGTCGCGGGTGACCCGCAAGCTATTTCCCAAGCCTACGAAGTCGAACAAGTTTGTAAGGATGGATCAACCGTCTGGACAGAAGTTGTTACGACCTTCCTGCCCAATACCGATGGATCAATCCAGATTTTAGGGGTAACGCGTGATATTTCAGCAAGGAAGCAATCCGAGGCCGAACTGCGTGAGCGTGAAGAGTGGATACGCCTGTCGATGGAAGCTAGTGATTTGGGCAAGTGGCGTTATGACATTGAAAAAGGTGTCCTGAACTTTGATGAACGCGCTGCGAAGCATTATGGATTTGAACATAATAGAGTTGCGGTGGATGAAGTACTGGCTCGTATTCATCCCGAAGATGTAGAACGATTTAAACGAGAACTTTCTGCCACTCTTGATCCATCAGGAAGTTCCAAATCGGCGATGGAGTACCGTATCCTGCTTCCCGATGGCTCAGAATGCTGGCTATCTGCCCTATCCCATATTTATTTTGAAGGTCAAGGCACTGTGCACCATGCCGTTTATGGCTTTGGCACAAGCCAGGACATCACTGAACGTAAACACGCGGAAGAAACGCTACGACGAACCGAAGAACGCTATCGCCATGTAGTAGAAGACCAAACCGATCTGATTTGCCGATACAAGGCTGATTTCAAGTTGACGTTTGTTAATCACGCTTATGCAGCCTTATACGATAAGCAGCCTGATGAACTCATCGGGATCAATTTCTTCAGCCTAATGCCCGAAACAGATCGTGCTGCGTCACAAGCCTATTTGACCCGATTAACACCATCAAATCCAGTAGCGACGACTGAACATCGCTCTGTGCTGCCTGATGGTAGTGAAAGATGGATTCAATGGACTGATAGGGCGCTGCTCGACGAAACAGGCACTATTACAGAGTATCAGGGAGTTGGTCGCGATATTACCGCACGCATACATACCGAGGATGCTTTGCGCCGTTCTGAAGAGCAGTACCGCAGTCTAATTGATAGTTCAGAAGCTTCGATTTCAATGCTTGATGCTAATGGACGCTACTTATTCTTGAATGCCATCGCTGCCCGACCATTCCAACGCCCGCCAACTGATTTGGTCGGAAAAACGGTAAAAGATTTATTCTCGCCGGGCGAAGCCGCCCAAATATTGGCAAGTGTCAAGCAGGTTATTACCGAAAATGAAGGGATTCTTTTAGAACCTGAGGTCAAAATTGGCGGAGTCCAATGCTGGTTCCGCACGAGTATCCAACCGGTGCGTGATGGTGCTGGCACCCCCTACGCCGCATTGATTCATGCGACTGAAACGACTGAGAAAAAACGCGCCGAACTAGCGCTTCAAAAGAGTGAATCCCAACAACGTGCCATTCTATCCGCTATTCCTGACATCATGTTTCGTTTTAGCGCTGATGGTAAATTTCTTGATTATCATGCACCTGATTCTGATTTATTAGCCGCAGCACCAGAGGCATTTCTAGGCAAGAAAATTGAGGCTGTACTTTCACCTGAATTAGCTACTGATTTATCACACCGTATTCAACAAGTTGTCGCGACCAAAGAACCCGTACAATTCGAGTATAGTCTGGAAGTTGCCTCAGGAACACGAGAATTTGAGTCGCGATTAGTTCTGGTCGGCGAAGACGAAGTATTATCCATTGTGCGGGATGTCACCGAACGAAAAGTCGCTGAGAAAGAACTTCAATCGCTCTATGATGCCACTTCCTATTTGTTTAAAGCAGATAGCGTGGCAAATCTTGGGCAGCAAATTGTGGCGGCGGTGACTCATGAGTTTGAATATGCCGATTGTGGTCTAATGCTGCTCGACAAATCACATACGCATATTCAACGTCTTGCCCGTTCCGGTCAATTTGACGTACAAGCGGGTAGTTCACTGCTGTTGGATGGGAAGGGATTGGTTCCGTTAGCGCTGCGAACGGGCAATATTGTTTATGCACCGGATGTGACGCAGGATACAAATTATGTTCACAGTGACGCACGAACACAATCTGAATTTGTTATTCCACTCAAAACAGCCAACGGCATTATCGGGGTTCTGGATTTACAACATGCTGAAAAGGATGCTTTTAGCGAACGTGACCGCCGTATTTTAACGGCTTATGCCGAACGTGCAGCGCCTGCTATTGAAGTCATGCAGTTGAATGACGAGTTGAACAGCTATGCGGCAGAACTTGAACAACGGGTCGCGCAACGTACCGCTGAACTGAATACCGCTAAAGAGCGGGCTGAAGCTATTTTGAATCATAGTATCGATGGCGTTGTGCTGATGGATTCCAAATTGGTTATTCAGCAAACCAACATGGCTTTTAATGCGTTATTTGGTGCAGAGCCTGATGATTATTTCGGAAAATCATTTGCCGCGTTGCTGAGTGTGGAAGATGCAGAAGCCGTCCATAAAATAATGACCGACCGTAATGGGCAGCGACTTGAAATTACGGCGCACCGAAAAAGCGGCACGGTTTTTGATGCCGAATTTGGGTTTGGCTTTATCAAGAACAACGGTATCGTATGCATCATTAGCGACATTACAGAACGCAGAGGGGCGGAAAAAGCCATTGCCGAAGAACGCAATTTGCTGCGAACCCTCATTGACGCAGTTCCCGATTACATCTTCGTAAAGGATACTCAGCATCGCACAGTGCTCAGTAATTTAGCACGCGCCCGTTTTGATGGACTGGCCTCCCCTGAAGAAAGCATCGGTAAGAGCGACTATGATTTTGTGCCTCCCAAAATGGCGGCTCAATTTCATGCTGAGGAAGATCATCTCTTCCAAACGCTGGTACCGCTCATTAACCACGAAGAACAAGTAGTTGATGCCCGGCGAGGCATAATTTGGGCCTCTACCAGCAAAGTGCCACTGCACAATTTAAATGGCGAACTCATCGGTCTCGTGGGTATAACACGGGATATCAGTGAGCAAAAATTACGTGAGCAGCAGCTTCGAGAATCGCAAAAGATGCTCCGTTTAGTTCTGGATACCATTCCGGTGCGCGTCTTCTGGAAAAATCGCGATTCGATTGTACTGGGATGCAATCGCTTATTTGCACAGGATGCGGGTTTTGATAATCCCGATGATTTATTGGCAACACCTCCGGAGACTTTGCAAGCTCAAACAGCGGAGGAAATCAAATTCCGTGCCGATGAAATCGCCATTATAGAGACGGGTATCCCTAAGCTGGATTACGAAGAAACATTAACGGTGAACAGTCAAGAAACGTTAATAATACAAACCAGTAAGCTGCCATTGAGGAATGAACAAGGCGATGTTATCGGTATCCTCGGCGTTTATAACGACATCAGTGAACGGAAAGCACAGGAACGTCAACTTCGTTATTTTGCCAGTCTCCAAGAAAGTGTTGTGGATGCTGTAATTTCGACGGATACCGAACTGCATATCCAAACATGGAACCGGGGTGCTGAACGCATCTATGGCTGGAAGGCCGATGAAGTCATAGGGAAACTCGCCCCTGATTTGTTAAACATTCGCCGTTCTTCAACCCAAACTATTGATTCTGTAGGTCAAGCCTTAGTTGAACAAGGCTTTATCCAGCAGGAGACCATTCAAAGCCACAAAGATGGTAGGGATATTTTCATTATGGGGTCAGCCACGCTGCTGACAAACGAGAACGATGTTCCCATCGCTATTATTTCCGTCAATCGCGATATTAGTGGGCGTAAAGAAGTAGAACGGCAGTTGCGTTTTGATGCCTCTATTCAAGCTAATATGAATGATGCCGTTATTGTTACGGATACGAAATTCCGTATCCAAAGCTGGAACAAAGCTGCCGAAACTATTTACGGGTGGAGCGCTGATGAAGCAATTGGCGAAACGGCGGCAATTTTGCAAACACACTTTGAATCGCCAGAACTTTACAATCAACTTACGAGCGATTTGTTTACGAATGGTCGCTGGCAAGATGAATTCATCCAACGACGCAAAGATGGTAGTGAGATATATATCCAATCATCAACCTCTGTTTTGAAAGACGAAAATGGTGTAGCTATTGGGGTGGTAGCAGTTAACCGTGACATTACCGAACGTAAGCAAATTGAACAAGCGCTGCGTAAAAGTGAAGAACTAGTACGAACTGTCCTAAACATTATGCCCGTTGGCGTATGGATACTCGATGAAAAAGGAACCATTACTTTTGGGAATCCCGCTGGACAGCAAATTTGGGCAGGTGCGAAGTACGTTGGAAGTGAGAGCTATAGTGTCTTCAAGGCATGGTGGGCGGACACTGGCAAGTTGCTAGAACCTGAGGAATGGGGTGCAGCCCGTGCTATTGCTACAGGGAAACCCATTCTTAATGACGAGCTTGAAATTGAAGCCTTTGACGGCACACATAAGTTTATGCTTAATTCTGCCGTCCCGCTACGGGATAGCGATCAAAAATCCATTGGTGCAGTGGTCATTAACCAAGAGATTACGGAACGTAAGCAGATGGAACAGGCACTGCGTGAAAGTGAAAACCGCTTCCGCTCATTAATCGAAGCGGCTCCGATTGCCACAGTGATTACTAATGATCAGGGACAGATAACACTTTTCAATAAACAATCGGAAAGCATTTTCGGCTATGACCGTGGAGAAGTCATTGGGCAATCTGTCGAAATGCTTATGCCTGTCTCTTTCCGTGGCATACACCCCGGCTATCGTGATGCTTATATGGCACAACCTAGCGTTCGTCGGATGAGTAGCGGAAAAGAATTTAATGCTCTTCGTAAAAATGGCACACAATTCCCGGCGGAAATCGAACTGAGCTATGTAAACACGGCAAAAGGCTTGTTGGTGATGAGCTTCGTTATCGATATTACCGAACGAAAAAAGGCTGAACAGGCGCTACGTGAAAGTGAAATGCGCTTTGGTCTGCTCGTAAATGGTGTTCGTGATTACGCCATTTATCTATTGGATCCCAAGGGAAACATAGTTACTTGGAATCAAGGTGCGGAGCGTATTAAAGGGTATACAGCACAAGAAGTCGTTGGGAAAAATATTGCCAATTTCTATACTCCGGAAGACATTGAAAAGGATGAACCACGTCGCATATTAGAGATTGCGGCTACTGAAGGGCATTTTACTTCAGAGGGTGAGCGTGTGCGTAAAGATGGTAGTCGTTTCTGGGCAGAAGTCGCGGTTACCGCGCTAAAAGATAGCGAAGGACATTTATTCGCCTATGCCAAAGTCACCCGTGATCTTACCGAGCGTCGTAAAGCCCAAGAAACACTGCGCCTCAGTGAAGCGCGCTACCGACTTTTAGCTGAAAACATCACCGATGTTATTTCTCGCGTTACACTGGATGGCATCTATATCGATGTATCCCCTTCCATCACTTCCGTATTGGGCTATGCTCCTGAAGAAGTGACTGGCAAGAACAGAATCGATTTTGTCCATCCTGATGATAAAGCTGCGCTGTTGCAGAAGCAACAAATCTCCCTTGAGCGGCGAATTGAAGCCCCCTTAACTTATCGCTTCCGCCATCGTAATGGTCATTACGTCTGGTTGGAAGTTGTGCGCAAGTTCATCCTATCCGAGACCAATACCATCATTGAGTATGTTACCTCTGCGCGTGACATAACAATCCGCAAACGTGCCGAAGAAGCACTAAAAAATGCACTAGAAAAAGAAAAAGAACTCAACGAGTTGAAGACACGCTTCGTTTCCACGGCTTCCCACGAATTTCGCACCCCACTCGCGACCATTTTGGCGATTGTAGAGACTTTGCTGGCTTATCGTAGAAGGTTGGTGGACGAAGAAATTGACGACAAACTTACCAAGATTACCGACCAAATAACTTACTTGAAGACGATCACTGAAGATATGTTGCAAGTCGTCCGATTACAGGATCCCAAAGCCAAGTATGATCCTACTAATCTCAATTTGGATGCGCTATGCCGCAGCGTAATCGACGAATTTGAAAGTCGTGACAATATGACACAGAAATTCGTCTATAGCTGCGATGACAGTCTGAAAGAAGTGGTACTCGATCCCAAGCTGATGCGACAAATCATAAGTAATTTAGTGTCTAATGCCGTTAAGTACTCGGCACCCAATGACACCATTACTATCAGCCTTAAACGTTCGGACGCAGTACTGACTATTAAAATTCAAGATGAGGGTATTGGTATTCCGCAAGCCGATTTGAAACATCTTTTCGAACCATTTCACCGTGCGACTAATGTTGGAACAATTCCCGGTACGGGGTTAGGTCTGGTTATTACCAAAGAATCGATTGAATTGCATGGCGGTTTTATAACGGTTGATTCTGAATTAGGAATTGGGACAACATTTACAGTCATGATCCCATTTGCCGATGAAAAAAAAGGACAGACAGCATGACGAAAATTCTGCTGATTGAGGACGAGGCTGCTTTGCGGGCTGAGGTTGCGGAATGGTTGACATTTGAAGGTTTCGAGGTCGTAGAAGCTGAAGATGGTGTCGAGGGTGTTGAGGCAGCTTTCACCCATCAGCCTGATTTGATTTTATGTGACATCATGATGCCTCGCTTGGACGGCTACGGGGTGCTGCTCGAAATTAATTCAAACCCGAGTACAGTAGCCACCCCGTTTATTTTTTTAACGGCCAAAGCATCCCACGAAGATTTGCGTAGTGGAATGACAATGGGCGCTGATGATTACATCACGAAACCGTTTACGCGTCAGGAGTTAATGAGCGCTATCCAACGACAAGTGGATAAGCAGCAGTCGCGTCAGCAGTGGCATGAAAGTGAAGTTCAACAGTTGCAAGATGCGCTGATGCAAGAGCATGAGCAGCGCATCGTAAAAGCCAAATTGGTGGGCATGTTTTCGCATGATTTTCGCAATCCACTGTCAACTATTTTGTCTTCCAACAGCTTACTGCGCGATTACGCTGAGCGGTTGGATGCCCAGAGGCGCTTAACCCATCTTAACCGGATTGATGCTTCGGTTCGCCAACTGATACAAATGCTGGATGATATGTTGATTGTGACTCAAATGGAAGCAGGCAGTCTGGAATTCAAACCAGAACCTATCAATATAGACCAGATTCTCAAAGATATGGTTGAAGAATTTCAAGCCATCAATAATGAAGTTTGTGAGCTTACCTATGAAAGTCACATCGCTGATAGTGTCTTAGCTGATGGGCGTTTAATCCGTCAAATTGCATCCAATCTTATTTCGAATGCTGTCAAATATTCGTCACTTGGCGGTGAAGTCTGTGTCAGACTAGAAGCGTTAGATGATCAGTATGTGCTTACTGTGCAAGATCATGGCATTGGGATTGAACTTGAGGATCAAGATCACCTATTTACTGCTTTCCATCGAGGATCAAATGTAGGGAGAGTTTCTGGAACGGGACTTGGTTTGGCGATTGTCAAAGAGGCTGTATCCCTCCATAACGGCACAATTCAACTTGAGAGCAGTATTGGCAAAGGAACAACGGTGAAGGTAAACATACCCGTGCAGCCTGTCAATACAGATATGCTTTTAACCTAATTCGCCAGTGATGCCCCTGAGAATGTGAATCTTTAAAATCGGTGTAAAACAACCGGGATCACTTATTTCTATACAAGCCACGATCATGCTTCTTGAGGCCTTATGTTCTCAAGTGGTGATTTGTTTCCTCGTTAAAATAGGAAACTGTTACGGATTACTACAGGATTTCAGATTTATACTAAATAGTATAAGTGTCTATGTAGTAGGTTTTGAGAACCCAACAATAGCAATTACACCAACATTCGTTCTGGTAAATCACGGAACGAAAAACCGCATTTGAGTGTGTTGGCACACCGTATGGCTACTCAAAGTGTAGTCCTTGTGAATCGATAACTGTCACACTATAAATGCTGGTGTGATTGGAAAAGGAAGACGAGCGTGGCGAAAATCCTAGTCATTGATGATGAAAACATTCTTCGTAATGAAATGTCCAACTGGCTATTTTATGAGGGGCACGAAGTTATCAACGCCGAAAATGGTCTTGAGGGGGTTTCGCAAGCGACTAAGCACCTGCCGGACTTGATTGTCTGTGATGTGACGATGCCCTATTTGGATGGGTTTGGTGTATTTCTAGAGGTGCATTCCAATCCGGCGACTGCCCGTATCCCTTTTATATTTGTGACCGCCAGAGCCTCGCATGATGATATTCGTCATGGCATGAATTTGGGTGCTTATGATTACATTACCAAACCCTTTACACGGATGCAAATATTAACTGCTATTCAAAGCCGCTTAGAGAAGGTTGCGGCGCGGGAGCAAGTTTACCAACAAGAATTGTTGCAACTCCAAAATGCCCTTGCAGAAGAACAAGAACAACGCTTACTCAAGGCACGCATGGTTGCCATGTTCTCGCATGATTTTCGCAATCCGCTGGCAACAATTATGTCATCGAATAATCTCCTGCGGGATTATGCTGACCGCATGACCGCAGACCGAAAAATAGCGTGTTTTAATCGCGTCGAAACATCTGTGAGACAACTGGTGCAAATGCTGGATGATATGCTGATTGTTTCACAGATCGAAACCGGCAACCTGAATCTTCAGCCTGAAACACTCGATGTCAGTGAGTTTTTCCAACAGATTGTGGAAGAATTTCGGGCCGCTCATGGTGAGAACTATACGATCGCTTTTGATAACCCGGTTCATATGTCTTCATTGGCTGATATGCGGCTGTTGCGGCAAATTAGTTCGAATTTGATTTCCAACGCGATCAAATATTCTCCACGTGGAAGTACTGTTCGTATCACACTGGATAAGCAAGAAGAGAACTATCTGCTGACCATCCAAGATCAGGGTATCGGCATTTCAGAAGACGATCAAAAACGTTTGTTTGAAGCCTTCCAACGCGGTAATAATGTAGGCGAAATTTCGGGTACAGGCTTAGGTTTGGCAATCGTCAAACGTGCGCTCGAACTGTACGGCGGTTCTATTCGCACGGAAAGCGTTCTCAATCAAGGAACATCCATGTTCGTGATCTTGCCGATAAATCCAGTTGCCACGAACGTGGTTTCATAATTACATTACGTCATATCGGGCAAGTGTTCCGCTAAAGCATCATAGGTCTTGGATGACCGCAGCGCCTTGATCACTTCGGGCAGCGGGTCTGTCCAAACTTTTGGAAAATCCTTCTCACCTTCGACGCCGAGTTTATAAGCAAGCTGCTCAACCGGCGGCGTAAACTGTGCGTTCACGTTTTCCTTATTACCGCGTGCGTCTATCCGATACCATCCAAACTCGGGCAGGAAAACACTGTTCAACCCATGCAAGCAGAATGTACCATCCTCATAGGCGGTTAGCCGTTGGTAACAAAAGCCAGTCGGGATACCGTTCGCCCGCAGCAGCGCCGCCAGCAAGTGACTCTTGGCGTAGCAGTAACCCGTCCGCGCCGCTAACACTTCCGAAGCTGAACACGTCACTGGATTCATCTTATAGTCGTAGCTGTGGCGTATTTCATCCCGCACCCACTCGTAGCAGCGCTGGGCAATTTCCAACTTGGTTCCCGTTCCAAGTTCTTGCGCCAATTGGAACACGGTCATGTTGTCCCAATCAATCACATCAGTTGACCGCAGATATTCTTCCATGTTGCCTCTTTAACTTAAACTTTATCCCGCCACGCTTTAATCGTACCACCGTCCGAAAACGGCAGCGGTAGCAGCGCACCCAACGTATACACCAGCAAGTTATCTAAAAACAAGAACACGATCATTTCCAACACTAATCCACCTACCGGAATCAACAGCAGCGACAACACACCCAGTATCCCTGATAATATCGCGCTGGCAATCGGCCCACCTTTTGCCCGTTGGATATGCACTTTGGCGGATAAGCGCCGTTCGCTTGGTGGATAAATCGAGCGCGTCAGCAGCAGCCAGTAATGCATCCCTATCATTTCGTAGCGGGTTTGGGCCGCTGCAATCGCATGACCAAATTGGTGGACGAATCCCAGCCCATAATGCAGCAGCACCAGCAGGCCACCGCCTACCACCACATCAGGGCCGGTGAGTGCGAAAAATTCTTTGCCAATAACTGCCAGTATCGCCCACAACACAAACCCCGCCACAAAAGCCGATGTCTCGGCAGTGACTCG
Organism: Aggregatilineales bacterium; assembly: GCA_038251275.1. Lineage (GTDB taxonomy): Bacteria > Chloroflexota > Anaerolineae > Aggregatilineales > Phototrophicaceae > CFX2. The sequence goes on from JBBSBM010000005.1 coordinate 66,235, forward strand.
CATTCCCAGCACTCTACCCAATACATAAGTGCGATTCCAATTGCCACCGGGAAGCAGCGGCGTAGGTTTGTTGTTATCAAACATGATCAACGGGCCTTCATGACTTTTTTGATGTTGATTCTAAACCACTGGCACATCCAGAATGCGGCTCAATTTGACGACACTAAAACGGTTACGCAGATAGTGACCATAGATCAAACCGGGGTCAACTTCTTCAGGTGATAATCCCAATTCCTCGGCGGTGGCTGGCGCACCGACCTGCTTCAAATAACCACTAATGACTTCAGGCGTGGGAACGTTGGCGGCGATGGTTTGAATATCCTCCCAATGATCAGCGATGCGCTGTTTAATGGTATCAAAATCTTCGTCATCCAAATCAAGGAAAGCAGTATGTTCTCGGGAAATGTCATCAGCCATATCACCATAACCTTCACGGATAATCGCCATCTCGTCGTCGCGGTTAGGCAGTGTCGCACCTTCCAGACGGTTCATAGCATCCGAGCGACTCAACTCGCGAATTTTGGCGTATTGTTCGGTGATAAGGGTTAGGGCATAACCCACCTGTGCGCCGTGCAGCATCGAGTGACCGTGATGCTTGAGACGCTGCATTTCCCAATAGTGAGAGGCATGATGTTCCGCGCCGGAAGCCGGACGGGACGCACCAAAATCGAGCATACATAAACCGGATTCGATGAGTGCATCCATCAAGGCACGAACACCTTCGGGCGTATGTTTGCCGATGGCTTCTGCGTTTTGTACGACACTATCAATAGCGGCTTGGGTGCGTCGGGCAATCTCTACGTCATAAGGTTCATCCCAAACGAGGCTGCCCATTTTCCAATCGGCGAGTGAAGTGTATTTGCCGATCATATCCCCAAATCCGGCAGCGATCAGGCGTTGAGGTGCATTCGCCAGTACATCGATGTCTGCGAAGACTGCCAGTGGGGCTTGGCAAATGAGCGTGGTTTTCACGCCTGCCAAAATAATCGGCGCACCAATCGAAGTGAAACCATCAACCGAAGGCGCAGTCGGCAAACCGATAAATGGGCGACCGCTGCGATGGCTAACGAAACGGGTAATGTCGGTGATTGACCCCGAACCGACCGCAATAAAGGTCAGATCGCCGACAGGCGCTTCAACAAATGTTTTGACGATATGATGTTCGTCAGCATGAATTTCGTCGCCTGTATGCACAATCGTTGTCACATCATAACCTTTGCCTATGAGAGCGGCTTCGGCACGTTGACCGAGTGCGTTATAGGTGTTGGTATCGGCGACGATGGCGAAACGATGTAAGCCCTTTTCGGCGACGTAATCCAACAGCTTCCCAACGGCATCGCTGCCCACATAAATTGGATCAATTTTAGTCATTGTTCAGATTCCCTTTTAAATAATCTATGCTACAGACATAGGCACAATGATAACGCGAATTCGCAGCGAATGAACCCCGTAGTATCTCATGACATCCGTGGTGATAGGATGACTTCATGCGCCGCGTTACAATCAACCCATGTAAAGTCGACACTTAAAATGAAAGGTTTTTTGATGACCTTAAAGCCAATGGAATTATGGGCGTTTTTGGAAAATTCCGATTTTCAGCGCAAGAAAGCAGGCGGACTTTACCGGCAAGATGAAGTCAAGCTCATCCGCCACGATGAATTTCTCGAAACCGATTATCAGTTGATGGTGGATATTGGCTGTGTCGGCATTCGCGACGCAGCACGTTGGTATGTGTCACATCCCAAGCCGCATACGTTTGATTGGACGTGGTTGGATCAGGTTGTGCAGGCAGCAGAAAAGTTTAAGCTGACCTTGTACCTCGACTTATGGCATTACGGCTATCCCGATTGGTTGGATATTCTCAGTCCCGATGCGCCCGCCCATTTCGCTGAGTTCACGGAACAAATCGCAAAGCGTTATCCGTCACTTACCCATTACTGCATCTGTAACGAGCCGACCTTAATGGTCGAGCGTGGTGGACAGCGCGGCGGTTGGCGACCTTTTCTGAGGCAAAAAGACCCCACGAACTTCAGACAGCAAATTTGTCGCTGCATCATTGCCGCTTCGCAAGCAGTGTTGAAAATACGGTCGGATGCCAAACTGATTTTGCCTGATCCTTGGCATGCGACAGATATGAACCCGGAAGATTTACAGGCGGCGGTAATCGATACTGTGCTGGGGCGGCGTGACCCTGAACTCGGTGGCAGCAGCGACTTGGTGACGATTATTGGTTTGAACCATTACCGCGATTCAACACTGCCCCCATTTCATAAACTCATTTTGAACGCCAAAAACCGCTGGCCTGATAAGCCGTTGTGGTTTACCGAGACATCCGGGCCGCCAGTGGGTTGGAAGCAAACCGAGTGGTTCTGGTGGATGATGTCCGAAACACTCCTAGCAAACCATGCCGGCGCGGATATTCCGGTGTTCACATGGGCTCCTGCCATTTCGATGTATGACTGGGTGGATGAAACCAAACATCTGGCAAACGGCATCTGGGTATTGGAAGCCGACGGCAAGCGTGTTCCCAACGGCAAGATGCTGGAAGCAATTGAACTCGCACGGAGTTACGGCTATTTGAAGTGAAGTGTATCCAGTTCGTCCAGTCGTTATAATCAACACATTTCTTTTAAATCATGCATGACTAACAAGGACAACGATAATGAGTATCAATAATGGTTTAGCACTCACACCGCCAATGGGCTGGAATAGTTGGGATTGTTTTGGCCCTTCAGTACACGAAGATGAAGTCAAAGCCAACGCGGATTATATGGCGCAGCACCTCCTAAAATTCGGCTGGGACACGATTGTGGTTGACATTCAGTGGTATGAACCGGCTGCCAAATCGCATGGCTATCGTCCCAACGCCGAGTTGGTGATGGATGAGTACGGGCGGTTATTACCTGCTGTGAACCGTTTCCCATCGGCTGCCAACGGTGCGGGCTTTAAGCCGCTAGCCGATTATGTTCATGGCAAAGGGTTAAAGTTTGGTATTCACATCCTTCGCGGCATTCCACGCCAAGCCGTCAGGCTTAACCTGCCGATCTACAATTCGGAATATCACGCAAGCGATGTTGCGAACACATCAAGTGTCAGCAGTTGGATTGATGACATGTACGGCATTGATATGTCGAAAGCGGGCGCTCAAGCCTACTACGATTCAATTGCCGAGTTGTATGCCTCATGGGATGTGGATTTCATCAAGGCCGATGATATTCTGTATCCTTATCATGACACCGAGATTGCTGGTTTATCCCAAGCGATTCAGCGTACCAAACGCCCAATTGTGTTAAGCCTATCCCCCGGCGTGGATATGACCACCGACCATTACGATCATCTACGCCAAAACTGCGAACTGTTCCGCATTTCAGCCGATTTTTGGGATCGTTGGGTGGATCTTAAAGATCAATTTGCCAACTGCCATAAGTGGGAGAATTTTACCGGTGTGGGCTGTTGGGCGGATGCCGACATGCTGCCGTTAGGCCATATCGGTATTCGCGCTGAACGCGGTGATGATCGTCAGAGTCTTTTCACGCGTGACGAGCAAATCACGCTGATGACATTGTGGGTGATCAGCCGCTCACCCTTGATGTTTGGTGGCGATTTACCCGGAAATGATGACTTTACACTTGGCTTAATGACCAACGACGAAGTGCTGGAAGTGCATCGTGCCAGCCAAAATAATCATCAACTGTTTCAAGATGGTGATCGTATTGGCTGGATTGCGAAAAGCAGCGAGTCAGATGATGTGTATCTAGCGCTGTTCAACATTGGTGATGAGCAAAGTTCAGTTGATGTTGACTTGGCTTTAGTGGGTGATGCGGCATCTTACGAGGTTCGTGATTTGTGGAGTAAAACGGATAGTGGACTGGCGCAGGGGCACTGGTCACAAAAACTTGCGCCGCATGCCTGTGCGTTCTATCGCCTGCGTCCTATTTCCTAATCAATTTGGGATAAAGCGAGGATAGTTCGCCAAAAAATGACTGTCTAAATCAATTGTATCTAGTCACGCATAGTACTACTGGTGCTGACGGATGGTACTGTCATGAAATAGGATGAGATCCAAATCGGTGAACAATGCACGTTGAACCAATCGTTTTTGATCTTTCAATCAAACTCATATAAGGCAAATTGCTATGACTACAGATGCACAATCAGCAGACACGCAGCAGGCTCCAACTGTTATGGATAGGGTAAGACAGATGGTTAACCCTAACCCCAATACAAATGACTCGACGCCTGCCGAAGCTCCGGCACGAGAAGCAGCTCATAAATTTTCACAGGTGCATATTATCGTCAATCCCGCTTCCGGTCAGGAAGGCTTGCACTTACCCGCACTCAATAAAATCTTAAATGACCTTAAGATCGACTGGGAAATGTTTGTCATTCGCAGCGGTGAAGAGGCAGGGGAACGCGCCAAACAGGCCATTGAAGCAAAAGTCGATGCGATTGTCGTTTATGGTGGTGATGGAACGGTACTCGAAGTCGCCAGCAGCATGTCTGGAAGCGAAACACCACTGATTATTATACCCGGCGGCACTGCCAATGTATTATCAGTTGAGTTAGGCATTCCCGCTGATCAGTCTCAAGCGGCCTTGCTGCTCGGTGGCTCACCCAATGCAATTCGCACACTGGATATGGGAGTGTTAGTTGGCGCAAAGACAGATGGTGACAGTAAGAGTGACCTGTATTTTTTCCATCTGGGACTTGGACTCGAAGGGATGATGCATAAGGAGGCGGATCGCGAAGCCAAAGATCGCTCTGGAATGTTTGCTTATGTGACCGCTGCGTTGAGGACACTTACGAACCCGAACCCATCCCACTATCATATGACACTGGACGGCGAAACGGTTGAAGCAGACGGCATCAACTGTATGGTCACTAATTTTGGCAGTGTTGGCGTCCCGGGTATTACGCTGTCTCACACCATTGATATGAGCGATGGCTTGTTGGATGTCCTCGTTATACAGGATGCCAATATTTCGTCATTGCTGAGCGCGGCTGCTAATGTGGTTGCTTCGGGTGAGGTGGCTCAACCGCTGCTTCAATGGCAAGCGCGTGAAGTGACGATTGTTGCTGAGCCTAAACAACCGTTGGTAGTTGATGGTGAATTGGTGGAAGTCGATGAAATAAAAGTGCGAATCATGCCGCAGTTTGTGCGTGTGGTTGTACCCGCGCCTACGGAAACGAATGCATAAATCATCCAATTAAACAAAAAGGGCTTACCAAGACGGTAAGCCCTTTTTGATTCTATTGAGTGCAGATGATTTAGCCGCTTGCGCCAGAGTTCAAAGTTGCTAACGGTGTCGTATTAGCGGTCGGTTGGGGCACATCAGTTAGAGGAGGCGGTACAAGCGGTTGTGCGTTCTCTTCATTGCCACCTGTGCCACTGGCTACGGTTGCAATAGGTGCTGCGTCTCCCGTTGTTCCGGTATTGCCTGTTGTATCAGGAGCGAGACCTGTATCGCTGGTGTTATTGGCACAACGGAAGCCTGCCCACAGTGTTGGGCCAAGTGGCGGTAAACTCTGACGATGGACGCTGCGCGCGTAGAAGGGTAAAGCATCCCAACTGCCGCCGCGCAAAACTTTTTGGGTTCCCGCAACCGGGCCTTTAGGATCGACAATCGTTGTAGCTGAATTCGCCAGTGTGGTGTAATACAACGGATCGTACCAATCGCTTACCCATTCGGCGATATTACCCGCCATGTCATACAAACCGTTGAATGGTAAGTAACTGCCCACTGGCTTAGGACCGACCAGTGAAGCATCCGTTTCTTGCGGGCGGCTGGTGCGGGCATTCGTGACCACGAATTCATTGCCCCACGGATAAATGGTGTTATTAGAACCACGAGCCGCATGTTCCCATTCGGCCTCGGTGGGTAAGCGGCGACCGATAGCCGCGCAATAAGCCTGTGCCCCATACCATGTAACCCCTGCCACCGGGAAGTTCGTGATGGCAGCATTCACGCGGTAATTTTGGGTATCGGAGATGATATTGCTGTTCTGATTTTCAGTACGGGTTTCGATGCACAACTGGCCTTCACAGCCATTCTTGTGCTTGGCATTCCGTGCACCCATACCGATGGTCTCGGCATTCAAGAACGCTAAATACTGGTCGTAGGTGACTTCTTTCTCTTCAATGTAGAAGGGGCTGACTGTCACCGTATGCGGCGGGAATGAGTCACTGGCATCGTTAGGGTCACATTTGCTGTTCCACAAACTGGTGCATTCCTCGGCAGCGATAGCCGCTTCTTGGGCCTTCGTACCCATCTCAAATGCGCCGCCCGGTACTTGAATCAATGGACTGCGCTTTGCGATCAGATCCGATGGGATTTGTGCGGCTTGCGGTACCGCTGTGACCGGAACGGCAGTTGGCGGTGTCGTTGCGGATGGCTCAACTTGTATGATATTGGTGGTTGCACTGGCGACAGGTGCGGCAATTTGTGCCTCAGCAGAGGTGGCAGATGGCACAATACCAACGGTCGCTTCGGTAGTCGGTGTTACTGGTAACGATGTTGAGGTAATAACCATCACAACGGCTGTTGGGGTGGCACGGCCTCCCGCAAATACACCCGACAATGCATCAGCACCGCCTGTAATGATTAGAACAAGTCCTACAATCGCCGCGCAGCCAAAGCCAAACACGAAGCCGATGACCGTCCACTGCCATGCACCTCCGCGTCGGGTTGTGCCGCCGCCGCGTAATGAACCGTAGTTTTGTCGCGTCATAGCTAAATTCACTCCTTTTCACAGGGATACAATCATAACGGTTACAAGGCTGAACTCCAACTGCGGATTTTAAGTCGTGGGGAAAACGGCGGATTAGCTCGAAGTACCCCGTTTCAAGTTTCAGACAGCAATTGAGAGGCCGCCCATGCAAATTTAAGCCCGGAGAAGTAGTGTATAAGCAAGCGATTAATATGGTGCGAGACAGTGCTTGACAGGTCACATCGCTAGGGATACGCTAACATATAATCTGGAAGGATATTGTTGTGGTTGGACTACAAGCGACTCAAAATCCCGCGCTCGTTAAAGAGGGTCCTCGACCTGTGAATTTGCGTACCGATTTGGGTGCGCTCGCCGACCTCATCGAAATTGCTTTTGCCAGCAGTATGGATAGCAACGGACGGGCAGCAGTACGCGAAATGCGTACCATGAGCAATATGCCCGGAATTGGTTTTCTAGGCGGCCTGAACAGCCTGATGCAAGGTATGGGTACGGGCTACGTCTGGATCGCTGATGGTCGATTGGTTGGTAATGTATCGGTGTATCCTGCCGATGGCCCCGGTTATGATGGGCGTGATTGGGTGATCGTCAATGTGGCGGTGCATCCTGATTATCAACGGCGGGGTATCGCGCAGGGTTTGATGAAAGCCAGCATGGATATGATTGCCCAGCGCGGCGGGCGGCGGGCGATGTTGCAGGTTGATGCGGATAATCCAGTGGCGCGACGCTTATATACCCGTCTGGGTTTTATGGAAGAACGCAGTTGGACGACATGGCGGCGCAGCGGCGCGTATAACATGCCGCAGCCTTATGACAGTGATCCACGTGTTCACATCGTGCATCGCCAGTCTAATGAGTGGCAGGCCGAGTACAAGTTAGCTGAATATGTGCGCCCGCAGTCAATGGGTGGATTAGGCTGGCTAAAACCGCTGCATGAACGACAGTTTCACCGCAGTCTATTGCAGCAGGTTGGTGATTGGCTGAGTTTACGTCAGCGCGAACGGTTGGTAATTCGCTCGCAGGATGAACGCGATATTCTCGCCTCATTGTGGATCGAAACCAGTCTGACGCTCACCACACAGCTTACCTTGCTGGTACATCCCGATTATGAAGGCTTGTACGACGAAGCGCTCATCAACACGGCTGTGCGCCGTTTTGGTACATCCGCGCTGGCGATTGAACATCCCTCCGACCGGCCTGTGACCAGTGCCTTACTCAAACGCTATCAATTTGCGCTGCGGCGTGAAGTCGTCCATATGGTCTGGCAACCCACCTCATAATCCGCATATTGGGCTTACAATCTCGTGAGAAAATAAATCATGCAGCGAATTGCATGGTATTATTTTGGCTTGTATTTCGTTCAAGTTGTAGAGAGTGAGATTTTAAAGCCCCGTGTCTGAAGATGGCAGTAGTAACTTAGATCGCCCTCCCCCGGTACATATTCCTTTATTTCTCAAGCGAGACACAATATGGAAATCCTAATCATTGTGCTGTTGACGGTCGTCAATGGTCTGCTTTCGATGTCGGAAATTGCCATTGTCTCATCCCGCAAAGTCCGTTTGGAACAAATGGCGCTGGCAGGAATCGCTGGCGCACGGCAAGCCTTGAACTTGTCACAGTCGCCCAACCGTTTCCTTTCGACGGTGCAAATTGGCATTACTTTGGTCGGCGTTTTGCAGGGTGCGTTTGCGGGGGCAGCCTTGGCGCATCCGGTTGCAACAGTTTTAGGACAGATCGAATTTTTGCGTCCGATAAGCGAGGTATTAGGCTTATTCATCGTAGTTGCTGTGACGACTTACCTGTCACTGGTGGTGGGCGAACTTGTTCCCAAACGTTTGGGGATGCAAAACCCTGAACGGATAGCAACCTTAGTCGCGCCCGCGATGCACCGTTTATCCCAAATCAGTGCGCCCATAGTGCATTTGTTAAGCCTATCAACCGATGCTTTGCTACGGCTGATCGGTGCGCGCGAACCAACCGAACCGCCTGTAACCGACGAGGAAATTTACTCATTGATTGATCAAGGTGTGAAGGCGGGCATCTTTGAAGCCAACGAACGTTCGTTGGTCGCCAGTGTCATGAGCCTTGATGACCACAGTATTGAATCGCTGATGACACCCCGCATGGATATTGAGTGGATTGACCTGAATGATCCCGATGAGGTCGCGATCAAGATGATTGCCGCCAGCAAACATTCACGCTTTCCAGTTGGCATAGGATCACTCGACCATGTCGTTGGGATTCTACGTTCCAAAGACTTGCTTGATATGCTTATCACTGGCAATCAGCCCGTTTCGCTCAATGCCTGTATCCGTGAACCGCTGTTTGTTCCCGAAAGTGCTACAACCGCTCATGCACTGACTCTCTTCAAGCAATCGGGCAAACATATGGCGCTGGTGATCAGTGAGTTTGGCGGTGTAGAAGGGCTTGTGACGCTCAATAATCTGGTAGACCAAATTATCGGCATGACGGATAAACCCGGTGCGACCCAACGTGAAGATGGCTCATGGTTGTTGGACGGTTTGCTGCCGATTGATGAATTCAAAACCATTTTGGATGTAAAAACGCTGCCTGAGGAAGAAGAAGGGCATTTCCAAACGTTAGGCGGCTTTGTGATGACACAGCTCGGACGGATACCGGATGCGGCGGATCATTTTGAGGTTGATGGATTGCGCTTTGAGGTGGTAGATATGGACGGTCGGCGTGTGGATAAAGTTTTGGTTGCACGCTTGGCGGATTCAGGTGCATCACTTATATCAAAAGTGGAATAATACGCCCATCAAACGTTGACATCTCAAAATCTAAAATGCTCTACAATAAACTGGTATCGCAAGTGACCGGAAAGGCTTGGTCTAACGATGCCGAACAACAAGATGGAGCGGTTTACGCAACGAGCGCGGCGGGTGCTGTCTTTAGCGCAGGAAGAAGCTGAACGTTTTCGCCATAATTATATCGGTACGGAACATCTGCTGTTGGGGTTGCTGCGCGAAGAAGGCGGCATTGCTGGACGTGTATTGAAGGATTTAGGGTTAGAACAGCAGCGCGTCGAAGAACTGGTCGAGGAATTGACCCGCGCTACCGTTCGTCCTACTGCCACAACCGCCGAACTCTCACCGGGAACCAAACGTGTTTTAGAACTGGCAGTTGATGAGGCTCGGCGTATGGGACATCACTACATTGGCACAGAGCATTTGCTGCTGGGTTTGGTGCGTCAATCGGACGGTGTCGCGATTGATGTGCTCAAACGCTTCGGTGTTAGTCCCGAAGAAGTGCGGCGGCAAACGCGGCGTGTGTTGCAAGAGAGTCCTGTCCAAACTCCACCTCCGTCACCTCCTCCAACATCTCCACCGCCACCCCGAAGGCCGGAACGGGAAGTGCAGTACATCGGCGCGGGTTCCATGTATTTAATGGAAACCCTCATGAAAAAGATGTTGGATATGGTCGGCGATGGCAAGCTGACGGTTGAGCAGGTCAACGAAATGCTGGCGACTTTACAACCCGGCTTGAAGCTCAACACCGGTATGCAGGCGTGGCTAGCCAGTCTCGTCAACCAGAAGGAGCAGCAGGACAAGCGCCATGTCCGTATAGTGGTTAGTAACCGCGAAACCCAAGAAGAACAATTTACCCTAACCATGTCACTCTTGGAAGGTCTGGAAAAACTCGACCAACTTCTATTGGCAACTGTGCCGGATAATCAACTTAAGAGCGTGGCTTTTGAGAGTGATACTTCGCCCATTAGGGTTGAAGTGCATGTCGAAAATGACAAGGACAAACCTGATGAATAATATGGAGCATTTCACTCAGCGGGCGCAGCGTGTGCTGATCTTAGCCGGGGAAATAGCGGTACAACTCAAGCATCCCGTGATTGGCACCGAGCATGTGCTGGTAGGTTTGCTGCGCGAGGAACATGGCGTTGCCTCACGCGTATTGAGCAATTTGGATTTACGACAAAAGCCTGTTGTGGAACGCATTGTCGAATTAGCGGCGGATAACGAACGGATTCCAATCGGCACTAACAATCCGGAACTCTCACCAGCGACCAAGCGGCTGCTCGAATTGGCTGTCGATGAATCGCGCATCTTGGATCATCGTTACATCGGCACGGAACATTTACTGCTGGGCTTAGTACGACAGGAAGATAGCGCGGCGATTCATATTTTAAAACACTTCGATATCACGCCGGAGCAAGTGCGCCAACAAACCCAACGGATGCTCCAGGAACCCTCTCCCCAAATGAATATATCGGTTGAGGCCAATGAACAACCCATAACGGATTTTGATGACGATCCACCAACCGTTAAATCAAAAGATATGGCGATGGGTATGGCAATTGTCACCAGAGTGCTAGAAATGGTCGGTGAGAATAAGCTTACCGCCGCACAAGGAAGTGAAGTTCTACACGGTCTCAATTTGGATTTGAATCTCTCACCAGCCGGCAAAGCGCGTTTCGCCAGCATGGTCAACCTGTCCGGCGCAAGCCTCAAGCGCCTTGTAAACATCACAGTTTACAACCCCACCACCAAACAAAATTACTTTGAATTGACCAATTCGCTGGATCAACTGCTCAGCTTTATCGACCATTTTCTATCCTTAGTCGCTAATAATGATATTGAGTCGCTGGTTTTTGACGGTGATAATTCCCCCTTCGCTACCGAAATCCGCATTGAGAAGGATGAGTCGAGCGAGTGATATATGTGGAAATCATGGTTGAAGCGCTTATTTAGTTCATCAGGGCAGCGGCATCCCTTAGATCGCAAACCGGTGCCACTCGACAAACATCCATTGGGTCAGCAAGTTGCTAATCTGATTTTCTTCAGCCAGAATGAGGCAAAACGCTTACAACATCACATCATTTCCAGTGAACATATCCTGTTGGCGCTGACCAAATATCCCAACGGCTTGGCGCAGCAGGCGCTTAAAGACTTAGGGGTAGAAACTGAAAAGGTTGAAGCCTTAATCCCGCCACAAGTGACTGCATCGACTATACCAGAAGGCGCATTCCTAATTTCGAAAGAAGCGGAAGCCATTTTTCAAAAAGCACGTGACGAAGCAAAATATTTTAAGTCCGATCAAATTGCCCCCGAACATGTTGTCTTGGCACTGACTCATTTTGAAAATACAACTGCTTATCAAATCTTGCAGCAGTTAAATGTTACGCCGAAGTTATTGCGTGAAAAAGTCTACAGTTTATCGGCCGCCAATACGGAATTGGGTAAAGCGCCATCGCAGACTAATTCTCAGAAAGTAGAACGCTTCACCACTCGCTCTCGTCTCGCATTGAGTATTTCTCAAAAAGTGACGGAGGAACGCAAAGATGGGGTTATCCGCGTTGAGTATCTCTTGATCGCGCTGCTGCGTGAAGATGGCGGAGTTGCTGCCCGAACACTCAAAGAATTGGGCATCACACTTGATAAGCTCGAACCGATTATTTACACGGCAATTACATCAGTTCCGTCAAATGATAAAGACCCTGAACTCTCACCAGAGGTGAAAAAGGCGCTTGAACTGGCAGTGGACGAGGCACGACGTTTACGTCATCACTATATTGGTACGGAACATCTGCTGTTAGGATTGATGCGCCAGAACAAGTTGCTGCCTGTAAAAGTGTTAGGGCAATTAGGCGTTACACCGCAAATGGTATGCGATAAGATAAAAGTGATATGGGCGCAGCAAGCAACGCCCAACAAAACCTAAAGTAATACTGCCAATATTGGCGCATGGATAGGATTAGGAAACGCGGATATGACCGAAACGATTTTCCTTGTAGATGACGAACAGCATATCATTGACCTCGCCAAAATGTACCTCGAGCAAGAAGGTTGGAAGACCACCAGCGCGACCGATGGCGCAATCGCGTTGCAACGCATCCTCAGTGAGAAACCGTCGCTGGTTGTGCTGGATTTGATGCTGCCGGGCTTAGACGGCTGGGAAGTCTGCCGCCGGGTCAGGGCGCAATCCGATGTACCCATTATCATGCTCACCGCTCGTAGCGATGATATTGATAAAATTGTCGGCTTGGAACTCGGCGCGGACGATTACATGACCAAACCCTTCAATCCGCGTGAATTGGTGGCGCGGGTCAAAGCCATCTTTCGCCGCAGTGATAAGAAACCCGCACCTGCTGCAGAATCAAGCGATACACCCATCGTTATTGACAATCTGAATATTTATCCCCAACGGCGGGTCGCAACCGTCGATGGTCACGAAGTTGACTTACGCATGAAAGAGTTTGATTTACTGTTGGCGTTGGCAGAAAATACCGGCATTGTCTTTAGCCGCGAGAAACTCTTGGATGTGGTCTGGGGCTTTGACTTTGCAGGCGAAACGCGCACAGTCGATGTTCATGTTGCACACCTGCGTCACAAACTCGAAGGCATGCGCCCACAAATCGAAACTGTGTGGGGCGTCGGTTACAAGCTGGAATAACCTTTCAAACTTTTATAACACTTGGTCTTTATACTGATAACTGTTCACTATAAACTGTAAACCATCATGCGACGCAATCGTCCCTTACGTGCACGACTGTTTTTCTCCTATCTAGTGTTGGTACTCGCGCTGCTGTTGGTCATGACCGCCGCTTTCTTAGTGTTTCTATTCGCACAGCCAGTCTCAGCAGCCCCAACCTACGAACGCTTGCTGACCACTATGCAGAGTATCGCGCAGGAGGTCAACCTCAGCGCACGTCCAACGCTCGGCGAATTGAGCCGCGTCATGGATCAACTGCCGCAGCTTGCCGCCGAGAGCGAGTCTCGCATCCTTGTAGTCAACATCGCTAAGCAAAGTGTGATTTTCGACAGTGCCGGAACCTTTGCGCGCGGCGATTCGACCCGCATTAAAGAAGAATCGTATACCATTCGCACCCCGCGTTTGATTAGCGGTCAGGCGGTGTTCGGTAATCTTGACGATAAAGATGGATCATCATGGTTGTTCGCAGGTGTGGCTAACGTGCGTCAGGGGCAGGAAACCAACGCCATCGTCTTAGCTGATCGTCCCGAAGTACAAACATGGCAAAATGTCTTAGATCGTTTCCGCCGTGAATTGGCGCTGCCCTTGGCACAATCGGCGCTGGTGGGTTTGGTCGTAGCCGCTTTTTTGGCTGGCGTAATCAGTCGCACATTAACGCGCTCTTTGGCGCATTTGGTACAGGTTGCCGAATCGGTCGCTGCCGGACACTATGACCAGCGAGTGCCGGAGGAAGGACCAGCCGAAATCAAATCGCTGGCGGAAGCCTTCAACCGCATGAGCAGCGAGGTACAAAGTACCCAGCAATCGCAAAAAGACTTCATGGCAAATGTCGGACATGATCTCAAAACCCCGCTGACCTCCATTCAAGGCTTTTCACAGGCCATCATGGATGGAGCAGCCAAAGACCCTGCCAGCGCCGCTAAGATCATCCACGAGGAAGCTGGAAGGCTCAACCGTATGGTGACTGAACTCACCGATTTGGCACGCTTGCAAGCCGGACGTTTATCCATGCGTTCATCTTCGATCGACATGGGCAAACTGGCGAAAGCGGTAGGGGATCGTCTTTCAATTCTGGCGCGTGATCGTGGGCTGACACTGCACGTTGAAGCTGATCCTATGCCTGAAGTGGCGGGAGATGGTGACCGTTTAGCGCAGGTTCTCACTAACCTCGTCAGCAATGCCATCAAATACACACCCGCTGGCGGGGAAATCTGGCTGCGAACACAGGTCAATAATGGTGGTGTCGAAGTCATGGTGCGCGATACCGGCTTGGGTATCAAAGCAGACGATTTACCGCGTATCTTCGAACGCTTTTATCAGGTCGATAAGACACGCGGCCCACGTCGCGGTACTGGCTTAGGCTTGGCGATTACCCAAGAGATAATCCAAGCACATGGCGGACGTATCACCGTCACCAGCGCGGGCGAAGGTCAAGGTTCGACTTTCACCGTTTGGCTGCCCTCGCCTCAACTCACTACTATTATTCGCGGGCGGCGGAGTTAAAATTAATCTTTTGACCTATTAAGCCTATCGAAAAATTCTGCTGAGCAATCAATCTAACAATCGCCATTTTCTAATTCGTGATAGCTAAGGCGCTAGACGCTTCCAAAGCTGCAACGGGTCAAAGTTGTTTGATGCCCCCTTGCTGACTTGCTTAGCAGCACGTTTTATGATTGATCCCAAGCGGTTGCTTCGCTCAATCTTATGAAGAGCTCATGGGGGTTCCAACCTTTCCGACTATAGCGTTTCCGATTTGATACCCACATGGACACAAATCATTTGGAGTTGGACGAAGATTACCGCTATACAAAAAGCGGTTCCATCTTCAACGCGCTGACCATTTTTTCCATGACATCATCGGGTGTACGCTGCTTGAAGTTGCTGGCAGCTTCCAGCACTGTGGGTAGGATGTGAATATCCCCGGCGGTGTTGAGGAAGATACTTTCCTGACCCAATACCCAGTGAACAGATTTTTCGATGCTCTCGGCATCGCTAAGGGGTTCATACCATGTAGCGTGGCTACGCTGTTCATTGGGATAAGGACGGCGTGTAATCGACTTGATGGTTTGCACTGCAAAGTCGCGTTCCTTTGACAGGCGCAGTACCTCATTAAAGCCTTCGGCATAGACGGGATTTTTCATCATGACGTAGTTGTAAGGCAGCAGTACAGAATCGAAGTCATAGTGTGCAAGGCTCTTCTGATGCATCTTTACGATGGCGACATCATGCCCGGTAACGCCGATGTACTTCACCAGTCCTTGTTCCTTCGCTTCCACTAAATATTGTAAGACACCGCCTTCACCCATTGCGACTTCCCACTCCTCCTCACCGACTAGGTAGTGCAACTGGATCAAATCAACCGAATCGACTTTGAGGCGTTCCAGCGAGCGCAGAAATTCTTCTCTCGCCTCGTTATAAGTCCGTTTGCCTGTTTTAGTGGCTAGGAAGAACTGGTCGCGCAGTCCACGCTGCATCCAAGGACCAATCCGTTTCTCAGAATCGCCATAGCTAGCAGCCGTATCAATGTGGTTGATGCCATACTTCAGCAGCACATCGAGTGTCTGATCTGCTTCAGCTTGGGTCACGTTGCCAAGTGCTGCTGCACCAAATAGGGTACGGGTACTAAGGTGTTTTGTGCGTCCAAAACGCGCTTTTTCAATCGCTATTATGGTATCCTCTTTCTTGGATAACTCATTTTCAGGATAGGGACATGCCTAACTTTATAATGCCAGTTAAGCCGGAAGAGTCAGCGAATCAACTGCTTGGGATCGATTATAAAACCTGCCGCTGAGCAGGTCACCAAAGGGTGCATCAAATAACTTTCACCAGTTGCAGGTTCTTTCCAAATTCACGCTTCATCCCTGCGTCACCTTTCGTCACAAAGTTTACCCCTTTTTCCCGCTAACGGGCACTGGAGAGTTATTTGGGAAATAGCTTCTTCTTCAAGCGTGAATATGCTGGCATAAGATTTTTCTAATTCTAGTCGTATTGAATTCCAATAGGGTTGCATATAACGGAATAACTAACTATTTTCAGCATGATCATTTGGATTATGTATATCTGTGTTAACTGCTTTATAAGCTGCCTTTTTCTGGTTGAAGGTCACAAAATAATGACATTATTGTCAGTATCGAAACCGCTAATTTATATCTCGACACCTCAGTTTTGCTATATTCTAAAGGAGATTGATAATAGCTTAATTACTAATACTACAATCATGGAGCGTAATTAGGCAATTTTCAAAACTCGTTGTCGATTCCGTCACTTCTCATTCGTCGTATGGGTATAGTGGGTGAAATCAATCGCCCAGCCAATGGAGGAGAATTCATTATGCAGTACATGTTGCTCATCTATGGACCTGAACCAACTGCCGCCCCTTCGCCCGAAGCCATGCAAACTGAAATTAATGAGTACAATGCGTTTGGCAAAGAAGCTACCGACCGCAAATTGATGGTCGCTGGCGAAGCGCTGCATCCGGTAGCGACTGCCACCACCGTCCGTGTGCGCGATGGCAAAACCATGACGACTGACGGCCCATTCGCTGAAACCAAAGAAGTGTTGGGTGGTTTCTATATCCTCAATTGCAAAGATTTGGACGAAGCCATCGAAATGGCCGCCAAGATTCCCGGCGCAAAGCAGGGAGCAATTGAAGTCCGTCCGGTTGTTGACTGGTCACAACCACAAGGCTAAAACGTGTCGCAATCTATCCAGCAGGTCATAGAGCAAACTTTTCGGGCTGAATCGGGGCGGGTGCTGGCCGCCCTTATCAGCCGCTTGGGTGACATCGAACTGGCTCAGGATGTGTTGCAAGATGCCTTAATCATGGCGCTGCAACGCTGGCCTGTGGACGGTACACCACGAAACCCCGGCGCATGGATCACGACCACCGCACAACACAAAGCCATTGACCGCATTCGTCGCAACCGCCGCATTGTCGGCAGCGATGACATGCTGGAGTCAATGGCTGCCTACCAAACGGACGATGATGAGATGGATGAGCAGGGCATACAAGACGAACGCCTTAAATTGATGTTTACCTGCTGTCATCCGGCCTTGGCTGTTGAGGCACAGGTCGCACTGACCTTGAATACCCTTGGTGGGCTTTCCACGGCTGAAGTCGCCCGTGCCTTCCTCGTGTCCGAAGTCACAATGGCGCAGCGCCTTGTCCGTGCCAAGCGCAAAATCCGTGACGCAGGCATTCCCTATCAAGTGCCGCCTGCTAACCTGTTACCCGAACGCTTGGGTTCGCTGCTGTCGGTCATCTATTTGATTTTCAATGAGGGTTATAGTGCTGCCTCCGGTGATGTCCTTATTCGTCAAGAACTGTGTGATGAAGCCCTTCGCTTAGGCCGTGTGCTGACCAGCTTATTGCCTGATCCCGAGGCCTTTGGTTTACTGGCGCTGATGCTGCTCAATCATTCACGGCGTAAAGCGCGGGTGAATGCCGCTGGCGAATTGGTGGTGCTGGAAGATCAAGATCGCAGCTTATGGGATGCGGATATGATCCGCGAGGGTACGCAAATCGTTCAGGCCGCTTTAGCGCATCATCAACCCGGCTCTTATCAAATTCAGGCCGCGATTTCGGCGCTTCATGCCCAAGCCGCTCGTACTGAAGACACCGATTGGTCACAAATCGCCGCGCTTTACGGTGTGCTGGTGCAAATGAATCCCTCAGCAGTTATTGAACTCAATCGAGCGGTAGCCGTTGCGATGGCCAATGGCCCCGGCGCAGGCATGGCGATACTCGATGATTTGGAACGCGAAGGTTCACTGGATGGCTACTATCTGTTTCATGCGGCACGAGCCGATTTATTACGGCGGATGGGCTGGCTGCAAGACTCCCATGATGCCTATACCGAAGCGCTCACCCTTTGTCAGAATGCGGTTGAGCAAACCTTCCTGCGCTGGCGTTTAACCACCATCGAAGAAAAGCTGAATGCAGATCACTAATTGAAACAACAACGGAGATCAACCATGCGAAAATACATCGTCTTATACACCGCGCCTGTAACAGCCGCCGAGCAGTTTGCACAAGCAACTCCCGAACAAGCACAGCAGGGAATGAAACTCTGGTTTGACTGGAAAGAGAAACTCGGAACCGGACTGGTCGATCTAGGACAGCAATTGGGTAATGCTATGAAGGTGACAAAAACCGGCGTGACCAAAAGTGATAGCAACATTGTTGGCATGTCGATTTTGCAAGCCAACTCAATGGATGAAGCCTTAGAGATGGTCAAAGGCCATCATCACCTGCAATGGGCCGATGGTGCTGAGATAACGGTTCTCGAAGAAATGACGATCCCCGAAATGCAAGCCTAGTCCATTCAAGCTGTACAAGAAAATCTATCTGCGCCTGCTTGTAATCCGTTTATAGGGCGTTTAGCCGATGTATTCTGTGCGTATTTAAAGCACGCTAAGATGTGAATACAAACAGAAGGGATAGATTCAATGTTTTTTAACAGTTGGCAAGACATCATTCGCACCGTGATTGTCGGCATTTTGGCTTACATCGCACTGATAGTAATGTTACGTATATCTGGTAAACGCACACTGTCTAAGATGAACGCCTTTGACCTTGTTGTAACAGTCGCCCTTGGTTCGATACTTGCAACGATTTTACTGTCGAAGGATGTCGCTTTGGCCGAAGGCATTATGGCTTTCGCGACCTTAATTAGCCTTCAATTTATAATCGCATGGCTATCTGTGCGTTCGTTAACGGTTCGGAATTGGGTTAAATCCGAGCCTACGTTACTGCTTCATCGCGGTGAATTTTTGGCTACAGTCATGAAGGCCCATCGCGTGACCGAGGAAGAAGTGCGGGCAGCGGTTCGCGCACAGGGTATCACCGCGATGCAAAATGTGGGTGCAGTTGTACTGGAAACCGATGGCAGTTTCACGGTTTTGCCAGAACTCGCTTCCAATCCGACTGCCTTAACCGGTTTGAACTAGCGCGATACAAAAGCGGGCAGACGACCAAACCCAACAAAAAAGGCGCGTCAATCATTGACGCGCCTTTTTATTTAAATTACCTTAAAGCCTCTCCTCAGAGTTCGGGAGAGAGGGGTTTATTAGGCTGGTGTGACTTCAGCCGTCGCCTCAGTTGTTGGCGTACTGGTAGCCGTTGGCGGTACAGGCGTATTGGTCGGCTTGGGTGTGCTGCTCGGCGGTACAGCCGTATTCGTAGGAACTGGCGTATTGGTTGCAGGTACAGCCGTGTTGGTTGGTTTGGGTGTGCTAGTTGCTGGCTCGGCGGTTATTTCTGTCGTCGCTTCAATTGTTGCTTCAGCAGTTATTTCTGTGGTCACTTCCGCAGTCGCCGTGACTTCTAATGTCGGGCTCGGCGGGGGCAGTGTGACGGTTGGTGTGGCTGTTGGCAACGGCACTTTCAAACCGGGCAGCAGTTGGAATGTGCTCAGGATCATCATCAAATCCGCATGTGCAACCTGTGCCGTGTCCACGTTCAAATCAACATTGGCTTCAAATATACGCAGGTTAGCGCTGTATAGTGTATTGTTCGCGCCATTCAACAGCAAAGCCAAACCACTGTTCTGGTTGCCATCAGCATCTGCATAAGTGTATGACACCATGAAGCCGGATAACTCACCGCGCTTGGTTTCCTTAGCGCTGGTTACAGTTGCGCCGGGGACATTAGCCGTGACCCAATTACCGGCGGCTGCCTCATCCAACAGCGCTGATACCGATTGCGATTGGATACGCAGTGAACCAGTGCTGCCATCAATACTGGTGGGGCGACCGGGGGCACTGTCTGTAACACGCCAGCTTCCCGGATAACGAATAATCAAGTTGGTGCTGGGGTCGAAGTAGGCACTCCAATCCGCAGGCGTACCCGCGAAGATACGGTTGGGCTTAAAGCTCTTGATGAGGTTATCCATCAAATACTTCAGCAAATTGATCTGGTTGTCGGGTGTCACCACGCGGATGCTGTAGACCCAATCGGTGTCTGCCCATGCGACTTGACGGGCGACAAAGATTTGACCTCTGTTGTTCTTTAACTCAAAGTCGATAACAACTTTATTGTCTTCGCGCGTGCGGGATTGTTCGCGATAATTCAAACCCGTGTCGGCATAGCGCGAGTAGTTGCTCCAACTTGAGTTGAGTGTCGCTGAGGTATACAGCGAGTCAATCGCGTCCAAGTCAGGAATAGGCGCTTGAGCGACTTGAAGCGAAGTTTGCACCACGCTTAACAGTGTGCCGTTGTTCATGGTGATTTCGACACCATTGGCGTTGGTGGTCTGCTGACCGGGAATCCAGCCTGTCGGTTCCCCAACGCTAAATAAACCGCTAGGATGCAAATAATCGGTGTCAAATGTAATGCCGCTAAAATCGGTCATAATCGGCGGTGATGTCACTGTTGGGGCATCAGTTGGCTGTACAGTTTGCTGTGCAGTGGCATTGTTCGTAAAAATGGGGAGGATCGCGCTCAGTGCGATAGCGGCGATCATGATACCGCCCAACAACATTGATGCGCGGCGTGCTACTGTATTATCCATGTGGTAATGGCTCCGGTACGAAAGAAAAACTCGCGGGCATCATACCCTAAAATCATACAAAAGTTAAGTACCTATCCCAATCTGTATCAACTACTCATACAAAAAAGAGGCCGAAGCCCCTTTTTGAATGGTCTAAATCATCTGCTCTAGATGAAAATCGTTTTCTCTAACGCTACCCTGTATTGCTCCCTTGCCTTGTTACTACGGGGGAAGGGTTGGGGTTAGGGGTAATGGATAAACTGTTTCATTCACCTACAACAGCGGCGACTTTTCCATAGCGTCGTAATCGCAAGCCACTTCGCGCCATGCCCGACCAATGCGCTTCAAACCATCCTCAATATCGGCTGGCTTTTGTGATCCGAAGTTGATCCGCATCCGGTGGCTGCCGCAGTTGTTGGTGAAGAACACGCTGCCAATCGCGTAGGCCGCGCCCATATGAATAGCGGTGATATACACCTCCGCCGATGATGGGCCATTTTTCGGCAGATTGACCCATAGATATAACCCACCGTTCGGGACGGTCCAGCGTGAACCGGGCGGTAGATGTTTTTGGGCGGCAGCAATCGCCACATCACGGCGGCGTCTAAGCTCGCGGTTATTACGCTCAAGCTGCTGCGCCAGCACACCCCGTTGAATCAACAGATGCATCGTCCGTTGGTTCAGGCTCGGCGTAGATATATCCGCCGCCTGTTTGACACGCACCAAACGTTCATAGTGATTATTGTCGGTAATGATGTAACCAATTCGTAATCCCGGCAGCATCATCTTGGTGAAGCCGCTGGCATGGATCACAATGCCGGTTTCATCTAGTGCTTTCAACGGTGGCAGTGACTCACCTTCGAAGCGCAGTTCGTGGTAAACACTGTCCTCTAATATCGGAATTTGATAATGATTGGCGAGGTTTAACAACTGGCGGCGGCGGTGCAATGGCATCACCGAACCCGTTGGATTTTGGAAGGTTGGCATGACGTAAATCAGCTTGGGACGGTTATCGAGGATGAAGTTCTCCAGCATATCCAGCCGGATACCGCCTTCATCCACATCAATCCCGTGAATTTGTACCCGCCGTGTCCGTGCAATGTCGATCATGCCGAGGTAAGTCGGGTTTTCGGTAATCAGCAAATCACCTTCGGAAAGCAGCGCTTGCACCACCATATCGCAGGCTTGCTGTGTACCGCCTGTTATTAAGACCTGTTCCGGTGAACAGTGAATACCCAACCCGCTGACGTAATCCCGCACAGCGCTCCGCAGCGGCGCATAGCCTTCTGCGATTTCATATCCCATCGCCTTCGCACCGTCACGGTCAAGCACGCTGTTAATCGCATCGCGCACATGTTGGATCGGATAAAAATCACCGGGCGGTGACCCTTGTGCGAAGCTGATAATCCCCGGCTTCCGTGCCATCCGCATCATCTCGCGCAGCGAACGGTCCGGCGTCGTCGGCGCTTCCTGCGTGTTGATTTTAGACTGCCCGTTCGGGTTATCAGAGGGTTGTGAGCCATTATTGGAGTCGCCTGCAATAAACGTTCCACGTCCGGCGTGTGCGCTTAGGAAACCTTCTGCCCGCAGTTCGGCATACGCATTCACCACACTAATGCGGCTGATGTTCAACTGTTGGGCGAGGTCACGGCTGGCAGGCAGACGTGTTCCAGCGGACAAGATGCCGCTTTCGATTTGGGCGCGGATGTGGCGGATCAACTGTCGATAGATGGGTTCTTCACCCTCGCGTTCAAGTCCGATAGCCAGTTTTGAGGGGTTTAACATTGATAAATTTTTCCGTGCAAATGCTGTTGTGTTTGTTTCAAGTTATCACGGCATCTATCTTACCATAAGTCCAACTATAACCACATTGGACTTAAGAACAGGTATTGAAGAATGAGCCATTCTGATACATATAAACCTGTAGTGTTCCTTAAATGAACAATATTTTCAGGTCTAAACAATATTGTCTTTTAATGTAGACAGTTAAAGTGTACCTTTTTTTTTACTAATCCGCCGCTTATTGCTACTCCAAGACCCTCATAACCAGTTAATTACAGTATTTTGAGTTATTTGGACCAACTCGGCAAGTGATATAGGTCTTGTGTATCCGTAATTTTGATGGCGTTAGAACCATCAGCATTCATCACATAAATATTGCTGATCCACTTGTCATTCACTTTTTCTGAAAGTGTAGCTGCCAAATATTTGCCGTCTGGTGACCAAACCGGCTGAGAAAAAAGTGTGCGACTGAGCTGTGTGGGATGAGTTCCATCAGCATCAATACGGTAGAGGCCAAATTCATTGTTGGATGCTCCACCGGAGAGAAAAACGATGAATTGACCATCAGGTGACCAAGCCGGGAAAAGTTCGTTATAGTTGCTCTGCGTAAGCCGGTGCAAATCTGAACCATCGGCATGGATGACATACACATGTGTACGCAAGCTAGGATCAACAGGTGTCGCCGGACTATTGGGTGAATCGCCACGCGCATCAAAGATAATTTGTTCGCCGTCCGGTGACCAATGAGGTGAAAGGAGTGCCTCCATAGGTTGTGTCGTGAGCTTCTTCTGCTCTGTCCCATCCGCATGCATTGTATAAATATTATAGCTTTGAATGCTGGGGTTATCGCTGATTTTGAGAGTGTAGACAATATGCTTTCCATCGGGTGACCAATCGAGACCTGAAACGCCAGTTTGACCATTTACGTTATAGGTCAGTTGTTTCTCGTTGGTTCCGTCACTATTCATGACGAATATCTGGTAACGCTCATTCACTTTGGCTGAAAAAGCGATTTGATTCCCATCGGGTGATAGCGCCGGACTCCACGGTACTCGATCCCCATTAGTGACTGCATGTAGAGTTGAACCGTCCGCATTCATGACAAAAATTTGGGTACCGGTGTTGGTTTCCGAAACAAAGGCGATTTTCCCGACCAGATCAATGGGAAGAGTTGCGGTTGCCTCAGCAGTTGGCTCAAGTGTGGCTTCATCTCTAGAGGCGACAGGTTGGTATAGACTGAGAAGGACTCCCCCTAATATCATTACAGTGATAGATAGTCCAAGCAAACGACGCATATGACCTCCCATTGAGTACAGGCGAATGTGGTCTATCTTATCAGACCAATATGCCGGACAAACTGCGCTATAATTTCCTTAAATGTAGAAAAGGATTATTCCATAATGCAACCTGCTGACCAAAAACAATATTTTGACGAACACGGTTATGTCCTCGTGCGCGGCTTATTCACACCCGAAGAAGTTGCCGCCTACCGCGACCACTTCATGGATTTACGCGCCAAAGGTACTTATGAGGGCGATTTCAGTGGTGCTGATCCCACCAGCAATGATCCCCTCAAGCGCTATCCGCGTATGATCCACATGCACCGCTGGGACAAAACCAGCCTCGATTGGATGACCGAACCGCGCATCAACCAAGTTTTGACGCGTTTAGGCGGACGTGAACCGCTTGCCGTCCAAACCATGCTTTACTTCAAACCCGCCGGAGCGCGTGGACAAGCACTGCATCAGGATAACTACTATCTGCGCGTTCAACCCGGAACTTGTCTCGCAGCATGGTTGGCACTTGATGATTGTGACGAAGCCAACGGTTGTATGCAGATCGTTCCCGCCAGCCACAATTGGCCGCTGCTGTGTGCCGTCAAAGCCGATACCACCCAGAGCTTCACCGATGTCACTGTTCCCATCCCCGAAGGCACACCCATCGAACCGATGATTATGAAGGCTGGTGATGTACTGTTCTTCAACGGCGCACTCGTACACGGCAGTATGCCCAACACCTCGACCGACCGTTTTCGCCGCGCCCTCATCGGTCATTACATCGAAGGGGATGCCACGCAGGTCGCCACTTTCTATCATCCCGTTCTGCGCATGGATGGCACACCCTTCGAAATCCCCGCCAGCCCTGATGGTACTCAGTGCGGCGTATGGGTTGAACAGGATGGCACACCGGTCATTGAAGTCACTGCCATGCAAGGCGCACCCGGCAAACTCGACTACCTCCGTCAATAAACAGGCCTTTGTTGGGGCACACAACCGTGTGCCCTGAATTTTCGCATTCTATCCCGATGACTCCGGCGTTGTCTCAGGTGCATTTGCAGCTTCTGGTGTGGCAGTCGCAAATCCACCGTTATCAACCCAAAAAACACCGCACTGGATGGTTTCACCATTTAATCCTACGGCTTCTGCTGAGACTAGCGCCCACCCATAGGCTTGCGGCACGGTCACATAAACTTCAGCTTTCTCGCCCGGAAAATCCAACTGTCGCGGTCCGACTCCATTCCGCCATATGGGAGAATCACTGCCCGGCACATTAAACGTAATCGAAGCCAGATTGGACAACCCTTCGACTCTGAATGTGATGTAACTGCCGCGGGTAACATAATAAATCCCGCCACCATTTCGATATGTGGCAGGGCTAACCGTCATCGTGTCGCATGTTGGCGGCGGTGTATCAGCCACATGGGTTGGGACAAGCGAAGGCACAGGTGATGGAACAAGTGTCGGCAGCGAATTTCCAACCACAACAATCGAGGCTTGCTCGATATAACCTTCTTTAACGCCTGCCGCAGTGGAAGCACGGATATACCACCACCATTGGCGACTATCATTCACTGGTTGAGGGTTTCCCAATACCCCAAATTGATCTTTTGGCAGCAGTGTTGCTACAATCGCTGCATTGGAATTCGGCGCATTACGTATCCAAACAAAGGGGATACCTTTCCGAATGCCCCCTGTAAACGGCGCATTCCAGTTCGCCCGTGCACCTGAATCAGGTGCATTCACGAGCACCAATGAAGATTGCTCAACCCATCCTACAAGTGATTTATTTGAAGTCGAACTCACCAACCACCAATTCTGGTAACCATCAAATCTGGAAGGCCAGCGATTAATGGCCAAATTGGTTTTACCTGAATAATTCATTGTGCCAACCACTGCGGCGGATGAGGAGGGATCTTTTCGCAGCCAAACGAATGGCACACCTGCGCGGATCGTCAGCGGTTCATAAAGATCAAATGCCGCATCGCAGCCTGTCGATGGATTATCCAGCGGCCCACAAACAGACGCCGCTTGTGCCTCAAGCGGAAGCGCTGCTCCCAATACACTCAACAGCGTGATAATCCCCATCATCAGCACAAATCGAAGCCCTTTCATCAGGTTGATCCTTTCCCGTAACCTCCCCTTAAAAGGCTATAGAAAAATGTCTTAAGGAGAGATTGTTTCGATTAAACTTACCAATCATCATAGGAAAGTCCGCAACCTCGTAGGCCGCCGGGTACCCTACGCGCAGCCTACGCCCATAACCGTTTAATAACGGTTATCCTAATCGAGCATTTGTCTTTGTAGGAGCGCACGGCTGTGCGCCCTCGATTTCCTACCACTGTTTAAATTGACAGCGAGTTCTCAATCTCTACTAATGTTTCTTTTGCCATCTTCCGAACCTCAACATCGGAATGAGTAAGCAGCATTTTATAAGTGTTCACGCCTTTTAGAACGGCTTCAAATACTGTTTGGACGCGCACTTTGTAAATTTCATCTTCGGTCGGTTTAACCAGATTAGGGTAAATCGCTAAATGGGATATAAGTTGAAGCACAAAATCTTTACGAGCTGTTGTCTCATCTTCCAACAATTCGATCAGAAAGGGTGTGAGGTAAATCGACGTTTCTGTTTTTAGTAATTCTGTAATTGGGGCATAATTTTCGGGTGCTCCGGTCGGAGCCTTACCCATCAAATCTTCTAACGGCCAATAGCCGCCTTTAGTATAAAGCGTGCGATCATCGGAGATGAGGTTTCTAACCCATTTAGGGACATCAGGATTGCCTAACGCCGTCCAATCAACAGCATCCAACCGCACCCAAAATTCATCGTTCATGCTTACCTCTTTACCAATTATTATTTTTCATGTTTACTTTCGGTTAACCCGACAGACGCTTTATCAACTATCTACCAACCCGCTTAACACTCCCACTCCCTCAAAATGGTTAGCGCCAACCTCGCGTAAAAGCTACCAAATGTTCTTCCAAATGGTAACCCGTTTCTTCCTCATATCGAATACACTATCTATGGGGCTGTGCGACTGCGTGGCTTCCACGAACCTTAACATTAAATGTTGCAATCGTCACAAAAACGGTCTTGTAACAACGGCAACATTATTCAATTTTTGTAATAAAAAGGATGGCACACGCATCATGCACCATCCTCCTGTAAGTTTTTTAATTATTCCAACGGGCGCTTATGCCCCGCCCATCGCATCTAACGCGAGGTTCAGCTTAAGTACATTCACACGCGGCTCACCAACCACGCCGAGGAAACGTCCTTCGGTATAGTCGTCAACCAATTTCTGCACCGCTGCCACGTCGAGCTTCCGCACCGCCGCAACCCGCGCCACTTGATAAGTCGCTGCTGCCGGGGAAATTTCGGGATCAAGCCCACTGCCCGAAGCCGTCGCCAAATCGACTGGAACGGATTGGGTATCATCTACGCCTGCGGCTTTTTCAGCATCATGCAAGGCTTGGACGCGGCTTTGTACCGATCCGCCCGCATCAATCAGCGATGGATTCAACGGGCCGGAGTTCGAACCGGACGAACTCGCACCGTTATAAGGGAACGAACCAGTTGCCGACAGCCGCCCCCAGAAATATTTGGGATCACTGAACTGCTGCCCGATCAACGCCGAACCAATTACATTGCCCTCTTTGTCCTTGATCATGCTGCCGTTGGCCTGATTTGGAAACACGGCCTGTGCGATTCCCGTTATCACTGTCGGATAAACCAGCCCCGTAAGCAAGGTCATTAGCACCAGAAGGACAATCGCCGGACGGATAATCTGCTTCCACTCAATTCCCAATCGGGTTGTTGCTGTTTGTGTCATCATGATTCGTTCCTTATTTCACACCTTTGTAGAGAAGGGTCTGAGACCCTTCCGCATTGTTCTCGTATTTATTCCCTCCCTCGTTTACGGGAGGGCTGGGGTGGGGTATCGCTACGTCAAATGCAGCGCCACCAAAATCAGGTCAATCACCTTGATCCCGATGAATGGGGCGATCAATCCACCCAAGCCATAAACCAACAAGTTGTAACGCAGCAGTGCGGATGCCCCGATTGGACGATAACGGACACCACGCAGCGCCAGTGGGATCAGCACGATAATGATCAGCGCGTTAAAAATCACCGCCGAGATAATCGCGCTGTTGGGTGTCGCTAATCCCATGATGTTCAGCGCCTTCAGTTCGGGATAGGTTGAGGCAAACGCCGCCGGAATGATCGCGAAGTACTTGGACACATCGTTAGCGATGCTGAACGTCGTCAGCGAACCGCGCGTCATCAACAACTGCTTACCTATCTCCACAATCTCGATCAACTTGGTCGGGTTGGAGTCGAGATCAACCATGTTACCGGCTTCCTTCGCCGCCTGTGTGCCCGTGTTCATCGCCACCGCCACATCGGCCTGTGCCAGCGCTGGAGCATCATTCGTACCGTCACCGGTCATAGCGACCAACTTGCCGCCCTCTTGGTTCTGGCGGATAAGCTTCAATTTGGCTTCTGGTGTGGCTTCGGCTAGGAAGTCGTCAACACCCGCTTCTGCTGCAATCGAGGCCGCTGTCAGCGGATTATCACCCGTAATCATGATAGTGCGGATGCCCATCTTACGCAGTTCACCAAAGCGCTCTTTGATGCCACCCTTCACAATATCCTTCAGTTGGATAACACCCAAAACCTGCTTATTGTCTGCCACCACCAAGGGAGTCGCGCCTTGTCGTGCCACATCTTCGACACATTCTTGAACCGACTTCGGGAACTGCCCGCCAATCGCTTCCACGTATTTCTTGATCGAGTCGGCTGCTCCCTTACGGATTTGCCGCCCGTCCATATCCACACCGCTCATACGGGTTTGGGCAGTGAAAGGCACAAAGGTTGCGCCCAAAGCTGCCACATATCGTTCGCGGATGTTGAACTTTTCCTTTGCCAGCACCACGATGCTTCGGCCTTCCGGTGTTTCGTCCGCCAGTGATGAAATCTGCGCCGCGTCTGCCAGCGCTTCAACCGTCACTCCTTGAGCGGGAATAAAAGCGGTCGCCTGCCGATTACCCAGTGTGATCGTTCCGGTTTTGTCCAGTAACAGCACATCAACATCACCTGCGGCTTCGACTGCACGACCGGATATTGCGATGACGTTGGCTTGGATCATACGATCCATACCCGCGATACCAATTGCCGAGAGCAATCCACCGATTGTCGTTGGAATCAAGCAGATCAGCAGCGCCACCAGAACTGTTACCGTGATCGGCGTACCTTGTCCGGCTCCCGTTACCGCGTAGATCGAAAACGGCAGCAATGTAGCCGTCGCCATCAGAAAGATGATCGTCAGCACCGCCAACAAAACGTTGAGCGCGATTTCGTTTGGCGTCTTCTGGCGTTTCGCACCTTCGACCATCGAGATCATCCGGTCAAGAAACGACTCGCCGGGGTTAGCGCTAATCTTCACCACTAACCAATCCGAAAGCACTTTTGTACCGCCTGTTACGGCGCTGCGGTCACCACCGCTCTCACGGATAACCGGAGCGCTTTCACCTGTGATAGCACTTTCATCGACTGATGCTACACCTTCGATGACCTCACCGTCACCGGGGATAGGATCACCCGCCTCCACTAAAATCACATCATCCTTACGCAGTGTCGAAGCAGAAACCGTGCTGAACTCCGCCCCATATTGCGGGCTGGCAAGTTTCTTTGCATTCACATCCTGCCGTGCTTTGCGGAGTGCGTCGGCCTGTGCCTTGCCGCGTCCTTCAGCCATCGCTTCGGCAAAGTTCGCGAAGATTACCGTGAACCACAACCAGATCGCAATCGTAAAGATGAAGTTGGTTGGTGCTTCACCTTGACCAACCACTGCTTGCAGCCACAAAACCGTTGTCAGCGCTGCACCGACCTCCACCACGAACATCACCGGATTCCGCACCTGTACACGCGGGTTCAATTTCACCAGCGCGTCCACGATTGCCCGTCGCACAATCGCAGGCTCAAACAGGGGACGTGCTTTGGCTCTTGTTTCGACTACCATTTCCATTTGTCCTTTGGTCTTAGTTCCCCTCCCTGTTGCTACGGGGTTAGGGGTGGGGTATGGCTACCCCTACGAACCGATCAGCTTGAGATGTTCGACGATTGGGCCTAGTCCTAGCGCCGGGAAGAACGTCAGTGCGCCCACGATGATAATCACACCAATTAACAGCACGATAAACAGCGTTGTGTGTGTGGGCAGCGTACCGTCACCAACAGGCACAATCTTCTTGCGTGCCAACGATCCGGCGATTGCCAATGCTGGCAAAGCGACCATGAAACGTCCGAAGAACATGGCGATACCCAACGCTGTGTTGTAGAACACCGTGTTTGCGCCTAAACCAGCGAAGGCGCTGCCATTGTTATTCGCCGCCGACGAGAAGGCATATAACACTTCACTAAAGCCATGCACAGCGGGTTTGGTGTTGTAAATTGTTGCTAAGCCATCCGCACTAACCACAGCGATACCTGCTCCAATCAGCACACACAGTGACGGAACGAGGATGCTGATGGAAGCCATCTTCATCTCGTAAGCTTCAATCTTTTTACCTAGATATTCTGGTGTGCGCCCTACCATCAACCCGGCGATAAACACGGCGATGAAAACGAAGTGCAGCATCCCGTACAAACCCGAACCCACACCGCCGTAAATGACCTCACCAAGCTGGATCAACCACATTGGGATGAGTCCACCCAATGGAGTATATGAGTCATGCATCGAGTTGACCGAGCCGTTGGAAGCGGCGGTCGTCGCGGTCGCCCAGATTGCCGACTCTGCTATACCAAAACGCGTTTCCTTACCTTCCATGTTGCCACCGCTTTGGATTTCACTGGCTGTTTGATCGACACCTAATGTCGGTAGTTTCGGATTGCCACTTTGCTCGGCGGCATAGGTTCCGAACATCAGCACCACGAAAATAATCGTCATCACCGCCAGTAGTGCCCAACCTTGTCGTGTATCACCGACCATCTTGCCGAAGGTGTAACAAACACCGGCTGGCAGCAGCAGGATATACACCATCTCGATAAAATTGCTCAACGGGGTTGGGTTCTCAAACGGATGTGATGCGTTCGAATTAAAGAAGCCACCACCATTTGTTCCGAGCTGCTTGATTGCTTCTTGCGAGGCCACTGGCCCCAACGCAATCGTCTGAGTCGTAATCGCCGCACCGTTGGCATCGGTCAATGCGGTTTTGTCGATAATGTTAGCCGTCGCGTAGTTATCAAAGGTCTGTGGCACACCCTGCGACACCAACACCACTGCCGCGAATATTGACAGGGGCAGCAGGATATAAAGCGTTGAACGGGTCATATCCACCCAAAAATTACCGATGTCAGTGGTCGAGCGTCGGGCTAATCCCCGGAACAGCGCCACCATCACCGCCATACCTGTCGCGGCAGAAACAAAGTTTTGCACCGTTAGCGCGACCATCTGCGTGAGATAACTCATGGTCGCTTCACCGCCGTAACCTTGCCAATTGGTGTTGGTGACAAAGCTAATCGCCGTGTTAAAGGACGAGTCTGCTGATACGTTAGCCATTGCCGCCGGATTTAAAGGCAGTGAGGCTTGTATCCGTTGTAGGATAAACACCACCAAAAAACCCAACAGATTAAAAACCAGCATCGCCAGCGCATAAGTCTTCCAGTTCATTTCGGTTTCTTCGCGGGTACCGGACAACCAGTAAATAATTTTTTCTACTGGATGCAACACACGGTTAATCAAAACCGACTCGCCTTGAAAAACACGCGCCATATACCAACCGACTGGCTTCACCAACAGCAGGATCACTGCTACGTAAAGAACCAGTTGTACAATTCCATTCGCTGTCATGAGAACCACTCCGGTTTCAATAGGGCAACTACTAGATAAACCAGCAGCCCTAGTGCTAATAATCCCGTGATGAGAACCATAATGTTCATACCAACCCCCTTAGACCCGATCCGCGAGTTCAACGAAACCCCACGCAATCGCGAAAAGTACCAGCGTAAGTACGATAAATACAACATCCATAACAGACTCTCCTCAATGAACATGAACAGGATGAATTCTATGACTCATCTCGGTCAAAAGAGTGTCAGTTTCACTCAACTACACATCAAAAATGGGTAAAAATTTATCGAATGAATTAGCCGTGTATCGCGTGCAAAACACGCGATATGCTCATCATATGGGGTGGGTTTTGGGGTGAAATCAGAAATACCTCTCATTTTTAGCGGCTAAGAGGCGCAAAACAGAAGTCAAGGAATGATCAATATTTCGGTCAGGATGTTCGATTTGGGGACAATTTTTTGATGGATTGGTACATTCGAAAATCCATTTAAGGTTTGTCCGGTACACGTTTTACCTGAACGCCTACAAGATTTTCACTATTCTAAACCTGACATCCTGTTTTGTAGGGGCGACGATTTATCCGGCTCGCGCTAATCAATCGAGAAATACTCGTTCTTGTAGCGCTATTGATAAACAACAAAAAGCCCACTTGTGCAGTGGGCTTTGCTTCACGGGGTTATGGTGAAGGGAGGAGAGAGGCGATTAACGAATTAGAAGTCCTTCTGCCATGTAAAGCTGTAGACCTTACCCTCGGTATCCGGCGGCGCAGTCACCCAGAACCAACCAGAATTCGAGTAGTTGAGGGTATAACCATTGGCTTGGGCAATGGTAAAGGTGGGTTTGGTGTTCTTAGCGATGGCGGTATTAATCTTGTCAACTGAAACGTCAAGTACTTGGGTAGCACTATCTGATGCACCGCTCCACGCGAGCAACTGCACCCCGTTAATAACTGTTTCAGTGCCGGGTAGACCTTCGCTGGTCAAAGTGGGTATATCTTTATGGGTTTCGTAGACGATCACAGGCGCGCCTGTGTCATAGGAATTGAGACGACCATCGGTAAATGAAGGGGGTGGTAGTGTATTGTCTGGGGTATTTGATGCCTCGACCGCGACTGCACCCATTGCTAGAACAAACGCTAACAAGAGACTCAGACCCAACTTCTTCGACATGATTCATACTCCCTAATTACTTTGATGTCCTGTGGTGCTTTGAACGCCACGTCTCTAGCATTGAGCCACCGTGTGAAGAAGTTGTGGAGAATGGGTAAGTCAGGGGTGAAAATCATCTAAAAGGAATCTAAGTTGGGGCGACACGCGATGACATCCAGTACTACAATCAAGCCGTTCGCAGGAAAATATCACCCAATAGTGGTTAGCCGAGCGGCTTTTTAGTAGTAATCAAACGGTATGGAACTGAGAACTATCAATTGACAACTCCAATTACTGACTCGCCGCATCATCTTCCTGCGTGCCGCCCCAGTAACCTGCCAGCCACTTCATGGCATCCACCGCGCTGTGCGGACGTTCTTCGCCCTTCATCAGTTCGCGGTCAACATCATCATTCCGCCGCATCAGGTTGGCACGGGTTCGGTTGTCACCCATCGAAGCGATCATCAGTGCCAGCTCTCGGAGGTTATTCGCCAACACCTGTCGTTCTTGTGGAGGGAGCATATCAGCCTGCGCGTCTAACTCGGCGCGGGCTGTTTCGGGGTCAAAGTTGATTGTTCGCTTGCTATTCGCGTCAAAAGCATCCGAAAGTGCTTCGAGTACGCTGTAAGCCGTGTGGACGGCCTGAGCAAAATCCGGCATGTTATGACCACTCATCATCTTACGTACCGAGCCGAGCGTTTGTAAAACACTGCGGGCTTCTTCCAAACCACGCTTGCCTTCCAAGCCTTTATCCAAACGGGTAATGCGCGAGGCGGGCTGCTGCCGGACGAACCCACGCCACCAATCAATAATAATGTCCTGTACGGGCGCACTCCAAAGGGTATCCGCTGTCAAACGCCGCAATGACTCCACCAATTCGGCATCATCTTCGATGGCTGCCAAACTCACCAGCAGCCGTTTAACAGCTGTTTTCGCCACCAATTCATCTTTGCGCTCGCTGCCAATACCTAACATGCGCCACAGAATATCAGCGGGGATGGTTATATCGGTTTGCTTGAGCAGTGTGCGAGCAAGCTGTTGAATGAGAGGTAAGGTTTCCTTCTGCCATTCCAGACCATTCAACATCTGAATGTAGGTGGCTATGGCCTCCCCCGGCAGCATATCACCAGCCGTCACGATGCGCCCGATCAGATTCATAGCATCTTCGATGGTGCGGTGGCTGCGTTCGAGGATGAAAATCAGGCGCGGTAAAATCACCTTTGCGCCGTTTTCTTGATGAAGCAGTTGCAGGAAAAGATCATCCCGTCGGCTAGTGAGAATTTGAATAGCCAACGATTCCAGCGCATCGGGTGTCAAGCACTTCACGCCGCGTTCCAACCAGATTTGAATGATGTTATCGGCTTGATATTGTGGGGGCAAGGAGGCTATAGGCTGCGCCCCAACATACAATTCCCAGATACCCGCAATCGCTGCTGGAGAAAAAAGTTCACTGGCACAGGCTTGCGCCGCCCGTGACATGCCCACCATGAATAGTTCCAGCCCACGATTTTGCAGAAGCGCTAACGGATCGCCCGAAAAATCACGCAGCACGAGGCCGATATTGTTGGGTAACGCCGCCATGAAATCTTTGTCATTCAAAAGTTGTTCAAGGACAACCGAATCACGCTTGGCCGCCAGCATAATCAAGACGCGTGCCAGTTCCGGTTCGTCATGCGCGCGGGATTGTGCCGCCAGTAAGCCATCGTGGAGGATGTCACCGAGTTCATATTTGGCTGGTTCACGTCCGATCAACGTCAGCCAATCCATACTGGTAGACGGAGCAGAATCAGTGAGCGCTACTTTTAAGGCCGCATCCGCGGCTAACTTCAGACGTTCGAGCCAACAGTCATTACATAGATCAACCAAATGGGCACGAATAAATGCATAAACCGCATCGGGTTCATGTTGCATCACGGCGTATAACTGTGTTTCCAAGGGATTGTCGAGCGTCGAGTCGGTATCCATCAAATGAGCAACGAGCGCACTCGCTGCAGGATCGCGTGTTTCTAAAGCGTAATCCAAAAGGCGTTCGGCATATTGTTGACGTACATCGGCTTCAAGCGTTGTGTCATTTTGCAACGCACTTTGTATGGTTTCTATCGGTAATTCGGACACGTCGCGGTTCAGTTCCCCTTCAATCAAGGCTGTGTTCCCCATTTGTGACTGCCTTTTCTAACTCTAACGCTGACCCGATCCTAAAAGTATAGAGGTTAAATGAATGATGTAATTATGTAAAACACCTAATTTGATCGGCTGTCAATATATCACAACTGGCGAATACGGAGAATAAAGTCGACACTTTGTAGTTTGCGCTCCAGAAGAAAGGTAATATACCCTAACAATAGGCGTTCGGCATCATCATGTAAAACAGGCGTAATCGTCAAGGTTTTAACATGGCTGTAAGCGCTGCGCTGCATATGCCGAAGCAGCTTGAGCGTTAACATGTTGACCGGAACCACACCCATCCCCTCATGGGCATAATCCGGTTTAACCACACCGCCCATCGGATAGCTGAAAAATTGATCCTCAGCCGCAATCTCTTCACGACTGACTACACACTCCGACAATTCGGGACGAAAGCCAACCAGATCAAGCAACTGCATTTCGAAATAGCGCACCGCGAGTCGTGGGTCGCTATCCACACATAAGCGGTCGAGCGTGTCATCCATCAACTCGAAGAGGTCTTCGTAACCCTCATCAGAGTCACCTGTGAAACGGTCAAGCATCTCAGCGATATAACTGGCATATGCGCCCAA
Organism: Aggregatilineales bacterium; assembly: GCA_038251275.1. Classification (GTDB taxonomy): domain Bacteria; phylum Chloroflexota; class Anaerolineae; order Aggregatilineales; family Phototrophicaceae; genus CFX2. The sequence continues at coordinate 101,729 of JBBSBM010000005.1, forward strand.
AGCTAAATCTTCACGCACACCTAAATACGGTTCGTTCATCTCCGCTTGCGCCACAATATCAAGATCACGCCCTTTGTGGATGAGCATATCAGAGCGGGTAAACAATTCAACATGTCCAGTTTTGGTGCTGGTCGGTTTACGCGCGCCCTTAGCGATGACATCCAACTTACCACGATCAGGTGTGAAGATGGTCAACAGACGGTCAGCCTCACCGAAATCCCGCCGTTTGAGAATAATCGCCTGTGTACGGAAAGCCCGTTCAATTCGTGACATGTTGATAAACCAGAAATTGCTTGCCGGACATCGAACGAGGAGTTAATTCAAATCCAAAAGAGCATCTTTTGTGTAGGTTATAGACGACGAGAGGATGTGCTAATCTTACCAAAAAACCAGCATCAGGACATACGCGTGCGCTGTGGGTTTTCATATGGATTAACGAGGAAGACGATCAGGACCAAAGCCATCCGGAAGGAGATCTGAGAGGGTTGTTTCCGATCGGATGTTCCCGTCTAAATCCGCCAATATGACGCGCAAATTGGGCGCAAATTCGTAAAGCATTTGTCGGCATGTGCCGCAAGGTGATCCGGCATTTTTGGTGACGACTACAATCGTGTCGAATTCGCGTTGGCCTTCACTGACTGCTTTAACCAGTGCTGTTCGTTCGGCGCAGATGGTGGCTGGATAAGCCGCGTTCTCGACATTACACCCACTGTAAACCGTTCCATCAACCGCGCGAAGTGCCGCACCCACAGGATAATGGGAGTAGGGAATGTAGGCATGTTCAGTCACAGCGATGGCTGTTTGTAACAATTGTTGGAGAATTGGGTCGGACGAATCAGTCTGACTCACGACATGAACTTTCATCTTTATTTGGCAAGTACAGGGACGATAGAGTGTAACGCAAAGGGGGTGCTGGTGCAATGTGACCAAAGGTTGGTGGGTATCGGGTTATAGCTTTTTATTGGTGAAACGCTTCAATTTGTCATCATAATTTGGTATACATTTGGCGATTCAGCGGAAAGCTCGGCTGTGAGCGCCGCGATTTTGTCACAGGGCCTGCCGCCGCCAAGATTGCCCTACAAACATTTAACACAAAGGAAAAAAACCTAACATCAGTGTAGGACAAATGAGCTAGAAGTCAAGTCATAAGATGATTTGAATAGAGCTGGTATTTTACCCGTTGACAAATTTAGTTCGCATGTGTACTATTCATATATGAACGAAAATATGGACATCAACCAAACCCTTCCGGCGCAATTGTTTAACCTTGGCAAACGAGTCGCGCAGCTTATGGATAAACGGCTCGAAGGGGCTGGCTTATCCGGCGCGAAATTGTTGGCGCTGCAATCGATTGTCTCGACGGACGCGTCAATGACTCTGGTGACGGTGACCTGCCTTGCCGATGTGATGAACACCACCAAATCCAACATCACCGCAATGGTTGACCGTTTGATTGCCGAGGGTTTGGTGACACGTACTCATAGTGCAGAAGATCGCCGTGCGGTTGTGATCGCGCTGACTGAAAAAGGTCAACAGCGATATATGGCGGGTGTTGAGGTGGTAAAAGCCTACCACGAGGAGTTATCTGACCTGTTTACGGCAGAAGAACGACAACTTCTGGGTTGTATCATGGATAAGCTGCCGCAGTAAAACACAGCGCTCTTTTTTTGCTATTTTAGTTCACATACGAACAGTAAACCTGTGAACCAATTACAGTAAGGATACAATATGTCAATCAACACACCACTCATGCAAGGAAAAATAGTTCTGGTTACCGGAGCAACCAGCGGCATCGGTCAAGAAACGGCTGTCGGCTTAGCGAAAATGGGCGCTCAAGTCATTATTACCGGACGCAACCGCAAGCGCGGAGAAGCTGCCGTCACCGAGATCAAACAGGCCAGCGGTAATCCCAAAATTGATCTGATTATCGCGGATATGACTTCGCAGGCTGATATTGAATGCCTAGCAGATGAGGTTATCGCCAAGTATCCACGCCTTGATGTGCTGGTCAATAATGTGGGTATGGTGGTTGATAAGCGGCAATTGACTGTCGATAGGATCGAGTTGAACTTCGCCGTTAATCATCTCGCTCCATTTTTACTGACACATCGTTTGCTGCCGCTGCTCAAGCAAAGCGCTCCGGCTAGAGTGGTGAATGTCACCGGAGGGATGTTAGGTAAAGTTGACCTCAGCAACCTCCAAGCCGAGAAAGGCTCATACAATGGTTTCTTCAATTACTCACACAGCAAAAGTATCTTGATGGTCGCCAGTTATGAACTTGCCCAACGTCTCAAAGGTACAGGCGTAACGCTGAACATAGCTTATCCGGGTGGAGTAACCAGCACCAATATGGGCAGCCAACCGTCCACACTGCCCGTTTGGATACGACCGATGTTTAGCGTGGTACGCCGCACACTCGATACCACTGCCGAAAAAGCTGCACGTTCGTCCATCTATTTGGCATCATCGCCAGAGGTTGAGGGTGTGACGGGGCAGTATTTCAATACCAAGAGCAAAGCGATCAAATGGAATTCCACCGTTTATGACGACATGGTTCGAAAGACGGTTTGGGAAACCAGCGAACAATTGGCTCATTTGACGGCGGACGTGGTGAGGGCGTAAGTGGATCTGTTTAGGGAAATTCAGGGCGCAACATGTTGCGCCCCTACAACATTAAATCAGGCCGTTCATTTAGCGCCGACGTGCCAGCAGCCGGTCGCGCCAAGTGTCGGGAAGATGGGCGATGATGCGCGTACCGATTTTGGCATCTGTGCCGACCGCATAACGGGTGCGTGGTTTGGGAGCGATCAGCGCTTGTTCAATCACTTCGGCTACCCGTTCGGGTGGTAATCCAGTTTTGGATGCTTTAGCCGCGAATGCGCGTGAGCCAGCGATCGCAGTCGCATAATATTCATGTGCTTGAGCAGGCATTTGTGCCATTAAGCGGTCTGCGGTATTTGAACCTGTTTCCCAAATGGGCGTGGCAATCGCACCGGGTTCGATGCTGACGACTTTTATTCCCCAAGGCATGAGTTCCTGTCGCAGTGAATCGGTTAGCCCTTCCATCGCAAACTTAGAAGCATGGTATGCACCGAGCATCGGGCCAGCCAAGCGTCCACCAATCGAACTGATGTTGATGATGCGGCCTTTGGCTTGACGAATAAAGGGCAGCAGCGCCTGTGTCACCATCAAGTGCGCTGTCAGGTTCACCTCAATCTGGTGGCGGAATTCATCAATGGGTAGAAATTCGAGAGGTGCGGCGACAGCGATGCCTGCATTGTTGACCAATCCATCTAAGCCGTTTTGCCCGACAATTTTGCTTACCGTTTCGGCAAGCTGCCCCACTTGATCACCATTAGTGATGTCAACCATGACAGGTTGAAGCCGTGACGAAGCCTCTTTGCACAGTTGGTCGCCATCGGCTTGGCTGCGTACCCCCGCCAAAACGGTGAAACCCTTCTTATCGAGATATAAAGCGGTGGCACGACCGATGCCTTTGGATGCGCCTGTGATAACAACGGTTGTCATTTGTCCATCCCTCACTTATTTCTTGTTGATACAAGCCAGTGTAAACTATGGAGCATAGTCCAGAGTCAAGAGGGGAAAGTCATGCTCATTAAAGAGCTTGCCGATTATGTGGGTGTGAGTATTGATACGATACGCTTTTACGAGAAACAGGAATTACTGGATAATTCTCATTTCGAGCGCAGTTCTAACGGCTATCGTCATTATACCGGGATAGCAATCCAACGCTTACAGTTGATCAAAATGGGACAAGCCGCGGGATTCACGCTGAATGAGATGCGGCAGGCCATCCACGCATGGGAAACCGACGAACTGACGCCCCAAGAAAAAGAGGCGTATATGCTCCGCAAGTTGGACGAGATTGACCAGAAGATGCAGGCCATGAATGACATCAAGGCTTATTTGCACACTAAGATTGAACAGATGCACTGGCAAGCTGAAGCCGTGTCCTAACGGATGATCTTTTGCGGCACGTCGAGTAAACTGGTGCGACTGTTTTATGGATAAAGTGCCGGTAACGATGCTGCGAAAGTGGACTGCAAAACTGGATTGGGGGATGGTGGTGGCGGCATTGCTGCCGTTGATCGCGATTCTGCCGACCTTCAACGGCGATCAGGTGATTAACACGGCGGACGGCGTGTTCCATGTACACCGCATTTTTGCCATGACCACACTCATGCAGCACGGCGATTTGTATCCCCGTTGGATTCCTTATTTTCACCTCGGATATGGCTACCCGGTCTTCAACTTTTACGCACCGCTGGCAACATGGCTTGGCGGCTTTTGGGGTTTGGTCGGCATCAGCGCGCCGTTGGCTTTCAGTTTGATTGTGGCACTCGGTTGGATGCTGGGCAGCGTGGGCATTTATGTGCTTGGACGGCGCTGGCTGCCGTTGCCTGCGGCGTTGGTCGGGGCGGCCTTGTGGGCTTATGCGCCATCTGCGTTTCAAGGCGTATGGAATATCGGCAGCATTTCACAATTGACGGCTTCGGCGCTTGTGCCGTGGTTGTTTCTGGCAGTTATCCGAGCTGCAGAAAAACCGGACACGCGGCGTGTCAGTTTGTTGGGTGTGGTATTCGCGCTGATGTTATTGGCACATCAACCAACCAGTGTTTTGGTTGCTTTGTTCATTGCTCCCGGCGCACCGCTTCTGTGTTTGTGGTTCGCACGGCGCGATGGACACTGGCTAATGCGCTTCATCAGCGTGGGCGGTGGGTTGGGGTTGGGCGCGGGCATCGCCATGATTTTCTTACTGCCGATGGTGTTGGAAATTAATTCAATTCAAGTCTCCAAAGGCGCGACCAATCTAGAGAATGTCTTAGCGGCGAGTTTCTTACAGCCTTATCAATTGTTTATGCCGTCAAGCGCACCGGATTTGAGCGATCTCAACCGGAATATACCGGACAGCATCGGTTTGATCACTGGAATTTTGGCCACTTTAGGGTTGGTGGGCTTAGTGTATCGCAGGCAGTATCGGTTAGCGTTGGCATGGGGTATGTCCGCGGCCTTCGTCATCTTCCTGCTGCTGCCTGTTTCGACAGCCTTCTGGTTGAATGTGCCACTCTTAGGACAACTGCGATTTCCGGGGCGAGTGCTGCGATTAGCAGCCGTGTTCTTTGGTTTGCTGGGGGCGAGCTGTTTGCTCCTCCTGCCGCGCCGATGGCTGGGATGGGGTGCAGGATTGATCTGTACAGTAATTGTGGTTTCGGCGCTGCCAATGTTGTATCCCAGCCGCGAGTTATTGGACTTCAGCCATCTTTCGGCGGCTGACTTTATCCGCTACGAACAACAGACGTATTCATTTGGTGGAACGAGTTACGATGAGTTCAAACCGATCTGGGGTGACAAAATCCCTTATGATACGCCCCCCGATTTGGATGATTATGTGACTGATCCGCTGCCTATCCGCGTGAAGGATTATGGCGACGCAGTTGTCACCTCGCTGGATAGTGGACGCTATCAAGTTAATGCCCCGCAAGCGATAGAACTACGCTTCCGCCAGTTTTATTTCCCCGGTTGGGCAGCCACGATTGATGGAGAATCGGCAGTGTTGTTTCCCCATCAAGAGTTTGGTTTGCTCAGTTTGAATGTCCCAGCGGGTGAGCATATCGTCACGCTCACCCGCGCCGGAACGCCGGTAGAAAATATCGCGCCTTGGTTGTCGCTGTTGAGTGTAGCGGTTGCAATAGGGTTGTTCCTGTTTCGCTGGGACGGTTTCAGACCAAGATTGAGGCGTGATGATACCGTCGCTGTCGTGGACGTAGGGAATGGTCTCAGACCATTCCTTCCGATAAGCATAGCTGTAGTAGTCATCCTTATTGCCCTGTTCAACCGCCTCTATATCCAACCGCGAACCGATTGGTTCCGGTTGCGATCACCATTGGATCAGCCATCAGGAATGCAAACGCCTGTTCATGTGACATTTGGCGATGCTTACGAACTGCTGGGGTATACACTCAATCAACGTGAGGTTGCGCCGGATGAAACCCTGAACGTAACGCTCTACTGGCGGGCGCTCCGTCCCTTGCAGGGTTCCTATGCACCCACAGTGCAGTTGGTCAATCCGGCTGTGAGTGAGGCGTGGGGAACGGCTGCTAACTTTTTTATCGGTGCGGCATCAGTTAATCATCAGCCTGATTATTTCATTTCGGATACCTATAAACTGCCCATTAACCGCGATGCGCCGCCGTATGTGGGACACATTAGTGTGCAGCTTCATGATGGGCAAACCAAAGAGCCGCTGAAACTACCTGACGGTTCGGATCGGCTGATATTACCAACGATGGTTCGGATCACGGGAAATGGCGTAATGGCAGCGAAGCGCTTGAACGTGACGATTAACGACAGTGTGGAGTTGTGGTGTGCATCCACTACAAGAGCGGATAACAGGCTGGATTTGACACTGTATTGGCATGTCCTCGCACCAATGCCGCAAGCTGATTTGCGGGTATTTATACATGGCTTGGACGCGAATGGACAAGTGGTTTCGCAGGGTGATGCGCCCCCGCTCGCTGGTCAATATGCACCAGCAGATTGGCTGGCGGGGCAAACGTTCGCGGATCATTATCAACTGGCGCAGGCAGACCAAATCAACCAGATTGCGGTGGGAATGTTTGTTGTGGGTGGCGATCAATTAGCGATGACTCAAGGTGGTCAACCTGCGCTGAATAACAGTCTCATCTTGGCGCCGGAAGTGGTGGATTGTGGGGAGAAATAGCGTAACACTCTACCTGTTTCAAAATAACGTCATCCTGTGATTAAATTCGCCCAAAATTGCAAATTTAACCGTCCTTGTTTTTTGCAATTACAAGAGATTAAACTGTTGCCCATATTCGTTTGTATAAATTATTTAGGAAGCGTCTAAGATGATGACTTTGCTGCCCACACAACCGGTCGGAAAAACAACTTTGAAAGTGCCGCTCGTCGGTTTTGGCACTGCTCCATTGGCAATCCCACCCGGTTGGGGAGATGGCGAACCGATTGCTGAAAATCAGGCTTTGCAAGCGCTTCAATACGCTTTCGATAAAGGCATTCGATTTTTTGATTCAGCACCGGCTTATGGTAAAGGATTGGCCGAAACGCGCACTGGCAAGTTCCTCAGACAGTTGCCTCGCGAACAAATTGTGGTTTCCACCAAAATCGGTGTCGACATTAGTGGGGGCGACGTGCGTCGCAACTACAGCCGGGATGGCATTCTTCGCAGTCTTGAAGGCAGTCTAAAACGATTACAGGTAGACTATATGGATATCCTACATGTTCATGACCCGGATGACTACGCAGACCAAGTCCTGAATGAGACATTTCCCGTGCTGGCAGAATTACGGGCTCAGGGTGTTATTAAGGCGATTGGAGCCGGTATGAACCAATGGCGTGTTCCAACGGAATTTGCGCAACATGCCGATTTCGACTGCTTTTTGATCGCAGGGCGCTATACCTTATTGGAGCAAGGCGCACTCCCATTCTTTGATCTTTGTCACCAAAAAGGGATCACGGTTTTTGCGGCTGGCATTTATAACAGCGGCCTATTGGCGAAGGGAGCCGCTTCAACAAAACCAACCTATAACTACGCACCCGCGCCGCCCGAAATAATCACACGGGTCAAAGCCATCGAAGCCATCTGCCAAGAATTTGGTATGCCCCTTCATACTGCTGCAACTCAACTCCCTCTAGCACATCCGGCGGTGAAAGCCATTATTGTTGGTTTTCAAACGGATTCTGAAGTCCAAGCTTGTTTGGATGCACTCCAGCAGACCATCCCATCCGGATTATGGAACCGGCTGCGCGAATCCGGATTGCTTGATTTAGCCGCCCCAATTCCTCCAAATAAGTCATGATAACCCCGCTTTACACGGCTTCTTCGTACTCAGATTTATTTTCGGTTAACCCGACAAATGCTTCTCTAACCATCTATCAACCTTTACCGTTGTCCTGCTCCCTCAAAATGGTTAGCGCCAACACGCCAAAACAGTTACCAAATGTTCTTCCAAAAGGTAACCCATTTCATCCCCAGATCAACTAAACTATCTATGGCGCTGATGTACAGGCGTACGGCTGTGCGCCCGCTTCACGCTTCCGCATCTTAACATTCGCTTGGCAAATTCGGCACAAAACCTGCCTTTGCCATTGCCGAATTTGCTGCCAATTTTGCCTTTGCTCCCCTTGCCCTATTACTACGGGGAAAGGGGCTGGGGGTCGCTTTTGCAATTGTCACGGCGACACTGATGATATTTCCGCCATCGCCGCCGCCGCCGACACAACAATGCACTTCCGAATCTGAAGAAATTGCAGAATTTTCCGAATCAAAGGGGAAGAAGAAACCATATATGGGCGCATGGGGTGTGCGCCCTTTCAACCATCAAACTTACAACCTCACTTCGCTGCCGGTTTCTTGACTCTTATAGACACCGTTGAGGATGCTGAGTACTTGCAGGGATTGTTCGGCTGGCACGGGCGAGGGTTTGCCTTCGACGATGGCTTGGGCAAACTCGATACATTCCTGTGCGTGTGGTGGGCGAATGTCTTTGGTCAACTTGAGGGTGCGATTACTGAGCTGCTGTGTCGCGTTATTGCTCTGGTAAATTTCGCACTTCGGCCAATGGCTGCCGCCGTTCTTGCCATACAGCCACATCTGCATATCTTCGCCCTCGGTGTCGTGGTGAAGCAGCCAACTCACTTCGAGGATCAACGTCGCGCCGTTTTCGAAGCGCACAAAGGCCGACGCAAATTCCTCAACGTTCATTTCCTGAGGGATTGCCCCGCCCCAGATGCTGAATGCACCGGGTTTGTGGGCGAGTTCGGTACGGGATACGCCTGTGACCGATACGGGCTTCGGGTTGCCCATGAACCACAGTGTCAGGTCGAGGATATGCACACCGATGTCGATGCACGCGCCGCCTGTAGCCTGCTCTTTCAAGATAAAGCCGGGGCGAATGGGAGCCGCCGCCCGCCGCAGCATCCAACTCCGCGCATGATAAATTTCGCCTAACACACCCGTATCAATTTCAGCTTTCATAGCCTTTGCCACGCCCGAAAAACGGAAATGCTGTGCCGTCATCAACATTTTGCCGCTGGCATCGCGTGCGGCGATCATCTCACTAATGAGTTCGGGGTTGGGCGCAAGCGGCTTCTCACACAGCACATGCTTGCCTGCGTTCAGTGCCTCAATCGCCAGTGGTGCGTGATAGTTATTGGGGGTGCAGATGTCAATAATGTCGATACGCGAATCATTGAATAAGTCACTGGTTTTGGTGGTCAGATTTTTGATGTTGTACTTCGCGCCCCAATTGTTGAGGACGGTTTCGTTCAAATCGCAACCTGCCACGAGTTCAGCATTAGGATTATCCAGCCATCCAGCCATGTGGGCGTTAGCGATGCCACCCACACCGATAATCCCGACTCTTAATTTGTCTGCCATAATTTTTGCATGTTCCTCTAAATTTGAAAACGTAAATAGCGATAGCCTGCGGTGAGTTTTTTAACCTTTTTGTGGTGTGATCCAGCGTTTTTCCTTATGACCTTGATACAAGGCTTCCATAACGGCGCTGCGATAGGCGGCCTCTTGCGCGGTGACAAAGGGCGCGTTTGCCTTACCTTCGATAGCGTCTAAGAACAGGTCAAAGCCGCTGGTCTGCTTGGGCGGTAAAGCTGTCCAAGGGGTTTTACCATCTGCACCTTCGACGTGCTTGCTGACGAAATACAGTTGACCATCATGAACGTGGGCATGACCTTCTGTACCGCTGATTTCTAACCAGGCTGGATCGGCAATATCGACCCAACCAGCGGCCATGCTGCCTGCCACACCATTGGCAAATTGAAGCAAGCCTTCGCCGGATTCGTCGCAATCGCCATAACGTCCAGTGACGACGTTGAGTGTAGAGGTTACGCTTGTCACATCACCCATCAACCATATTAAAATGTCGAGCGAATGTGCGCCTAAGTCACCGTATGCACCGACACCCGCTTGCGAGGGATCGGCCATCCAGCGCCAATCGGTATCAAACCAACCGCCGAGTGAACCAGAGTGGCAGTTGGTGTGACGGATGCGGGTGATTTTGCCGAAGCTGCCTTTTTGAATTTGTTCGCGCACAAAGAGATGAATCGGATCACCGCGCCGGAAAAGACCGGTATGGAAAACGACACCTGCTTCGTCAATGGCCTTTGCCATTTTGTAACCGTCTGCCGCGCCGATGCCCAAAGGCTTTTCGGCAAATAACTTCTTTTTGGATTGAGCCGCAGGAATGACTAATTCTTCGTGGCGGTTAGTTTCCGAGCAAATAATAATCGCTTCAATCTCACCGTCCGACCAGATTTGGGATAAATCACTAACAACCGGCGCATTGAGGTCTTTCGCCCGTAACGCTGTCCGCTCAGGTTGATGATCCCAGACCGCTTTCACCTTAATATCAGGACGTTCATTTATTCGCTTAATAAAACCGGGCGTGTGAATATGCGCGCAGCCAACCAGCGCTACCTGATGCACCATAAAAACTCCTTTAAGATTAAGTTTATTGAGAATTTCCAGTGTGATTGTAACGCCGCAGCGAAAAGCGTTATATGACCAAGTGATGTAACCAAGTATTTGGGTTTGCGGAAGGCGCGATCATGTTCAGAAAAGAAAGCAAATCGCCAAGGTGTTTTTAATTGAGACTTTGAGGGGGCAAAGTTTTCAGCGCAGAAGTGGGGATATAAAAAGGGCGAACAGTCGTCCGCCCTTAGAGTCATGGGTTTTGAGGTTTATCTGTCAGTTAAGCATAAAAGGACGGTTTATGGGTTTTTGGCTTTGAGTTGGTGGTCCTCATCAGCGACATCTGCCCAGATTGTTTCAATACTTTCCCATTGGAGCGTCAGTGTTTCTTCGACCAACTCACCAGAGCCAGTGTTAAATTCAGAATAGCTAATGCCACTAATCCATGCGCCTTTGACCTGCCAGCGGCGTATTTCTTCGCCATTATCGACTGCAACGACATCCAAGGTGCGTCTTACGCGCATAATGTCGGTGTGGGAGGCAATCGATTCGCGTATCCAACGGTTGACGACATCGTTAGGATCCCGCCGAACCATCTTAACAATTTCAATGGGTTCTTTGAGCACTTTGAGCGCCGAAGATTGTTTGACTTCTAAATTAAAGGGTGAGAGGCCGACGACTTTAAAAATACCATCAACCACTTGACCCTCGATTTCCACACGGAATTCGTTGGCAGAAAGGCTGTCAATATGTTTAGTCGCTTCAGAGGTGCTAGCTTGCTCGGTTTTTTTCTTCGCCATTGATGAACTCCTCGTTATGGTAGCCTATCATCTTGCCAGTATAACGCCTCTATCACCTAGACGACAAACCGCCCAGTGCGAGGGGGGCGCAACTGGGCGGCTTGTTGAGGGAAGGGCTTGCCAAAATATTTGACTTGCCCGCAAATCTGGCTCACACAACTTGCACCACTTCGGAGGAATGAGCACAATCCAATCAACCAGACTTGCATGATTACAGGATACCCCTATTCGTGTAAAGTACGTGTTAGTTGTTGATGAGCAGGGAATGAGAGCGCGAAAGTGGAGGGTTAAATAAAGCAGCAAGAAGGTATTTATCAGAGAAAATAGCCGGACACGGCATGCCGTGTCCCGACCAAAACGCGCGTTTTATTTCACGGGGAAAGCCCATGCTAAGGCTTCAGGGATGATGCTTCGGAAGGCGACGAGACCATGCCCACTGCCGATTTCAGTGAAGCTGTAGCCGGTAGCATTACGCTTTTCAAAAACTCCGTTTAGAGCCTGAGCAGGCCGTAGAAAACGGGCTTTGCCTTCGTAACGGCCAACCGATTGGAAGATGCGATTGGGTAGGACTGAAGCTTGCTCAAAGCGCGTTAGATATTGGCTCAGCACATCTTCATCCTGCCCTTTTCCAAGCGGTGGCGAAATCATAATCAGGCTATTGAAAACGGCAGGGTTTTTGAGGGCGGCATGGGCAGCGGCTACCGCACCGTTAGCGACACCACCGATACCAATATGCGCCGAGTCGATACGATATTTGGACTGCATCAGTGGCAAAAGTTCTAAGACTAGCGAATCATAGTGGCGGTCGTTACTGGTATATTCAACCAAGCGTTCTTTTTGACCATCACTTTGAACCATCGCGATAACCAATGGCGCAAGACGGTTATGTTTGATAAGGGCATCGGCAATGGCCGGTACTTGCAGCGGCCCTTTCGCCCACTGACCATCTTGGAGAATCAGCAGCGGATAGGCTAAGCCAGAACCTTCATAGCCGGGGGGGGTGTAGACCCATAAGTTGCGGCCTTTGAAGTGTAACTGCTCACTGTCAAAGGTTAGTTCATCAACCTTGCCGCGTGGAACGGCTGTAAGGGCATTCCAATCGAGGTAAGGACGGGCATCATTCATGCGTAATACAGAAACATCTTGCTGTTCTGTGCTCAACTTGAGGGGATTAGCTGGGTCAACGCGCCAATATTGAGTGACACGGGCGAGAATGTCGGGTTCTTGAGTCAAGGGCGTTAGCGGATCATCAACTGCTAAAAGATAGTCGAGCAAATCATCTTCAGCGAAGGTGCGCGTGAGATGCCATAGAGTCGTACCTTCAAGTTGTTTAAGCGGAGCAAAGGGTGGATCGGCCTTGATAGTATCCAGATTGAGCGAGACATTCTTACGGGCACCGAGACTATTGAAGATAAAGGTGGCTTTATTACCTTGTATCCAAGGCCATTCACGGCGCTCCGTCACCAGTTCGTCTACCAGCGTTTGCCGGTCACCGTCCCTGCGGGCACGTTCGACTTCAGCTACAAAGGTGTCAAAGTCAGTCCAACGGGGCATCAGTCTACGCTCCTAAATAGTCGCAATACACAATATGTTCCATTGTAGCACTGTGCAGGTTTAATGCCTAATAGTACTGAATAGGGAACTCTTGGTCGTTTGAAATTGATCTATCATTGTGTCATTTTATTGATACAGCCCTAGATACTCAATACATGCCATGTCCATAGGAAACTTATGAGATACATGTGATAGGAATGCCTATACACTGATGTACACATCATACTTGCATAAGAAATCCGTACGATGCGTTGACCGTGAGGGCATACCCTCATACAATAAATAGTAGCGGTGACCGATCTCCCGCTCTTTATCATGTCTATTATCAGGGTAAGCCTCTCTTACTCTGCACATGAAATCCATGATCGTTAGAGGAAGACAATGGCACAAAAAGATTATTATAAAATTCTCGGTGTGAATAAAACCGCGACCGAGAAGGAAATCAAACAAGCCTTTCGTAAACAAGCCAAGCAGTGGCACCCTGACGCAAATCAGGATAAGCCGAATGCCGAGGCGAAGTTTAAGGAAGTGAACGAAGCTTACGAAGTATTGAGCGACCCTACGAAACGCTCGACCTATGACCAATTCGGCTCGGTGAATCCACAGGACTTTGGATTTGGGGGCGCAGGCGCTCCGGGTGGCGGACGGTATACGTATACCACCAGCACTGATGATATGGGCGGCTCGCCCTTCGCAGATATATTAGAGCAATTCTTAGGCCGAAATGGTGGACGTGGGTCACGCAGTGGACGTGGCGCTAATGTATCCCAAGATCCCTATGGTTTTGGCGGGACGATGGGACGCACCAACGGGCAGGATATTGAGCAGCCTGTAACCATCAGTCTGAGAGAAGCGTACAGCGGTGGCGTGCGAATTGTGACCAAAGGTGAGCGTAAACTGCGGGTGAATATTCCAGCAGGCGCAACCGATGGCACACGCATCCGACTCGCGGGTGAAGGTGGCTCAGGTTCGGGCGGTGGTTTAACCGGCGACCTGTATCTGGTTGTTCAGATTGAGGATGATGCCCAATTCCAACGCAAGGGTGATGATCTGACGGTTGAGGTCAAGGTCGATATGTTCACGGCGACTTTGGGCGGTGAGGTGGAAGTTCCGACCCTCGACCGTCCGGTGAAGCTGCGTATTCCGGCTGGTTCACAATCGGGCAAGAAGTTCCGGTTGACGGGTAAGGGTATGCCGAACGTCAAACTGCCAGACCATATGGGTGATTTATACGCGCGCTTGCTGGTAACCGTACCCGAAAATCTAACAGATCAACAACGATCAGCAGTAGAAGACCTGAAGAACAAACTTCAGTAACACATTATGCGATTAGCTGACAAAGGGTGAACAGATGATGTTTGCCCTTTTTGTTTGGGTAAAAGGGCAATATATCCTCTGAGATGACGCAAGCACAATGAGTCGCTCAGTAGTCCGTCACAGCATCGGTGTCGTGCTTTGGTTCGATTTTACAAATCTTAGGGTTAATTGAGGACACCAAGTTTGCTGGCATAGTCTCCAAAGATGATGAGGTCATTCAATGCATACTGTGTCATGACCCAGAGATCGCCATTGGGTACACGGGTCATACGGGTATCAGGGCGCGGGAGTTGCGTGAGGATATTATAGAGTTCAAAAAGGCGGCGTTCGTGCTGTGAGCGCATGCGGCTGAAGCGAGCTAAAGCTTTGTTGACGGCGCGGCTATCTTGCACCATACGGCGCGTTTCCAATGAGTCATAATAGAAATGATGGCGCCAATCGCGATGTTCTTCAGTGAGGACAACCAATTCTTGATGGGCTTGCTGCAAGACTTTAAATACCTGAACACTATGATCGTCGGCTTGAATCAGCAGTAATTGCTCTAACAAATCGAGGTAGGTTTGGGCTTGCGACAGTCGTTTACGATACTCATTGTTTAAGCGCCAGAGTACATCAGTCGGTGCGTCATGTGATGCAGGGAATGCCATCATAGCTTATCCATCAATAATTTAAAACTATTTTAGCACAAATTAGGTGTGCGTAGCTATCCAGTTGGTGCATCGGTGGATGGGAGCTTTATTTTATGTTTGGGCACGAAAGATTCAATTGTCGAAAAAAACACGTTGCGAGGGAGGGCACAGCGGCCCTCTCCTAGAAGAGAATCAACGTTATGCGGTAATGTGTTCGGCTGCCAACATCGCAATTCGCTGAGCCGAGTTAACAATAGGACGACACATTTAAATGGTTAAGGGAAAATCGGAAGAGTCTGAGACCCTTCCCTATGGAAACAAGCTATAAATTTGAGATGTACAGTCCTTTGAACTAGACAGGCAGAGCGATTTCGTCGGATTCGAGTTCGGGCTGAGCTTGTCGCTCGGACAATAAGTTGTCGATCTTTTCCTTGAGTACACGCTTAAGCACTTTACCAACCGGATTACGAGGTAGAGCAGTTACGATGACCAATTTTTTGGGCATTTTGTAAGCGGCGATGTCTTTGATTTTGAGGAAGTCCACCAGTTCAGATAATGTCGGCTGCATGTCGGGTTTGGGGACAACGACCACAAAGACTTGCTCCTCGCCAATACGACGATCCGGTACACCCAACACCGAGACTTCAGCGACTTTAGGAAACTCGATCAGCAGATTTTCGAGTTCTTCAGGGGCGATTTTCATGCCTGCGCGGATGATGATGTCCTTGAGTCGACCGACAAATCGGTAACGGTTCAGGTCATCTTCGCCATCAATGGCAAACAAATCGCCCGTGTAAAAATAGCCTTCATCGTCAAAGGCTTTGGCTGTCATATCGGGGCGATCAAAATAACCGTTAAAAATTGCAGGACTCTTGATTGCCATTTCACCGGGAACGCCAGCTTCGGTAATCACTTCGTGGGTGATGGGGTCGATGAGTTTGGTGTGGATTCCATCAGCAAAACGCAGCGACCAGTTAAAACCGGCAACTCCATAACGCGGGAAGTAACGGGCTCGTTCGGATGGATCAGGAATATCAACAGGCGCTGCGACAAAACTTGTCCCTTCATTCGAGCCGAAGAAGTTCAAGACATCAATACCGCACTTCTCTTTCCATTGGGTGGTCATCCAAGGCGTGAGCGGTGCAGAACCGGAGCCGATACATTGGATGCTGCTGAGATCAGCATTAACTAGCAGCGCAGGCTTAAGCAACAACAAATTCATCAGAACGGGCGGCGCAACCGTGTAATTGACCTGTTCCTGCCCGATTTGCTGAAGGAATACTGGCAAATTCAAGGGCTGGTGCATAACCATCTTGCCGCCTGTGAGCAGCCACGGTACGAGCATACCGCCGATGGCAGACATGTTGATGAGCGGGAAGGGATTGAGTACGGTGCAGCCCCGCCCTAGTTTAGCGGCATCCACAGTGGCATAGGCGATGGTAATCCAATGGTTATGGCTACGCGGTACACCTTTGGGTTCGGCCTCAGTGCCGGATGTCCAACAAATTGTAAAACACTCGTTAGCATCTACCGGATGAGCTTGAATATAGGTTTCTAGTTCGGTGGCATCGGATGGTTGCGACAGCATATCGGCAAAAGAAAGTATACCGTCTGGTAAATTATCACCAATGCCAACGACAGATTTGATATTCGGGAATTCAGGCAGAATGGTTTGCAGCATCTCTAGATAATTGGTGTTCATGAAGTTGGTGGTGGTAATGAACACTTTGGGTTTGGTGATGCTGATGACCTGTCGCAGTTCGTGAGTACGGTATTGCACGGGAATAGGGCTGATGATGGCACCGATGCGAGCAACCGCCAGATAAACCTCAACCAATTCCACGATGTTGGGTAACTGCACCATGATGATGTCATCTTTAACGACACCCTGTTGCAGCAATGCGACAGCCAGCCGATCAACTGCGGTCAATAAATCGGCGTAAGACAGGCGGGTGGCAGTGCCATTGGTGAACTCGGTACGGTTGGCGGGATCAACTAAGGCGGTTGAATTCGGAGTGTTAAGAACGTTGCGGAGAAACAAATCACTGATTGTTTCGGTTCCCCACCAACCACGGCTCTTATACTCGTGTATTTGTTCGGGTGTTGCGACCAGCATGGTACTTGCTCCTAAGACCCAAAAATTTTCGGGCGATTGTAATATAGGAAAAGCGATTTGACAAAACGTATACGAAACCTAGGCGACAATTGGATTTATGACGCTGAGGAAGTGGTTTTATTATGGAACTGAAAATGGATTAGTGAGTATTTATGCAGAAAGGGCGGCAAAGAGAGCTAATTTGTCGATGCGCCCATATGTGACTGTATTCAGGGTCGAAGATGAAACTTAGTTGGGAAGTGGCAAAGTTAGTTGGGCATCCAGTGTGAAATCAACCCGTTGCAGGATGATAAGCGCATCTTCAATACTTTCGGCAGACTTCATCTTCTTTTGCATCAACTTGGAAAGTATTGAGGTGGCAAACCAAATCATTTTGGCAGGTTTAACCATCACCGACCAACCAATGCTCTCATGATTCATAGACTTGGAAAGTTGGCTCAACTCTTGCAAATTGATGGGCCTATTTATGAGGTTGGTTGCATCAATGAGCATGTGGACGGGCGCTTGTCCGGCATCCACATGAGTGTGTACCTCAGCAACCAAACGCAACAATTCATCTGTCGGGATGACACCTTCCACTTCTATTAACAAGACGCGGGATGGGATGACCCAACTTAGTTCGAATGCCATAAGATTAAGACCTTTGTTTCTGTACGTATCAGATAATTTGATAAAGGAATGTCCGATAATGACACTCAATGCACATACACATTCCATTAGATCATGTAATGTTTCGTAATGTACGTAATGTTTTTTGAATTTTGTAATTAATGGCGATTATATGAGATGATCAGCTTGTTTGGGGCAACTGTTCAATTAACGTTTGGTCAATATTTTTGAGGATTTGGATGGCATCTTCGAGAGAATGAGCCGATTTCAATTTTATTCCCAGCGTTTTTGTGACCAGTGTGATGGCAAACATGGCGACTGCATTGGGGTTAATAACCACCCACCAACCACCTGTTCGGCTTGGAAGAATAGACGACCATTCATTTAACTTGGACAGGTTGAACGATTGTTTTTCAAGTGCGCTAGCATCAATAATGAAGTGGACTGGCGACTGTCCTGATAAGGTTCGCTCACGCGACTGGATTAGAATCTCGGTAACTTCTTCCGGCTTGACCTCACTATAAATACGGGTAAAGACGACGCGCTGCGGAACAATCCAATCAAATTGGTAGGGCATGAACATTATCCTCAAGTCAGATTGTCGTCATAGGGGTATATAAAGCATGTTCATGAGACCACGAATCGCTTTGTAACAAACAGAATTTTTTATGAATTCTGTGAGGGTCGGGACATTTATAAGCTTTTATAGAACACCATTGAATATTATGTTTTTTGATCACGTGGTATGGTTAGCGTAAGTGTGTGGGTGTTAATGTCTGCTAGCTGATTTCTTGAGATAAGATTACAATGACAATAGTGTAGTTGTAGGAAATTGAGTCGTGAAACGTTTTTTTGATTATAAGCTGTTGGTCGTTTTACTCATCCTTCTAGTGGGATGCAGCCCCGCGCCCAAAGAGCAGGCACAACCGCTGCCCACACAGGCTTCGCTAGAACAACCGCCATCATTGGACGCAGCGGCAAATGTGGCGATCAACTTCCTCGAGGATTGGCGACTCAGCGACTTTGACTCTCTTTACAGCACACTCACTTTTTCTGCACAAGAAGGCACACCGAAAGACATATTTGTCTCCAGCTATACGGAAGCTGCCGACGCAATGACGCTGGATAGCATGAGCTACACGCCGGGAGCGTCTTTGTTCCGTGATGCACAGCGTTCGGATGTGGTCAACTTCAGTTATAACGTCACTTTCAATACACGCATGTTGGGCAGCTTTGACGATACCGGACGCAATATGCAACTGGTATATGACAAGCCATCAAGTTCATGGCGAGTCGCATGGACGCCGGGCGATATTTTCGGGTTGATGGCTAGCGGCGGGAAGCTGCGAATTGAGTTAAGTGTACCCAGCCGCGCCAATATTTATGATGACAAAGGGCGAGTACTGGCTGACCAAAGCGGTCGGATGGTGGTGGTACAGGCGGTCAAGCAGGAGATCGCTGATTGGGGGGCGTGTTTGAATTTGCTCGCGCCTGCCATGAACAAGACTCCTGATTCGATTCAGAAGATTTATGACCGTTCACAACCAGCATGGCTAATTGATTTGGGGATTATCGAGCCTGCGGTTTATGACCAGCAGCATACCCAGATGGAAAAGACCTGTGCGGCTCAATTCAGCAGCCGTCCGGTGCGCCAATACAGTAATGGAACTGCTGCCGCTAACATCATTGGCACAGTCGGTTATCCTGACGAGGCTGATCTGCCGCAGGTTGAAGCGGAGGGTTTTAACTCGGATTCAATCCTCGGTAAGAGCGGTATCGAAGGCACGTGGGACGAAACCTTGCGCGGACATCCCGGCGCGCGGCTGGTGATCGTCAGTCCCGGCGGTGATGTGCTGCGTGAAGTGGCGCGAGTGGCATCCACTCCGCCGCAAAGTGTATGGCTGACGATTGATACTGATTTACAACTTCAAGTTCAACAAATTCTTGCCGGTTACTATGACCGAATGAAACTGGCTTCCCAGTCCAAAGGCGCGTCAGCTGTTGTCATGGATATTCATACGGGTGCGATATTGGCGATGGTCAGCTATCCGACGTATGACATCAATGCATTTGCGCCCTTCTCATCACTGGGGCAACAACAGGCACAAGCTGCTGTCGCCCAACTGCAAAACGATCCACGCCGACCGGTGCTGAACCGTCCAACACAGGGCGCATATCCGCTCGGTTCGGTTATGAAGTTGGCTTCGTCGATGGCCGTGGCCGATTCGGGTGTGTATACACTTGACCAGCCATATGTATGTACGGGCATCTTTACCCGTGAAGGTAACTTTACCCGCTACGACTGGCTGCCGGGTGGTCACGGGCATGTCACGCTGCCGAGTGCCATCACCCAAAGCTGCAATCCTTACTTTTATGAGGTTGGTTATCAACTCAATCTAGTGAATCCCGAAATCCTACCGAGCTATCAGCAGCGGTTCTTTGGCAAGGGAACGGGCATGACGGATTTGGCAGAGAACCCCGGTTTTATCCCTGACCCGACATGGAAGATTCAAAATACCGGCTTGCCATGGACGCAGTCCGACGCAATTAATATCGCTATCGGTCAAGGTGAGGTTCAGGTTACGCCGTTACAAGTGGTGCGGATGGTAGCAGCGATTGCCAACGGCGGCACATTGTATAAACCACAACTGGTGGCGAAGGCCGGTATCCTCGGAGAATTATCAAGTTATGTAATGGCTCCCAACGCCATTGGTGACGCCAACATCAAACCAGAAGTTTTGGAAGTGATCCGCAAGGGCATGTGTGACGTGACCACTAAGTCATATGGCACAGCGGAATTCCAGTTCCGCAATGACGACGCATTGCAACAAATCGGCGTGTGTGGCAAGACCGGTACAGCGCAGGATGAACCTCGTCCGACACATGCTTGGTTCGCGGCTTATGCTCCACGCGACAATCCCGAAATTGCGATTGTCGTAATGGTTGAAAACGGCGGTGAAGGTTCAGGTGTGGCTGCGCCGATTACACGCGATGTTTTGGATTATTATTTCTTCCAACTGAAGAAATAACTTTTCTTTATCGGATGACCAGATAACTACCGCCAATAAGCAAGAGCAAACCGAGTAAACGTCCACCATCAATTGGATGAATTGCGTTTCCGAATAACCCAAAATGGTCAATTACTGTTCCTGCGACAAGTTGACCCATTATGATGAGTGAAACAGCGGCTGTAGTTCCAATACGGGGAATAGTGTAATTGATAGTCAAATAAAGTATGACACCGAACAAACCCACGATATATACCCACGCGGGCAAAGTACGCCAATTCTGAATATTTTCGCCTCGATAAATCAGTAAGACGATAACCGAAAACACCAGTCCTGAAATGTGAACAACAAAACTGCTAGCGGCACTTCCAACTTTTTGTCCGATAATATTTGCAATCGGTGTTTGGATACCAACCGCGATCCCGCCCAACATACCGATAAGAACAGTTAAAAAACTAATACGTTCCATAACATCATCTCGCCTCTCAATTATGGTTGTTGATTTTTTTCGTCAAAAAAGTTTCTTTTCCAAATCCCTTACGTCAGATTGTTCAATATCAAACGTACACCAATCACCACCAGAAGGAACAAAACCATCTTGCGGAAGGTTTCGGGATTTATTCGTTTGTCTAATGACCAACCAACGCCTAATCCCAATAACATGGGTACAAGACCGATAGCGGCATCTTGCAACACGGTAGGTGTGTAATGTCCGGCGAGGAAGTGGGTGGCAATGACAACCACACTGGTGACCATAAACATGCCGGGGAGATTGCTTTTATATTCTTCACGCTGCCACTTAGCGAGATTGCCATAAATGATGAGCGGCGGCCCACCGCTGTTGTACGCCCCTGTGAGTAACCCGCTAGCAAAGCCGAAAACGAATCCCCAACGATGGTTGGTTAATTGTGGCAGGTGCGGCATAAACAGACTGTAAGTGCCATAGCCAGCGACGACCAAACCCAAAATAATGAGAATAAGATGCTCGTTCAAGCTCGGAATCACTAAGATGCCGATGGGAATGGCGATGAGCGAACCAACCACTAAACGCCATACGGCATGAAGTTGGATGTGTTGACGGTAACGGACGAACATCAAACATTCGGCAGCAATAGCCAATAGTGCGAACATCGGTGAGGCAATGCCTACACCCAGCACCGGAGTGAGCAGCGCCATTGCGACTAAACCACTACCAAATCCAGTTAGACCAAAGGTGAGGAAAGCAAAAAACAGGCTGATGATGATTGCGTAAAGTGTCATATCCATGCGGGAGAGATTAACCAGAATTTGGCGTTTTGGGTAGACCACGAAAGTCTATTGGGGGATTGGGATTTGCATGTAGGGAAAAGGTGTGCCTTTTCCCTACGGGGTTATCTCAAATAATTTGAGAACTTAGGGTTTTCTACGGTTAATTAAGCGCAGCTTGCAGGTAAGGGTGCGTTGGGATCAGCTGTTTCGAAGGTGATTTGGACGTTCGGTACACCAACGAGTTCCACAAAATTGGTGATAGCCGATTGGGCTTGTGTTTGAGCTTCTGTCAAAATATCACCATTAATGGCAGACTGGCGCAACTGTTGTATGGCAAACTGACGCGATTGTTGATCGATTGTGGGATTAGGCGAAGCGAACATGCCTTTTTCGAGTGCGGCGACATAAGTCTTGCCCTCATCAAGAATACAATCTTGCAGGGTGGGCGCAGGCAGTGTTAAGGCTATCGATGCGCCATTTTGCACATCGGTCGCTTTGGCCTTCGTCATATCGATACCGGCCGTGATATAACCAACCGCTATCAATACTTGCTTTTGTCCATAAAGCGTTTTGAGCCAGTCGGGCATATCGGTTTCAGTGGTAATGATGGTCGAGTAAGTGTAACGGGTCGTGGTGAGTGAAGAGAGCGATTGAATTTTATTCAGGACAGTGGTTGCGTTAAAAGATGGTTTACTGGTGCATACGCCGGGAATTACACATTGGCTGGCTAAATAAAGCGTCGCGAATACAACGGCTAGGATTACGATAAGCGTTAATAATAGACTGAGGATGCGTTTCATGAGAGTGTCCTTCCGAGCGTTGGTACAGGTTTAGTACAAGAATTATACGCGCAGAGAGGCAGGAATGTTGCAGTCCTAGTGGCTATAAAAGTGGTAGGAATAACAAAATGAGGTTGGCGACAATCTGGCAAAGCCATGCCGCAGCCAAACCATTACGCTGACGCACATAACCATACATCAGGTTCATCAGCAGAAGCGCTGTTCCGATGATGAGCGCCACAGCCGGATAGCGTCCGGCATCAATCATGGGAAAAAAAACTAAGATTGACCATATGGTTCCAAGCACACTAACGATCAAGAAGCGGCGGGTTTCCTGTAAAACGCCGCGGAAAAATAAAGTTTCGGCAGTGGGCATGACAAAGATTAGGAATGCCAAAATCTCGCCGGGTTTCATGCCCGTGAAAATGCGCTGTGCTGTTTGTTGGAGGGTGCCACCGCCAAAAATGACAAAAGGCACACCCAAGATGAGGCCAAAGATGATCCCCCAGCCTAGATTTTCGGGCGTTTCCGTCCAGATGCGTCCGCTGTTGCCGAGCAGCCAAGCCAATACGCCAAAGCCTGCCATAACACCCCACACCAGCGTGTAACGCAGTGCGGGGTCGGTCGGGATCAGCGGCATGAGGCCTATACTCAAGGCAATAGCGATTAGATAACCAAAGACTGGATCACTGGCTGCACCGCGATAGGTTACAGGCGAATTTGCATCGGTTTTACTGGCAAATGGCGATTCCCAATCCTCTTCCACGGGGTAAGCAGGATCAGCGACAGGTGGTGGGACTGGCGGTTGCTGTGGATTGCGCCAGTCGTCATTGGGTGCAGGAGGAGGATCAGGATAAAAAGTTGGCATGATGCTTATGAAGCGAGAATATTGCGTAAGGCGCTCAAAGTGGTTTCCACTTTTTCGGGCGTAATCCAATAATGAGTGACGAGACGAATGCGATTCGGCATGCCGGCATAACCGCCCATCAGCACTTTATATTCGTCTTTCAAATGGGCGCGAAGTTCGCTTATGGTCATCGGTGCATCGTCGGCCAAATCGAAGAAAAACATGTTGGTTCGTACACGGCTGACATCAATGTTGATATGGGGAATTTGGGCGATGCCTTCTGCCAACCGGCAAGCGTTGTCATGATCTTCTTGCAAGCGCGTGGTCATTTTGTGCAGAGCGATGAGACCCGCAGCCGCTAAGATACCGGCTTGGCGCATCCCGCCGCCCAACATTTTACGGGTGCGATGTGCTCGCTGAATAAATTCCTTCGAGCCAACTAAGACCGATCCGACCGGCGCACACAGCCCTTTTGACAGACAGAAAGATACGCTGTCGGCAGCAGCAACCAATTCATTCACAGGTGTATTGAGGGCAGTGGCCGCGTTAAAGATACGAGCGCCATCAATATGCAACTTGAGGTTATTGGCGCGGGCGATTTCACCAACCTGCGCGGTGTATTCGGCTGTAACGGGGATGCCGCCGATTGTCCCCTGTGTATTTTCAAGACAGATCAATTTGGTGCGCGGGAAATGTTGGTCATCGCTGCGGATAGCACGCTGGATAGCATCGAGATTCAATGTACCGTCAGGTTGGACATCGAGGATGTTGGGTTGAATACCCCCTAGACCGGAAGATGCGCCCTGCTCGTAACGAAACATGTGGGCTTCGCGGGCGAGAATCATCTCGTCGCCACGTCCACAGTGGGTTAAGGCTGCGACGATATTACTCTGTGTTCCGCTGGTCACAAACAGTCCAGCTTCTTTGCCAAGCATATCAGCTGCATCTTGCTGTAACTGATTTATAGTAGGGTCTTCGTCGTAGACATCGTCGCCTACAGGGGCGTTCGCCATCGCTTCACGCATTTCGGGTGTCGGCCAGCTTACGGTATCGCTGCGGAGGTCAATGTATTCCATGCGTCGGGATTTCCTTCATCAATGTGTATATTGTGATGTTAGTCGGGTTAGAGAATGTTGGCAAGTGAAAGTTGGTCTAGTCAAAAAGTCCAAAGCAAGGTTCAATGTCCCTTCCCTACGATAACGTCAGTTATGTACGGATAAAAGACCTTTCAATCGAGGGTGTGGTTTGAAAACTCGAACCAAATCGCGTTGACATAAGTAGAACTTTTGTTTTATAATAAAGTGTATTTCTCTCTCAAGTAGCACCACACTAAACGGTGGGGAAAATTTCACGGCGCTGTGAAACCAAGCACATGCCTTTTGTAAGGACAAAGCGTGCTTCGTCCGGCATTTAAAGCCTCTCCTTGTTACTACGGGGAGGGGCTTGGGGAGGGGGCGGTATGATCAATTTCGCACTCCACCACTTAATGCAGTGCCACCCTCTCTCAAAATCCCTTGATGTTCTGTGTCATGCATGCTATGGATGGCAATTTGATTTCGCTGTGTTTCTTTGTGCCAGTACCAAGCCTGCTTGTGGAATTGTGATTAATCGGTTTTGCATGTTCGGCGGCTTGCTCCCGTACATCCGCCAATGCACAAACTGCAAAAATGCAGCGGTGGCAATAGCCGGGCGATCCGCTGCAAGTTTATCATTCCAGTGGCATTAAGGGAGCTTCCCGCCGTCACCACAATGTCGATTCAGCGGTATCAGCCGAGCGATCTGCCAGTCATTTCAGCGGGAAATATGCAATTTATGCAAAAGTTGCGAATCATTTGCATCATTTACAGCAAGTCATCAACCTTATCCATAACTGGCATTATGATAGACAAATTGATGCGATCAGTAGGACTAACTTACCGATTGGATGACAGGCGTAGGCTCTGGCACGGTTGTGCTTTTGGGTAATCCGCTTTTGACCACCGAGAAGCGACTCTTCAGGCGCAGGAATGGGGCTTCAAACCAGCGGTGAGAGGCTTCAGCGGCAGCGATGGTCAGACCGATAATGAGGGTGTATACCACAACGTTAAAAACGATGTTATTCCATTGACTGACATTGATGTAGTTGAAGGCCAAGAGTACGAGGTAGGCAATCAGCAGGTGATACATGTAGATGCCATACGAGAGTGTGCCGAGCCAATTCCAGAAGCGGTTTTCCAACTTGAGCATTGAGTTCGGATTACTGGACACGTTCAAGATAAAGAGAATGTATGGGATGCAATACAACAAATTTTCACTGGGATAATCACCGCTGTTAAGAAACAGAACGTTGTAAATCATAAAGGCCAAAGTTAATTTTTCGACCAGCGGATGAAAAATGATTTTCAGGAGCCAATGTTTATGGAAGAGGATATAGGCTCCCAGCGCACCCACTGCCATATTTTCGAAGCGCATATTGTTCAGAAAGGCAACAAAATTTCGGTAGGTTTGCGAGTAATTACTATCCACCACAATCGAAAGCTGATACCTGTTGAGGAGGATTTTGACGACAATTACACCGACAATGAGCGGCAGCATTCGCTTGGCAAACAGTTTTGATAAGGCAGGCCAAAGTAGATAGAACTGCTCCTCGATGCCGATGGTCCAGAGCTGCTGAAAAACGGGCGAGGCCGCACTAAAATAACCGACCGCGTTGGGTATTAAAACAACATATAAGAGTATGGAAATCGGCGGGAGCGGCTGTGGGGCAAAGCTGCCTTGATATTGAGAGGCTTGGATAATCAAGGGAAATACGGTTAGGCCAAGGAAAACCAACAGGTAGTAGACAGGCCAAATACGCAAAATGCGGCGGGCATAAAACTTACGGACGCTGACCGTGCCGGTTTTCTGAATTTCGGTCAACAGCAGATAGGTAATCAGGAACCCACTCAGCACAAAAAACATCAGAACCGCATTGATGCCATTCAGCAGTACTTTGGGAAACATCGGTGGAATTTCAAGATTTAAGCGCCATTTGTATTCGTCAATGTGTGCTAACAAAACGGATATTGCTGCCAGCGCCCGAATACCATTTAAGCCGGAGAAATAAACCCGTTTCTCGCCTATGTTTGCTGTTGAAGTTACCATTCGACCCTTACACATTTAGTTATAAATGTGATGTTAGTCGGATCAAGAGATGTTGGCAAGAGAAAATTACAAGCAGCTGATTTTAAGTGAGCGATTAATCAGAAATACAAATTAGCTTATTATTCAGCTTACCATCCCCATCAATGATGACGTACACTTATTCCTGCTGCTTATTGAGAGTCACTGATACTGTCGAGGAGAACCTCGACCTCAGTCTCGTATAAGAGGGCCGGATCAAACCCCATCAATGAGAAGTGTCCTTCAACTTCCAAACTAATGAGGCCTTGCAGCCGCGCCCACCATACAAGACAGTATCGTAGTACATGACCCTTTACAGGCATATTGCGCGTTTGTGCCCACGTCGCAAGTTGAGCTTCCAGCATAGATACACGGGAATCCGGCACAGCTTCCTTTACGGGTATCGCGTTGAGAGCCTCCAGTTGCGGACGGCATGAATTGAACGCAGGCATGAGTTAGCTTTTGTAAGTATCGCTCGTGAGCGGCCACATGGCCTGCACATCCATATCGAGATCACTTCGTAAGCCTGCTTCAAAGCGGAAATGTCCGGCGGCGGCAATCATCGCACCATTGTCAGTACATAGATTGAGCGGCGGATAGCGTACGGGCAATTCACTTTCAGCACGGAGGCGTTGGCGCAGCGCACCGTTCGCACTGACACCCCCTGCAATCAAAATTTCAGTGACGTTATTTTCTTTGGCGGCGCGCACTGTTTTTTCCACCAGCGCACCGACTAGTGCATCCTGAAAGCTGGCAGCAACATCGTTGACGGAAACATCCGAGCGTACTTTGGGATTCTTTTCCGGCCCGCGCTTTTTCCCATCCGCGCCCATGTGTGGGATGGTGACTTCGCGCATGACGGCTGTTTTGAGTCCAGAGAAGCTGAAGTCATAGCTTTCATCACGCTTAGAACGTGGGAATTTATAGGCGGTGGCATTACCCATCTGGGCGGCACGTTCGATATTTGGCCCACCGGGAAATGGCAGCCCTAACATGCGCCCGACCTTGTCGAAGGCTTCACCAGCGGCATCATCGAGTGTGCCGCCTAACCGTTGATACTCCCCATGATTTGTCATCAATAGCAGTTCGGTATGTCCACCGGAGACAATCAATACCAGCACTGGAAATTCAATTTCACGGCGAGGTTCACTGAGCCATAGGGAATAGACATGGCCTTCAAGATGGTTGATGCCAAGTAAGGGTTTGCCGGTTGAGAGTGCCAACCCTTTGGCATAATTCACACCGACTAACAAGGAACCGACTAACCCCGGCCCGCGCGTCACAGCGATGGCATCCAATTTGTCATAGGGAACGCCCGCGTCAGCGACGGCTTGGTCAACTACTGCACTGATGGCCTCGACATGGGCGCGGGAAGCGAGTTCGGGGAACACACCGCCGTAACGGGCGTGAAGGTCAATCTGGGTGGCGATGACGTTGGACAAAATAGTGCGTCCATCAACAACGACTGATGCCGCTGTTTCATCGCAGGAACTTTCAATACCGAGAATGGTAGTCATAGTTAGTCATTAGTCCGTAATCTAGGAAATGCAATTGAACAGCCAAGACGCAAAGAACGCCTAGAAAATTCACAATAAGAATTTATTTTAGCTCACCTTTTCAATGAGGGGTGAGGGTTGAGTCGTGCGATGCGGGATGCGACGGGATAATGCAGCTAAGGTTATGCCGCCGAATATCCACCACAACATATCTAACGGAAAGAGGTAGCGCGGGATGACGTAAAGAATGAAGTGCGCCAATAAAAAGTAGACGATTAGGCCGACAAGCGGCAGCGCCAAACGCCCATTGCGCCGTGACAACCAAATGCCGATGATACCCAATAACATGCCGAGGTCATGGAATAGATAAATGGATAGCTTAGGCCAGAAATTATCACCCTGAGTCAATCGTAGGAGTCCGCTCAGGCTGCGGTCAGTGTTGAGCCAATGACTAGTCATATCTTTGAGGCTTTCGCCAGCAAAAAAGACTGTGCCATGCGGTTGTAAGATGGCGCTTGAAAGCTGATCGACACGGCTTTTAAGCCAACCGGGAATATCGTTAAGGATACTGTTGGTGGCAGTTTCGGTATAAACCTGCTGCTGTTCGGCGGGATCGGTAGACAAGGGAACATCCGATGACGATGATTGTTGTTGAAGGGCATTGTCGGTTTGCTGCGGTCCTTGCCAGCCCGAGTCAATTGTGCCTATGAATAGCTGGGCGGCGAAGCCCTGCGCGGCAATCACTGTCTGCCCCCATTTGACGTGGTTGTAAATCGTCCAAGGAGAAAGCGCAACCGCAAAAACCACGAACAGAGTTACTCCAAGCTGCAATCCTTTGCGCCAGCCATAGACCATCAGCAGGTGAATGACCAAACCGAGCGGGAAGGCTAATAAGACTGCCCGTGTCAATGTGGCGATGCCGAAGATCACACCAACTAAGGCGATTAATCCAAATAAACGGGGTTTGATGGGTGATTGGGACGGATGACGGTCAATGGTAGTGACGTACAGCCAGAGGCCACCTGATAGCAAAAAGATGAATAAGGTTTCGGTGAGAATTTGACCACTTTCAATTATAAAGGCAGGTGCGATGGCTAATATCGCTGACGCGATTAGCCCTGCCCGAACATCACGGCTGATAGCCCATGCTAAACGGTAGACGAAGTAACAGGTGATGGTGCTTAACGCTGCTTGTAGGATACGTATGAACAAAACGGCAGTGGCTCGTGGAAGGATAAGCTGTGGAATACCTACGAACAAGAGATAGATTGGGCCGGAAGCAAGTACAGCCGGCTCTTGCCCACGCACCAAATCAAAACCATATTTCAAGTACCACCAACTATCGCCGCCTCTTTCAGCATAAATTTGGGCGTGATCCAAGGGCAAGACTTGGGCAAGTCTTAATACGAGTGCTAGAAGAAGGATGCCCAGCAGGGTATAGCGATGGGTGGTGGTGACTTTCAGTTTCCAATACTCCAGCGGATTATGAATGGCTAGTGTGTCATTGTAACCAATATTATGAGGCGGCGCGTAGTGACAAATCCCTATTGCTCGGTCAAGTAGGAGGCATTAGGGTGAGTATTTGCTAAATAGCGACATCCAAAAATGATTAAGGCAGCGTTTTCAAGGTTAGAATGACTTTGATGAGAATTTGAACACTTTATTAAGGAAAACGGTATACTGTTTTAATCCGAGTGTGCTGAAAGCGTGTGGAACAGTCTATGAAATGGAACTTTCGGTTTGCAGCGTTTTTGGTCATGGCAGTGCTGGCAGGCGCAGGTTGCAGCGTGTTACCGGGCTTGAAAGTCCTCTCGGGGCAAGATACCGGCGAGGCCGCCCAAAACCGCTTGGTTGAATCTTCTGAATTAATAATGGCAGATAAAGCAGGTACGACTGATCCGGCGTTAAACGGTGTAGCTGACCGCATCGAAACCGCTTCAGGCGGGGGTATCGACATCGTTGAAATCCGCAATGATTTGAATACACAGAGTTTTAAAGTTTATGCACTGCTAATTCCTGAACCCGGACTTTCCCAACTCGATGTGCTTAACCGAAATCGTCGGGCAATCGAGCTTACATGGCGCGGCATTATGCAGCAAAGTACCGGTGCAAAAACACTGGAAGTTGTGCTGCTTGACCCACAGCGAATCACGACCATTGATAAAGGGCCGAGTTTCGTCGGATTCATCATCGAATCAGCCACGATTGATCGGGCTGATGCACTGCTTTATTTACAGAACACAACCACCTTACAAGATTTTGCTAACTTGATTCTTGACGGAAAATTGGCACTCGACCAACCAACGGCAAATCAACTTTACTCCGGTACACCTAACCATCCTGTTACGATGATTTCAAGTTTAACGAGCGGCGGTGGAGGATAACCCACTTCCAAACAAGCGCATATTGCTTATCGTAAGTTGTTCAGAGTTGAGGATATTTGACCTATGAGCATCGTTAAGCCGGATGCAAATAACAAACTCGCACCACCGCGTAAAATCTATGCGTGGGAGCGAGAGAAAACGCGTGTTGAAGAACGTCAAAAGCTGCGCTACCGCCTCCTTCGTGTTTTCACGATTTGGCGGGTCATCATTATCGTGCTAGTGGCAGCTATGCTACTCGATACCTCCGTCATGCGAGGTGTTCTAAACTTCTTCAATCAGATCGGCCTCGCAATCCTTCAGAATTTCTCGGTTGATTTCACTAATCTGACGCGCACCCTCGTACAACTCCTGATCTTTATGGCTGTTGCAATCGGTCAATTTGCACTGATGTTTTGGTTTTTGGGCAATGCCCGTACCTATATCATTTGGCCGGGTTCAGCGACAGAAGGCATCAGCTTTGATGATTATCGCGGTCAACCGGAGTTATTGGAACAGGCGCGGCAAATCGTCAAGCTCCTGCGCGGTGTGCGTATCTTCGAAGAATCGGGTGGCGAACCATTAAACGGTTTGCTATTAGAAGGGCCGCCCGGTACTGGTAAAACGTGGCTGGCGAAAGCCATTAGTACCGAGGCGAACGTCCCGTTTTTCTATATTGATGCGTCATCGTTGAATTCGATGTTTATGGGTATCGCGCCCATGAAGGTGTCCAACCTTTACAAAAAGGCGCGGGCTGCTGCTAAAGATTACGGCGCGGCAATCATTTTCATTGACGAAATTGATGCGATTGGTTCACGTTCGGGTGTCGCAACCAATGAACGTGATGCCGATCAACAATCGGATACCCGGCTGCCAATGATGTTCGGGATGGGCAGTAACAGCGGTATGGTCAGTACTTTGCTGGTCGAGATGGACGGCTTTAGCGTCGAAAACAGCGGATGGGCGAAGCGTAAAGCTTGGTTCTATAAACACATATTGGGGCGTAGTCATTCCGCACCCCGCCGCCGCGTGTTGACGATTGGCGCAACCAACCGGATGCAGGCACTTGATCCGGCACTGCTGCGCGCAGGACGTTTTGATAAGAAGATTCGGGTGGATGCGCCGGATTTAGAAGGCCGCCGCGAAATATTCGATTACTATCTGACGCGTTTCAAGCATGACGAAAGCATTAATTCGCTGATCTTGGCTTCAGAAACGCCCTACTACACGCCGGCAGACATCAAGCATCTCATCAACGAAGCGCTGCGTTACGCCATGTTTGACGAGCGCGATACCGTCACCATGCGCGATATTCGGCAGGCACAACCGGAACACGAATTTGGTCTGCGTCAGCCGATCAAAAATATGACAGCAGAGGATAAATATCGGCTGGCTGCCCACGAAGCGGGTCACGCATTAGCTATCCGAATTTTCAAACCCAGCGAACGGATTGCCCGTATCACGATTATTCGGCAGGGCAGCGCACATGGATATGTTTTGCATTATCCAGCGGTTGAGGATCACGACATTATTAACACCTATGACAGTTTGATGAATCGGCTGCGCATTTCCGTTGGTGGGCGAGCTGGTGAACTTGAATATGTGGGCGAACAATCACAAACCTTAGGTGTGGGTACCGGATGGGGGGATGGTAGCGATTTCGGCACTATTCGGTATACCCTGACGCAAATGGCAAATGCCGGTATGTTCGGGCCATTAGGCATGCATTATTCAGGGGAATTGACCGAGGAAATGGAAAACACCTTCCGTAGTGTCCTTGAAGAAGTGCGGCTTTCGTTCCGGTTACACAAAGAGATGGGCGAAGCGCTGATCAAACTGCTGTTGGAGAAAGACGAGTTGTTCGCAGATGAAGTGGAAGCTTTCTTCGACCAATACGGCCTGTATACGCCGAAAATCGACCTTGATCCACTCAAGAAAATTGAAACTGTCACCGGGGGCACAACCGCATGACGAACATTAAGAATGCGCCCAACCAACCGTTTTTGAATACCAAAGGTCAATGGAATTGGGAAGATGAAGATACGCTGGTTGACCGCCATAATACGCTTTCCAACCGCATCAGCCGCTTTCTTCGCAGTGGTTGGATTTGGAAAACAGTGCTGACCATATTCATTATCGGTCTGTTTGTTCCCAGTGTTATGCGGGTGTTACTGACGGTATTCGGTGTCCTGCTGTCGGTTGGCATCTTCATGTCCATTTTCATTTTGCAGTTCGTCGCTATTTTCTGGTTTCTAAGCAAATCACGCACTTACGAGATCATGCCCGGTACGGAGGGTGTGAGCTTCGCGGATTATAAGGGGCAGCCCGAACTGTTGGAGCAAGCACGTCAAGTTGTGACCTTGCTGCGGGGTGTAGGTACTTTTGAGAAGGCCGGTGGTGAGCCATTGACAGGTGTTCTACTAGAAGGACCTCCCGGAACCGGTAAAACATGGCTGGCGAAAGCAATTAGCACCGAAGCGGGTGTCCCATTTTATTATGTCGATACTTCATCCCTTCAAGGCATGTTCATGGGAACAAGTTCATTGAAGGTGATCAACATGTTTGGTAAGGCACGTAAGGCCGCCAAGGAGTACGGTGCAGCCGTCATTTTCCTTGATGAAATTGATACGGTTGGTTCACGCGGCGGGGTGAGCAGCACCGGTGGACAAACAGCGGGTGGTAATCCTTTGGGCGGCATGGGCGGCGAAATGGGATTACTGAGTACGCTGCTAGTACAGATGGACGGTTTTAGTTCCGAGCATGGCTGGCGGGCGACATGGCGGGCACGATTTTATAAATGGATTCTACGCAGGAATGTACCAAAGCCTGAACGTCGTGTGCTGGTGATTGGGGCAACTAACCGTGTCTCATCGCTTGATCCAGCACTGCTGCGACCGGGACGTTTTGATAAGAAGCTGAGAGTCGATGCACCGGATATGCAAGGGCGTGTTGAGATATTTAAGTATTATCTGCAGAAGATGGCGCACGATGACAGTATGGTTCCAGCGGTATTGGCAACTGAAACACCGGGTTATACGCCTGCTGACATCAAGTATCTACTGAACGAGTCGCTGCGGTATGCGTTATTCGCGGGGCGTTCTTATATGACCTATGATGATTTTCGATTAGCACAGCCCGAACATCATATGGGTATGCGATCCCCGATCAAACATATGTCGCCGGAAGCGAAGAAGCGATTGGCCTACTACCAAGCAGGTTATGCCGTCGCAATCCGGTTATTCATGCCCCATCACCGCATCGCGCGTATCACCATCATCCGTCAAGGGCAGTTGTTCGGGCATGTGTCTCATTATCCGGCGCAGGATACCTACCAAGGCATGTGGTCTAAAGTGCAGATGGAAAGTAACCTGAAGGTATTGGTAGCCGGTAAAGCAGCCGAAATTGAATTCTGTGGTGCGCCGAACCAAACGGTCATGGTTCAGCGTCATTTAACATCGGTGCAGAATATCCTTCATGCGATGGCAATGTCCGGTATTCTGGGCCCATTGGGTGGCACAGTGGGTCGGCCACAGCAAACCCCCTTTGGGAACATGCTATCAGTCAACACGTCGCCCGAAATGAATGAAGCGATGGAGCTGAAATTCCAAGAGATGATGAAGGAATGCCGCGAGGCGCTCCGTGCAAACAGTAAGATTGTCGAGCGATTGGTGGCGATATTGTTAGAAAAAGGCGAAATCAACGCCAATGAGGTGCGTGCATTCTTTGATGAATACGGCATGTATACGCCTGATCCGGTTCTGTTACAAGACGATGAAGATGTACAAATGCTGGAAGCTGTCGTGCCTGCGCCATCGGGTGACTGAATCAGCAACTAACAATCGGGGTGGTGAGATACACCGCCCCTAAAGACTACCCCTATAGCCAGTTTTCGATTTGACCTCATGTGAGTTACTATCGTATAGATAGCCATCAGAAACCTTCGTCCGATTTGGTTTGATGAGGTATCCCCAATATGGACAATCGTATGGTGCAATTTATCCGGGCGATGCGCGCGGCCGGTGTGCGTATTTCGCTGGCGGAAAGTCAGGATGCAATGTACGGCGTGGAAGCGGTCGGTGCTGGTAACCGTGACGCATTCCGTTCGACGCTGCGGGCAACGCTGGTCAAAGAGGCCCGCGACCAAGGTACATTTGAATATTTTTTCCCGCTGTTCTTCGGCAACAATCAACCGCCGTTGAACAATATCCCCGATAATTTATCGCCTGAAGACCAACAGAAGTTGCAAGACGCGCTCAAATCGTTGATGGGCAATATGGATGCGCTCAAGGATTTGCTGCGGCAAATGTTGGAAGGCAAGCCATTCACCCAAGATCAATTGGATCAGATGGGTGAACAGGCTGGCATGAACCAAGGCAGTGAGATGTATCAGCGCCAGTGGTTCGAACGGCGTATGAACCGCCAAGCAGGAATGCAGCAAATTCAGGATATGATTGAACAGTTGCTGCAAGAACTGGAAGCGATGGGCATGAGCGACGAGGCGTTGGAAGACCTGCGCCAACAGCTTCAAGAAAACGCGCAAGCCCTTTCCGAGCAGATTTCACAGTTTGCGGGCGCGACATTGGCGGAACGGCTTGCGGATAAAGAACCTGATCCTAAGCCTGATCTACTCGATGTTCCGTTTTCGGAGTTAAGCCAGAATGAAGTGGATGCTATCCGTGATGAAATTCGTCGGTTAGCTGCACGCCTTCGCAGCCGTGCTTCATTACGTCAACGGCGGGCGAATGCAGGCGAAATGGACCCCCGTAAGATGATGCGGCGGAACATGCGTTACGGTGGTGTGCCGATTGAGATGAAATTTCATACACGCCACGTTAAACCTCGTTTGGTGTTGATCTGCGACATCAGTACATCAATGCGTTACTGTGCCGAGTTCTTGCTGACCTTGGTGTATGAGCTGCATGATGTGGTCGCCAAAACTGACAGCTTCATCTTCATCAGCGACATTGTGGACATCAGCATGATTTTCGAGGAGAGGCAGCCACAAGAAGCAGTGATGCAAGTGCTTCAAGATAATCCACCGGGATATTACAGCACTGATTTGGGTAATGGCCTGAAGACCTTCCAACGTGACCATATGAGCAAAGTCGGTAGCAAGACGACCGTTATCATGCTCGGTGACGGACGCAACAATTACAACAATCCGCAAATTGGGATTGCACAGGATATGCAGCGTCATGCGCGGCGCGTCTTGTGGTTCTGCCCCGAACCTCAAAGCCAATGGGGTTCAGGTGACAGCGATATGCACCAATATGCACAGGTTTCCAGCGGTGTCTATAAAGTGAGCAACCTGCGCGAATTAGCGAACGCGGTCGACGCGATCTTGACGGACGGATAGGTGAGTTCCAAGTCACAAGTTTGAAGTTACAAGATCGAAAGCGGTGGACGATGGTTCATCGCTTTTTGATTCGGAAAAACTGCAAATTCCGCATTTACAAAACTGGTTTCGATGGCGGATTTGAGGGAGCGAAGTGCCGAAGATTCGCAAAATTCTTCAGATTCTTCAGATTCAGAAGTGAAGTTTTATGTCGGCGGTGTCGGCGGACGACATAAGCCGTTTTGTGTCGGCGGTTGCGACAGAGGCACAATTAGTAGCAAATTCGGCAATGGCAAAAGGTTATTTTGCGCCAGATTTGCCAAAGATACCCCTACCCCAGCCCACATCGTCTACCGTCGCAGGCTCATTTCGCCGATAGCCCGTAGTAACATCCACAGGAGGCTTCGCACGGGCAAGGGAGTCAATACAACAGCCCCATAGATAGTGTATTCGATATGAACATAAAATGGGTTACCATTTGGAAGAACATTTGGTAGCTTTTTGCGCGGGTTGGCGCTAACGGTTTTGAGGGAGCCGGATTGTTAAACGGGTTGTTGGAGGGTTGGAAAACCATTTGTCGGGTTAACCGAAAACAAACTAAAATTATAAGAAACGTGATATGAGATACCAACTACACCTCGTATAATGCGGGTGCTTTTTTGTGTCGAAATATTCATTGATAACGGAAAAGGATTATTTATGTCCACGCCATATCAATCTTTTGACTTGCGGCAGGTTGGGTTAACCAACAGCGTGTTTAAAGAGCGCTTCGAACTCAACCGTGCTTATGTCATGAGTTTGACGAATGACAATTTGCTGCAAAATTATTACCTTGAAGCAGGTATACGTAAGGATAATTTCGACGGCGCTTTCAGAGTGACTATGTACGGGCATCATGATGATGGCAGTGACCGCCATTGGGGTTGGGAGTCGCCCACTTCGGAGGTGCGCGGACATTTCTTGGGTCATTGGCTGTCAGCGGCGGCACGGATTTACCAAGCGATAGGTGATATAGATATTAAGCGCAAGGCCGACACGATTGTCTCGGAACTCAAGCGCTGCCAACTGAAAAATGGGAACGGTTGGGCAGCGTCGATCCCTGAAAAATATTTTCGATTGCTGGCGGAAGGTAAAGCCACATGGGCTCCACAATATGTGCCACACAAAACCATGATGGGTTTATGCGATATGTATTCTTTTGCGGGGAACATCGAAGCGATGGAGATTATCGAGCCATTTGCGGATTGGTTCCTGCATTGGTCAGAGCCGTTTTCGCGTACCGAGATGGATAACATGCTGGATAATGAAACCGGCGCGATGTTAGAGCTTTGGTCGAATTTATACGGGATTACGGGCGAGGCAAAATATTTGACACTGATGGAGCGATACACACGGTCAAGATTGTTTGATCCGCTGTTGGAGGGGAAAGATATACTGACCAATCAACACGCCAACACCACGATTCCAGAAGTCCATGGCGCAGCACGAGCGTATGAGGTTACGGGTGATGAGCGCTGGCGAAAAATCGTAGAGGCTTATTGGAAAAGTGCCGTCACTGAGCGGGGAACGTTTTGTACAGGCGGGCAAACCAGCGGCGAAGTATGGACTCCACCGTTTGAGTTCTCGGCGCGGCTGGGTGACCGGACACAGGAACACTGCACTGTCTATAACATGATCCGGTTGGCGGATTATCTGTTTCGCTGGACGGGTGATGTGGTCTATGCAGATTATATTGAGCGCAATTTATATAACGGCATCCTCGCCCAACAGAACGCCCGAACCGGAATGGTGTCCTATTACCTGCCATTAGAAGCTGGTGCGAAGAAACTTTGGGGATCGCCAACTTATGATTTTTGGTGCTGTCACGGTACGTTGGTGCAAGCGCATACCATCCACAACGCCTACATCTACTACGCCAGCGATAATGAGATTGCAGTGTGCCAATATATCCCCAGCACATTGCAAACCGAAATCAATGGATCGACGGTTCGCATCGAGCAACAAACATTGTTTACACCGGGCGGATCGGTTTATAACCCAGCGGATATGACTGAAGATCGTCATAGACCGGATGCGTGGGGGGTGAATTTCCAAATCACCTGTGAGCGACCGACCGAGTTCACGCTCAAATTACGTTTACCGGGATGGTTGAGTGATAAGGCAATTGTGCTTATCAATGGAGAAGCTATAGCTGTTGAGTCAGGCGCATCCACTTTTTTGTCGATCCAGCGTGTCTGGAGGCAGGACACGATTCGCGTCTACTTGCCCAAGCAGATCACCACACAACCGTTACCGGATATGCCGGACATGTGCGCGTTTGTCGATGGGCCGATTGTGCTGGCCGGTTTATGCGACGAAGAACGGCTGCTTATTGGTGATAAAAATGACGCGTCAACAATGATTGTGCCGCATAATGAGCGACAATGGGGCTATTGGCAGCCCAATTATCGGACGCGCAACCAAGCATCAGGACTACGCTTCAAACCGCTGTACGATGTGGTTGATGAAACTTATACGGTTTACTTTCCTATTCAGTCTGCTCAATAAGTTGTTTTGTCGTGTCAATTGCACATAAGCTACCTGCTGACTTTTTTAATTTCATTGGAATGGGTTGAGCCAAGACCCAGTAAAGTCTTTGTTACAAGACCCCTTTCTTTTGTGCATTATATCCAATCCAATATGTGGTTTTGTTGCAATTAAACGTTTAAACTGGTAGTATATCCTGTAAGTGGAAATCCACCTAATTAGATTTAAACGATTAAATTTCATGATTGAAACGGTTACCGAAAAAAATATTATCTGAAACAATCCCTGATGACATAGCATACTCCATTTGAGAGATGCTTCAGGCTATTACATGCAATTACTCGGCGGGGAATGCCTATCATATTCGCTTATGAGGTTTTCCTGACTTCGTTATCGGGAGTTGAGTCTGGGTTATATAACATGCCCACGAATACTGTTGGGAAAAGTCGCTATCAAAAGTGCCTTTCAAATGTTCTCACTCAGACAAAGCGAACCAGCAGGCTCAAATAGAAAAAGAGGAGGCTGTATAGACCAAATCCACTTACTATCTATGTCACATCATGCTCAAAAGTAAATAGTTACCATGAGGTTCGAAAATGAAAAAAGGCTTGATTGTATTAATTGCTCTGTTCGTTACAGTCGTGGCTGTTGCGGCGCAGGTAGCCGCGCAAGACAGCACAGCAGCGCTTTCTGGAACAGTGCGTGTTAGCACATGGGAAAGCGGTGATAATCTCCAATTTTGGAATAATGCTATTGCCGCCTTTGAAGCAGAAAACCCCGGTGTGAAAGTATCACTCGAAGCTGTTCCACAAGATTATGGCACAAAGCTGTTGGCTCAGTTTGCCTCTGGCAGTGCGCCTGATGTCTTCCAAGTTGGCGATGGCGATGTGGCGAAGTACCAAGCACAGGGCGTAGTCGCTGATCTTGCTCCTTATATCAGTGGCAAAAACGGTTTTGACATGAATACACTGTATCCAGCGGTTGCGGCTTTCGGCGAGGTCGCTGGCAGCACCTATTATCTAACCAAGGATTACAGTCCTTTGGTTCTGTACTACAACAAGGATCAATTCACCGAAGCAGGCATTGACCTCCCCACTGACAAATGGACATGGGAAGATTTGGTCAATGCTGCACAGAAGCTGACACTCGACGCCAATGGCAAAGACGCTACCTCGCCTGATTTTGATCCCAGTAACATTCAGCGCTGGGGTATCTCACTGCCGAATAGCTGGGGTGATACCGCATGGGAACGCGGCATACTGCCAATCATCTATGCAAACGGTGGCAGCCAAGTTTCACCTGATGGTAAGACAACAACCGGTTATATGAACAGCGATGCTAACGTCGCCGCGCTTCAGGCTTACGTCGACCTGTTCAAGAAATATCATGTTGCCCCAACCAAGACCGACTACGCTGCTTTCTCGGGTGTCGATCTGTTTGCTACCGGTCAGGTCTCGATGATGTGGACAGGTATTTGGCCGATGAACGGCTACGAAACCGGTGACAGCGCATTGACCTTCGGCTTCGGCTCGAACATTCTGCCATCTGGCTCTAAGGGCAATGCCAACGCGTTGTGCTGGGCAGGTTTCGGTTTGAACGCAGGCAGCCAGAACAAAGATGCAGCATGGGCATTCCTCAAATACATCGCCGCTGGTGATGGTGCTAAGGAATTTGCCAAGTATGCACTGACCGATGTCAAGGCGATTGTCCAAGAACAGGGGCTTGATAAAGACCAATACAAGGGTTCGGTCATCGCTGATCTTGCTAACGTCAAGCCGATCCCTGAAGCTGCATCTCCCTATTGGGCTGACTGCGGCAATAAATATTTCGTGCAGGAAATCTCGACGGTGTTAGAGGGTGATGTAGCCGTCAAGGATGCAATGGATAAAGCTGCATCTGAAGCGGATGCCTGCCTCGCCGAAAAGGCCAAAACACCTTAGTGTTTGCCTGACGCATCGTTAGCTTCAACAGAACGATAATTAACGATTTCTGGCAGCAGCGAAATACTACTGCCAGAAATCCACATGGGCTGTCAATAAAATCGCAAGTAGACGACTTCGCAAGTATTCTTTTGATTTAAACATTCAAATATGTTCTTTGAAAGGGTTGCCGAATGAGAGTGACAACCGCCAATACGCCAAAACCGAAATCGAAAACCCCCATGACACCCGCTGCACGACGCGAGGCTACGGTTTTTTACCTCACCATCTCGCCGTGGATAATCGGTTTTCTTGTGTTTACCGTAATCCCGATGGGCATGTCGCTTTACCTCAGTTTCACCAGTTGGAAGGTTCTCAGCCCGCCGCAGTGGATTGGTCTACAAAATTATGTGAACATGTTCACGAATGATCCCGACTTTTACCAGTCGCTCAAGGTCACTATTCTCTTTTCGATTACGAGCGTCCCGCTTCAGATGCTTGTCGCGCTTTTTCTAGCGATTTTGCTCAACGAAGCAACACACGCTGTCGGATTCTTCCGCACCGCTTTCTATATTCCTTCAATCGTCGCTAGCGTCGCCTCGGCGGTTTTGTGGACATGGATATTCAATCCCCGTTTTGGCCCCGTAAATGGATTATTACGATCCTTAGGCATGGGAACACCGCAGTGGTTTAATGATCCGAACTACGCGCTGGCTGCCCTCGTCATCATGAGTACATGGGGCGTGGGCGGGCAGATGCTTATTTTCCTTGCCGGCTTAAAAGGCTTACCGCAAAGTCTTTATGAGGCCGCCGAGGTGGACGGTGCTGGTCGCCTGACGCGCTTCTTGCGTATCACACTGCCGATGCTCAGCCCGACGATCTTCTTCAATCTGGTCATGTCGATGATTGGCGCATTCCAGACTTTTGACTCGGCCTTTGTGATCTCGACGGCACATGCGGGTCAAATCGGCGCACCTTTGAAATCAACATTGTTTTACCTGCTACATCTTTATCAAGAGGGTTTTACTTACCTCAATATGGGTTATGCCTCAGCGCTGGCGTGGGTGTTATTCATTGTCATTTTGTCGGTTACGTACTTCATTAACCGTACTTCTGAGAGATGGGTGTTCTACAGCGGAGAAAGCGACTAAATTATGGCCGTCAAAACTGCTACTTCTACCTCTTCTTCGGCTGTTCAAAGAGCTGATTTATTTGCATCAAAGAAACGGAACGCGGGCGAGGTTGTTCGCAAAACGGTGGTTTACTTATTATTGATTATTTTGAGTGCCATGTTCCTGTTTCCACTTTTCTGGATGGTTACTTCCGCGCTGAAACCTGAAGGCCAAATCTTCATCTGGCCCCCCAAATGGATTCCTAGCCCCGTCCTGTGGTCGAATTTCCAAAAAGCCTTTAGTAATCCGCAGCTTCCATTTGACCGTTTTGTAGTCAACACCTTGATTATCGAGGCAGGGGTCGTTAGCGGACGATTGATCTCGTGTACATTGGTGGCTTATGGCTTCGCACGATTAAAAGCACCGGGTAAGAATATTCTGTTCACTATTTTGCTGGCAACATTGATGCTGCCACGCGCCGCTATTCTGATCCCTACCTACATTCTGTTCAACCAGTTAGGCTGGGTCAATACATTCCTGCCGCTGATTGTTCCGGCGTGGTTTGGCGAAGCTTACGCCATCTTCCTGATGCGCCAATTCTTTATGACTATTCCACGTGAACTGGAAGAAGCTGCGGTGATTGACGGCGCAACAACGCTACAAATCATCTGGCAAATCATTGTGCCGTTGAGTACACCGGTACTCGCTGTCATTGCCATTCTGACATTCAAAGATACGTGGAATGATTTCTTGAACCCGCTGCTTTATCTAAGCGAACCAAGCAAATATACCGTGTCGGTGGGTTTGGCTTATTTTAACGGTCAGTTTGATGTCAAGCTCAACCTGCTCATGGCGGCTTCAGCCACCATGATGGTGCCGATTGTCATTCTATTTATTTTTGCCCAACGCGCGTTTGTCGAAGGCATTTCACTAACCGGTCTTAAAGGATAACGAATGCACCTCCCCGCTAACTACTATCACTGCTTTCTTGGAAACGGAACGGACGCGGTACTGGTCGGATACACCGGCTCGATGGTTTCTGATAAGGTCAGTGTGGATCGCTGCAACTGGTACAAATCGGATCGTTATTATCCGGAAAACAAACTGGTGATGGTGGCAGGGCGTTTCCCGATTGATAAAAAATTGGAACACGCTGAGGGTTCCGGTTGGTATGACGCTGCGCCTTTGGGACGGACATGGTACTTCATTCTTGATGGGGATAAACGGCTGGAACTGCAATCGAGTGAACAGCAGTTTGTCCCACAAGATGGCACACTTTATAGCAAGCTGGATTATGGAACGGTGAAAGCTGAAGTCGCCACATGGATGCACGCTAACCGTTCTATTCTGATCGAGCGTTATACATTCGACCGTGAAGTGGACTTCGAAGCATGGATCGGTTCGGGTGTGTGGGTCGAAGACGGTTGGGACACCACACCGTTTAACAGCGTCGATATGGATGAGACTTTGCCCGAAGGCCGTTATGATCTGGGTGAGACACACGGCATCATGGCGCTGCGGCTCGACCCGAAGCCCACTAGTTACAGCCAAGACGGAAATGACCGTGCAGCACGGACACGCGGCAAAACCATCACCAAATATTTCTCGATTACGGATAACCGCCAAGGTGCGCTAACGACCGATACGTTGGATGCGGCTGTCGCCCAAGGGTATGATGCACTGCGGCAGGAACACGTCAATTTCTGGAAGCAGTATTTCGCGGTGTCGAGTATCAGCATTCCCGATGAACAGTTCCAATTCTTCTACGATGCCAGCATGTATCACTTCAAGGCGATGCAAAACACAGTCTCGGGTGGGCTGCCTGTCAATAACTTGCGGCGGAC
Source organism: Aggregatilineales bacterium (assembly GCA_038251275.1). GTDB lineage: Bacteria > Chloroflexota > Anaerolineae > Aggregatilineales > Phototrophicaceae > CFX2. Next base: position 144,858 of record JBBSBM010000005.1, read on the forward strand.
GTGGTCTTCACATGTATTTTGGGATTCGTACTTTCTGCATCGGGCGCTCTTAGAAGCTAACCATGTTGATGAGGCATTGGAAGGCTGTCGATTTTTCCAACGGACACTTGATCATGCCCAACGCCATGCGCGTGATGAATTCGGCTGCGACGGCTTGAAGTGGGATTGGGAAATTACCCATGATGGACGCAAGGCTTACGGCACACTGCTCCATATGAAATATCAGGTGCATAATAACGGCTCTTATGCAAACATGCTTATGGGTTATTACGACTATTCACAGGATAAAGCTTATCTTGAGGAGTTTTATCCAATACTGCATGGTTTAGCCGTGTTCTTCATGAACTGTATCGTCGAGCAGACCGATAAAGGCTACGAAATCGGCTTCTTGGTCGGTGTTACCGAAAGCCCTGTCAAAGTTCGCAACGACGGTATCAACTTATCCGGCACGATAGCAATTTTGAGGCACTGCGCCCGTGCGGCAAAAGTGCTGGGTAAGGAAGACGAATTTACGACTCGTTGCACAGAAGTGGCGGACGCATTGATGAAAACGATGGATTCGCTCTACAATGGGCATTTCTTCAAAGCGTCGGAGAGCGAAGATAAAATTAATATGAGTTCGATTACGCCGATTTATCCGATGGGTGTCATCTCAGCCAAAGACCCGCGCGCCATTAGCACGGCTGAGGCTTATATGGGACGCTACGAGGGACAACTCATCGGGCATGGAAACAGCGACAGTGGTTTTCCATGGTCGGCAGGTGTATTAGGGGCGGTACTCGGCTGGCAGCAAAAGGGCGATTTGGTGTGGCAGGTTATTCAGGGCGCACGTCCTACCATATGCACATTTGGTGGCATGACCGAAGTAATGGAAAATGGCGAGTGGAATATGCAATATTTCGGCACAGCGCAGGGTTCGGTGTGCATCGCACTACATCAAATGCTACTGCAAACACACGATGATGGCATCCAATTGTTTCCGGCAATTCCTTCTTCATGGCCTACTGCATCCTTTAAAAACTTGCTAGTTGATGGCTTTATGGTGACAGCCTCGTGGACACCGCAAAGTGTCGAGTGGACAGTATACAATCGCTCGGCGGAGACGCTGACGCGCGATATTCGTTATGGCACGAAGGTGGAAACGGTGACACTTCAATCCGGCGAAGACAGACAGATGGCATGGCAGTTGTAGTGGAGTGACATTCAACATGAAAATTGGTGTGATCTCACCACAAGATTG
>JBBSBM010000006.1:0-140982 GCA_038251275.1 Aggregatilineales bacterium
AGACCTTCCTGAACCATTATGATCGGTGAACATGTTCAAGAATTTGATGAACGCGTTCAGTAATTTGGTAAACATGTTCATTTTTACCATTTTATACGCCAGATTTCTCCCTCAAAAAGCATCCACCACTTAGTGTGGTGCTACCATGCGGTTAGAAATTGGTTTGAAAGAGTGAGATGTTATTGGCAAATAAGCTGTTGCAAGGTACACAAACCTCTCATAATTGAAGGTTAGTTAAATGCTTGACATTTAACGCCAGTCTTCGTATAATTCTTCTTTACGAATGGTCACGGAAACTTATAGCACATTTTGAACAGCGAAGGGAAACATTTCAATTCGCTGTTTCGTTGTCGGTCAGTTATGCAATTCCTCGTTTTAGTAGTTTGTACAGACTCACCCATAACCTTTTGGTTTAGCGCAGAGGAGTAGACCCCTTGGAAGCAAAGGATTTCAGCGCCCTTAGAATTAGCCTCGCTTCACCCGATCAGATTCGTTCATGGTCCTATGGCGAAGTCACAAAGCCAGAGACAATTAACTACCGGAGACTGCGCCCAGAAAAAGACGGCCTTTTCTGTGAAGCCATTTTTGGCCCCACGAAGGATTGGCAGTGTTACTGCGGCAAGTATAAGAATGTCCGGTATCGCGGTATTGTGTGCGACAAATGCGGTGTAGAAGTAACCCGCGCATCGGTTCGTCGCGAACGCATGGGACACATCGAACTGGCCGCGCCAGTCGCCCATGTTTGGTACACCCGCCGTGTGCCTAGCTACCTTGGTTTGCTGTTAGACATCAGCCGCCGCAACCTCGACCGAGTGCTGTATTTCGCTCAATACGTAATCACACGCGTTGACGAAGAAGCCCGACAAAAGGCACTCGGACGTATCGAGAAGGAACTTGCCCAGAAGGAAACTTTACTGGGCGGTGATATTGAAGAGCAAATGGAAACCGTCCGCACCCAGCGCGACGCGTCCCTTGGCCAATTTGAAGACCGTGTTAAGGGTATTCATGACCATTTCGACAATGAACTGAGCCGTTTGAGCGACAAAGTGATGCAGGAAGCGCAAAACGTGCAGAACCGCATCGAGTCGTTGGTCGGTCAAACCGCTTCTTCTGATATTGATTTCGCTACCGCCAATCAGGTGATTGCAGCCAAGGGTGAGCAGATCACCAATGAGCATATTTCCCGTATTCAGATGGCGACCAACGCTTACCTCAGCGATATTCAGTCCGAGATCGAAGATATGCGCCAGGTTGAGTTGGGCAAACTGGATGTGGAAGCCGACTCGATTTCTGGTGATGCTGCCAAGTCGATGGACGAGCAACGCACTGAGTTGGAAGGTCGCATGACTGCGATTCGACAGGCTGCCGAAAAAGCACGCCACGAGCTGCAAGATTTGCGTGTGCTGCAATTCCTGCCAGAAACCCGCTACCGTGAACTGAAGAGCCGCTACGGGCAAGTTTTCCATGCTGATATGGGTGCGGAGGCCTTCTACGAAATTCTTCAGGGCATGAATATGGATAAGTTGGCAGTGGAATTGTGGCATGAAGTGCGTACAACCCGTTCCAAGCAGCGCAAGAAAAAAGCTACCAAGCGTCTGCGCGTGGTCGAAAGCTTACGTAAGAGCGACAACCGTCCTGAATGGATGATTTTGACGGTACTGCCGGTAATTCCTCCAGACCTGCGCCCGATGGTGCAGTTGGATGGTGGACGCTTCGCAACCAGCGATTTGAATGACCTGTACCGCCGTGTTATCAACCGTAACAACCGTCTGAAGCACCTGTTGGAATTGGGTGCACCGGATGTTATCGTCCGTAACGAAAAGCGTATGTTACAGGAAGCGGTCGACAGCTTGGTTGACAACAGCCAGCGCGGTAAGGCATTAAGCCGCCGTGGTCGCCGTGAACTGAAATCCCTCAGCGATATGTTGAAGGGCAAGAAGGGTCGCTTCCGCCGCAACCTGCTCGGTAAGCGCGTCGACTACTCTGGTCGTTCGGTAATCGTTATCGGGCCGAAGCTCAAGCTGCATCAGTGCGGTTTGCCAAAGACTATGGCCTTGGAACTTTACCGTCCTTTCGTTATCAGCCGTTTGGTACGCTACAACTATGCCAGCAACGTGAAGGGTGCCAAGCGCATCATCGAACGTGAGAAGCCCGAAGTTTGGGAAGTGCTGGAAGAAGTTATTAAGGAACGTCCAGTTCTGCTCAACCGTGCCCCTACCCTGCATCGTCTGGGTATCCAAGCATTTGAGCCACAATTAGTCGAAGGTAAAGCGATCCAAATTCATCCGTTGGTCTGCTCGGCATTCAACGCAGACTTTGACGGCGATCAGATGGCAGTCCATGTGCCATTAAGCGATAAGGCTGTACAGGAAGCGCGAGAACTTATGCTCAGCACGCGCAACTTGCTCAAGCCGGCAGATGGTCAACCAATCGTCGGCCCGTCGAAGGACATGGTTCTGGGTAACTATTACCTGACCATGGATCCGACAGTGGAAATCATCAGCCTCAAGAAAAATGCTGACAAGTATCCACTGCTGAGTATGCTGGATGGTTCAGTAAAAGTTGGTGTGGCATTCCGCTCACCGGGTTACTATTACACCCAGAATCACCTGACACCGAGTGTGCAGATTTTCAATGATGTGACCGAGACAGATGATAACGGTCGCACTAAGGTTACAGAAAAAGCCGCTGACCGCGCCTTACGTGCAGTTCTGGATGGCGAAGTTGACTGCATTGTTGATAACATCCATGACTTCCGCAAGCGCATCAAGAAAAACAAAGTGGCGCAGGAACAGTTGGTCGTCACGAACCTGAGTGAACGCCGTAAGGTTGTCGATATGGATGAAATGGAGTATCTGTACAACCTCGGTTTGGTTGAACTGCATACGCCTATTTTACTGGGCAATATCTACGATGACCGTTCGCCCCAGATTGATCCTGAGCCTACAACAGTGGGACGCTGTATCTTCAACCGGATTCTGCCGGATGAGATGCGCTTTGTTCAAGACACGATGGGCAAGAAGCAACTCCAAGATTTGGTGGCGAAATCGTACCTACAAGTCGGTGCAGAACGCACCACTGACATCGTCGATGCAATCAAGAACTTGGGCTTCCATTACGCTACGATTTCCGGTACTACCATTGCAGTGTCTGACCTGACAATCCCCGAAGAACGTAAGGATGTGTTGGCACAGGCTGAAGGTGTGGTTGACCGTGCTGAGCGTGACTTCCGTCGTGGTTTGTTGACGGAGGAAGAACGTTACCAGATTACGATTGACGAATGGACACGCGCGAAAGACCGTCTGCAAGACATGATTCGTCAGGCACTTGATCCGTATGGCCCTATCGCGATTATGGCTATATCTGGTTCGACAAAGGGCGGTTTCGGCCCGATCACCCAGCTAGCGGGTATGCGCGGTTTGATGGCTGATCCGTCAGGACGTATTATCGATCTGCCGATTCGCAGCCACTTCCGTGAAGGTTTGAACGCGCTGGAATACTTCATCTCGACACATGGCGCGCGTAAAGGTCTGGCCGATACCGCACTGCGTACAGCAGATGCAGGTTATCTCACGCGCCGTTTGGTGGATGTGGCGCAAGATGTGATTGTGAACCGTATGGACTGCGGCACTGAAGCTGGTATGTGGATCCGCCGTGCGGATGACATCGCCGGACAGACTGTTGCAGAACGTATCTTCGGACGCTGCGCAGCGAGCGATACTTATGATCCAGAAACAGGCGAACTGATTGTCGCCCGTAATGAACTCATCAGTGATGAACTGGCTGAAGTCATTCAGAATAGCAAGTTAGCAGCAATCCATGTCCGCAGCCCAATGACCTGCGCGCTTATTCATGGTATCTGTGCTTTGTGCTACGGTCGTGACCTCGGTCGCGGCGAAATGGTAGAAATCGGTTCAGCAGTAGGTATTGTGGCAGCACAATCCATCGGTGAGCCGGGTACACAGCTTACACTACGTACGTTCCACAGCGGTGGTACGGCACAAGCATCCGGTGACATCACTAGCGGTTTGCCACGCGTTGAAGAACTCTTCGAAGCACGCAAGAAGCCAAAAGGTGAAGCAGTTGTCACTGACATCAGCGGTGTGCTGCGCTTGAGCAAGCGTGACGGTGTGCGTATCGCCACAGTCATTGACAGTGAAGCCTTTAGTGAAGAGCATGAAATCCCTGTCGGTTGGGACATTCTGGTCGACGATGAAGGGGAAGTCAACGAAGGCGAAATCATCGTTGAGGAGGCCGGTGGAAATGGTGGCAAGATTGTTGCCAAGATGCACGGTGTTGTGCATTTGGAAGGTCACACTATTTACATCCGATACGAACGCCGTCAGGAAATGGAATATGACATTCCATCGAATGCCCGTTTGATACCTGAAGCCTTTGACGGTGCAATGGTAACCGCTGGTCAGCAGTTGACCGAAGGCGCGAAGAACCCGCATCGTATCCTGCGTATCTTAGGCGCAGAAGCGGCACAAATTTACCTGCTTACGGAAGTTCAAGATGTGTACCGTAACCAAGGCGTGAACATCGCTGACAAGCACTTTGAGGTCATTATCCGCAAGATGCTGTCGAAGGTTCAGATCACACGCAGCGGCGATAGCACATTATTACCGGGTGAGTTGATTGACCGTCTGAAGCTGCTGAACCACAACGAAGGTCTGATTGCTGAAGGCAAAGAGCCAGCCGCGGGCGCTCCAGTGTTGTTGGGTATCACCAAGTCGGCACTCAGTACGGACAGCTTCCTGTCGGCGGCAAGCTTCCAACATACGATTAAAGTGTTGGCGGGCGCAGCAATCGAAGGCAAGATGGACAACTTGTATGGTCTGAAGGAAAACGTCATAATCGGTAAATTGATCCCGGCAGGTACCGGCTTCCATACCTACCAAGATCGCGAATTGGTTGCTCCCAACATTACGCTTGAAGCGCAAGGTGCATACGACTCGGCGGTTGAAGACAGCTTCGACGATAACGAAGGCATGGAAGAAATGGGAATGAACAACTAAGGTTCATTCGAAGTAAGTAAATAAAAACGCGGGGCTTGATGCTCCGCGTTTTTGATTCACATTCGCTCGTTTAGGCTAATATGCCCTACCCCAACTAAAATCAGTTACAGTAGCTTGGTAATTGCACATCAGGGCGCACAGCATCGTAGATCATCCAGTAGGCTGGACGCTCGGTACGACTGCTGCTGTCAAGATTGAGATTGCATTGATCGCCGGGGAATGTGATGCTATAGGCAGCCATTTCATCACTGTTTGAGATGGTCACCTTATTGGCGACATTCAAATTCCACAGAATCATCGGTCCCATAAAATCCATCGACTGCGCCATTTGAAAAGCGCGGACTAGATACGTACCTTGTGTCATACGATCATTGTAAGCCATCCATGGTTGCGGTGGATCGCCGGGGAAGCGATCCCATGTGGCATAACCAAATTCGGTGGCAAACAATTTGCTACTGGTAGCGCCATTTTTGACCATAATGTCATGAAAGGCATTGACGTTATCCAAGAAGAAGAAGTGGGGGTTGTCATCCCAGCCACGATCTTGACTCATCTGGCAACAAGTTGAATCGGGTGGATTTCCCCAACCGTAAGGATGGATACCTACATAGATATTAGGAAGATTACCTAAGCCAGCATTATAAATTTCTTGGAGGTAAGAACGGTCGTCACGTGCACCGATTTCAGCGTTATCCGATGTTGGGGCAAGACCAGCGGTGATAATCATCAGCGGAACAGCGCGAGGCTCTTTAGGATCGGTCTTCATGCGCTCAGAATAGGCGTTAATCGCGTTATATGATGGCATCAACAATTTCATATATGATGCACCATTCAGCGGCTGACCTTGCCATTCACGCGAGAGATTGGGTTCGTTCCAGACTTCGATAGCATCTAAGTGTTGACCAAACTCTTGCATCATCAAATTGATGAAGTTAGCCAAGGTGTTTGGGTCATCGGGCGGGCCATCTTCGGTCTGGTTGGAACGTGCCCATGCAGGTGCTTTAGCAACGCTGATGAGTATATCCAAGCCTTTTTGGTTGGCTGTTTCCAGATAAATTTCCAAGCGTTTGAAGTCAACCGTGGTCTCATCCGCATTATTGGGCTGTAACTGCTTCCATGAAATTTGGACTTTAAGCCACTTAACACCGAGATTGGAAATGGAGTCCAGCGCTTTATTCCAATCATTTTGATCCAAATTAGGGTCAAGCTGTATGCCCATCCGCGCAGGGTCAAGATCGGGTAATGCTGCCGACTGCGGGCCAGTTGTCGGCGGAACACTGGTTGGTACTGTCGGTGGAACTTGTGAAGGTTCCAGTGTTGGCCCTTCGGTTGGTGGTAAAGATGTTGCGCTGGGCTGCGGTGTAGAGGTTGGCGGGAGCGTGTAATCACCCCCGATAACGGCACCGAGCGGTGTATTTGTCGGCCCGGATGGGACAACTGGCACTGGTGTTTCAGTTAAAGATGACGTTTCAGTTGGGAGTACAGGTGTTTCGGTTGGAGGCAATAAGGTGGGCACAAGTGTTGCAATTGATGCTGATGCTGCCTCTGCCTCGTGAGTAGGTGTGACATAAATAACAATTGGTGCTTGCGGCGAACAAGCCACTAAAAGAACCGATAAGAGAACCAAAAAACAAAGGTGGCAGGTGTGATTTGTTTTTATCATAGAGAGCATCGTATCACAGAGGTTGAAGGCTGGCTATAAGAATTCCCTGAGAGTCGGGGAGGCGGCGGGAGAGGTAGGACTGCACTAAGTGGTGGACGGTGAATTTTACCCCCACCCCAACCCTCCCCCGCAAGCGATGGAGGGAGCTAATACAAGTTTCAGGGTCATTAAACACACCTTTTTAGCGCAAATGTGATGTCCACCGTTTAGTGTGGTGCTACCGGCGGGAGAAATTGTGTGGTAAAATAGAATTTCTGTTCAACAATGTGTAATTGACAGCACTCGGCTAAATACCTAGAATACCATTCCAGTTTAGGGAAAAAACAACTCAGGACATATCGATATGGCAAACGGGATCGTTCGTCAGGTCAACATTGGACAAGAAATGCGTGAGGCATACCTCGATTATGCGATGAGTGTAATCGTGGCGCGAGCGTTACCGGACGCTCGTGATGGTCTTAAACCCGTTCACCGACGTATTTTATATGCTATGTATGACATGGGTATCCGTTCGGATAGCTCTTATAAGAAAAGCGCGCGTATCGTCGGTGAAGTATTAGGTAAATATCACCCACACGGCGATTCGGCAGTTTATGAATCAATGGTGCGGTTGGCGCAAGACTTCTCAATGCGCTATGAGCTAATTGACGGTCAAGGTAACTTTGGCAGCATTGATGGTGATGGTGCGGCGGCCATGCGCTATACCGAAGCACGTATGGAACAAATCGGCGAAGAGCTGCTGGTTGATATTGATAAGCAAACTGTCGATTTTGTCGAAAATTTTGACGGCAGCCTGAGCGAGCCGACAGTTCTCCCATCAGCCTTCCCCAACCTACTTGTCAATGGATCATCGGGAATTGCGGTCGGTATGTCCACAAACATTCCACCGCACAACCTGAACGAAATTTGTGATGCACTGACCTACATGCTTGAGCAATGGGAAAAGATGGAGGACATCACAGTCAAGGATTTGATGAAGTTCGTGAAGGGGCCCGATTTCCCAACAGGCGGGCTGGTATACCGACATATTGACGGGTTGGATACAGATGAAGACACACTAGTATCGGCTTATGCGACAGGGCGCGGCAAGATTACGATGCGGGCAAAAATCCACATCGAAGATATGGGACGTGGTAAGTCACGCATTATCGTCGGTGAACTGCCCTACCAAACCAACAAATCTTCTTTGATCGAACGCATTGCTAATCTGGTGCGTGATGGCAAGCTAGAAGGTATTGCGGACTTACGTGATGAATCGGATCGACAAGGCTTAAGGTTGGTGATTGAATTGCAACGGGGCGCAGAACCTACGCCTGTACTTGCCAGCCTGTTTAAGCTGACCCCATTACAAGAAACATTTAGTATCAATACGCTGGCACTGGTTGACAATGAGCCACGAACATTGAGCTTAAAACAGTGTTTAAAGGTATACCTCGACCATCGACTAGATGTAATTAAACGTCGCAGCCAATTTGATCTGACACGGGCACAAGAACGCGCTCATATCCTTGAAGGTTTACTCAAGGCGTTAGATGCAATGGATCAGGTTATCGCGACGATTCGCAAATCCCAAACACCCGATACTGCCCGTAATAACTTGATGAGTTTGCTCAAAATTGATGAGTTGCAGGCACAAGCCATTTTGGACATGCAACTGCGACGTTTGGCAGCGTTGGAACGTAAAAAAATTGATGATGAGCACAAAGAGAAGATTAAACTCATCAAATATCTTCAAGGACTACTGGAAAGTCCCTTAAAACAACGCGAACTGATTGCTGAGGAATTGGGTACTATCAAAAATGCTTATGGTGATCGCAGACGTACCGTGATTATGGACAGCACCGCAACGACTATTCAAACTACTGACCTTCTGGTTCCATCAGAAGACACATGGGCAACTGTGACGGTTGATGGCAAGATGGGACGCAGCTTAGAAAATGCTCAACCGAAAGTTACAGCTGATCTCAAAGACCCACCGCGCTTCATTATGGCCACGAACACTGCACAAATCGTTTATTTGTTTACCTCAAATGGACAATGCGCCACTATACCCGTTCACCAATTGCCTGAAGTCCATGAAGCGACAGAAGGCGCAGTATTTCCAAGTCTAGTACCGTTACCAAGCGACACAGACATTACAGCGGCAATTAGCCTACCTGAATCACTTGAACACGGATTTTTGATGTTTGCCACATCTAATGGTGAAGTTAAACGGTTACGTATTGAAGACTTACCCGGCATGACATCTAACACTTTCACGGTAATGAATGTGGAAAAAGACGATAAGTTAGGTTGGGTTATGGTTACAAATGGCGAGAATGAAGTTGTTTTAACGACTGCCACAGGCCAAGCTATCCGTTTCAGCGAGAATGATGTACGTCCGACTGGATTGCCAGCAGGCGGAATGCGCGGAATCAAGCTGCAGGGTCAGAAAGATCACGTTGTAGGTGCATTTGTAGTGATACCGGATCAGTATGTGTGGAGTATGACGGATGATGGTGTTGCCCAAATTTCACCGATTGCCAATTACCCATCTCAGGGGAGAGCCGGCAGTGGTGTGATTGGTATGAGATTACCATCAAGCAGTCGCGAATTAGCTGCAACGACGATTGGGCGCCAGGATGACAATATTGTTGCACTAACGAGTCGCAAGAAAGCATTCTATATGCGACTAGGGCGTGCGCCACAAGTCCCACGCGGCAAAGCGGGTAGTGACTTCATTATTTCAATGCGGGATAAAGAACAAGTGATTGCAGTCGTCACTTACCAACAACGGGTCGTGATGTCTGACCATGACCCCGTCGAATAGGAAACAATTACGCCGATATTCGTTGCTAAGTGATATTGATACCACTGAGTGTGGTTTTAGCCTCAGTACGAATATTGGCAGCTAAGTCCTGTAACCACTGAGCTGGTGAGATACTTAGAGTCTCCGCAATTTCTATTTCAATGCGTTCATAAGTTTTTAACGCGTCTTCAAACATTCCCAGCTTTCGATACAAACCCATAATTAGACCAGCCAAATCTTCACGTTGTCGATTAAGTGCGCTCGCGCGTATAAATAATCCTAACGCCTCTTGAATATTTCCAGCTTGCTCATTTAGCCTTGCCTGCGTGAACAGCGACTCCCCATAAAGTTGACTTAATTCATGGCGACGATTTTGTACCCATGGATTGTGTTGGGAGTCAATTCCGATTAGGAAATCGCCCTTATATAACCAAATAGCACGGGTCAGCAAATCCTGAGCGGTATTTTTTGTCTCGATGGCACTGCTCTGCATCAAATCTTTGAAGAGGGACACATCATAAATAAGGTTAATGCCATTGGCGATACGATAAAACCCACCTGAATATTGAGTCAAATCCAGACCTAAAATTTCGTTTATCTTGCGTTTTGTGACGTGAAAAACATTGGTTGCTTCATGCAACGGTAAATCCGGCCAAAATACATCAAATATTTGGCTACGTGTTGCCATGCCTTTATCTATGAGATAAAAGAATAGATTGCGTGGCAGTTCGCCATCCCATTCCGTAACTAGTCTGCCGTTCAGCAGTACATGCCCACCACCCAAAGCCCTCACTTCAAGCAGATTTGAATCGTTTGCAGATGCAATATAATCGGGAAACATGAGACTAGCTTCAATTGGAACAACTTTTGTTTGTAAACGAATCGCATCATTAGTACGGATAAAATCCGGGATTAGACGGCTCAACAATAAAACCCGCAAATCGACAGTAGGGAGAAAATCAGTTAGTATTGCTTCAAGGCTATTAAGTTGGGCACGATCGGATTCATCAAGAATCAGCAAGCGTACATCCGACCAAGTACTTTTTGGAAACTGTTCGTTTAAAGATGTTTGCAGAACCTGTTGTAGCGCCGAATAATCTAGATCCGTTCCATCGAAGTGTACATACAGGCAGGCAGGCTCCTGTAAGAACATTTCCAGTACTGGATGTTGAGGCAAATACGCAGGTTGGACAAAAACAAATTTGATACCTGAATCCAATGCCGCAATTTGCTGACGAATGAGCTCATAAAGAAAATCGACCATGCGATGTTTCCAGTCAGGAATTTGGTAGAAAGGTAAGTTAGAAATACGTGTGTTTTCAGTTATAAAAAAGAAATTATAACCGAATTAAAGTTACACGCAAATCATAACTTTATTAAGGTGCTCGTAATGGTGGACTTACCAGACTAAATTTCGTGACTTAATCAACCATTCAATCCTGATTTCTCCTTTGATTAAGCCATTTTGCGCCGACGTGCTTCAATGACATTTTGGATATGTTCCATCTTGTTCAATATACGTGTCAATTGGTGAAAGTTGGATATTTCCATAGTCAATTGGACGACAGCGACGTTTTGACGAGTGGTAACTGCAACCTTCGTCATATTGACCTTTTCATCGGCGACGATAGTGCTAATATCTCGTAGAAGGCCATCACGGTCATAGGCCACAATCTCAACAGGGACAGTGTAGCGCTCTTCGGTCGGCATCAACCCCCATGAGACATCAACTAGACGTTCTGGTTCGTTATGTGACTGCATATTGCGGCAATCGGCACGGTGTACAGTAACCCCGCGACCACGCGTGACATAACCAATGATTGGATCCCCTGGCATAGGACTACAACATTGTCCTAAGGTAACCAGCATACCACCTAGGCCATTGATATTGATGCCATTCGTTTCAATCTGAATTTGAGACGGAACGGGCTGCGGCGAATCAAGCATTTCCTCAACCAGCGATTTTTGTTGATCACGGCGCTCGGCTTCTAGGATTTTGGTGGCAATTTGCGGCCCATTAATATCCCCTGCCCCAACCGCAACCAAAAAGTCTTCCAGTTTATCGTAACCGAAAATCTGGGCGACATTTTCAAATGATGTGTGTTCAACACCAAGCCGTTTGAGTTCGTGCTCAAGTAATTCGCGACCACTGGCAATATGCTTTTCGCGATCCTGTTTGCGGAACCAAGCTTTGATCTTGTCACGAGCACGGGCTGTCTGGACATAGCCCAAGTCCGTGTTGAGCCAATCAAGACTCGGCCCACCCCGCTTTGAAGTCAATATTTCGATTTGTTCGCCTGTACGAAGGGTATAGTTAAGATTTACCAAGCGTCCTTGTACTTTTGCGCCACGACAACGATGCCCCACATCAGTATGGATGTAATAAGCGAAATCAATCGGGGTAGCTCCAAGCGGAAGGTCAACGATATCACCTTTAGGGGTAAAGATGTAAACACGATCCTGAAACAATTCGTTTTTCATCGTGTCTACGAAATCGGCCGCATCTTTAGCTTCAGGTCCAAACTCCATTAAACGACGCAGGTAACTGAGCCGATTTTCAAAGGCTTCATCGCGATTTTTCTTGTTGCCTTCTTTGTAACGCCAATGGGCAGCAATACCATATTCGGCATCTTCGTGCATTTCCCATGTTCGAATCTGCACTTCAAGAGTCTTGCCTTGACTGTCGCGGACAGCAGTGTGCAGACTGCGATAAAAATTATCCTTAGGCGCTGCTATGTAATCATCAAACTCCCCGGATACAGGCCGCCACAAACTATGAACGATACCCAACACCTGATAGCACTGATTGATGTCGTCTACGATGACCCGGACAGCACGCACATCATAAATCTGATCAATTGGAACGTCTTTGCGATCCATCTTTTTATAGATGCTGTACATGTGCTTGGGGCGACCGCTGATAATCACTTTTGTAAGGCCGTGCGCAATTAGTTTTTCACGCAAGGTTTTGATTACATTGTTGACATAGGCTTCACGATCAGCTCTACGCTCATCAACAGCAGATGCAATCGCTTTGTATTTTTCGGGCAAAAGATAACGAAAACTGAGATCTTCAAGTTCCCATTTAATCTGCCAGATACCAAGGCGATTGGCTAAAGGGGCGAATATATCGAGCGTTTCCTGTGCTTTTTGCTGCTGCTTATCCGGTGACATATAGTGCAACGTCCGCATGTTATGCAAACGATCAGCAAGTTTAACTAATACAACCCGCACATCGTCGTTCATCGCAAGTAGCATCTTGCGGAAATATTCAAGCTCTTTGTCAGCGGCCTTGCCCTTTTTATTTGTGTCCACTTTAATGGGTAGGTTTTTTAGTTTGCTGACACCATCCACAATGTGGGCTATGTTTTTGCCAAATTCGTTGCGGATTTCGTCTACAGTAATATTGGTATCCTCTACCACGTCATGTAAAAGCGCGGCAGCAATAGCCTCGGCATCCAGTTTCATCTCAGCGAGGATATGAGCGACAGCAACACAGTGCGTGAAGTAAGGTTCACCTGATTTACGAAATTGTCCACCGTGAGCTGTCTCCGCTTTGCGAAAGGCTCGTTCGATGAGTAGCCGGTCATTTACAGACAAATCCGGAAGTAAATCTAGTATCGACTCGATATTCAAACCTGCAATCTGTTGCATATAACTGTCTTGCCTGTACCCTTCAACTCAACTAACTATAAGCAAATGTTAATGGCAATCGTTTAGCTTTAATTATATGCTCTATCAATTAGTTTGCGACTCTTTGGTAGTTACTCGTATCAAAAAATGAAATTGATTTTAGTAGGTGACATTTCTCGCCTATAAACCATATATAGGCACACCAGTTTGATAGGTATACACCTGATATAATACGTCAATAAGCGTACAAACTACGTATGAGGGGTCATGGCAATCTTACTAAATGTAGATGATGCACTCAAACAAATATTGAATACTATCAATCCGCTTGGGAACGAAATGGTCGAACTTTCGGCAGCGTTGGGACGCATAATCGCAGAGAATATTGTCTCAGACAGCAATTTACCACCTTTCCCAAACTCGAGTATGGATGGGTTTGCGGTACACGCTGCCGATGTCGCTCAAGCTAATAATCAAAATCCTATTTCGGTGCGGGTCGTAATGGATATTCCGGCTGGAACTATGCCATCGCGACACATCCAGCAGGGAGAAGCAGCGCGAATCATGACGGGCGCCCCCTTACCAGAAGGGGCAGACGCAGTTATTCCAGTTGAAGATACAAATGCCCAATGGACACAGGGAAGTGATGAAGCCCTACAAAAAAGCGTTGAGATCAATCGCAGCCTAAAAAGCGGCGATTATGTCAGATTAGCAGGTGAAGACATTCGTAATGGTGAGCAAATTATCGCGCAAGGGACGCTCATCCGCCCCGCAGAAGTTGGTTTGTTAGCGGCCGTTGGAAGATCCAAAATAGCGGTTATTCGACAACCACGCATCGCCATCATTTCAACAGGCGACGAACTTGTTGATGTAGGAGAAACTCTAAAACCGGGCAAAATTCGTGATAGCAACAGTTATACATTAGCAGCATTGGTTACGGTGAACGGCGGGATACCCATTCGCATTCCAACAGCACGCGATACTTTAGACGATGTGCGGCGGCGATTTCAAGAGGCATTAGATCAGAAACCAGATCTCATCCTCAGTTCAGCAGGCGTTTCGGTTGGTGCATTTGATGTTGTCCGTACCATTATTGATGAGTTGGGAAAAGTCGATTTTTGGCGCATCAATTTACGTCCGGGCAAACCGCTGGCATTTGGTCAGGTTGGAGGAGTTCCATTTTTTGGCTTACCCGGCAATCCAGTATCAGCAATGGTCACATTTGACGTATTTGTACGCCCTACCCTGCTCAAATTAGGTCATCGTCAAGACCAAACAACTACAATAGAGGCGGCAGTAAGCGAAGACATGCGCTCCGATGGGCGACGCAGTTATATTCGCGTAAAATTGCAACGTGCGGCAGAAGGCTGGACAGCGCAAACGACAGGAACACAAAGCTCAGGCGCACTTAGTTCGATGATGTTAGCGGATGGTTTAATGATTATTCCAGAGGATGTCAAATTTCTACCCGCAGGTACAAAACTTCCTATTCGGCTACTGCGGGATTTACATGAATTAAATTGAGGTTATCATGTCAAGTTTTGAAAACGCACAATCAAATGAAGTTGTCACCAGCAGTAAATCCCGAGACTGGCTGTACACAATTTCATTAGTGCTGGTCGTGATTGGGATTGGTATCAGTGGTTACTTAAGTTATGTCAAATTGACTGAAACCCAAACCATTTGTGTGGGTGGCGGTGCATTCAACTGTGAAGTTGTGCAAAACAGTGTTTATGCGAAATTATTCAATATTCCAATAGCCTATTTAGGTTTTGCTACCTATTTGGTGCTGGCTGCACTGTTGCTGTTACAAAACCGCATAGCATTTTTGCAGGAATATGGCGTGATGATTCAATTTGGAATTATCATGTTTGCGTTCTTATTTTCTGTCTGGCTAGTGTATCTGCAAGCATTTCAACTCAAGGCATTTTGCACATGGTGCTTGTCGCACGAAGTGACCATGACTCTGCTCTTTCTGGTCTCTATTCCTCGTCTCAAGCGTAGTCTTTCCTAGTCCAATAAAAATGGGGCTTAAACAAGCCCCATTTTCTCAAACCAATCTTATCTCGATTTGATTGAATCGTACTAAGTGTGGCTACGTAGTGTACGCGCGATAATCTCATCACGCTCACGGCTCATCTTTTCACGACGTTCACGCTCTTTGTTCTCATGACGATCGCGAGCTGATTTCTTATCATCCATAGCACCACGCAGCGCTAATTCCATCGCGGTGGGAATGGCCTCTTCAACCACATCTTCAATCACTGGCGTAGGTTCCGGAGCAGTCTTCATGCTTAGATCAATTTGACGCTTCTTGGAATTCACCCGCAGAATACGCGCCTCTACAGTGTCACCGACTTTGGCAATATCCGAAGGTGAATTGACGAAGTTATCCGACAATTCGGATACATGAATCATTGCCGGGCGTTCAGCGCCAATATCTACAAATAAACCAAAGTTTTCCATGCGAACCACTTTACCGGTAACGGTTTCGCCTTCTTTGAGATCATCCCATGTGAAATCTGGAGGTTTCACTAATGACACAGCGACTCGACCGGCAGCCGGATCAACTTTTAGTACGTAAACCGTGATTTCTTCGCCAACCTTAACTACATCACCAACATTACGCACATTGGGTTTGCCCAATTGTGAGATGTGTAGCAAGGCATCCTGCCCGACACCAATGTCTACAAAAGCACCATACAATTCGAGGCGTTTTACTGTGCCTTTAAGTTCCATCTTTGGCGACAGTTCACCTACTGATGTAGGTCCAGTAGTCGTAGTCTCTTCACTCATAATCGTTCCTTGCTACTCCGTTTAAATCTGTATCGGCCAGTTGCCGTCATAAACCTGTGATACTTGCTCTAGGGTGTTGCTTCTGCCGTTGCTTCGCTTGTGCCTTCTGGTGTGGCATTTGAATCCCCTGATGGCGCACTAGCAGCCTGTCCAGTTGGCGTAAGTGTTACGCTCTGTGTAATCTTATAATCAGGTTGTGGATTATCAGGCGCGTAGGCTGTAAACGGCTGATAGCCCTTCCAACCGTAGAGGCTACTCAACTTCATGCCCAAATCCATGCGATCCGGCGTTGTGTAATAAACACCAATGATCTCGCTGGTTTCGCTCAAAGCGCCCTTAGCCGCACCTGCAACAAAAGCAAATACTATCATATTTTGTTTGGGGTAGAACAAGTTCAATATTGCTTGATCATCAGTACCGGGTGTACCTAAAACATATTCGGGTTCACCACGGGCAGCAATCAACTGCTTGACCGTCACATCAGGAGCGATCTGCAAGAAAATAGAACTTACGGTGACTCCGTCTTCGGATATAATCTGGCAACAAGCTTCACCACCAGTAGGTTGCCAACTGGCCCCAACCGCATTACCCGAGTCGGGAATCGCTTGTGTTTGAGGGTCATCTAAATCAGTCTGATCCTGAAGGATAACTAATGCATCGCTCCATTTTGTTTCGCCGGGGATAATACCGCGCCAACACGGTGCATCACATTTCTCATCTATGGTGATTAAACTGGTATCTTTCAAAAACTTAGGATTACGAAGATTCGGCGCAGGGGAACAAGCAGCAACCAAAACAACCAAGACTAGTAACCCGGGCACGAGTATACGAAACTTCATATTTTAATACACTTTCAAGGTCAGGCTACCAATAATCGGCTAAAAATAGGGGCAGTTCGATAACTGCCCCCGTATTGTACAGCCTTTTATTGCTAATTCAACCGTAGAGTCAAACGATAATCTCCAGCAGTTACACCGTACTGACCACCAAAATGGGTCGCAATAACAGTGTACTTGCCATCAATAGGTAAGATGAAGTTATTGATAGCCGAATTGATCGTATCAGCCGACGCATCATCGTTTTGTGTCACCTGATCCCCACCGGGGCCAATCAGGAAAAGCACAGGGTCGAGTGTACCATTCAGCCGTTCCATGCCAATCGTCGCAACCTGCCCTGCTTTACCGTCAAAAACATACACATCAAATTTGTTATTGAGGCGAATGCTACCAGTAGCAGGTTGTGCGTTGACAAGCGTAGGCGCCGAAGGCATTTCAGCTACAACATTTGTCAGGAGCGAAGCGGCATCCGGTTTTTGCTTGGTTCCAAATATGCCGCCGTCACCAGCGGTAATTTGACCATCTAAACCAATGTTGTAGCTAACCACATAACGTTGATCGACGTTCAATAGTTCGTTCTTCTGCAAAACAATCTTGCCATTTGCAACAACAGTCAGCACAAACTGAACTGGCGTTGTGTCATTACAATTGGTTTGATACAGTACTTCAATCTCATAAGAACCAGCAGTGGGCAAGCGACCTTCTGGCCAGTAAATATACGAGTAAGGTGAGGAACCAGTTGAAGCCTGACAACTATCGTTGCCCTTCGCTGCTTCAGTACCGCCACTTGCAATAGTCGGCTTTCCGTCATAAACCGAATCCCCTTGCGGATCCCGCACTAGTAATTGTATATCGGCGGCGGTACTCCATTGGAGGCTAACTTCTACTGAACCACGAGGCACGTCAGCGAAAGTTGGAACTTGAGTCTCTGCCGTTTGTGTTCCCGTTGCTGTAGCTGTCACCGCACCGGTTAAGGTTAGCGTGTACTCCCCTTCAGTTCCGCCTAAAGCCTGTCCATAACGGGTTGCAACAACGGTATATGTTCCCGCTATAATCACCGAAAAGTTTTGAATCGCTGAATTGGTTACACCTTGTTCGCGGTCATCATTGCTGGCAACAATATTGCCATTCGGATCCACCAACAATAACAAGGTGTCTAGACTACCAGAATCAGCATTAATCTGAGCCGAAATCACGTCTCCTACTTGTGCAGCAAAACTATATATTTGGTAAGGCTGCTTTGAGGTTATGGTTCCTGTAGCGGGCGTGTTCTGTACCAATGCAGTAGCCGACTTTAGATCAATGCCTGCAACGGTCGGAGGATCAACCTTAACGCCGTTAGCGCCTGCTACTACCGTACCATCTGGGTTAATAACTACGCTTGCAAGGTAGATTTGGTCGGGCTGAATAGTAGCTTTTACTTGTGCAACTTGTTTGCTATCCAGTGTGACCGTCAAGGTCAGATTAGCCGGATTACTATTTGGACAATCCGTTTGCTGCTGGAAGTACACGATCATTTCATAACTTCCAGCAGGCACAACCCCGGCAGGCCATGAGCCTTCCTCGGACGGAGTCTGCGAAAGTGCGTTACAAACACCATTAGCGTTTGCGCTCATCTTGCCGCCGCTCGTAACAGTCGGGGTTTCCCAGTACAAACTGCCACCAACAGGGTCACGAACTTCAAGATCAAGATTTGCGACGGTATCCCAATCGAGAATGAATTGCAGACCTGTAGCAGTTAAAAGCTGTCCGGGCGAAGAGGGAGTAGTGTTGCCAGATGCCGTTCCTACCTGGAAGGTAATTTCAAAAGCAAGTTCGTTGGTTGGAATACCTGTTGCATCCAACACTGTTAAATAATATGTCCCCGTAGTTGGAATTGAAACCTTTTCCAACAGAACATTTGCATTTGATTGTGCAGCGATGAACTGCCCTAAGGATGTACCAGAGGCATCGGTCATCAGCAATGCTAGGCGAGCACCCGATTTTGTAGTGAGAGTAACGGAAACTGTTTGTCCAGTAGTGACACTCACGGTATAAACTTGTGCGACATTGGTTGCATTCAATGTGCCAGATGCAGTGATGCCCGGTGTTAGTGCGCGAGTCGTATTGTCCTGTGCAGCAAGTAAACTTGTAGACACAAGTACAATTCCCACAAATATTGCTAAAATCATTTGTCTCAAACGAGAGGACATCATAAGTCACTCCTTCATTGTTATTTCCCGATAAATGCCGAGTGAGTGTAGCCCAATCCCGGCAGCCCTGCTATGCGCGTAAGCTACGTCTTGCCAACGCTATTGAGAAACAGTAGGCATTTCTGTGGCGGATGTTTGATGAGGGGAAAGTTCAGCAAAGGTAGTCATTCCTTCTGTAACATCAACCTTCTGTACAACTCTCTGCCCATCAATGTTCGTTATCACTTGATAGCGTCCTACTGGAATATCACCAAACACAAAATTTTCTTTCCACAATGGATCCGAGTTGACATCAGAACCATTATCCAGATAAACATAGCTTGTCGTCGACTGAACGACTAAGCCCGTACGGTTGTCTAAAACTGTTACGTTTTGATCTTGTAGTCCAATGCCATTTGGCCCGACCAAGCGCCCTGCAATTACTCCGCGCCCAACGTAAGGAACCATCCAAAGCAGCGGATTATATGTGGCACGATAGCGATTTTCACCAACACGGACTTCAAAATGCACATGTGGGCCGCTGACACGTCCGGTATTACCCACCAATCCTAATGGATCACCAAGATTAATGCGCTGCCCCTGTGTCACCAAAACAGCCGATAGATGGGCATAAAGTGTATATAAGGTTTGACCTTTATAGCCGAAGTCATGTTGAATTTGAACCACATTGCCATAGCTCGGTGAATCTTGGAAACCGGCTCCCGCCCAAATTACTGTGCCTGTGCCCGCAGCACGAACTGTTTGGCCGATAGGATTGGGCATATCAATACCGGTATGAATACGCCACGGTGTTTCGGCTTCCGGGCCATTTGTTCCAAAGGTATATGAAAGCAATCCCTCATTGTTGGCGTTTGAGTCCACCGGACGTGCAAACACGTAATGGTCGCGGCCAAATGGATCACGCGAAATTGGGGGGATCAAGGCAGGAGGTGACCATTGTGACTGCGGACGCGTTACAACTTCCGCTGTCACAGGCAAACCTGCCGATTCTGCTGAAATAGTTGACGCAGGTGTAGCAGTTATCACTGAATTGTTCTGGGGCTGAGCAACAACAGTGAGTTGCAAAGGCGCTATGGGGGTTAGATTGGTATCGCTACTGCCGGCTAACGTCGGAGGCATAAACGATGCAGTAGGAATAGCAACCGTTGGCAAGGGCGTTGAATTACTACCAAAACCAACGCGCAAAACCGTTTGCCACGAATTTGCGTCTTCTGTAGGCAGTTGAACTGTCGGAATCACGATAATACTTGGCGATTGGCCGGGGCGCGCATTCAACCAGACAATTAGGCCGAAGCCAGCCAAACCAACTATAAGCAAGAAAATTGTTGAAAATCCATCGCGTCGCATAGGTGTCCTATGGTTGCGTTTGAGTGGTCGGTGTGGGTAAGGTTGGTACTGCTGTTGCTGCAAATCCACCTAATTCGGAATTGCTATAGAGTTGCAACATCGCGTCATACCAGCTTAATCCATCCGTCTTCTCAAACAACCAATAATTGATCCCATTGACATTGGCACGCCAGTCACTTCCAGCTGGAACGCGCTGCCATCCATAATCGACTGCTAATTGTGTGAAGTCAATATAGTAACCTGCGGGAATTTCCGTCTTTAGGCGACCACCGTCATCATAGGCTTGTACATCGCCACTATTTCGGCTGAGCATATCCCATGGCATTTGATGTAACGGTTCTCCCAATTCACCGGGAGCGGCATCATCACTCACCCGCACGTATACCCGCCAATAGGTGTTAACGCCGATGTCTTCACGAACCAGTTCTATTTGCTGAGGGAAGCCAGCGATTAGATTACGCGTAATCCCAAATGCGCGCCCAGTATAATACCAATTGCGACGCTCTTCACCCGCATCTGGCAAACGAGGCGTGGGCAAGAACGACCAAAAGGCATCATCAAGCTTACCGAGGAAATCCCATCCAGCAACTTGGAGTGTTTTTTGTCTAAGGGCGTTAAAAGAATCATTTACCGTGTCACTGAGATAAAGCTCTGAGCGGGACACTACCACATTTGACAAGGTTCCTAGACCATAATGACCATTTTTATCAGGGCTACCCACCTGCTCTACAAACAGTGATTGCGGAATACCTGATGGTAACCCTCCGCTGCTGATAAGCGCAGCAGGCAATGGACGACCTGTCCAAACTGGTGAAGTTGCGCGTTCAGGCGCACCTACAACCAAGGTGGCATTCCCCGCGCTTGTGAAGGGTGTCGCAACAAATTGTGTGCCTTCAGAAGAGTCGACTGCGGCAATCAAACTAGAGCCATCCGGAGACCATGCAGGCGTACGTCCTCGCGTGATGACCTGTGCTGCCGACTGAGCATTATCCACATCCTTGACAAATACTTTTTCAATACCTTCATCAAGAGCACTATATGCGATATATTTACCGTCTGGACTCCAAACAGGATAGTTTTCTTGGCGAACCGGTGTATTTGTAAGATTAATTGACGCGGAATCTGTGGGATTATCCAAAGAGAAAATATAAATATCCTGATTGCCATCACGCCATGACACGAACGCAATGCGCCGACCATTGTTCACAGGCGACCACGCAGGCGAAAAATCTGGTGCAGGACTATTGGTCACACGCAGGGAAGGCTGCGAACCATCCACAGGCACGACATATATATCAAGGTTATTCCCTTGGTAACTTTCATAGGTCAAAAACTTGCCATCGGGACTCCAATGCGGCGAGCCTTGAAAAGACAAATCATAAGTCATGCGCTTGGTTGAACCCGAAACCAAATCATTGATATATATTTCCCAATTGCCATCTTGACGCGAAGCATAAGCGAGCTTCGTTCCATCAGGAGACCACGCGGGATCGCGCTCATCAGCAGGGCTATTAGTGAGGCGAATTGGCATTCGACTGCCTATACTCAGTGCCCAGATATCGGTCTGCCCTTTTTCACGAGCCACATAGGCGATAGTTCCGCGCACATCTACAGAGTTGGCTGGCACGGATGTTGCCGTAGGAACAAGGGTACTCCCAAGCACAGGCACACCTGTCGCATCTACGGATACACTTGTCGTGAGCAGTGAGACACCGTTACCGGCATTAGCTAAAGCATTTAAATTAGGGGCTTGCCGCGCCGGACTGGTCGCCCAAAGGACAACGCCAATAAGAGCGGCTAAAACAAGGACAAAAAGCCCGCTTAAAGTTCGGTTTTGTACACGTAAAGGATCTTCAGTGACGGTAGCAACCATTTCGGCTCGAGCCGCACGTCGAGCCATCATTGTATTGGTTGATGCGCTAACAGTCCCTGCTGCCTGCTGAGAAACCCGCTTCGCGCTTACCCCAAATAGACGGAAGATAACACCAAATATGGCTCGCAGGACACGTAGGATGGCGCGTAATATCGCAAGAATAATTCCAGCAACGATCGCAAGTAATCCACCAATACTGCGTTGGCCTACACCTGTTAGACGTGTCACGCCTAGTTCGGTCAGTTGACCGAAAGCAGCACTCGATTTAAGGATGACAACACCGAATTTATCAGTCAAACGGTAAGCGCGTACCAGCATTCGTTTTTATCTCAGCAGCTTGATGCAAAATCTATCAAGGTTTTCATTGTACTGGTAAACCCGAAGTCCGGCAATTGCCCGGTTGGTTATCTATTGAGATCAAGTAAATTGACCTAATTCGACAGATGTTGTAATGTTAAACTAATCAAATGCCACTTAGGAGAAATGTACTATGTCCCGCCGCCATGTACGTCTTTTTGCACATGTCATCATGGTTTTATGCCTACTAGCAGTATTTACAATTTTGCCAACTGTCGCACAAGATACTCAAACTACACATGTTGTTCAACGTGGTGAAAATTTATACAGAATCGCTCTACACTACGGCATTAGTGTGGACACGCTTGCCAAAGCGAATAGTATCACCAATACCAGCGTGATATTTGCGGGACAAACACTTGTTATCCCCGATTACAATCCGGCACCTGATACGGTGGAAAACCCAACTGTGGCGGGAACACCCACTAAGTACACCGTTACTTATGGTGATACACTGGCAAGCATCGCAACAAAATATGGCATGACGGTTGATCAGCTGATGCAGATTAACAATATAAGTAATCCTAATCGCATTTTGCGGGGTCAGGAATTGATGGTCTGGGCGACTACTCCGGTCGAGGAACCTGCCGCAAACACGCCGCAGATTACAGTTGAGTCAGCACCTACAATCGAGGCAGCTACTACTACGACAACTGAAACAGTACAACCTCCTCCAAGCGCCAGTTATACAGTACAGGCTGGCGAAGGTCTCGCCCAAATCGCTAACCGCTTTGGCGTCAATTGGGTGGATATTGCCTCTGCCAATGGCATTTCGGATGCCAATCAGATTTACGCAGGGCAAACTCTAACGATCCCCGGTGTAAGTGGCGATTTAAATAATGGTGTAGGAATCCTTACTGCGCCTACTATTCCACAATTTGTGCCTGATCCCCCCACTATTTATGTTGGGAAGCAGGTTGTAGTCGATTTGAGTGATCAGATGACATATGCATACCAAGATGGAGTACTCATTCGCTCACTACGTGTATCGACCGGACTACCCGGTACCACAACCGTTTTAGGCGATTATAAAGTCTATCATATGCTCGAATCTCAACGAATGGTCGGACCGGGTTATGATCTACCGGGCGTGCCTTATGTGATGTATTTCTATCAGGGATATGCGCTGCACGGTACTTATTGGCATAATAACTTCGGTCATCCCATGAGCCATGGCTGCGTCAATATGCCAACATCAGAAGCTGAATGGTTCTACAAAAACTTCGTTGAAATTGGTACGCCAGTACACGTCCAACTGTAATTAGGGAAAAACAAAACAGGGACTCAATCGAGTCCCTGTTTTTATTTGTAAAGCCACATCTTAATTAGGCAGTTGGATTACCCACTAGACCAAGACCAGCAGCATTTTGCTTCATGGCATCTAGCACAATTTGGATGTGTTCGTCCAATTCAACACCTAAAGCAGCGGCGGCATGTTCGATTTCTTCGCGGTGAACCGGAGCTGCAAACGTTTTATCTTTCCACTTTTTCTTTACAGACTTCAATTCCACATCCAAAATACTTTTGGATGGTCGTACTAACGCAACGGCAATTAAGAAGCCTGTCAATTCATCCACAGCAACCAAGGTTTTTTCCATTGGCGTTTCAGGCTTCACGCCAGTGATTTCTTCAGCGTGAGCAAGAACAGCTTTAATAATATCCTCAGATACACCGCGTTCACGCAGAATTTCAGAGCCAACAACGGGATGGCCCTCAACAGCCACATCAGGATACCGTTCGTAATCGAAATCATGTACCAATCCAGTTACGCCCCAAACTTCGGTGTCGCCAGCAAAACGCGGCGCATAGGCACGCATGGCAGTTTCCACCGCGAGCATGTGCCGTCGTAAGGATTCGCCCTTTGTATATTCAGTTACCAATGACCATGCTTGTTCACGATTCATAAATCATTCCCAACTCTTTATCAGGACAATTATCAATTATCCATATACGCGAAACGCAATTTCAAGCGGATCACCAATTGTATTACGGCCCGGTGTTTGGAGAATCCATTTTCCACTAATCTTTTCGTTACCACCTTTAGCGGGTGTTTTACCTATAAAGGTTATAGTCTTCGTGTCACCGGGTTTGACAATCGCGTCACGTTCGTCAAAGAAAATAAATTGCCCACCATCAAAATCTTCACCAGTGGAATAGCGGAGTGCTGTACTACGTGCCCAGTCACAATCACTGAGGTTTGTAATTTGAATCTTCAGTGTGAATTCGGTATTGACCGGTAACTGGTACAAACCATCGATTTTCTTGGCATATCTTTGTGGTTCAACCAACATAATATCTGCAGCATAATCCAACTTACAAGCAGCCTGTGTCGCATTTTGTGCGGCGGCAGTCTGGGTTAAAGCAACAATAGTGGTGGTTGGGTTGGTTGTAGCCGTTGCAGTTGCGGTTGGTGTAAATGTCAACGTCGGTGTAACGGATGGCGTAAAAGTCAGAGTTGGTTGTTTGGTAGGTGTTAAAGTAGGCGCTTCAACCACAGGTAGTTTGTCCACATCACCGAAGACATCCTCCATTGCTGAAACCTTCACCCATCCTTGTAGCCCATTTGATTTCTGAACTTGAAACCATAATTTGTCGGGAGTCTGACCGATCAGTGTGACCTGTTCACCTGCTCTAATGTCCATCATTTTGGCAGCAGATTCGTCAGGTGCTTGTAAGGCAATCTCACCATTACCACTTGAAGAAATAACCGCAATCGGTATTGCGGGGGTCGGAGAAGGCGTAGGTGTCAAACTAGGTGTAGGCGAGTTCGCAGTTGTCGCAGTAAGGGTTGGACTATTGGTACTGGTCAATGTAGATGTACTAACAGGAGGAACAATAACTTGCTGTGTGGCAGCAGTCGTATTGCCTGTAGTTGGGACAATTGCCGCGTTGGTCGTATCCACAGTCGGCGTAGGATTCTGAACAAAACCCGGAAACGGAATAATTCGTGTTGCAAAGCCAACAATAAGCAGTGTAACAAGGGTTCCCAAAAGCCATACAGGCCACAACGAGCGGGATGCAATACTTTTATCTATTGTTAGTTGGTTAGGTAATAATGTGGTCGTACTGCCAACTGCAGTTGTCCTACTCAATGTATCACTAGGAGCATTCGCTAGCGCAGCATTGTTAAAATCTGGAGGAGTGAAAAAAGATTTCGGTTGTTGATCATAATCTAAACTAGTGTGAGCAAAACGATCTAAATCTTCAATAAGTGCGGCAGCCGATTGATAGCGATCTTGCGCCTCTTTTGAGATAATTTTATGGACTATACGATCTAATTCTTCAGGCACATTGGGGTTAATGTCACGTGCAATAGGTGTTGGTGTGTTGAGATGCTTGAGGATTATTGCGAGTGGTGTTTCGGCATCGTAAGGAAGTTGACCTGTTAGCATTTGGAACATGATAATTCCAAGCGAGTACAGATCAGAACGCTCGTCTCCCGCTTCACCCAACCCCTGTTCAGGAGCCATAAATGCAGGTGTGCCGACCATGCCACCGCTAGCAGTAAATTGCGCGCCCGTCACAATTTTGGCGATACCAAAGTCGGTCAAGACAACTCGGTTATCATGATCCAACATGAGGTTCGCGGGTTTCACATCACGGTGAATCATGTTGCGGCTGTGGGCATAAGACAGTGCGCTCGCTGACTCACGCATAATCCGAATAACTTCGGGTATTGGCAGTAATTCTCCACGCGCCATGATGGATGAAAGACGGTCTTTAAGCGTAGAGCCGTCAATCAACTCCATGACCATGTAGTAGCTTTCAGCCTCAGGGTCGAAATCGAAGTCGTAAACCTGTACGATATTCGGATGCTTGAGCTTGGCGATATTCTGTGCTTCACGTTCGAAACGTGACTTAAATTCAGGGTCATCAGCGAGAAAGGCATGTAAAACCTTGATGGCGACATAGCGATCAAGCGTACCCTGATATGCGCGGTAGACTTCCGCCATACCCCCGCGTCCAAGACGTTCGATTACTTCGTATTTCCCGATCTTTCGATTCTGCACAGATATGGTCTTTACTTTACACTTGAGGGATAGACAAGTAGATGTGATTATAGCTTATGATAACCACATCCTCAACGCAACTAAGTCTTACAATTCCTTTATTTCTAATTAACCACCCCCGCTGACACCTTCTTTGATGCCGCCCTCGGTCATAGCACGAGCATCTAGTGCCTTCGCAGCATCTTCATCGCTCATGTAGCCCAATGACACGACGACCTCGCGGATACTGCGATTTTCAGCCAGTGATTTCTTGGCGACTTCCGCACCCTTTAGGTAGCCAATAATCGGGTTCAAGGCTGTTACCAAAATCGGATTCTTTGCCAACCAACCTTCAGCCTGTTCGCGGTTGGCGATTAAACCTACAACACATTTTGTCGTGAAAGCGTTTACCGCGCCAATCATAATATGCATGGCTTCGAACAAGTCATGGGCGATAATCGGCATCATGACATTCAATTCAAGCTGTCCAGCCTGAGCTGCCATCATTATTGTCACATCTTTACCGATGACGTGGAACATTGCCATATCGAGCATTTCAGCCATGACCGGATTGACCTTACCGGGCATTATTGAGGAACCGGGTTGGACTGTCGGGCAAGTAATTTCAGCAAGCCCGGTGGTCGGACCACTGGCCAACAGACGAACATCATTGGCAATACGAATCAAGTCTTGAGCGGTCGTGCGTAATGCACCGGAAAAGAAAACCGCATCTTGCATGGACTGCATCGACTCAAATAAATCATCCGATTCATAGAGTGCTAATCCCGTCAATTTGCTCAGCTTAGCAACCATACGCTTGTGGTATTCGGGATGAGCGTTCAAACCTGTACCGTTTGCTGTACCACCAATGCCGAGGCGACGCAACCCTTCGGCGGCTTGGTTGATTTTCTCGATATCCCGTTCGATAGCTTTGGCCCATGCCCCGACTTCTTGGCCGAGGCGAATTGGGACAGCATCTTGCAAATGGGTACGTCCGCTCTTGGTAATGTCATCCCATTCTTTGGATTTCATACGCAGAGCATCAGCACAAGCCTTGAGAGCGGTTGTTAATTCATTCAAACGCCAGAGCGCACCGAGCCGAATGGAGGTCGGGATAGTGTCATTAGTGCTTTGCGCCATGTTGACATGGTCATTGGGATTAACTGGCTTCTTGGTGTCGTCCAATTTATAGCCGAGGATTTCATTGGCACGGTTCGCCATGACTTCATTAGCATTCATGTTATGACTTGTGCCTGCACCTGCTTGGAATGGATCAACAACAAATTGATCGTGCAGTTTTCCAGCCAGAATTTCATCACCTGCCTGCATAATAGCTTTTGCCATTTTCTCGTCCATTAAACCGAGATCAAGATGAACCTCAGCGGCGGCCCGTTTAACCATCGTAATGGCCCAAATGAAAGCCGGATAGGGCTTAAGGCCGCTGATGGGGAAGTTTTCTACTGCTCGCTGGGTTTGTGCGCCATAATAGGCTCCTGCGGGGACATTCACGGGTCCCAAAGAATCCTTTTCAATACGAACATCTGCCATTTTAGATCTCCTCGCGCAACATACGCGATAATTATTATGCTTAAGTATGCAACAAAAAAGGCGCTACGAATTGTAACGCCTTTCACTAATCCATGCGATGATTGTAATGCTGTCACCACATAAATATCTGATTAACGCCTAACGACTATTTAGCAGCGGCGTAACGCTTGGCAACTTCGTCCCAATTGACGACATTCCACCACGCAGCAATGTAGTCAGGACGGCGGTTCTGATAGTTCAGATAGTAGGCATGTTCCCACACATCTACACCCAAAATAGCAGTCTTGCCTTCAGAAATCGGATTATCTTGGTTAGGGGTCGAGGTGACGCTAACTGCACCACCCTTGTCGGCAATGAGCCACGCCCAACCAGAACCAAAACGAGTAGCACCAGCAGCGGCAAATTTTTCTTTGAAGGCTGCAAAGCTGCCGAAAGCTGCGTTAATCGCAGCAGCTAACTCACCAGTAGGTTCGCCACCCTTGCCGGGACCCATCACTTGCCAGAACATGCTGTGATTATAGTGTCCACCACCGTTGTTACGAACAGCACCACGAATTGCTTCGGGAAGACTATCTAACGAGGTTAGCAGTTCTTCGATGCTCTTGCTTTGGAGGTCAGGATACGCTTCAAGCGCTTTGTTCAAGTTGGTGACGTAGGCGTTGTGATGCTTGCCATGATGAATTTCCATGGTACGAGCGTCGATATGAGGTTCCAATGCGTTTGTCGCATAAGGAAGTGCAGGGAGTTCAAAAGCCATTGTTAATCTCCTTCATATGGTAGTTACAGAGGCTATACGCACCTCATTCTAGCCGCAGGCACTTTAGTTTCCAAGTTGGCCATTGGTACAGATTAGTGGCACTAGCCGAGCGGATTACTAATAAAGTATGCTACAGAAGCGTTACAAGTCGCATCATATTTTTATAAACATCTGATGAGAAGCTGATTATTTTCGTCTAATTGGCTGATTCGGGGTTCCAACTCTTGACCACGAATGAACTGACAATCCCAACTCCTTCTAAAATTCCTTTACAAGCTTTTATCGTAATCACGATCGGGGTTCTGGCGGTTTCTCTAGCTTCAATTCTCATAAAATTAGCACAAGCTGAAGCAATACCCTCTACTTTGATCGCTGCATCACGGATGACAATTGCCGCGTTGATCCTTACACCCCTCACGTTAAGGCGTTATCAAAAAGAGATACAAGGACTACAGCGCAATCAACTGACGTTGGCGGCAGTTTCGGGCTTGTTTCTCGCAATACACTTCGCAACGTGGGTCAAATCCTTCGAGTACACGAGTGTTCTGGTAGGTGTGGTGCTGGTCAACACGAATCCATTGTGGGCGGCGATTCTGGAATTTATTTTTCTGCGGACAAAATTGGGACGGTGGGTACTGATTGGCCTTGCTGTGGGCATTAGTGGCAGCATTATTGTCGCCTTGCCGAGTAGTGGCAGTCTGCAATTTGAAGCCAATACAGGCAGCTTTCTGGCATTAATCGGAGCGGTTGCAGTAGCGATATACTTTGTCATCGGGCGTAACTTACGAGCTACTTTGTCGCTGATACCCTACATCTGGCTTGTATACGGGTGCTCGGCAATCTTCCTCATTATTCTGGTTGCTGCTACAGGGGTTCCGCTTTTCGGTTATAGTTTCAAAGGCTATCTTTTACTGGTCGCAACAGCACTGATTCCACAACTTATCGGGCATTCCTCGCTCAATTTCGCACTCCGATATTTCCCCGCATCTTATGTCGGTATTGCAGCGCAGCTTGAGCCTGTGTTGAGCGCGATTGTTGCCTTTTTATTATTTACAGAAATTCCTACAGGACTCCAAATCATAGGCAGTGTTATTATTTTAAGTGGAGTCATCCTCGCGAGCATAGGACAAACGAAAAAGACATAACTAAGAACCATGACATCTCTCATTTCTAAACTTCCGATGCCTGCTAACAAGGTTAGGCGTGTACAACTTCTGCTGCTTTTGGGGACATTCGCGGGTGCTTGGGCGGCAATTCTCGGACGTATCGCGCAGCATCACGGGATGCCGACACCCGTAATTATCAGTTTTCGGATGCTACTCGCGGCGCTGATACTCACCCCGCTTGTTTGGAAACGTCACCGGAACGAACTCCTAAAACTCAATAAGCGTGATTTATTAATTGCGGCAGGGGGTGGCTTGTGGTTTGGTATTCACTTGATGTCAGGCTTTGAGGCGCTAAAACATACCTCGGTGCTGGTGAGCAGTGTGCTTGGTGGGACACTGCCTATTTGGGTAGCGATATTGGAAGTTTATGTCCTGCGAACACGACTCAATCGCGTGATTTGGATCGGCCTGATAATTACCCTGAGCGGTGGCATCATTATTACCTTGGCTGGCAGCGGGGATGCTTCGTTGGGTGACAATCCACTCCTTGGCAGTGGGCTGGCTTTGATGGCTGCGGTAGCCGGAGCAATCTACGCAATCGTTGGGCGCAGATCACGGGATAAAATGTCGTACCTACCCTACTTATGGCTGGCCTTTACTTTCGGTGGTTTAACGAGTTTGAGTTTGGTGGTAGTTGGTGGGCAAAATATTGTTGGATATGACTTTACGGCGTATGTAGCAATTATTCTACTAACGATTGTGCCTCAGTTAATCGGGCATGGTGTTTATAATTACGCGCTACGACAGCTTCCAGCGACGTTTGTGAGCGTGGTTGGGCAGTTAGGCATCGTCATAAGTGCTGTGCTTGCTTATCTGTTTTTCCGCGAGATTCCAAGTATTCTGGAAATCCCCGGCAGCATCGCGATCATCGTCGGTATCACGATGGTTAATCTTAAAAAGCCACCGATTCCTAAAGCCAATCTTGCAACGGTTGAAACTCTACCAGAACTAACAGTTTCACCAATCATCGCGACTCCGATTACGGGTGTCAGTGAGCCATTCACATTAATTAATGAATAGCTCCGTTACTTGATTCGGAAAATTCGTCAGATTCTTCAGATTCAGAAGCGAATTCATTGCAGTTGATGATGATGTTGTTGTTGTGACAGATCTAGTTTTGTGAGAATTTTGCGAAACAAGTTAAACATGATTACGTTCAGTTAGGGCGCAAAGCCTTGCGCCCTTCATATTTACTAACAACTATAATAGCACATATTTTCTACTTCGATGGTTCGAATATGGTTTGAAAATGGCTGATTTGTGGTTCAGTTTTAGCCGAGATTAAAACCTAAGTAATCTGATACTCCCGGCCAAATATCCGCGATTGGAACATCTTCCGGCAACAAGACCTGCCCTAGCAAGGATTGCATTTGACCGCTGCGATACATTTCCTGAATGGTGTATTCGACTAATAAACGAAAATCAATGTCATTTCGCGGGACTGCCATGCCAACATAAACACGGCTGTACCATGCGTCAGGGTTTGTACCGCGATGCGTCAGGCGCAAGTCGTTGGGATTGGCTTGAACGTGGGCGATGAGTTGCAGGCTATCGCCAAAAACGGCATTGGCATTGTTCTGCGAGAGAATCACTGAGGCAGCATCGGCTTCATTGGTGATGGAGAAGGGACGAACAGCCGACTGAGCGCTAGCGGCTAAGGCCTTGACACGATCTTCTACTCCGGCTTCGCTGCCAAAAGTAGCAACGACCCGACCACGTAAATCGAGGAATGTTTCATAGTCATCGCCTTTCTTGACCATGACCCGTTCACCATGCAGCAAATAAGCGGCGGTAAGATCGACTTTATCAGCAGCAGTCCAATCGAGTGGTACACCAATGGCAATATCGGCTTGGCCGCTAGCAACCAAATCTACCGCGTTGGCAGCCGAGTTAGGTACATAATCCACACGGAAGCCCCATTTGGCCGCCATTGCTTCAATCACTGCACGGTTGGTAGCTTCAAGCCGTTTCTGGCTTTCAGGCGCATCCGCAGGCAGTTCGGTGACACCTGCCACTTTAATAGCCTTCCCCTGTTGCAAACGAGGAATGGCGTATTGAGTGGGATAAGGCACATCCTGCGGGGTTTGAGCAGGTTTTGGCGCTTCGTCCGTAATGCCTGACCAAACAGGAATCAGGTTATAGGAATAATTTAAACCAGCTAAATAGGTCTTTTGAAGTTCCTGCAATGTACCTTTTTGAGCGAGGTACTGGAGTGTTTTGTTAATCAGATTACGCCAATTCACATCTTGACGGCGAACGGCAATGGCATAAGGTTCAGGACCAACCGCTTCATCAAGAATTTTACCCATGCCTGCCTGCGGAATGATCTTCATAATCTGAAAGCGACTGTCCACCACGCCATCAATCTCGCTGCTTACTAAAGCCGAGTAGGCTTGATCGATGGTCAGAAAGGATTGTAGCGTTGCGCCAACACCTGAGCGCTGCTGCCAAAGTCCAATGGCTTCGGCGGCAGGCGTGCCTAGGACATACCCAATTTTGCGACCGGACATATCTGCTAGACTTGCAGCACCATCGTCTTGCCGCACCAACATGGATTGAGTGCCATCAAAATAGGTAAGGCTGAACTCAACTTTGGAGTCCATATCACGGCGATGAGTCTGCAAACCGAGCAGCATATCAATCTTGCCGCTGGTAAGCATTTCAATTCCGGTTTGGCCGGTGACTTGAATAGGGATAAATTTGACATCCCAAGCCTCGGCCATTTTCTTGGCTAGGTCGGCATCGAAACCAGATACCTCGCCCCGAACATTCAGCGTGCCAAAAGGTGGCGCGTTATACAGCAAGCCGACGCGTACAGCGCTATCACGCTGCACCTGAACCAATGACGATTCGGTTAACAAGATGTCGCCAGCGGCAACATCAAGTGAAGGGACGAGTGTCGGTGGAACCAAAGTTGGGGCAGGCTGCACGAGCCATTCTGCCGAAAAGGAGGGAGAAAAGCCAATCGCCAGGAAAAGCATGGTGATTAGCAAAGCAAAAACAATTGTAAAACGCTTCATAGGATTACCTATATAACTGATGGTCTTTGATATAGGCGAGAACAGCATCCGGCACAAGGTAGCGAATGCTGTTACCAGCGGCACTCCGGGCGACGATTGCGGTTGAAGAAACATCAATAAGTGGCGCGTCCACAATCATCAGGCGTTCAGCCAAATCGGGCAATGTATCGTGATGCATATCACGGGAAATGACACTTTGAGGGCGACGCATGACCGCGATTTTACACAGGCGAATAAGCTCCTGCGGCTGATGCCATTTAGGTAAGTCGCGCAGGGAGTCGCCACCCATAACAAAAAATAACTCAGCTTTTGGATACTCAACTTGCAACAAGCGCACCATATCGACTGAATAATGTGGGCCGGGTCGATCTACATCAACCCGTGAAATCACAAATTGGGGATTATCCATTGTGGCACAATCCAGCATGGCGAGACGATCTTCAACCGGCGCTTTGTCTTCCTGCTGCTTATGAGGCGGATCAGCAGCAGGAACAAACAACAATTTACTTAAACCGATCGCATCCAAGGCGTGTTGAGCCAAAATCAGATGTCCGATGTGCGGAGGATCGAATGTGCCGCCGAGAATGCCTATACGCTTCATGAGTCCTCAGTCAGCCCATTCGAGTTCGTAATCGCCAATATAAACTGTATCGCCCACTTGAACACCCGCCTCTTCTAAGGCGGCAGAAATACCAAGCGTTTCCAGAATTTTTTGGAAGCGCATGATCGCGTCTTCATAATCCCAATGAGTCATAGCAGCAGCACGTTCAATACGGCGACCATTGACACGATAGACATGGGTGTCTTCACGCACAATCGTAAAGATGACTTCTTCTTCAGGCAGCTCATACATAGGCGTTTGGGCAACCGGAACTTGCTCCACAGGTGGCAGCGCATCGACGGTTGAGAAAATGCGCTGAATCAACGGTTTGATGTTTTGCTGAGTCGCGGCAGAAATCGACATGGCTTCAATACCGTGCACATTCAAAAATGCTTTGACTTCAGGCCAACGTTCCTGCGCTTCGGGCAAATCCATTTTGGTAAAAACGACAATTTGAGGTTTCTCAGCTAGTCGTTCATCATACAACGCCAATTCACTGTTGATCTGGCTGAAATCGGCAATCGGGTCTTCGCTCGCGCCATTCAGCAGATGCACCAGTACACGGGTGCGTTGCACGTGACGCAAAAATGAATGTCCCAGCCCTACCCCCATATGTGCGCCTTCGATCAAGCCGGGAATATCCGCAACCACCATATCGCGGTCGTCGTAGAGCATCACACCGAGATTGGGCTCAAGCGTCGTAAAAGGATAATCCGCAATTTTCGGACGTGCATTACTGATGACTGAAAGCAAAGTTGACTTACCTGCATTCGGTACACCAACGAGTCCAACATCCGCAATCAGTTTGAGTTCAAGTATCAACCAATGTTCTTGACCGGGTGCGCCTTTTTCAGCCATACGTGGTGTCTGGTTGGAGGCCGTAGCAAAATGTTGATTACCACGTCCACCACGTCCACCTTTGGCAACCACGATACGATCTTCGCGACGCACCATATCCGCGATGACCAATCCTGTTTCAGCATCTTTAATCACCGTTCCGGGAGGAACTTCAATTTCGATATTTTCTCCACCTGCGCCGCTCATATTTTTGGCACGACCGGGCTTACCGCTATCGGCTTTAAAGTGAATCCCACGCTGAAACGGTGAGAGGGTATTCAAACGCGGATTGACCTTGATGATTACATCTCCGCCTTTGCCGCCGTCACCACCCGCTGGCCCGCCACGGGGCATAAACTTTTCGCGCAAGAAGGCAACAATACCATCGCCACCTGCACCGCTACTGACATAAATCTTGACATCATCTAACATACAAACACCTATACACCTGCATTCCTAATCCGAATTCGCGCTCAAGATAAGCTAACATTCCAACTCGGGCAGCATTTCGGGCTGCCCTGCGCGATACCATTCAATAGTACGATGTGCGCCTTCTTGGAAATCCGTTGGTGCAAAACCGAGTTCACGGCGTGCCTTATCACTCGATACGCGCCAGCTATTATACACGTAAGAACGCAGGTTCAACGGCCAGAAGGGTTCGGTGCGCGTTAGAACTGAGAGTGCTTCCAGAAAACGGGCAGTATTGATGCCTAGCCAACCGGGAATGGGAAGACGCGGCCAATGCAAATTCGCTTCCCTACAAACAATATCATAGGCATCACGGTGGGTAATCCAATCCCCACAAATGTTATAAACCTCGCCTACACGTCCACGTTCAAGTCCTTTTAGTACGCCTTGAACGACATCCGTAATATAGGCCGGGAAAATTATGTAACGTCCACGATCAACCTGCATAATGATCCCACGCATGGGATCTTTGAAAAACAGTCGATTAAAAGCGTAATGTCCGAGTGGACCATAATAAGCACCCGGTCGCAGCACAACCACCGGCAAATCGAAGTCATGGTAATACCGCATGGCAATTTGCTCAGCCTGCCATTTGCTGCGCTGGTAGGGGTCTGTGGGATGAGCGGGATGGGTTTCATCAACAATACGATTAGGGTCAGGTTCGCCAACGACGGCTATTGTCGAAATGTGGATGAAGCGTTCGACTCGAGCTTTACGAGCGGCTTCTAAAACATTTTCTGTACCGCGTGTATTGGTAACAGCAAATGCTTGTTCATCGCCCCAAAAACGGAACATGCCCCCGCATGAATGACATATTGGCATCCTTCACTGGCTCTTTGCAAAACTGCCGCATCTTGTAGATTACCAGCTACCACCTCAACCGCAGGATAGCGTTTAAGCCACTCATTTGCTTGCGGATGCCGGGTTAGGACGCGTATGGGAAATCCTGCCCGACATAGGGCTGGCACTAAATGCCGTCCCAGAAAGCCCGTTCCACCCGTGAGGAAAATCATATTCTTGCTTTCTGAATGTTGTAGCAAATCACTCACATCGGGTCAATTATCGCGCCCAATACTGGTTGGTAAGTCAGTGAGTAACCATACTCGACCTGCATCCGCGCGATTGCCCCAACCAGCCGGTAATTGCTGAATAAATGACTCGATTTTCCAACGGCTAGAAATTGGATCATAGCACATCTGAAAAACCAAGGCGGCGTCGCCCAAGTCCTGAGCCAGTGACCAACCACTATCATTCAATTGGCGAGATTCGATATGCTGTTCAGTTTGGCAATCGACCACCAAGCAGCGGCTGCCATCTTCGGAGAACTGCCGCACTTGAACGTGATGCCGCGCCGTGACTATGCCCATGAAGTGCAAATGGCTTGGAGCAGATTGATAATTAATGATGGTCTGGAAACGCGTTAAGAATCGTCCTGTCAAATAATGTGGGGCGCGATGTGTCTCTTCGCCTAAGGCTGCGTCAGCTAACCATTCTATCGCACAAAGGTAATCGCTGTTCACTTGTTGAATGACATCATCAGGTGCAACCCATTCTGCCTTACGGGAAACACCGGCATGAACACGGCGCAAGCGATTCGTCCACGGAGTTGGCTCGCGACCCACGGCGAATAAGATAAAAAATATGCCTACAAAAATCAAAACAAGCGCGACAAGCATGGCACCCGTTTAACCTCAAACATATTGGCGATGAATGTACCAACCAAGGGAACGAAACACAATACTCAGACTGATCTATTGAATGGCTGTCGCGTTACTCGTCACTCAATGCAATCCAAATATTCTGGCGTAAGCGTGCTTTGCTCAAAGGTCGCTCAAGATAGACATCGACGGTGGAGACAGCCATAGTTAAGGATGCATCTTCAGGCATGGCATGATCAGCGATTAAGATAATTGGAAGGTGTCGCAACTTTTCAACTTCTCTCAGTTTGCCGACCATTTCCCATCCATGCATATCCGATAATTGCATATCCATAATCAGAAGGTCAAATTCCTCATCTTCCAAGCGGTTTAGGGCTTCGGCTGCGGACGCTGCAACTTGAACAGTCACTTTGAGCTCTACACACAAATTGTATATCAGCCTGCGTTCTTCAAGTGAGGTAACTAGCAGCAGTAGAGTTTTACCCTGCGTGGCAGTCGTATCCGACTGGCTGGCGATGATGGCTTCTAATTCGGATGTTTTACCCTTCGGATGGAGTTCATGTACGAGCTGGCTATCACGCATCTCAACCGTTGCAAAAGCAACGACTGAAGAAGCAAATTCTTGCGGTGCAAGCTCAAGTAGATGAAGTCTAATCTCTTCAGCGCGATCAAAGTCACCAAATAATGCGCCATCTGCTCCAGTGATAGCAACAAGATCGGCTCGTATCTCTGCAGCACAAATATCTGATAATTGAACTTGATGAAGCCACTGCTGCACTTCTGCGAGTTGAAAAGCTGGAAGCAACGTATTAACATAATAAGTACGGAGACGAGTTTGTCCCTGTTTACTGGTTGCGCGTTGAGGATCGTAAACATGGGGTTCGGGTAAGCCCGTTACCCAGACATAAGCGCTGTTGTAGTGGTCAACTCGCCCAGCAACCATAAGGCGATCAAGTTCAGCATTGCTAGCAGGACTGCCTTGCGTACTTTGACTTAATTCCACAAATTTTCCAGTGTACAAATCCTGTCCACGATTGCCACTGAGTTGGACGACTACTGCACCAGCCGTGCTTACATAGACGAAATGACGTGGGACAGCAGTACCGTTATAAGCTTTAGCCATTAGGTTTTGTCAGGCAAGCCTGCTCCTGATGAATGTAGCTCTATTGTACTGCTGTCTACCATACGGTTCAAATTACAACTTGACGAAGTAGGAAGCTGCCGCGCGGTCAAGCAGCTCTCGTGTGAGCGCCGGTGGTTGATTTAGATAACTAGCAATATCAATCAGTTGATTCAAAATATCACGTGGATGCACACTTCGCAGTGGGCGATCATGATTGATATACCATTCTTTGAGTAGATAAGCGAGCGCTTGCTCGTCGTATCGAACCTTTTTAATATCGCACATGCGTTTAAAGATTTCGCGGAAATCTTCATAGCTGGGATCAGTGACTTCAATCTTGTGACGGATACGGCGCAGGAATGCTTCATCGACCAGTTCACGGGGATCAAGATTGGTAGAAAAAACAATCAGTACGAAAAACGGGATCTCGATCTTACGACCGGTATGGAGTGTCAAGAAGTCGACACCTTTTTCAAGCGGCACAATCCAGCGGTTCAAGAGGTCACGAGGACGTACTTGCTGACGACCAAAGTCATCAATCAGAAACATGCCACCATTGGCTTTAACCTGAAACGGCGCTTCATAGAACTTATTCGTGTCATCATAGACCAGATCAAGCCCTGCCAGCGTCAACTCACCACCGACCATAATCATCGGGCGCTGAATACGAATCCAACGCGGATCAGCCACCAAGCCAGTAGCTTGCTTGACGGAGGCTTTTTCAGAAACAATATGGTTCACGTCATCGAAT
The DNA here is from genome assembly GCA_038251275.1 of Aggregatilineales bacterium. GTDB lineage: Bacteria > Chloroflexota > Anaerolineae > Aggregatilineales > Phototrophicaceae > CFX2. The sequence goes on from JBBSBM010000006.1 coordinate 38,422, forward strand.
ACACGAATCACCTGACCATCTACATCAATGGCATACGGAATCCACATGTCGTCACCAAGGATGAGACGACCAACCACTTCAGCAATCGTTGTTTTACCATTACCGGGCGGGCCATAAAGGAAAATCGAACGGCCTGAATTGATTGCGGGGCCGACACGTCCCAGCATATCTTCAGAAATAACAAGATGATTCAGCACTTGTTTTAATTCACTCTCGTGAACTGTCAAGCGTTCGCGATTTTGCGCTTTTAGCGATTCGATATATTGTTCAAGTGTCACGGGAGCAGGTCCCGCGTATTGCGACCGTTCCGAGGCTTCACGAGCCTTCTCCGCACCTTTGGCTGATATGATGTACTGGTAAGAGGACTCGCCGATACCACCTGAGCCACGCACCTCGATATATTTTTCACGCTTTAGGAAATCAATAATGGTTTCGAGAACGCCCGTGAAAGGTAACTTAACAATTTCAGAGATTTCATACCCGGCCAACACACCGCCAAGATACAAAACTTTAAGAACCAAATCGGAAACATTTAAAGCATTTAAGCCTGTGTCTTCCAACCGAGTTAAGGGTTGAGGACTCCAAGCATCTTTTTGCTGTCCAGAAGAGCCGCCCATCGAACCACCGCCGCCAATCGGGCCTGTGAGTTTCTTGATTTGCTGCGGACGCGGGGGCGCATTACGATTCGTTTGATCGGTCATTAAAGCCTCCAGCCAATATCGCCTGAATAATGCAATTGCATTCGGGTTAAAATTCCATAAAAAAAGACATGTGATAACATGAAGTCACGTAAATTATATAGTACACTCAGGATACAGCACAAGCAGCCTTAAGGTCGTGTTTTAAGGAACCATTGTCGAAAACTTGGTTCATAACTGGTTAATCATATGATTGAGCAAATTCAATGGTTAGGATATGGGAGCTTCTTTATTCAAGGGCCACCCCTGATTTATATTAATCCTTCACGCGTCACACGGAATACATTTCTGGCAGATGTTATCCTAGTGGGACATCATCATGACGACCATTTTTCACTTGCGGATATTAATAAGTTGCGTGGACCGCAAACGCGCATACTGACCAATGAATATCTAACGAAGGAAATCGAAGGAAGCACTGTCCTTCGTCCGTGGCAGAGTGTCATGATTGATCGCGCGGGTATTAAAGCTATCCCTGCTTATTCGACGAGCGGCTGGCAGCATCCACAATCCGATGGTGGTTTGGGATTTATCATTTCGGTTAATTACTACGATATTTACTATGCGGGGGACACAGGAATCATCCCTGAAATGTCTACTATCCATCCTGACATTGCTATTCTGCCGATAGACGGAAACGGGACACTGACCGTGCATGATGCGGTAGAAGTAGTCAAGCAAATGCGTCCAAGATGGGTCATTCCATCTAATTGGGGAGCGGGCAATCAGGCAGACGCACGACTTTTCAAAAAAGAGGTTGGTGGTCGTGCCGAGGTCATATTGCCATCTTTGATGGAATAAGGTTTTCAACTCAGAAACAAAAAACGGGCTATATACAGCCCGTTTTAATTTCTTCCATTATCACCATTATGCAGCAGGCTTTAATCGCCCATCTGGTGACCATTCCAATTGCACATCGTTATCGGTGTAAATCTTCGGGTTGGTTTTGCCCTTAATGACATCAGCATCAATCACCACGCGGCGAATATCATCACGTCCGGGTATTTCGAACATGACATTAATCAAGCGGCTTTCAATGATGGAGCGCAAACCACGTGCGCCGGTGCCACGCAACATTGCCAAATCAGCCGCAGCACCTAAGGCAGACTCTTCAAAAGCCAATTCCACATCATCCAATGCCAGTAAATGCTGATACTGTTTGGTCAAAGCATTCTTCGGTTCAACCATAATCCGTGTCAACGCTTCGCGGCTCAGAGGATCAACGTTCACCAAAACGGGCAAACGTCCCACAAATTCTGGTATCAATCCAAATGCCATTAAGTCTTCCGGGCTAATTTCATGTAAAAGCTCTGTTTCATCTTTGGGCATGGTTAGACTACCCGAATGAAAACCGAGCGTCCCTGACTTACCGATGCGCTTGCTAATACGCTCTTCAATACCTGCAAAGGTTCCTCCGCAGATGAAGAGAATATTTGTGGTATCAATCTGCAAAAATTCTTGATGTGGATGTTTACGTCCACCTTGTGGTGGCACATTCGCTAAAGTGCCTTCCAGAATTTTCAGCAGTGCTTGTTGAACACCTTCACCTGATACATCACGTGTAATCGAGGGATTGTCATTCGATTTGCGAGCAATCTTGTCAATTTCGTCGACATAGATAATCCCTTTTTCAGCACGAGGAATATCACCATCAGCGGCCTGAATCAAGCGCAACAAGATGTTTTCGACATCTTCACCTACATAGCCGGCCTCGGTTAATGCGGTAGCATCAGCAATACAAAATGGCACATCCAGCATTCGAGCCATTGTCTGTGCCATTAAGGTCTTACCACTGCCTGTGGGACCGACGATCAAGATGTTGCTTTTTTGGAGTTCAACACCTTCAGCCGAAACTTCTGACTGAATGCGCTTATAGTGGTTATAAACCGCCACGCTCAAAACACGCTTGGCCGGTTCCTGCCCCACCACATATTGATCCAGATGAGCCATCATCTCGCGCGGAGAAATCAAACGCTCGATCTGAAATTGCTCGGTCGGGAAAGCATAGGGCGATGCACCTTGCGCTTCCAGCAATTTAATTTGCAACCGTTCGACACAGCGATTGCAGATATAAACGTTGTTTGGTCCTGCGATTAGATGCTCGACTTCGAGGTCACTGCGACCGCAGAAGGAGCAATGATGGCTACCGGGAATATAGTTCACGCCTTACCGTTCTCCTTAGCTGTTCCATTGGAAGCTGCACCAAGTACAGAGTCGATCAAACCATATTTAACACCTTGTTCAGGGGTGAAGTAAATATCGCGGTCGGTATCACGTTCCAAGACTTCACGTTCTTGTCCAGTGTGTCTCACGAAGATATTGTTAAGGGTATCCTTCAAACGCATGATTTCATTGGCCTGAATGACAATATCCGAAGCTTGACCCTGTGCACCGCCAAGTGGTTGGTGCATGTGGATAGTTGCGTTAGGCAGTGCATAACGCAGACCATGTTCACCAGCGGTCAACAAAACAGTGCCGAAGCTGGCGGTCAAACCGATAGCGACGGTGCTGACCGGTGACGAAATCTGCTGCATTGCGTCATAAATCGCCAAGCCTGCGTAAACCACGCCACCGGGCGAGTTAATATACATGTTAATCTGACGATCAGGATCTTCCTGTTGCAGATAGAGCAGTTGGGCAACCGTCAAGTTAGCAACTTGATCGTTAATTGGCGTACCAAGTAAGACAATACGATTGCGAAGTAACAGGGAGAAAATATCATACGCACGTTCGCCACGTGCACCCTGTTCAATCACCATCGGAATAACGTTAAATGCATCCATCGTTACGATTCTCCTTGCTGTTCGTTTTTAGCTCTTAGGTAGAAGACACTTCTTCGGCCGCAGGTGCGTTCAAAGCAGGTGCTTCACCTTTGGCAATGGCAACAACACGATCCAAGGTTCCTTGTTCCATCAAGTCATTCTTGATGTTCTCACGCATTTGAGGGGTATCCAACATCCCACGCAAGCTGGCAGCCTGTTCGCCAAACTGCAATAACATCTTGTCAATTTCGGCATCAATGGCCGACTCAGGAATATCAATAGTTTCTACTTGCCGAATTTCGCGCAAGACGAGCGCACGCTTGAGATTCTTAACAGCGACCTCCCGATAGTCCTTCTTGAGTTCATCCTTTGTCTTGTTGGCGATACGCATATAGTCTTCAAGGGTTAGTCCTTGTCGACGGAAATCTTGGTCGAGACGTTCCAAGTAACTCTCGGTCTGATCGTCAACCATCTCCTCAGGGAAAGCAATCGTAGCACCATCAACCATTGAATCTAAAGCTTCGCCAGCAAAGGTACTCTTGGCTTGTTGTGCCATCGACTCTTGGAGATTTTCCCGAGTACGCACACGTAATTCGAGTAACGACAATGGCTTTTCTTCTTTTTCAGTTATACGTGCTGCTAAATCATCATTCAATGATGGCATGGTCACATTTTCAATCTTCTTGACCTTGACCTTAAATTCAGCCGTCTTGCCCGCATATTCTTCGTACTCTTTTTCGTCTTCCGGATAAGTCAGTTCGAAGGTGCGTTCTTCATCAATAGTCGCGCCAAAAACTGCTTGGCGGAAACCGGGAATAGGTTCTTCATTTTCGTCACGGAATACCATAACAGCATCGTGTTCGTGGATGAATTCATTGCCACCTAAACCATGGTCGTGATCATGCTCTTCGCCTTCAGCATGGGTGTGTTCATGATCATGTTCTTCACTTTCAACATGCTCATGGTCGTGTTCTTCGCCTTCAGTGTGCGTATGTTCGGCTTCTGCAGCATCACCCTCTTCGCCCACGATTTTTCCGTAGAGTTCCATCGTCACACGATTGCCCATTTCAACAGGCTTGGTGCTTTCCTCATACAGCGCTTGATCTTCTTGCAACTGGCGCATGGCTCTTTCGACCTGTATGTCTTCGACAACCGGTTCGGTAAAGTCCTTACGAAGCGCCCGATAATCGCCAAGATCAACTGTGGGTTGCAACGGAACAACGAAGATAAATGTTGGCTGTGGCTCGGCTTTGAAGTCCTCAAGCTGACCGGGGGCATAAGGTGCAACACCTGATTCATCTAGTGCTTGCTTGTAAACATCATTGCCCAAGATTTCGATAGCATCTTCAAGAATTGGTGCTTCGCCGAAAAACCGTTGAACAATATTGTAGGGTGCTTTGCCCTTGCGGAAACCGGGAATATTATATTTCTGGCTGAGTTTGCGTGCAGCCTGTTGTTTTGCCTGATCCAGTTGGCTGTTTTCCAGCGTGACTGTAAAACGGGCATTATGATTTTCAAGACGTTCAGTTTGGATGTTCAAGACCGTATCCTTGCAGAGGTTAAGTAGAGCAAATTATAGCACTATGGAAATGGGATTTCTGTAAATCTTTTATTAGACATTTACAATGTGCGTCAACAATGAAGTGGGGATGGCGGGACTCGAACCCGCAAGGTGTGAACCACATGATCCTAAGTCATGCGCGTATGCCAATTCCGCCACATCCCCGCAAAAATTGATTATATGCGAGCTATAAACTGCTCACAAGGGGTAATCATTCCAGATCAATGCGCGAAACCTGTGACACATCCATCTCACCCGCCTTGCCCAAAATGCTGGTAATTAAAAGTTGGGCGAAACGGAAGAGGCTTTGCATTTGTTCCATACGTTCAATATATAGCTTCGCCAATTCTTGATCGGCTTCAGACATATTCGCCATAGATTTCGAGAGTCTTGAAGCATTATCGTCCATCACATGCAAGGCACGTTCGACATCACGCATCTCACGACCGGCCAGAATATTTGAGATTATCTGCCAAAAATCGGTTTCGGCCTCATAGAATTTACGGCGATCACCACGGCCTTTGACCCACACCTGCCGCACCATACCGAGATGTTCCAACGTCCGTAAGTTCATGCTGACACTAGCCTTCGATATGTCTAGTAATTCAACCAAATCATCGAGACTAAGCGGCACCGCACTCAACATCAAAGCGCCATAAAGCTGCCCCATGACTTTACTAAAACCAAAGTATGACGCAAGCTGACCCAAACCATCCAGCATACTATCCTGAACCGCTTGCAAATTTATGTCATGATTTTGAATCCCGTTTTTATCCGGCGAGGACATAGAGATACCTCAAACTTTTCTTTACGGTCTTGTGGCAACTTCGTTCTATTAACAGAACTATCGTATCATTGTTAAAGACTGCTGACAACCTAATGAAGCATCAATAAACTATATATCATACCATTAAGCAGTGTTAATAGTCGTTATTCATACCGCAAGGCATCAATCGGATTGAGGGAAGCGGCACGATTGGCGGGATAAATACCAAAAAATACGCCGATAGCAAGGGAAATCATCGTCGCCAGCAGCACACTTGAAAACTTCACCGAGGCATTTAATTCCGGAATGGCCTTGCCTAGCAATAGCGTGCTGCCAACAGCAATCAACACGCCTAAGCCACCCCCAAGCAGTGCCAATACAGTCGCTTCGACTAAGAACTGAATCAGAATATCAGTTTTCTGAGCGCCAACTGCTTTTCGAAGCCCAATCTCACGGGTACGTTCCGTAACAGTCACAAGCATGATATTCATGATACCGATGCCGCCTACAAGCAAAGATATGCCAGCAATCACAGCTAGAAAAGCCGTCAACAAACCTGTGATTTTGCCCAAACTTCCGAGCAAATCATCTTGCGTGAAAATCTGAAAGTCGTCTTCATCACGAAAACTAATACGATGCTCCTGTCGTAAAGCTTCGCGCAATTGTCCGGCTAGGGTATTCACACTGTTATTGTCACGGGCTTGAACAATTATATTGCTAACGGGGCGTGTACCCGTCAATTCACGATCTCCGCTCAACCGATTTTGTACCGTGGTTAAGGGAGCGACAATTAAATCGTCATCGCTTGCACCCAATCCAGAGCCACCGACCACGTTGAGTACACCTTCAACCTTAAATGTAATGCCGCCAATTCTAATACTCTTACCGACAGGATCAGTACCTGAAGGAAATAATCGCTTAACCGTTTCCTGCCCTAAAATAGCGACACGCGCCTGACTATCAAGGTCATCGCTAGTGAAAAATTCTCCTACTACAATAGAACGACTTCGAACCGACAGGTAATTCGGCGTGACCCCCAAAATACGAACGGATATTTGACGGCCTTCGTAAGTTGTATCACGGGTTACTGATCGCTGTGGCATGATGGCAAGTGCATCAGGTACTTTGAAAGGATCAGAAATCGCACGGACATCATTTAATGTAAGGCGTCGGATAGCGCCCTGATCATTTTGACGAGGAAAAATGATAATGAGGTTTGTGCCGACACCGAGAAATTGCTGGCGGACGTAATTATCAACACCCTGCCCTAGCGAGACTAAAACAATTACAGCGGCAACACCGATGGTAATGCCCAACATGGTCAGAAAGGTACGGAGTTTATTGCTTCCCAAGCCAACCAATGCGATTCGCATGTTCTCAACCATTGAGATGTCTTTCTGGCAACTTACTCAAAGCGCAGCGCATCAATTGGTTTCATACGGGCGGCACGACTAGCCGGGTATAATCCGAAGAAAATACCAACAAAACTGCTAACCGCTGTCGCTAAAACAATTGCGTCGACACTAAGCCTCACCTGTAAATCCGGCACCAATACACCCGCCAAGATGGTCGCGCCCCAACCCAAACCAATACCCAGCAGTCCTCCAAGAATAGATAGCACCAGACTCTCAATCAAAAATTGGGTAAGAATATCACGTCCGCGCGCACCAACCGCTTTACGTAACCCAATCTCCTGTGTACGCTCGGTCACCGACACCAACATGATATTCATGATACCGATCCCACCAACCAATAAGGAGATACTCGCAATCAGGGCGAGAAATGCGGTCAAAATACCCGTAATTCGCCCCAAAGAATTCAGTAAATCTTTCTGGTTAATGATCTGAAAATCTTGTTCGCCCTGAAACTGTATATCGTGGGCCGTGGTTAGATAATCTTCAATTTCACGGGTGGCATCATCCATCGACTTTTCGGATATGGCTTGCACATTAAATATATCGACCTGATAACCACCATCTTTTGTGCGAGCTTGATCCAACCGCGTTTGGGACGTACTCAATGGAATATAAACAACAGCATTTTGATCGCCGAAAAAGCTGCTGCTCTTTTCTTCCATCACGCCGATGACTGTGAAAACACGGTCGTTAATGCGAATAATCCGCCCTACTGGATCAATTGTTTTATCGCCATACAAGCGTTCAACAATGGTTGTTCCTAGTACGGCAACTCGCGCGGCATTATCCACGTCCGATTGGCTGATGAAAACACCGCCACTGCGCGGTTTCCAGTTTCGCACTTCTTGGAAATTTGGCGTAACACCACTAACAGCTAATGTGGTGCGTTTGGCTTCAGCAATAACGGTTCCCGCGATTTGATGCTCCATAGCTATTTGCCGAATACTTGGCGCGATTGATGGATTTGACAGATCATTCCCTTCAAGAGTAGTCAACGGCATAATCGACGTACGGGTGCTTGAGGTTGGTGCGGCTGAAAAAACAAAAAGGATATTCGAACCTAACCCTTGAAATTGAGAGGAAATATAGGTCTCGACCCCGCGCCCCAAACTAATCAGCGCAATCACCGCTCCGACACCAATAATGATGCCTAACGTCGTTAAAATCGCCCGTAAGCGGTTGATAAGCAGTGATTCGAGAGCTATGCGGAAAGTCTCAAGCAGATTCATATTGTCGTTCGGTTATACCAAATATGCATTGATTAGTTATCGATTGGATTGAACGTCGCACGTGGAAGAAGAACGACTTTTTGACCGACCTCCAAGCCACTCACAATCTGGCTTTCAGTTTCATTACGCACACCCAATGTTACGGGTTGATCTGTAAACTTTGTTTCATTCTCTTGCACAGTAACATATGCCTGCTGTGTCACACTGTCAATTCGAACAAAGCGATTTGGAAGCACGATTACATCTTTGAGTTGATTAACGACAATGGTCGCCGTTGTGGTCATACCGACACGAATAGGCGCGTTGCTTTCGTCAAGAGTTACCCTCACCGTATAAGTGACCAGTTGCCCTGCACGAATGGGTGTAATCGCTACTCTTGTGACATGAGCAGCAATTTTTGTGTCTGGTAAAGCATCAAGTCGCAAAGTCACAGATTGTCCGGTTTGCACGTTCACAATGTCGGTTTCATCAACCGCAACATCGACATAATAACTCGACGAATCTATCAGACTCATTGCCGCACCCTGCGGAGGTACTTCACCCACAACTAGGTTATTCTGCGCGACAATTCCATCAAAGGGTGCTACTAATACGGATCGGTTTAGAGACATTTCAGCTTGTTTGACAGTCAATTGAGCAATCTGCAACTGCGTTTGTGCAATTTTAATCTGCAACTCAGTTGGCCCATTTTTTAACAAATCAAGCTGGGTTTGAGCCGCAACAATCTGGGCGTTTGCGCTGGAAAGCGCTGCCACATCCGCAGGTTTATTTTCTGCGCCTGTAACACCTACGTCCGCCAGAGCCACGCCATTCTCAGCTTGCATAATGGAACCAGTGACATTATCGGCAGGGTTGGTTTGTGGAACATTGACGGTGAAACCCAATGCTGACGCTTGTTCCACAGCTTGCTTTGCGGCTGCCGAGGGAAGATCACGCTGAAGTTGAGCTTGCCACAATTGATTACGCGAAATCTCAGCTTGTAGCTCTGCGATTTTCACTTCATTGGGATCTGCGCCTAAGGTCGCTGCACCTGCCTGTGCTTGGGCTGCCTTGAGTGCCGCTTCAGCGACTGCAATATCCACATCACGGGCTGGACGGGTTAAGGCGTCATATGAGGCTTGTTGTGCCGCTAAACCCAGATGAGCATTAGCAACCGCATTTTCAAGATCAGGCGCATTGAGTCGAGTCAAAACGTCACCTCTTTTTACGAGTTGGCCTTCTTTAACTAAGATTTCTTTGACCGATCCATTAAAATCAAAGGCTAGGGGTAATTGTTGTGAAGGAGAAATAGTACCAGTCGCATTGACCGTGACCGTCAAATCACTCTTGGCGACTATGATCTCATCTTCAACTTTGACGACTGCATTTTGTTCTGCCGCCTGAGCAATTTGAAACTGAGCATATAAAATGCCACTGCTAATGAGTACGCCAAGCACAACTACAATGATGATTATTCGGAGTATGCGTCTCATTTTCTAGCCTCCAAAAATGGCTAGTCTATCGCCACCGAACTTGACCGCTAGAACATCGCTCAATTGAATTCCGCTGATGACTTCGCTGGCATTATCACCTTGAAGCCCTAGTGTAACTTCAACTTCTTGGAGATGACCGTTTTTATCAACCAGATTGACATAAGCTTTATCGCGCTGACGATCAAGCCTAATGTACTCATTTGGAACACTGAGGACATTGGACTTTTGACTCACGATTACCGAGGCTTCGGAAGTCATACCAGTACGAATACGCAGGTCATTAGCCTCCAAACGTACTTGAACATCATAGTTAATAATGCCGTTGTCATTTGTGCCGACCAATGCAATACTTTCAATCGTCGCAGGTAATTCTACACCGGGTAATGCATCTATTTTTACGCGAGCCGGCAAGCCTTCGTGGATCTGATGAATATCGACTTCATCAACCTGCACAACCACCCGTAACGGTGAAATATTCGTGACTTGTACTGCTGGAAGTGCGGGAGACCCTAAAGACCCAACCTTAACATATACAGCCGAAACAATACCGTCAAAGGGAGCAATCAACGACATATCCGCCAACACTTTTGCAGCCTGATCTACTTGGAGTTGTGCTTGTTGAACGGCAATATTCACTTGGTCGATTTGAGCCTGTGTAGGACCTGCCTTTACGCGCTCTAGTTCGCGTTGTGCCTGTATCACGCGCCCATATGCGGCGTTGAGTGCTCCACGATTTCCACTCTTAAGAGACTCCAATTGCAAGCGGGCAATTTCAGCATTAAACGATGCTGCACCGACTTGAGCATCCAACAGTTGATAGACTTGATCAACCTGCCCTCCATCAGCATTGGTTCTGGCTTTCTCAGCTTGCGCTTTGGCATCCACCGCTTGTTGATAACGAAGCTCTGCCGCTTGCAGATCAGTTGGCGACACCGCATTTTGAATGCCGAGATACGCCCCTTGTGCACTCTTTAGATTCGCTTCTGCAACATGTATGGCACTTTCATCGACAGGTTTAATGACATCCTGTTTCTGAAGTTCCGCTAACTGCAAATTCAGGGCAGCGCGATCATAGGCTAACTGTTCATTATCATGAACTAAAGTCGCCAGTACATCACCTTTTTGGACAGTATCGCCCTGTTGGACTAAAACATCCTCAACTTTTGCAATCCGCATGAAACTCAGGTCAGCTACGGACTCGGCTTCAATCTTTCCAATACCTGTTACGAACAATGCAACGTCACCATACGATGCCACATAAAAACGTAAATTTTGGTCGGGTTCTCGTGCCTGCATCAACTGAGCAGCATTAACACCAAAAGCACAAATGGGCAGCGTTAGCACCAATATAGTTAGAAAAATTAACGAACGCCGTACCGACATAAACTTACACCTTCAAAACGCTTTAAACCTATTTACTGAAGCAGGATTTTCTTGTCGTTGTTCTATTTGACTCAATTGGGCTATGATAGCATATACTACTTTGGTATTCTGTTCAGATTTGAATGGGTTTCAAGGCAAAGCTAATCTAGCGTTAAAAATCTGATAATGGTATTATTAAGTATGCGTTATCTTTCACAATCCATTAGCAAACGGTAAGGGAGCAGTGGCCCTTATGCCCGGAAATATTCCTGATATTGTTATTGGGCGACTGCCTATCTATTTACGTGCGTTAACTCGCCTTGCCCTTGAGGGACAAGAAGTGACATCTTCGCATGAGCTGGGGCGTCGCTTAGGCATTAGTTCTGCCCAAATTCGCAAGGACCTTTCCCATTTTGGGGGATTTGGTAAACAAGGCACTGGCTACCAGATTTCTTATTTGATTGAGCAATTGAGGCAGGTGCTTAAGGTCGACCAGGAATGGGAAGTTGCTGTAATCGGCGCAGGCGACCTCGGTACAGCCTTGCTCCATTACAAAGGGTTTTCGGACCGCGGTTTCCGCATCGCCTGCGTATTTGATAACTCTCCACAAAAAATCGGTAAGAAAATTGGGGATTTCGTGGTGCTTCCGATTGACGAAATGCAAACCGTCATCCAAGAGCGTGGCATCAAAATTGCAATGATCGCTGTACCAGCCGAAAAAGCGCAAGAAGTCACCAATAAGTTAATCGAAGTAGGTGTACGAGCCTTTTTGAATTATGCGCCGATGACCTTGAATGTTCCACCTGATGTCAAAGTACAGTACATCGACCCTGTCGTTCAGATGCAGCGCATGACCTTCTATTTAACCTAAATCTGTCCGATCCGCCGCAAAATTGATTGATCTTCTAGCGCACGGCCTGCACCAACTGCTACAGCAATCATGGGGTTTTCTGCACGGTAAACGGGTACGCCGGTTTCACGGGTTAGGAATTGATCCATGCCGCGCAGGAGCGATCCCCCCCCAGTAAGAACAATGCCGCGATCAATAATGTCAGAAGCGAGTTCAGGCGGTGTAGTTCCCAATACCGCTTTCACTACTGCAGCGATAGCAGATAGTGGTTCTTGGAGTGCCTCAATGACTTCGCCCGTAGTAATGGTCACTGTGCGAGGCAACCCGCTAACATTATCGCGCCCCTGAATTTCCATCGACATCGTTTCGCCTATATCAGTGGCAGCGCCAACCTGAATTTTGATGGACTCAGCAGTTGGCTGTCCTATGCTGAGATTGTATTTGCGACGCACATAGCTTTGAATGGCTTCGTCCTGTCGCAGACCACCAACGCGTCCACTCTCAGCACGAACGATATTATTCATGGTAATAACAGCGGCTTCAGTGATACCACCGCCAATATTGATGACCATATCTCCGGCTGGCGTGCTGACCGGCAGCCCTGCCCCAATTGCAGCAGCTAACGGCTCCCAAATCAAGAAGGCTTCACGCGCTCCGGCTGACAACGCAGCTTCATGAACGGCTCGTTTTTCGACACTGGTCACGCCAAAAGGAACGGTTATCATGACTGTGGGTTTGAAGAGACGAACGCGACCCGCAACTTTATCAAAGAAGTGACGAAGCATTACTTCTGTTACTTCATAATCGGCTATAACACCATCGCGCAGTGGACGCACAACTTGAATATCCTCGTCGTCAACCTTGCCGAGCATTTCACGAGCAGGTTGACCAATTTCCACGATACGTTCATCTTCTGCGGTCAATGCAACAAGAGACGGCTCTTGCAACACAATTTGACCGTTCTCATAAATAAGGACATTGACCGTGCCGAGATCAACACCAAGTTGTTTGCGGAATAATCCCATATCACTCAAACCATTTCGTTGACAATATCGTAGCGCGATACTATACCATACAACCTGTGAAGTTCAGAGATCACATGTTTAAAACAAATAGGGCAAGATACCTTGCCCTATTATCACTTACACTATTTCGATAGGGTTTATTCGCTATCGTCTTCAGATACGATTCGCAGGATCGAAGCTGAACGGCTCTTGAGCTTATTCTTCACCCGAATCGCCAATTCAGCGCGACGCAGTTCAAGCGCGGCCGTTCGATTCTCTGCTTCAGGAACACCTTCAGCCATCATCTTAGCCGCACGCGAACGCGCTGCTTCGATTTTCTCTTCGTCGAGGGCAAAGGACGATTCAGCTAAATAAGCCAGCGCAACGACTTTGTCCGGGCGAATATCGACTACTCCACCGTAGATGACAAAGCGTTCTTCCTTATTCCCTTTGCGAACCACCAATTCACCGAAGCCCATTGTCGTCAACACAGGCGCATGATGTGGGAGAACACCCATTTCACCTTCAGAACCGGGAACAACCACCATATCGGCTTCAAGCTCTTCGAACACTTTGCGCTCTTGTGTCACAATTTCAACATGTAATGGCATTTTGCCTCCCTATTTATCCTCTGTCATAAAGGTGCAATCGTTGTAGAGAGCACCTTCATTAAGCGGATAGTTTTATTTCTGTGACTGCTCGTAGCGTTGGAGAACTTCATCCATAGCGCCAGCCATATAGAACAACTGCTCAGGGATATGGTCGACATCACCCTTGAGGATGGTAGCAAAGCCAGAGACAGTATCCTTGACTTTGACATAACGCCCTTCACGACCCGTGAACTGAGTTGCTACGTAGAACGGCTGGCTCAAGAACTGTTCGATCTTACGAGCGCGAGCCACTAACAACTTGTCGTCGTCAGAAAGTTCATCGATACCGAGAATGGCGATGATGTCCTGCAAGTCCTTATAGCGCTGGAGGATTTGCTGAACTTCACGGGCTGTTTTGTAATGCTCTTCACCGACAATCAATGGATCGAGGTTCTTGCTGGTGCTTGCCAGCGGATCAACCGCAGGGAAGATTCCACGAGCAGCAATCGAACGTTCCAAAGCGATAGTACCGTCCAAGTGCGTGAACACTGCTACTGGTGCGGGGTCAGAGTAATCGTCGGCAGGCACATATACAGCCTGAATAGATGTGATCGAACCTTTAGTTGTCGAGGTGATGCGTTCCTGCAACTGCCCCATCTCATCTGCCAACGTCGGTTGGTAACCTACTGCGGAAGGCATACGACCAAGAAGTGCCGACACTTCCGAACCCGCCAGCGAGTAACGGAAAATATTGTCGATGAACAGTAGCACATCACGACCTTCATCGCGGAAATGTTCTGCCATCGTCAAACCGGAAAGCGCCACACGTAGACGCACCCCCGGCGGCTCATTCATCTGACCGAACACCATTGCTAACTTGTCCAACACACCTGCCTCGTCCATTTCATGGTAGAGTGCTGTACCTTCACGGGTACGTTCACCCACACCGGCAAACACGGACAAACCGGAGTGCTGTGTCGCAATCGAGTTAATGAGTTCCTGAATGGTAACTGTTTTGCCAACACCGGCACCACCGAAAATACCGACCTTACCGCCCTTGGACATCGGGGCAACCAAGTCAATAACCTTCATGCCTGTCTCAAAAATTTCAATCTTGGTGGATTGTTCTTCGAAGGTAGGCGCTTGAGCATGAATAGCACGGCGGGGTGAAGACGAAGGAACGGCTTCGCCACCATCAATCGGCTTACCCAACACGTTGAATACGCGACCCAACGATGCCGTGCCAACGGGTACGCTGATTGGAGCGCCTGTGGCATAAGCTGGAACACCACGTTGCAAACCATCAGTGGTATCCATAGCAACCGTGCGAACACTGTTATCACCGAGCAGGGTCTGAACTTCCAAAATAAGATCGTCCTGACCCTCTTCACGCGGGACACGAACGGCCTCAAAAATATCAGGGAGCTGACCGGGGAGGAAATTCACATCCACCACCGCGCCTAATACTTGGGACACATGCCCTTGCATCTCTGCCATATTTAATTAATCTCCTTAGTATGTTGTCGCGGTGGTATTTGTATACACACCGATAAGTTTCTTCCTACAAAGCGTTTAGTTACCTAGCCGTGGCCATTGGTTGAATTCACTGGCGATTTGGCAAACTCGACCAGAATTTTGTCAGCAGCAGAATTAATTGACGACTGCAATGCTTCTGCACCGCCTACAATATCCAAAATTTCAGCCGTGATAGCTGCCTGACGAACTTTGTTATAAACAAGCGTCAAGTCGCCGATAAGCTGTGTCGCATTGTCCGACGCATTACGCATCGAAACCATACGTGCAGAATGCTCGCTTGCCTGACTTTCCAACAAGGCTTGATACAGTTGAAGTTCAGTAAAACGAGGTACGATTTCATCTAAAATCGCTGCTGCATCAGGCTCATATTCATAATCGGATTTTGACGCGCTGACCGTTGGAATATCCTTGAGGGATTCCTTGAGAATGTTATCCTCGGTCGAGAATGGCAGCAAAGGCAACCAGCTTAATACGACCGGACGTTGCGTCAGCGTATTTACAAAATCGGTGTAGGCAATGAACACATCATCTACTGTACCCGACAAAAATTCATCAATCGCCAAGCGTGATGCAGGGGCAATATCTGCCACTGTTGGTTCACCACCAAAAGTACTGAACTCAGCAATTACGTTGGCACCGGAGCGAATGAGCGAATCACGCCCTTTCTTGCCGATGGTTACCCAGCGTACAGGCTTTCCCATACGATGAGCAAATCGCTGTGCCACACGAATGATATTGGAGTTGAAAGCACCAGCCAAACCACGATCTGAGGTAATGAGAACAATCATCACCTGTTTAATTTCAGGTCGTGCTGTCAGCAGCGGATGCAGCGGAATACCTTTGGTGCTGGTACTTTGAACATTCAGCAAAATTTCCCATGCTTTTTCAGCAAACGCGCGACTTGCTAGCACCCGCGCTTGAGCCTTACGCACACGCGAAGCTGAAACAGCCTCGAGCGCACGCGTTATCTGGGAAATATTCTTTACACTACGAATACGTTTTTTTACTTCACCGGCTGTAGCCATTGTTTTCTCCTTATGCCGCTCTCAAAATCACATGTGGGCATGTTCGACCATGCCCTGCTGTGTGTTGTAAGGCGGGATTAGCTCCAGCTCGCGTTAACGGTATTCAGTGCTTCTTTCAGCTTGGCTTCTTGTGCTTCATCAAGCGTCTTCTTCTCGCCAATGCCGTTCGCCAATTCAGCAAATTGTGTGTTGAAAGCACGGAGGAAAACGTTTTGCCATTCCTTCACACGGTCAACAGTCACATTGTCCAAATAGCCCTTAGTACCTGCATAAATTAGTGCTACTTGGTCGGCCATCGGCAGTGGTTGATACTGTGGTTGCTTGAGCAATTCGGTCAAGCGCAAACCACGATCAAGCTGCTGCTGAGTTGATTTATCAAGATCAGAACCGAACTGAGCAAATGCTGCCAGCGAACGGAACTGTGCAAGATCGAGGCGCAAACCGCCTGCCACTTTCTTCATGGCTTTGGTCTGGGCATCACCACCTACGCGGCTGACGCTGATACCGACGTTAATAGCCGGACGCGTGCCTGCATAGAAAAGTTCGGGTTCGAGGTAAATCTGACCATCGGTAATCGAAATAACGTTGGTCGGAACGTATGCCGACACATCGCCTAGCAACGTTTCAATAACGGGCAAAGCCGTCAAGCTGCCACCACCACGTGCATCGCTCAACTGAGCGGCTCGTTCTAGTAAACGGCTGTGGAGATAGAACACGTCGCCGGGATAGGCTTCACGTCCCGGAGGACGGCGCATGAGCAGCGATACCTGACGATACGCCCACGCATGCTTGGAAAGATCGTCGTAAACGACCAACGCATCTTTACCGTTTTCCATGAACCACTCGCCAATCGCGCAACCCGAGTAGGGAGCAATGTAGTTCATAGCTGCTGAGTCGGAAGCGGAAGCAACGACTACGGTGGTATATTCCATCGCGCCCTGTTCTTCAAGCAAAGCAACCAAACGAGCAACTTCACCACGACGTTTGCCAATGGCGACGTAAATGCAATTTACGCCTTTGCCCTTCTGGTTCAGAATGGCATCAATCGCAATAGCGGTCTTACCCGTCTGACGGTCACCGATGATCAATTCGCGCTGACCACGACCAATCGGAGTCATCGAGTCGATAGCGACCAGACCGGTTTCCATCGGACGATTAACGTTCTTACGTTCGATAACGCCGGGGGCAATACGTTCAATGTTATAGAATTCGGTAGCAGCCACAGGGCCTTTACCATCAACAGGGGTACCCAGTGCATCAACAACACGTCCGACCAATCCTAAACCTACAGGTACGGACGCGATACGACCCATCGGGCGTACTTCGTCGTCTTCCTGTATGGTATCGTACTCGCCCATGATGATGATACCAACAACATCTTTTTCGAGGTTGAAGGCAATACCGGGTGTACCATTACTGAACTGAACCAATTCACTGAAGCGGAGGTTCTCTAAGCCGGAAATACGAGCGATACCATCGCCTACTTCCAGCACACGTCCCACTTCTACCGATTCAATTTTCTTACCATATCCATCGATCTGTTTGAGCAATGACTCATAAATATCGTTGGAGATCACAGCCATTGAGGCCTCCTTGCTACCTTTAGCTAATATTCCCACTATGCTAACAGCGTATTCGCTGGTTTAAGCCAAGACTGAGGAAACAATATCAAATCAATATGCACTGAATTGTATCTGATGGACGTTCATCTGTCCACTTTTTCACAAACGGAAGTAACACTATTTAGTATAAGTTAGCTATACCGCATATTTACTATCAATTTACCAGCAAGCAGTAGAAAAATCTACCTGTCGCCTTCCAGTGTATCGGGGTTGCGAATCGGTGTACCGCCACCTAAAGCGACCGAGCGTTGGAATGCAGCCCAAACCGCTCTCGAAATCACGGTTCGTAGGCCACCCTTTTCCAAATGATAGATCGCTTCTGCTGACGTTCCACCGGGGCTCGTAACTTGATTACGCAATTGTGCTGGATGCAAACCAGATTGTTCAGCATATTCGATTGAGCCACGCATAGTTTGCATCACCAAATGTTCGGCATCGCGGCGCGAAAAGCCCATGTGAACACCAGCATCAATCAGCGCTTCCATAAACATAAACACATAGGCTGGCCCTGAACCACTTAAAGCGGTTGCCATGTCCAAATAACGTTCGTCATCAAGAAAAATCTGGTCACCCAAGGCACCAATCAAAGACTTTGCTTGTTCAATCTGTAAGGGCAGCACTTCTGGTGTAGCCGTCCAAACAGTAATGCCCTGCCCAATTTGTGCAGGTGTATTTGGCATAGCGCGTACCACATTTGGATTGGACACACCGTCAGCAATAGTTTTGATCTTTGCGCCGGCGATTATACTCAGGATAAGCTTTGAAGTACGTGCGCCCTTCCGAAGTTCCGGCATCACATGACTTAAGACTTGTGGTTTGACAGACAATACTAAAATATCGGCAGCTTCTGCCGCTTCATCGTTACTCGTCGTCCCTTTCAGACCATAACGCGCACCGAGTTCTTTAACATGCTCCTCACGCGGATCAGCAGCAATGATTTGTTCAGCAGGCAGCAACTTTTCGTTGAGTAATCCTTTTATCATCGCTTCGGCCATTACACCGCTGCCGATGAACGCGACCGTCATTTCTCCTAAAGACATCATTTCCCCCTAAAAATAGTTTTTGTAAACGCGTTCGGCTGTCCAACGTTGGAACGCAGCTTCCAGCCGTTCCATATTCACCTCGACACCAATTCCGGGTGCTGTCGGCGCGGCTATCCGACTGTTTGCCCCCAAATAAAACGGTGGATCAGTCAAATCAGGATCATAATAACGGTCAGTGGCAGAAATGTCGCATGGGAGTGTAACTGCGGGCAGCGATGCAAATGCCAGATTCGCCGAGCGACCAACGCCAGTTTCCATCAAACCACCAATCCACAGCGGCAGATTGTGTTCGACGCAAATTTTGTAGATTTCGAGACTCTCAGTGTAACCACCAACCCGCGCGGGTTTCAGATTTAAAATGCGACAAGCACCCAAATCGAGTGCCAAGCGCAAATCGTTGGCTGAACAAATACTTTCATCCAAGCAAATCGGCGTTTTGAGCTGTGGTTGCAACTTGCTATGTTCATAAATATCATCGTGGCCTAGCGGCTGTTCAATCATCAACAGGTTAAATTCATCCAGATGCTTCAAATGCTCCGTGTCAGCCAATGTATAGGCACTGTTCGCGTCCAGCATCATCACAATATCGGGATAAACCTGTCGCACACGCCGTGCCAATTCGACATCCCAACCCGGTTCAATTTTGAGTTTGATACGTCCATAGCCCTGCCCCAAACGCTTTTCAATCACTTGCAGCGTTTCCTCGACAGTTGGCTTGATACCAATACTCACACCCACATTGGCATAACCACGCGGTTGCTGGTCTTTGGGCAAATGTGCTGCAAAAGCCTGCATCAATGAGACTTCATTAGTTTTAGCCAGTGCGTCCCAAACGGCGGCTTCAATGCCATGTTTTGCCATGTGATGCCCACGAACACGATTAAATAGTGCGGGGACTTCAGTTGCGTTCTCAATCCTTTTACCAAGTAATACAGGCACTAGAAACTCACTCATGATATGCAAAGCAGTGCCTACCGTCTCGTAGTTGTAACCGGGTGCAATTTCGGGCGATGCCTCACCCCAACCGATTACACCTGCATCTGTCTCAAGTTGAGCCACAATCCCGGTTTTGAAGGGTTCATCACCTGAGCTGGTTTTCAACGTTTCGACCAATGACATCGCAATCGGATAGAGTTTGATGGATTTTATAGTGACCGACTTCAAAATAGGCATCCTTAATTACGAGGTTACGACTCAGTTGCTGCTAAAATCGACGCGTTCAAAGGCTTTATCCGCTTGACTAAACAAATAGAAAGCACGCTCACGATTTTCGTAGGTACTCCGCACAAAATCAGTCACGATATATCCACTTGCCAACAAGCGCTGCATCACATCCCGAATATGAGCCTGCCATTGTAGGGCAAGCGGCAAGTTATCGTGAATCAACGTTTCATAGTTTACTGGAATTTCGACCAGCCCCAACGAACCGGTAGGTACAACAAACATAGTACTAGGAACAACCAAACCTGCGATATCAATGCTTGATGCGTTGGCAATTGGGGTATCCGCTTCCAAATACTGATTGAGATTAATTACACCGCGTGACCCATTGAGCCGTTCTTCAACACGTCTATTCGTCACCCACCACTCGACCAGCAGTCGGTCGGATGTACCAGTGCGGCTGAGTCCACCCTCATTGGATGTTCCATAATAGTTTTCGAGGTATGACGTACTAATTGCGCCGAGTTTCCGAATATTAAGATGAGCATTGGCCGCCAACATCGGATCAAATGTCCATGTAACGAGACGGATACCCTGTCGCAAGGCAAACTCACGTTGACGTTTCTTCAACTTATAGCCAACTCCCTGCCCGCGATATTCGGGCAGCACAATCATTCGTTTAGAAACAATTCTCAGATTCGCCATCGCAGGTCGGCTGGCTTCTTGAACATCTGTTCCTAGAAAGCCAATCAATACTGCCACCATTTTGTCACCATCAAAAGCAGCCAACACATGTCCGCCTGAGGTCGCCAGCGAAAACAGCATATGAGCCGGTACTACCGATTCTAAATCGTTTCCCCAATAAGTCTTCTGTAACTCTACTGCCTCGTGCATCTCATCCAAATTATGCAATAGTCTGATGCTCGTTATCCCAGTCATCCCGCTCAAAAACCTCATTCCTAATTGATTAGCTTATCCGAAATTGATTTAAGAATCAGGCACTTCGCGGACGGCGGCGCATGGTATAGCGCAGCATCGGCAGCCAATAGCGTTTATCCGGCATGTAGGTTAATAAAGTATCCTCGAACCGCTTTGGACGAATGCCAAAATAGTTATAGATATTCCCTAGCGGCGCAGTACGATTAGTTGCCAATATATCTAACCACTGAGAAGTCATTAGCGTCCGCGGGAAAATCCTACGGTAAATACTCGAAAGTGAACGCAACAAATACGGAGGTGTAGGAATAACCGTCCTGTTGACACCCGAAACCCGCATCACCGTATAAATCAAGTCTTCAACCGTAATATACTCGGGCCCGCCAATATCCAAAGTGGTATCAACCGTATCGACCAATTCCAAACTGCGAACAACCGCTTCCACCAAATCGGAAATATAAATCGGATGAAGGACGACTTCTCCCCGTCCCGGCATAAGATAAATTAATGGTGATGCCCGCAGCATCATCGCTATATGGTTGATAAAAGCGTCATCTTCACCAAACACAATTCCTGACCGAACGATCGTGTAGGCAAGACCGCTGGTTCGAACAACTTCTTCCACCATTCCTTTGACGCGAAGAAGCGTATATGCGGACGACAGCGACGCTCCCAATTGGCTCAATGTAATGATGCGCCCTACACGTGCTGAACGTGCTGCTGTGACGAGGTTGCGTGTGCCAACCAATTCCACCCGTTCTAAATCGCTGGCACGCCCCCACCACTGTGCGCTCTCGAGATGAATAATCGTATGTGCGCCACTCACCGCTTTGAAGGCTGTTTCTTCATCACGCAAGTTACCTGTTACAACCTCTACAGGTTGCGACCACGGCAAATCACCGATACGGTTTTCGGGCAAAAGGCACCGAATCTGCTGACCATCAGCCAACAAACGTGAAGTGAGATGTCGACCGATAAAACCTGTACTTCCCGTGACAAGAATCATGCAACCTCCGTAAACGGTGAATTATAGCATCCGTGTCATATGTATAAAATCCCGCAATATTGCAACCACAGCCCTTGTGAGGGGTTTAATGGAATAGATATAATGCACAGTCTTAACTAAATAAACAGATTCATGCGATTGATAACTATGAATCGCTGTCTGGAGGAACATTGTGGAACGCAGGCGGGTAGTTGTAACCGGTATGGGAATCATTTGTCCCACTGGTAATTCAGTTGAAGAAGCATGGGCAAATGCAGCAGCCGGAAAAACGGGTATTCGAACGATTGAAAGATTTGATACATCTCATTTGGAAAATCACTTTGGAGGCGAAGTCAGAGATTTCGACCCCAACGAAGTTTTGGGGCGACGTGAAGCGCGGCGTACAGACCGTGTGACACAACTTGGGTTGGTCGCTGCTCAACAGGCCATGAAAGATTCCGGTTGGGAAGTTACAGAGGACAACCGCTACGATATTGGCTGCATTATGGGCAGCGGTATCGGCGGGATTGGTTCTATTTTCGAAGCGGTACGATCCTTCCTTGAGCGTGGGGCAAAAGCGGTCAGCCCGTTGATGGTTCCGATGATGTTACCAGACAGTCCTTCCTCAAAGGTGGCCATGACCTACGGATTGCGCGGGCCAAATTTTGCCATTTCAACCGCTTGTGCCACAGGTAATAATAGTATTGGCGAAGGCACAGAGATTATCCGGCGCGGTGGAGCCAAAGCTATTTTGGCGGGTAGCGCAGAAGCGGGTCTAGTTGAAATAGCAATGGCAAGTTTTAATAACATGACGGCTATCTCCCGCCGCAATGATGCACCGGAAAAAGCCTCTCGCCCTTTTGACATTAATCGCGACGGTTTTGTGGTGGCTGAAGGCGCAGCACTAATTATGTTAGAAGATTTGGATCACGCGCTTGCACGCGGCGCGAAAATCTATGCGGAAATTCTCGGCTACGGTCAAACCTGTGATGCTTACCATGTCACAGCCCCACTTGAAACAGGTGAGGGTGCAGCAAAAGCAATGGAATTGGCGCTTGAAAACGCTGGTCTTAAACCTGAAGACATCAGCTACATCAACGCACATGGGACAAGTACACCCTTAAACGACAAAAGTGAAACGGTCGCTATCAAAAAGGCATTGGGCGAAACGGCCTACGAAATCCCGATCAGTTCAACAAAATCCGTTACAGGCCATTTAATGGGCGCAGCTGGCGCTGTAGAAGCAGTCTTTTCGATTATGGCTTTACGCGACAATTTCATCCCCCCAACTGTCAACCTCGATAACCCAGACCCAGAATGCGACCTTAACTACACACCACATGTGGGTGTAAAACGTGAGTTAAATACAGTTATGAGCAACTCATTTGGCTTTGGTGGACATAACGCCGTCGTAATATTTGGCAAATATGAGCAAAATGGTCACACCAAATAACGATATGCCGCCTATCCCAACGTCACGATATGCCCATATCGTTGGTTGGGGTATGGCCGTGCCTGAAACGATTCTGACAAACCGCGATTTGGAAGCAATAGTTGATACCAGTGATGATTGGATACAATCCCGTACTGGCATTAAAGAGCGCCGCATAGCGGGTGAAACAGAGTCAACTGCCAGCTTGGGGTTGAAAGCAGCGCGTAAAGCTTTACAGGTGGCGGACATCTTGCCAACCGCTATTGATTTAATTGTGGTTGCTACCTCAACACCTGAGAACATTTTCCCGAGCACGGCTTCTCTCATTCAGAATTGGTTGGGGGCAAACCGTGCTGGTGCATTTGATCTGAGTGCAGCATGCTCAGGTTTTGTGTACGGGCTTGACATGGCTGCTCAATCGATTCGTTCCGGTAGTATGCAAGTCGCGCTGGTCATAGGTGCAGAAACCATGACCCGCGTGATGGACTGGCAAGATCGTGGTACATGCATCCTGTTTGGCGATGGTGCGGGCGCAGTCGTCCTAAAAGCCAGTAATGTCGAAGGTGGGGTGATGTCAGCCGTCCTCCGTTCCGACGGTTCAGGAGGCGAGATGCTCGGTATACCAACCGTCGGCAGCGAAGACCTTTATCACTCTGATTTCTCAACCAATGGTCACAAAATGCACAAGATGCATATGAACGGTGGTGAGGTTTTCAAATTCGCCACACGTGTTATTGCAGAAAGCATTCTACAAGCGTTAGTCAAAGCCAACATTGGCATTGAAGATTTATCGTTAATTGTTCCACACCAAGCAAACCTGCGTATCATTCAAGCAGCAGCTCGTTCGTTAAAAGTCGAACCTGAACTGTTTGCGGTCAACGTGGATCGTTATGGAAATACATCTGCCGCCTCGATTCCAATTGCCCTATGCGAAGCTATTGATCAAAAGCGGCTAAACCCGGGTGAGTACGCAGCATTTATAGGTTTTGGCGGCGGTCTCACTTGGGCATCAATGATTATAAAGTGGACAGGCGCAAAAACACCTGATGCGCGTTCAGGTATTAACCAGCAGCGGCGACAGTTCAGTTATATGCTGGTACGCTGGCGCACACAATGGAAACGGATTAATCAGCGAGTCAGTAACTTTTTCGAGCAAATCACATTCCGTCGCAGTCGTATACAAAGACTACGAGATAAAGTGGATCAGCTGTAGCGAACAAGTATCAAAACAACCGACTTTTGTGACTTTGTCAAAGCATAGTACTAAAGTCATAGTCACCATCTGCGAAACCTTTCTTCATTTTCTCCGTCGGTATGGGTGTAAAGACCAATTATGGTCTTCAACCTCATTCTAAGGGAGAAGAAAAATGGTTCAGAAAAATATTCGGCTCAATATAAAGTTGATTGCCTTAATGCTTTTAGCAATGATGGCTTTTCTAGGTCAATCATTGGTTATGGCACAAACGCCTGTCGCTGAAGTGGAAATTGTAGGAACAATTTCCTCAATAACCGCTAAAAGCATTATAGTAGGTACGCAATCCTTCGACGTTAGCGCTGCAGAAATCAAAGCGGGTGTCGCGGTTGGTCAACTCGTCAAAATACATGCGACACAAAACACATCTGGTCAATGGGTTGCTCGTGAAGTTGAACTTTCGCAACCGACTGTTTCCCAAACCCCATTGCCCAACGTAACCTTAACACCCGCACCGATCAACGCCTTTGAAATCACAGGGGCAATTACGTCTGTAAGTGGCACTTCCATTACAGTAGGCGGACACTCCATTGATATATCAAATGCTGAAATTAAGAATTCCCTCGCTGTCAACGATAGTATAAAAATCCATGTAATCGTCCTTAATGGTCAATGGATTGCGCGTGAAGTCGAATCGGCATCCATTCAAGTAACGGTGACAGTCGCAGCAAACTGCGCGCCTACTCGACCAACGGGTTGGGTGAGCTATACCGTCCAAGCAGGTGATACTCTTTCGAGCATCGCCTTTGGCTCAGGCAGCACTTTACAAACAGTCGCCGGTGCAAACTGCATTAGCAACCCACGTAACCTACAAGTTGGTCAAACTATTTTCGTGGCTCAACAACCTGTTCTTGTACAATGTAACAATGGTCACGGTCAGGACGATGGAGCAGGTCACGACCTGAATGATGATCATGGTGGTAGCAACGCCACCGACGATCATGGCAACCATAATGGTTCTGATGATAATGGCAATCACAGTGGCTCAGATGACAGCGGCAACCACAACGGTTCAGGTGATAATGATCACGGTGGAAGCGGCTCTGGCGAAGGCAGTGGTCACGGGTAAACGTATCCGATAAAATAGAAATTACTGGGAGAGGCCAAAAACCTCTCCCTCAATTGTGTCTTCGCAATGAATGACTCAAGCAGGCAGGGTAATGATACTTATTGTTCTTCCAGACATTACGATTGAAGACCGTTTGCTGGCACAAGCCAAACAAGGTGACCGAGAAGCATTAATGCGTATTTATGACACTTATTTCCCGCCGATTTATAACTTCATCCGATTACGTGTTGATGATACTTTCCTCGCTGAAGATTTAGCCAGCGACGTATTCATAAAATTAGTTGAAACCTTACGCCGCAGAAATGCTCCAAACCACAGCTTGCGTGGATGGTTGTTTAAAGTGGCGCGTAACCTCATTCACGACCATTATCGCCAAAATCGGAATTTTACTTCGGAAACTCTTGAAGAATGGACACCTAGCCCATCGGATGACGGTCCGGAAGAGCAATTCCTACGAACCATTCAGGCCGAACAAGCACGCGCAGCCTTACTTAATTTATCCGCAGATCAGCAAGAAGTACTTATTCTACGATTCGGTCAAGGACTTGGCCTCCAAGAAACAGCCGATATTATGGATCGACAAGTCAATGCCATCAAATCGCTGCAATTTCGGGCAGTCAATGCATTGCGACAAATCTTAGGCGAAACCAGACAGGAATTCGGCAATGGCTGAAATCGATATAACTAATGCCTTTAACGATTGTGTTGACCGTCTGGCCGAAGGTCAATCGATTGAAGATTGTGTCCGGCGCTACCCTCAATATTCATCTGCTTTACGCCCAATGTTAGAGGCTGGGTTACTGGTACAGCGGATGCGTATTCAAACTACCGATGTTCTAGCTGCACAAACACGTGTCCGACGGCGATTTGAAGATGCGCTTCGCGCTTCCGTACCCAAACGAACCAATCCGGCCCGCCGATTTGTCTACGCTCTAGCAGCGATATTGATCATCGGATTTATTTCTGTAGTGAGTCTGTCGACCGTGTCACAAGGTAGCCTACCCGGTGATCCTTTGTATGGAGTAAAAACATTTTCTGAGGGTCTACAACGATCACTGTTTGATAATGACACTCTCGAAGCAAGCTTCAATCAGCAGCGTATCCAAGAGATTCAACAGCTACTAGCGCTCGGACGTTCAGAACAAGTTACATTTAATGGCATTATTACCTCCCAAAACGGAGCAAATTGGATCATAGCCTCCCTGCCAATAATCGTACAATCCGATGTTCCAAATGCCGCAGTCGCACACGTCGGTGACGAAGTAACTGTAACCGCACTAACCTCGGAACTCAAAACTCTTACAGCACTAAGTATTCAAATTGCCGAAGCAAACGAATCGCCGATTCCTACACTAACAGTTAACACAATGGTACCTACAGTTGCTGTCTCTACCCAAACACCTACACCAACTATCACCATTCCGCCTAGCCCAACTGCTACTCCGAAAATAACAAACACGCCGCAGAAAAGTGCTACAAATATTATTCCAACTGTTGCACCGGTGAAACCTACAACAGATGCTTCCACAATTCCACAAATATCTATACTTACACCGACCGAATGTGCTGTTGTACGCCCCAATGGATGGGTGTCGTATCAAATTCGGTCTGGTGACACTTTGTCTGCCTTAGCAGCTAGCTCTTCAATTACATTGACTGAGTTAATGGCAATCAACTGCATAAGCGATGCGAGTCGCATCATTGTCGGAGAGACAACCTACCTGCCAAAAGCGCCGAGTTTTCCACCAACAGTTCCGCCTAACGCAAACAATAACCAAGACTCAAGCAGCAGTAACTCTGGTGGGAATAATTCGGGCACATCAGGTAACTCGAGCCCCACAGATGATCACGGTGGTGGAGATAACAGTGGTCATGGTGGGACTGGCAGCGGAGGCAGTAGTGGTGGCTCGGATGATGGAAGCGGTCACACGTAAAATAGAAAAAGGCCAGACTGGTTATTCAGTCTGGCCTTCTCATTTACAACTACAGCGAATTTATCGTCGACGACCGTTAAGCAAACTCACATAGTAGAGCAAGTTCAACAGTGCGGTCACAGCAGCAGCTACATAAGTGAGAGCAGCCGCTGTGAGTACTTGTCGTGAACCGCCTACATCGTCGGCATCTTGCATTAACCCGCTAGCATTTAACAAGCGCAATCCGCGCATACTGGCATCAATCTCGACAGGCAAAGTTAGCAGCATGAACACCACGACCACACCGTAAAAGAGGATTCCCAGTTGTAAAAAGCCAGCAACATTTAACAGTAACCCAATGAGAATTAGCGCATAAGACACCATCGGGCTAAATCGCATCGCCGGAACTAAAAAGCTCCGCAACTGGATAAAAATCGATTTTTCGGCGTATTGCTGTGCGTGTCCCAGTTCATGAGCAACCACAGCCATTGCAGCAACTGATGGGGTTGTAGCCACATCTTGTGACATTCGAACCACATTTGAGGTCGGATCAAAATGATCCGTCCGAACACCCGCAATACCTTCAAGTTGCACCCCTTGCAATCCAGCCGTTTGAATAATGCGTCGTGCTGCTTGTTCACCGGTCAATCCAGACTTGTTTCGCACTTTCGTCCATTTGCCAAACGCACTCGAAACAAGAAACTGCGCCCCTAGCGACAGAATAATTGCCGGTATGAAAACCAGCAAGAAATAGCTTGAACTAAACAAACCTCCAAAACCTAATCCGTATCCCATATACCTAACTCCATTCGATGGAAAACCTACCCTTTTATCTTATACGTACCCGCATAAGAGTTGTTTTAGAAAATAGCTGAGAGCTAGGTGAGAATTAGTTCCCGCCAAGCGTATGCGTAAGTCCTTCAATCGTATTGAGTTCTGATGGCAGCAGCATATTATCCAGCAAATGAGTGCTACCAAATTTTACAACAAGCGCCACCAACATAGGATTATCCGCCCGCTTCTCAACTTCTAGCAACGTAGTGGCCTCGGCAATCGAGACATAATCAGCTTCTGCCAACGGTTCAGTTGCAAGCACGTCCAATATGACTACGCGAAATTTATTGGCGGTGCGTTCGCTATTTTCATAGGCTGAACTGGCTGCCAACAAAGATCGCCTGATTACGGGAGCGGCTTTACGCTGTTCAGGTGTCAGATAAACATTACGCGAACTCATCGCTAATCCATCAGCTTCACGAACCGTCGGGCAAATGCGAATCAGAATTGGGAAATTTAGGTCGCGTGTCATTCGCTTAATTACCACCGCTTGCTGCGCGTCTTTCTGTCCAAAGTATGCTCGCTGTGGCCGTGTCAAATTAAACAACTTAGCAACTACAGTCGCTACGCCGCGGAAATGCCCCGGTCTACGTTCACCCTCTAAGCCCTGCGACACATTCTGCACATCAACCCACGTCTGAAAACCCTCTGGATAAATCAGTTCCGGTGTCGGCGTAAATACCAAGTCTACACCCGCCTGTCGGAGTAACTCTAAATCGTGAGGAATGTCGCGCGGATATTTTGACAAATCCTCATTGGGATTAAACTGCGTTGGATTGACGAATATCGAGACAATGACTGCATCATTCTCGGCTTTCGCTTGTCGCACCAACGCGATATGACCGTCATGTAAAGCACCCATCGTCGGCACTAATCCAATAGTGCCGTTTAGTTTCGCTCGCGCTGCTCGTAATGCATCAATGGTTTCAACGACATCCACAAATCATCTCCATAAACGGTGAATTTCATCTATGATTTCTTGACTCATGGATGAACTATTTTCAACAGTCGGGAATTGAGCCGCTTTGACTTCATTTACATATTCAGTAAGCGCATCCCTCATGATCTGTCCGGTATCCGCATATTTCTTGGAATGGCGCGGGCCGAATGATGGAAATAACCCCAAAAGATCGTGGAAGACTTGTACTTGACCGCTGCAATGTGGCCCTGCCCCAATCCCAATCGTTGGAATTTTGAGCTTATCGGTGATTTCTTGCGCCAATTGGGCGGGGACAAGCTCCAAAACCACCGCAAATGCCCCTGCATCCTGTACGGCTTGTGCATCACAAATCAACTGTTCAGCAGTATCTTTATCTTTCCCTTGCACACGAAACCCACCAAATTGATTTACACTCTGAGGTGTGAGACCAATATGTGCCATTACGGGAATACCGGCCTGCACCATGCGGTCAATTGTCGGCGCAATATACTCGCCACCTTCTAGTTTAATCGCCCCTACACCACTCTCTTGCATCAACCGCGCACCATTTTGCATCGCCTGTTCTGTGCTAACTTTGTAGCTCATAAAAGGCAGGTCACCAACAATCATTGCCTTTTCAGTCGCGCGCACCACAATCTGAGAATGATAAATAATATGTTCAAGTGTTACTGGAATCGTCGATTGATGACCCTGAATGACCATGCCCATTGAGTCGCCGACCAAGAGCATCGGTACACCCGCTTGTTCACCCAAATAAGCGCTTGTGGCATCGTATGCCGTCAGCATGGGTATCAGTTCCCCGGCCGCTTTCATTTTCTGGATATCACGTATGGTTATCCGCATCATCCATCTTCTTTCTTAAAATGGTCTCAATCAATCCAGTATCAATACCCCTTACCGCAACCAGCGGCAGCGTTTGCATCGCCAATTGGATGTACAAATCGACCAACGCTGCATCAGTCGTTTGTAATGCCTTCAAATGCGCCTCAATAGTTCCAATATCGCTGCGAACCAGCGGGCCAGTCAACGCATTTGGTATACCTTGGGTCTGCAAATTGCGCACCATACCTGCCATTAGCGTATTCAACGCCAGTGCTGACACCTCCCTTTCCGCACCTATCTGCATCAATAATCGTTGCGCGATGGCATATAAAGTCACACCGTAATTGCTAGCAAAGACCAATGCACTGTGATACAAAGTCTTTTGCCCGCTTGCAATCGTCAAGACTTGCCCATCGAGCGCCACTACAATATCTTTTAACCAATCGCGTAGCTGATCCGATTCCGTTTGCACCCCAAATGCTGCTCCCGGCAAACCAGCAATGGATTGCTCGACATCAGCAAATGGATAAATAGGATGCAAACTGCCCACCAATGCAGCGCAACGCTCTAACTCACCCAATATTGCTGCCTCGTGTACTCCCGATGTATGGACGACAGCTTTGCCCTTCAAATCAAACTTAGTCAACTGAACTGCCACCAAACCAATCGCATCGTCAGGTACGGTGAGAAATATCAGATCAGCCCGTGAAACTACGTCAAAAACAGAACCAGCTACATTAGCGCTTACAATATGACCTAACACTTCAGCGTTTGTTATGTTACGGCTGTATACTGCTCCGACAATAAATCCCCGCGCATACAATAGACGCGCCAAAACAGTCCCGACTTTCCCAGCGCCAATAAATCCGAGTTTCGGTCGCAAGACAATGAACCTTTATTGAGGTGCTATAGGAGTTGGGGTTGGCACAGGTAAACTAATGGTAATGTTCACCATACAAGCAGCCCTAAGCGCATTGGTGATGTCAAATACAGTTAGGCGGAATTGATATGCCCCGGGATCATAAAATGAGGGCACAAATTGTCCCAAATCGCCCACTTCATTGACAGGCACATTATATTCTCCCAATACCACAAATTCCCCTTTTGTAGATGGACCATTTAATTCAAAGCGATAAGCTGAGAAATTATCAGTGAAGGCTGTCCCGATTATCCGCGTTGGATTAAACACAAGTTGTCCATTACCGGGAATTTGAAGCTGCGCTTGGGGTGAATCACACCCTTGAGCCGCCGGGGGATTGGGCAAAATCGTTCCTACTGGGGTTGGGGTAGGCACATCCGTCGATTGAATTTTATTGGCGTTTGGATCACCCCCTACCACCACACCACTGGAATCAATGGGCGGCTGGGAGAAGTTCACATCAGGTGCTATAGGCGTTTCAAATTTTGGTTCAATTACAACTGAATTGTCGGTACTATTCACTGCATTCGCACGAATAGTGGGTGCAACCACTTCTTGAATACCCACCACAATCAGCGCAGCTTGAATCAGTATGATTAAGATTGTAACCGCGTTTGCCCGCTTGTAACGATACATGTCGCGCTCAAGTTCAAATTGAGTCGAGCGCAAATTATAACCAGCCTGACTCCAACGCCTCAGCATCCAAAAAATACCAAGACCTATTAGGATATACAACCCTACGGCAATTTGCTCAATAAAGAAAACAATCGTCGTCATAGAGAACGAATCACACCCTGTAAAATGGCTGTCAGTTTCGGTACGAGTATTTTACCCGCATCCAAAACTTCCTCATGGTTAGTTTCCACCTCGGCATCAACTTGGTCAATGCATTCGTTAGTAATACCGGAACACGCCATCACACTCATTCCTGCATGGCGCGCCACCAATGCTTCATGCACAGTGGACATCCCTACCGCATCCGCACCAATTACCCTCAACATCCGAATCTCGGCGGGTGTTTCGAAGTTCGGCCCGGATAAACACGCATAAACCCCTTCGTGTAATTGTATACCTTCATCTGCAGCAACCTGTTTGGCAACTGACCTCAATTCCGAATCATAAGTGTGAGCCATTCCCAAAAAGCGTGGGCCGATACTCTCATCATTCTGCCCCATTAACGGATTGTTGCCGACCATTCCGACAAAGTTGATGTGGTCATTCAAGAGCATCAAATCGCCAGTGCGGTAGTTCTTATTCACCCCGCCTGCCGCGTTGGTCAAGATAACTTTCTTGACACCCATAAAATGCATTATACGCATCGGGAAAGTCACCTGTTGCAAGTTGTAGCCCTCGTAAAAGTGCGCCCGTCCCTGCTGCGCCACCACCACTTTACCTTCCAAATAGCCAATGACCAGTTTTCCACTATGACCAACCACCGTCGATTGCGGCCAACCCGGAATATCGTGATACGCAATAGCAACCTGATCTTGAATTTGGTCTGCTAATCCCCCCAAACCTGAGCCTAAAACCAACCCAACCACGGGCTGTAAGGATGTTTTTGTACGAATAACGGCTACAGCCTGTTCATAATCAGCTTGTGTGTAATTCATTTGCATTCTGCTTAGCACTACCACTATAAATAATCGGTGTCATTATACCGTGCCAGTCACAAAGTGGGCTATTCCCGAAAAAGTGGCAAAGACATCTACACACAGATAGGTAAATGGTACTTTTTTAGGCGGGCGATAGTAATTTGAGTTAATATTGAATCAAATAGTAGGAGATGGTTTATATGGACGCGGGGCATGACCAAGTAATAGCCCATTATACTGATGCATATCAAAAGCTTTACAATCGCCGTCCGCGTGACATTCAAAATCTGGATAACGGCTGGGTCATCGTCAATGGTGCGCGCATGAAAGTCAGTGAGCTTGAATATTTGACCTATCAACTTCAACAAGAAATTAATCAAGATTTACTTAAAAGACGCAGCGTAGTTACCCGCCTGTTAAAATGGCTGAAGCAGTAATATCAAGGTTGATGTTGTTACTTTTATTTGCCAATTTTACTTCTCCACTTAAACAATGCGCGGTTTAGGTTAGAAAATCATTTGTAATTATCCTCAAACGTATGGCGCTTGTTAGCTGTCAGTCGTATCACCCTCTATAATATCTTTTTACAAGTCCATTCAACCGTATCTAACCAGTGTAGAAAGATTGCATGAATTCTTTTCTAGAAAATCAGCGTCAAATTCGTATTGCCATTATTGCTGTCGCCATAATCTTCACAATTGGTGTGGCAGGCTTCATGCTCTTTGAGAAATTCTCGCTGCTGGATTCGATTTGGTTGACAGTCATTACATTGGCAACCATTGGCTACGGTGATATAGTCGCACATACTCCTGCGGGTCGACTATTCACTGTTTTCCTCATTCTCTTCGGGCTTGGGGCAGTCGCTTATGGCTTGCAAGCGACCGCTGGTTTCTTCCTAAGTCCCGCCGTTCGTGATCTACGTCAACGTCGTCGTACCCAACATCACATTGATGAACTCAAAAACCACTTCATCATTTGTGGTGCTGGTAAATTGGTCGATGAAACCGTTAAAACACTTCTGGAAAGCACAAAAACGAACTCCAATACCCACCATCATTTTTATAACATTTTACATACTCGTGAAACTCTGCTAGACATCGTGGTCATCGTCACACCCGACCCCAAATTTGCTCTTCATCTTCGTGAAAATGGACTGCTGGTTGTCGAAGGTGATCCCACAGATGACGATGTGCTCAGACAAGCAGGCGTTAACCACGCTCAAGCCATGATGGTCATGCTGGACAATGATACCGAAAGCCTTCTAACTGTATTGACCGGCCGCAGCATCAACCCAGATATGGACATCACCGCCGCTGCATTGGATGAACAACTCGCCAACAAGATGATTCGGGTTGGCGCGAACGGTGTGATTGCTCACTACGACTCGGCGGCACGTTTTCTGAACAACGCTACATTACGCCCTGCCGTAAGTGAATTTTTTTCGAGCATTCTGTTTACACACAATTCAGCCATCACCACCATTCCGCTTGATCTGGCGGAAGATTCCCATTGGATTGGTCAATCTGTAAACAGCTTACAACTCTATCAACAATATGAGGCAGGCGTCATTGGTATCCGTCTAGGCGATGGAGCTTTTCAATATGCACCGGAAGAAAACACTATTTTACGTGAACATGAGATACTCATAACTGTAGTACCCGCCCGCAACGCGATTCAACTCCGTGCTGCCTGTCGTGCACCCGGAGTAATTCATCCTCGCCTACCGCGTTGGCAGCGTTTGCCAATCCCCATAAAGCCACATCAACTGCCTGAACATGTCTACAGTTTGGAAGACAGCGAAGACGTAATTACGCAAATGAACCAACACTTCATTATTTGTGGAACGGGACGTGTGGCTCGTAATGCTGTTAATCAACTTGATCCAAATCGTCCGTTTGTCATCATCAGTGACGATGAACTCTACACTAATGAACTCATTGAACGTGGCTTCCGTGTTATTCAAGGTCAACCTTCACAAGATGCGATATTGCGTAAAGCGGGTGTTGAACGTGCATTAGCCATTATGGTCGCCTTAGATGATGATGCGAACAGCGTACTAACGGTCTTGAACTGTCGCGGTTTTAGCAAACGATTGCTGATTACAGCCACAGCACAAACCGAAACCATGATTCCCAAATTGCGGAGGGCAGGCGCAGATCGGGTGATTACACCTTTCCAAATAGCCGCTCAATTTACATTACTGGCAACAACCCGTCCTGCTGTCAGTGATTTCTTGCAATATGTGGTTTACAATTATCACGCTCAAATTGAAACCACAGAACTCTACATGCAAGACGATTCGCCATGGATTGGTTCGACCATTGCAGAGCTAAAACTTACAAAATTCAAAGCGGGTGTCATCGGGGTACGAAAAGAAGATGGTCATTATCATTACGCGCCGACTTCGCAATTCATTCTAAAGCAGCATGATGTGTTAATTGTGGTCACGCCGATGATATACGCCGATGAATTACGCACACTTGCTCACGGCAGTATCACCCGCCGTCCCAACTCATTGCGAACTGGACACTTAAAGGATCGCTAGTTTAACTATCTAAACCCGCAAGCCTGCGTTCTTGGCGATAATCCTCAGGCGTATCAACGTCGCGCAAGACACTGTCAGTATCAACATTGACATAAGCAATCCGGTCTTTGTGACGGTCAATTACATCGCGCGGTGAACCGCTGTCGGGCAAATCAAGTATTTCAGGCCAAAAACGTCTATCGATCAGGATTGGGTGACCTCGTCGCATCTGATAGCTAGGGGCAACAATTTCACCAGCCCCTTCTGCATAAGCCATCATCACCTGTGTAATTATTTTCGGCTGAATGCGAGGTTGATCACCCAAAACAACCAAAGCAGCACTAATATGGACAGGCATTGCCCTCAATCCAGTTTTGAGCGATGATAACATTTCACCAGTCGTGTATTTGTCGTTGTGAACCACGTCTGCACCAACACGTGATACCACCTGCCGCACCTCACCCGCTCGGTGGCCCGTCACGACCGTAATTTGCGGAACACGCGCCAACGATAGCTGCTCAATAATGTGTTCGATTATCGTTCTGCGACCTCCCCAAGGAAGCAGAACTTTGGGTTGTCCCATCCGGCGGGACATTCCTCCTGCTAACACCACAGCGCCAATATGCTTTTTCACTTCGTAAATTGGTTCACCGCTGCGTACTGAACCGATTGCAACTCCATGAATACGAGGAGAACGCAGAATAAATTGGGCAATCAGACGTGCTCTTCCTCTAGCATACCCGTGGGGTGGAGTTTGGTTGAGTAACGCAACTATCCGTGCTGCGGCAGGTACACCACGCAGCCCCAGTTCCTCGTCGCGCAAGACTTGCGCCACCCATGGTGATCGAACCCGGTTGCCCATCAAAAATCCATAGCGTTCGTCAATTGCAGTTGCGTTGTATACATGATCCTCATCTAGAGGCTTGCCTAACACCGCTAATGATGCCATCGGGATTACCAATGTCGTCTCAGGTGGAATATAAGGTTCATCTTCCCTAGGAGCTTTAAGCGGCAAACCATCTGCTTGATCAGCTTCAATCAGTAGCACATCTGAATCGACGGAATCCAACAAGTGAGGAATCAGACTAGCGTCCGGTCCATAAACCTGATTATTTCTAATATCTTGGTAAAGAAAAACAAATCGATTTTCGCCTAGTGCAAGCGAGAGATGTGCAGTGCCTGCATTGAGCGTTGTAGCATACGGCATCAGGTCAAGTTCATCAACAGAAATCTGTGAGGTGGTGGTCGCCAGAACGCGAAGTCCAGCTTGAGCCAATTCATGTCCCAGTGCAATCAAAGTGGCGGTTTTCCCACCTGCACCGATTAGTGAGACCACATCACCGGGAACAATTTCAAATGCTTTTTGAAGTTTCATACCCGGCTCTCATCATGAGCGACTCAATTTTCGATTAGTGTAATTTGAACCCTCGCAAAGAAAAGTAACGTATCTAAATATTTTAAATAATACCGACGCCTTGCCGCCGGAACGCTGCCACCACGCGTTCAGGAGTCATCGGTATCGAATCAATCCAAACACCAGTTGCATCATGAACCGCCGCTGCAATGGCTGGCGCAAGTGGCAAAAATGGCATTTCAGCCATCCCACGCACACCCCATGGGCCAATCGGATCAGCATATTCTAACACAACTGACTTCACTTCTTCCGGTATATCCAACACGGTCGGAATCAAATAAGTCGAAAGATAAGGATTGCGAATTTTGCCCTCGACCGATACCAAATTTTCCATAATCGCGTAGCCCTGTGCTTGAACAACACAACCTTCAATTTGTGCCTTTACCAGTTCAGGGTTAACTGCTTTACCTACATCGTTGGTTGATATCACACGTACAACTCGTATGTGTCCAGTTTCAATATCAACCTCAACTTCGACTGCTTGCGCCACATAACCATATGCAAAATTAGGTTCGCTGCGGCCTGTCATTGGATCATAGGGAGTCGTCTTAGGTGGGCGATATTGATAGGTTGCGATTGCGGGACGTTCTTCTCGCTGCCACATTTCAAGCGCTTTCTCCGATGCACCCTTAATAGCGTTTCCAGCCATAAACGTCAGTCGCGAGGCAGAGGCACTACCTGATGTGAGCGCTTCTGCCGTATCATGCCCCATTAATTTTACTTTGCCCAACGGCACACCAATGGCAGCGGCAGCCATCTGAACAAATACTGTATGTGACCCTTGCCCAACATCTGCACCCGACTGTCGCACAATGACCTGCTCAATTTCACCGTTGCCATGCAACTCTACGGTCGCCCAGCTCTGCTCGGGAAAACCAAAACTATAACCAACATTTTTGAAGCCGCAGGCCACACCAATGCCACGTCGTAAAGCCGGATTGACAGGTTGTGACACCGCTTCATGCACCCATTCTGCCTCACTATTCTTTTTCCAGAAACTTTCTATCGCACATTTTTCCATTACCTCCGGCATGGACACCCCTTTTGGAAACGGAGTACCTACACTGGCTATACTGCCTTCGCGAATGATATTTCGCATCCGCAGTTCAACAGGGTCAATGTTTAATGCCTCGGCTAGACGATTCATCTGTCCTTCAGCAGCTAACGCACCTTGCGGCCCACCAAAGCCTCGGAATGCACCAGTAGGAATATTATTGGTCAACACGCCGTAAGTATCATTGTGAATATTCGGAATTTCATATGGCCCGGTACAGGTCATATTCGCGTTGCCCATCACCTTCGTTGATGTGTAATTGTACGGTCCGGCATCCCCAATCACGATCGTTTCAGCCGCCACAACTTTCCCATTTTTAGTCGCACCCCACTTCGCCCGTATAGTCACGGGGTGTCGTTTGTGGTGATATTGAATTGATTCTTCACGGCTCCAAATAATTTTCACCGGACGACGTAGGTTATATGCAGCTAATGCTAGCACAATCTGCACCGACATATCCTCACGACCGCCGAAGGCGCCACCGATTGCAGGATAAATCACGCGGACTTGCTCTTCAGTCAAACCAAGTACATGGTAAATTTGTTCTTGGTCTTCATGAACCCATTGACCAGCCACCACTACTGTCACCCGGCCTTGCTCGTCAATATAACCGAGTCCCGCCTCTGGTTGTAGAAATGCGTGTTCCTGATAACCTGTGCTGTACTCACCCTCAACCACCACATCAGCTTGAGCCCAACCAGATTCCATTTCACCTTTACGAATGCGATAATGGCACAAAATATTGTTGGGATTGTGCTCGTGGATTTGAGGTGCACCATCCGCCATTGCGGCTTCCGGTGAAAATACGGCAGGTAAATCTTCGTAAGTTACGTCGATGAGTTTCACCGCTTGTGCTGCGATGGCTTCAGTCTCCGCGACAACCACCGCCACATAATCCATATAGCAACGCACAATATCCGCGCCCGGAACTTGGCTGTCGCTGCCCGGACCACAGAGTACCGGTTGGTCTTTCGTCACCAACCCGTATTCATTATGCACCACATCTTTAGCAGTAAAAATACGGACAACACCCGACAACGCTTCTGCCAGAGATGTATCAATCGAAACCACCCGCGCATGAGCGCGATCACTAAAGCGCAGCTTCATCCAAAGCTGCCCTTCTATATCAATATCACCGGGATACGCTGCCTCACCCGTGACTTTACCAAAGGCATCAATCCGGGTAATGTTGTCGCCAATCGCGACTATTTTCTCTTGCGGCATTGCCAATCCTCAATCGAGAACTACATTTTGATTACAAAGATAATTAGAGAATTGCTGTGGATCACCAAATTAAACTTCGGGTACGAGATTTGCTCGTACTGTCGCTTTTTGGTGTAAACGATGAACTTCTTGGCTAAATATCCGACGTAAAATTGCAATTGCTGTTGCATAGGTCGGATCAACACCGGCATAACTCAGGTTGCTACTGCCTAAATTTTTCCCCTTGCTCATGGGTGTATCAGAGGCATAGTGCAAGAAACCGACATCAAATGGCACACCATATAGATTAACGATCTCATTATAAGGATGCAGTTTGGGTCGGAACGCCTCATAAATGGAAGATAAAAATGGACCGGCTTCCATCTCAATATCGGTGTAGCCTTCTTGATAAAACACACCCATATAACGGGGATTCTGCAAGAAAGTCCCCGGTACGCTGATACCTTTCTGATTATCTAGAACCATTCCGTAAGTCAGATAAGGCGCAATGTCCATCGCTGAAAAGCAATTCTGGAACATATATGTATTTTGCGAATGTTCGTCATGAATAACGCTGGGAATCATCACGTCCCCAACACGTCCGTTCAAAGTAGCAGATTTCCCCATGATATAAACACCGCGCAAACTGCCCACGCGTTCCGTAACCCGATTAAGCAGTTCGTAAGCCGCCAATCCCAAGGGGTAATCAATATTTAGAATAAGTGCATCGCTGCTCGCGAAACGTGAATTATCCACGGAATCCTGCAGCCGCTTATCCATCCAATCCAGACGGAGACGCTTTAAATCAATAACCTGAGCCTCAACATCAAAACCATGTCGGCTCGGCACACGATAAATACCAATCGTACGTTCATCAGCAAGGAGCGAATCACGCGCTTTCTGACCACGATCTGCTAGATATTTTTTAAGTACATAGTACAGAAGATTATCCAAGCCTTTACGACTGTCACTGTCGCGAATAGCCTGATATTCAGCGATCAAATCACCCTTGCTAAATTGTTCGATGTATTCCGCAAGGTTATGTTCTTCACGTTGGGCAAAACCTGTTAACAAATTCGCTAAACAGTGCGTGTTACTCGACACAAAATAGACAGGCCGATTTTCTAAATCAATCTCATCCATCTGTGCGTCAACTTCTGACCACCAGTAAGCCGTCGCACGCCGGTAATCTGCCAACGAACCCGCCAACATTCGTAAACCGATTTGCTTACGGCGCTGTGAAATCTGATACAGGGTTTCAGTAAAGCGGTCGCCCCACACGACTTCTAATCGACGCAGTTCCTCATAAGTCAAATAGATAGTTTCAGCGATGAGCGAGTATTCTTCTTCAGATAGCTTTTGCCCGCGTTTAGCTTCTAGAATAGATTTTGCATCATCCACCTGAAGCAAAAGATAGAGCTTGTTCCATTCAATTTGATAAGCAGTAATCGTTGGCACAAGATCATCGATATCCGAACGGCTGGCGATGAATACAGCTAGTGCGCCTTTGCCGTCGAAATTCATACGCCGTCGTCGTCCCGGCGCGGACACTCGCTCCCACTCTTGGACGTCAGTGTATCCAGCTTCTACAAATGAGCGCTCAATTTGACCAATGAGCACCTGATCGGTATCCAACATACAATCCGGCAGCCGCAAACTAGCATAGGTCAGCGCAGACGTATCTGGTTGGGTGCTTCGTGCCAAGGGATGCAGTAACGACTCCATCGCCATGTGGCTTTCCACCAAAGTCTCGATCTGAATCAAATGGCTGGAACGCAGCAGCGAATAATACGTCCGCATATATAATTGAATTTCTTCACTACCGGTCTTAGGAACTGTGCGATCCATATTATTACCGTGCCTTATTTTGCCGGTTGATTTCGCGTTGTTTGATCTTTCGGGCTGCCTTTTCATTCACCATAGCTTTACGGTTTTTTGCTATTTGGATTTCTGTTACAGCACTCTTTTTGCGCGGTACGGCAAAAGCCACAATCAAGGAAAATGTCATCGCAATCAATGTAAATAAAATCACCCCAACAATAATAGGAACTTTAGGATCATTGGGGAGGCCTCTGAGGACTGATTTTTTGAGCTCAACAATTAACGGGTTTGTAAACACCAATGCCAATGTTGCTGATGAGAGCGCCAACAGAAATCCTAATACAGGCCAAAAGGCTTTACTACGAGACCGAGGTTTCCGGATTGTCATACGTTTCTCCTTGAGTCAGTTTTTTCTTACTGGCTTCTTCAAATGCCTGCAAAATTTTGTAATAGCCGGTACAACGGCACAAATTACCAGTGATACTTTGCTGAATTTGTTCGTGTGTCGGCTCAGGGTATTCTTCAAGCAGTTTTGCGCCCGCCATCAAAAACCCCGGTGTACAGTAGCCGCACTGAACAGCACCTTGCTCGACAAAAGCCTCTTGAATAGGATGCAAGTGTTCACCATCTTGCAACCCTTCAACAGTGACAATATTTGCGCCATCCGCACGCGGAGCAGGAACCATACATGACATCACCGCCGCGCCATCTAAAAACACAGTACATGCACCACACTCACCCTCGGCACACCCTTCTTTGGTTCCCGGCAAGCCAGCATCTTCACGTAAGAACCGCAGTAGAGTCTTATCTTGACCACTTTGAAAAGTTCGCTGCTGACCATTGATAGTCGTTGTTATCGCCTGTTGACGGTCAATTTGACGCGGGGTTGTGAAGGGAACCGAAGCTTCATGTACACCCCACAGCATCGGGGGTTCTTGAGGCCAATTAGCCCGTTCTGTACCTGCGGCCAATGCCCGCAGTGCCCGCGCCACCAACACGCGAATCATTTCACTTCGATATTCCGCTGTGCTGCGAATGTCATCAATTGGTGTAGGGGTGGCAGCAGCCAAACGAGCCGCATCAGCAATTACCTCAGCAGTCAACACTCGTCCAATCAATGATTGTTCGGCAACTGGCACACGGATAATCGTTGGCGCAACACAACCCAAAGTTATCGCAGCTTGAGTTACAATTTCACCATCAAACTTGAGCAGCACTGTCACGTTAATAACTGAAATTGCCTGTGCTCGTCGCAGCCCCAACTTGATAAAAATCCCACGTTCGTTGCTTGAAAGCGCTGGAAAGGTAATCGAAGTGAGCATCTCATCCGGTCGCATTACGTTACGCCGTAAACCCGTGTAGAAAGCGCTCAACGGCACACTCCGCTCCCCTTCTAATGATGCCAGTGATACTTCCGCGCCTAATGCCATCAACGGTGTAATCGTATCATTCGCAGCAGAACCGGTAATCACATTTCCAGCAACCGTCGCACGGTTACGAATCTGTGGTGCGCCCACTTCCCATGCCGCTTGTGCCAGAGGGAAGCCACGTTCGATCACGAGATGACTATCCACAACCTGATTGTGCGTCACTAACGCACCTAAACGAATGTGATCACCATGCAGTGTGATTGTGTTTAAACCAGAAACACGGCTAATATCAATCAGCGCTTCAATGCCCTGCCGCTGATGACGTTCCAATTCAATCAGAATATCAGTTCCACCAGCGATAATCCGTGCTTTCTCACGATATTGCGCCAGTAGTTCCAATGCTTCTGCGACCGAGCTTACGTTAAAATATTGGCTCCACATAGCAACCGCTAACCCGTCCCTTCCACCCTATTTAAATCACTATAGCACAGGTTATATGCTACTCAGTAACAATCTGTTCAAACAGTCGTCACAGGTTCAATATTCAAAACCATCGAGGGATTAATATTCAGTATTTCAGTGCTGCTATATTGCGTCTGAGTCACCGTTCGACGGTCATAAGTATGAACGTGTCCATGCACCATATAACGTGGGTGATACCAATCCATAAACTTGAGCAGTGCACCAAAACCCTGATGAGGAATATCCTCGCCATCATGTATACCCTTAGCAGGCGAATGGGTCACCAGCACATCGACACCAAAACCGAACTTCATCCGCCGATAACGCAGCCGCAATCCCGCACTCAAAACCATCCGCGACATTTCGCCTTCTGTATATTGAATCGGACTCTTGTTATAACGAATTGAGCCTTCAAGTCCATAGAACGATAAGCCACCATACTCGATCAAACGACCTTGTAAATCTTCGCCCCCCGGTGGAGCATCCTTGTAGCCTTCATCATGATTGCCCCGCACATAAAACAGCGGCACGTTCAAAACCGAAGTAATAAACTCCAAATACACTGATGGCAAATCCCCACAGCTAATCAACAGCTCCACATCGGAATATTGTCGTCGTAGATTAACCGCGCTTTCCATCTGCGGCATCACTGTATCACTTACACATAAAATCTTCACGCACGTACCTAAAAAAGATATTTGAACTATTGTTTGCCGATAGTTATCAACTCATCGGCTTCTATAATCGGTTCACCTGTCCATTGCATCGGTGCACCATCGCCGCCGCGCCGCAGCATGGTTATTTGTGCCATGATACTAATCGCGATTTCCTGTGGGGTTTCAGCATTAAGTTCCAATCCTATTGGTGCATAGATTCGTTTAAATTCTGTGTCAGTCAATCGGCGCTCTTCGCGCAAGGCTTTCATTGTTATTGCCCAACGGCGGCGGCTTCCAATTAAGCCAATATAAGCGGCATTACTCGCCAGCAGTGCCGGAATAAGATCAATATCGACAGGTAAACCCCGTGTCACTGCCGCGATATATGTGTGAGCGTTAATCGTAATTTGCTCGGTGATTTGGCTCGGCTGACACACCACATAACCAGCTAATCCCGTCACATATTCGGGATTGCAATACTCTGGGCGATCATCCGAAAGAATAACACGCCACCCTGACCATAAGCCAAGTTCAGCCAGCGCCTTACCGACGTGTCCGCCACCAATCACCAGCAAGGTTGGTGAACTTCCGACCGGTTCAATGAATACTTGGCTCGTTCCGCCACAAATGCCCGGATCGCCTTTTGCCAAATCATTTAAGGTATAACTCGGCATCCGTGTCTGACCATCTTGGATTGCCGCCAGTGCCTCTTTAACAACTAGCGATTCCATTGCACCGCCGCCTACCGTCCCCACAATCGACCCATCTTGCCGGACGAGCATTTTGCTGCCAGCATGACGAGGAACACTGCCTTGCACATTGACGACAGTTGCCAGTGCCACCAAGTCGCCTTTATCTTTGGCGATTAGGAGCGCTTCAAAAACGGCGCGATCTTCGCTCATCCTTTGATATCGACCTCACCAATAAACAAACGACCCTGTTCATCCCCACCCGTTGGCTGCAACCGCTCAAATGTTACTGGATCATACATACCAATAGCAACTTGATAGGTTCCCGCGCCTACTCCATTTAAGTCTACCGTAATTGTGTCATGAAGCACACCCGGCAGCCAATTTCCCGGTGGCAGCGTCCCATTTCCCGGTCTCATATCCAATTGTGCGACCGGCGGCTTGTTCTTGTCACCGTAAAGATGTACAAAAACCTTGTAATCCCCTTTGGCGCTGCCATCAGTGTACCAAGAGAGATTGACACCCAACTTCGCTTTATCGGGCTGATAATCCAACTTCGCTGAACCCAGTTGTATTGCGCCATTTTGGAAGGTAGAAATTGGAGGGCTAACTAAAGACTCTGGATGATAATCACCTTCATAAATCCAATGATAGTACGGGAAATAAGCACCATTTTCGACGTGTGGTACGATACGAATTGCAGTACCGCATGTTCC
Source organism: Aggregatilineales bacterium (assembly GCA_038251275.1). Classification (GTDB taxonomy): domain Bacteria; phylum Chloroflexota; class Anaerolineae; order Aggregatilineales; family Phototrophicaceae; genus CFX2. The sequence continues at coordinate 83,121 of JBBSBM010000006.1, forward strand.
AGAAACATGGAAAAGCACAGGAATTTCTAGCCACCGACCGGGAATTTCAGGAATCCACTTTCGCGTCAAAAACTGCCATGATTGTCCTACATCAATAGCACAATCAATAAAAAAATCTAGAGAACCAGCAAATTCTGGGTGGACACGTGTAACCAATATCGCATCCGACTCAAGACTCGAATCAAATCCAAGTCCATTGAAGATCAACACTTCTTCTCCGGTTATACGCCGTCCTGCGTCAACAACTTGAATGCAATTTGAGTTGCAATCCGAATAATCCAACTGACGAACTTCAGTGGTAAAACCTACTGTCGCAGGTGTATCTTTCCAGTCATAACTAACCCATCCTGAATTTTCAGACTTTATATTAGCCACATCAATAGAATATTGATTGGATACTTGTGCCGTTTCAGATGAATGCAATTTTGTCAGGCGCGATAAATAATCTAAAGTCGATGTCTGCAAAACTGCCTTACCGTGATCAATTGCAGACCAATCCGGTTTATAAATCCCCTGAAAATTCGCCGCCAACGCCACATTAGCATTGTTATCTAAATCAACCGGAAAACTCGCCAACGGCTTCCCGTAAATATCCGTATCCGCAATCATGCCCAACCCGTAGCCATGTCCGTACCCATAAGACGCAATATAATCCGCTTTCTCTCGCATCAAAAATTCAGCCACAGAACCCGGCCCATTCCGCCAATAATCCGCCGCGCCTTTGGTCGTTAGCCCAACAATATCCAATGTCGTTCGACCACCCATATAACGCATCATGCCCACGTCATGCACCGCAATTACTGCATTATCAGGCGTATTCGCTTGCAACCATCGTGCCATCTGTAACGGCTGAGCATACACATACCCCACATTCAAACCGTAATACTGCAAAAACTGCACACTCGTCACCGCTGCAACCAAAATCATCCCGCCGACTATTAAGTATGCGAACCCTTTCTGTGGAAAAACTCTCTGCGTCTCTGCGGTTAAACTATATTCTGTATTTTCTCTTGTAACTTGCCTCTTGTAACTTGCAACTGCCCCAATTCCCCAACCTGCCAACGGAAACAGCAGCGCAATAAAAGGCATCTGATAGCGTTTGAAATGCCAGAAAACGGTATCAAGTGTCGCCAATATCACCGTTCCACTCAGCAACCACAACACCAGCATTACACTCACCAACCGCAGCTTAGGTTGAATGACCAAAAATCCGATACCCACTGCCGAAAACAGCAACAACAGCGGCATGACATACAAACCCTCGCGTGGACTGATTCCCGTGCCAAACTCCACCCAAATTTGCACGAAATTGCCGACGATCCGTCGAATAACCTCATCCCAATAAAACGGCACAGTTCCGAGTATCGACTTCGCGGCATTCCCCGAAGCCACCGCCGAACCTGTCAGCAGCCAATTCACCAATGGCTGTACTCCCACCGCCAACACGGGAATTATCAAACCAACTCGTCCATGTACCTGTAGGGGTTTGCCGCTGGCAAACCCGTATTTTCTACGCCTCCCCCACCATACAATGACCATCGCCACAACCGCCAGCACGCCGCCTTCAGGACGGATCAATGCCAGTCCAGTCGCCCATAGAATTATATAAGTTACCGATTCATTCTCATCCGTCACAACGCTGATAACCGCGTACAAAGTTCCTAAAGTGAGCAGCATCACCAATCCAGTTTCCATGCCGCTCATGAAATGCCAAGCAACTGCTCCGTCCACACCTAATGCAACGGCAACCAAAACCGCCAACCACTCGCCACTCCCCAATAACCGCACCAGTTTATAGACCAACCACATCGCGCTAACTAAAGCCAACGCGCCCAAGCCCATCGCCCATAAACCGAGCTTAAGCCCTTGGAAGCCAATCAAATAGCCAACAGCTAAAATATAAGGATAGAGAAAACTCGTCGCGCCGGAAGTCGCTGGCAAACCGGGGTTATAAACATAAGGCTGCCCCATTGCCATCTGCCGTGCATATTGGAAGTGGATATAAACATCGTCTAGCGGCATAACGAATTCGCCATGCCCATTTGACAGACTCGTTAGCGTGTATGCCAGAAATGTTGCACCAGCAATGACGCAAAATAAGGCCCATATAAAAAGCGAGCGTCTACCGGAGACGCTCAAGGAGAATTGATTATTCATACTCCTATTTTACCCCTTACCAGAGGGTTGACAGAGTGAAACTTTTGTTCTACGATAAATGTGTGAAATTGGGTTACATTTCACGCATTTACCCATAAATCAAGCAACCTTTTCACACATAAAACGCAATCATGGTTCATATCAACTGTTTTAACCCGCAACTGACCACATTTATACAACATCGCGGCGGCATTTTCCCTCATATCCGCCAGAACGAAACTGCAATTTTCGCGCGGCAGACACACGGGAGCAATCCGCTGCACTCGTGTCATTTCAGCGCCTTTAGCCGAGCATCCCGCAGACACAAAATGTCAATTCAGCGGCTTCTCGGCAGCCTCCCGCCCGCAATTTCGGCGGATATATTACACAAAATGCAAAATTTGCAATAAAAAAGGCGACTTCACAGCCGCCTCATTTTCTATCTAAATCATCTTAACCTTAGTTCGAATAGCCATCCGAGAACGTATCAATCATCAACCGAACATCGTCACCAAGTGGATAAAGTATAGGACACGTTGCACCGTTCTGGACATACTCGCGAACCTTCGCCCGTACTTCTTTGGGAGTTCCCGAAGCCGTAATCATCTGTACCACATCATCGGGTACAAGATGCATCGCTTCTTCTATTTGCTCTTCGCTCGCGGGCCAGGTCAAAACCTGCCCGATTTCGTCCAATAGTTCTTGCTTGACTCCGCTGGCTTTCATGATGTGCGGCTGCTGCCCTAAATATTGGGTCACCAGTTTACGCGCCCCATCAAGCGCCTTCTTCCGGTCATGATCGACTGAACACACCACCAATTGAGGACGGTCAATATCATCCAACTTTTTACCAGCCTGTTTCGCGCCTTCTTCAAGTTGCGCCAGCGCTCCCTCGTTGTATTGAGGTGACACCAAATAATTGAGTACCGCACCATCAGCAATTTCACCGGTCAGTGCCATCATCTTGGGTCCGGTCGCACCAATATAAATCGGTACATTGCGGGGTTCTTTGCGCCCATGTACCACATCCAGTTCCACATCATCAAGATTCACAAACTCACCGTGAAACGTCACTCGCTTCCGCGCTAACAAATCACGCACGGTTGAAACCACTTCACGCATCGCCAATAACGGCTTAGTGCGGTTGATACCCACCTTTTGTGCCAGTGGATCCCACCATGCCCCAATACCACAAATAATCCGATCCGGTGCGAGGTCATCCAACGTCAAGAAAGTTGCGGCGATTACACCTGCATTCCGCGTCCAATTATTGATCACACCCGAACCAATTTTGATGCGTGTCGTGGTTGCCGCGAAAGCTGCCATCGGTACAATTGCGTCACGCACCAATCGGCTTTCTGCCTGCCACACCGCCTCAAAACCTCGTGCTTCGGCATACTGAACATATTTAATTGCTTCTTGAAGTGAATGAGCATCCTGCAAATAAAGCGCAACCCGGTCGGCCATAATTTTCCCTCATATCCGGTAAAAATCAGGCTGCGCTTCACGTTATGAAGAAGCGTAACCCTTTGATAATTCACTATAGAATTTTAAATCAGCGGGCATATCAATATCTAGTGATAAGCGTTCAGATCGATACTCATGTACTTCAGCACCAACCTCGCGACCTTTTTCAATGTGCCGGTTAAAGCTGCCCGGCCCATAAGCATATTCAATCAATCCCGCGGGACGAGTAAAAAGCGCGTTCGTGCCATCCCGATGTTGATCCGTTGCAATCACCATTGAAGGCTCATTCTCGCCCATTTGGATAATCCCGCGCACGTCTTCTGCCTCGAGCAAAGGTAAATCTGCTGGCAGGATCAAAATCGCGCTGCCGTTCAAACGACTAATAACTTGTGTTGCCCGCATCAACGCAGAATTCAACTCCGGCGCACCACTTTCCTGTACAGTACGAGCGCCATATTCACGGGCAATCGTTAACGCCTTATTGTCCCGACTAATGACCAGTGTACCCATAAGTTGGGGTACATGTCGAACCACGCCTAATACATGTCGTAGCATCGTCTCAGCAAGTTGCTGGCGCTCCTGCGGAGACAATACTTGAGCAAGTCTTGTCTTTGCCTGATTTAATGGTTTAACAGGAATAACAACCCACACACCCATATTGCTTGGTGTATCCTTCAGCAGACAATCATCCGATGAAAAAACACACTTGCCCCCTTTCGCCTACAACTTAATTGCGAAGGAACTCATTTCCAACCCTGAATCCACTCTAGCACACTTCGGGCTAACGCGACCTTAACTTCATCGGTCTTCATAATTGTTTCAAATTTCGTCACGTTTTGCTGTGGCACTTCCACGATTGGATCACTTGCATCAAAGACGAACCCGTTGATGAGTATATTGTAGTATTGTGCGACCGCTTGCGCAGAAGCCACATGACCTAATTCCACCATCAATTTTGCTGCTGGCCCCTTAATCGCTTCTCCACCCACAATCGGGCTAATTGCCACGCGTGGAATATCACGACCTGAGATTAACTCGCGCATCCCCGGCACAGACAAAATCGGATCAATCGAGAGCCAAGGATTGGATGGCCCGACAATCAAAGCATCCGCTTGTTTAAGTGCTGTTTCGACTTCTTGGCTCACTGATGCCTTTTCAATTCCATCTAAGCGCAAACTTTTTACGGTGGGTTGCCAACGATGTTTTACGAAGTAAGTTTGGAAATCAATCTCACCATATTCATTAGTATCAACAATAGTCGCAACTGGAGCATCCGTCATTGGCAAAATCTGCTGATGAATACCTAGTTTTTTTGTTAGAGTCTCGGTCACATCTGTAAGCGATTTTCCAGCATGTAACCAGCGCGTTCGCAAGATATGCGTCGCCATATCTTGGTCACCTAAACCAAACCATGCGTCCTCCCCATAACGTCGCATCGCAGTGACCGTCTGGAAGGTGTCGCCAGCCACACCCCAACCGTTGTCCTTATTCACCAGATCAGACAGCGTGTACATGATAGTATCGAGATCAGGACAAATCCGCAGACCATACATCCAAGTATCGTCAGCCGTATTCACAATCACAGTCAAATCTTCGGGAGGCAGCACACGAGCTAAACCGAGCGCCAACTTCGCACCACCGACTCCCCCAACCAGCACAACAACCTTCATCGCCACATCACACTCGTTTCTAAAGGTTTACGGGTTTTCTCACGTGTCTCAGCCGGATAGCCAATGGTCAAAAGCGCTTGAGGCTGCCAATCATCCGGCAGCTTTAACTCGTCTTTAACCACATCAGGGCAAAACAAAGGTGCACACATCCAACAAGCGCCCAAACCCACATCATATGCAGCTAACAGGATATTCTGCCCTGCCATCGCGACACTTTGAACCGTCATAATATATTCTTGTTGGTTACGCCTTTCATCAGCATAAACATCCATATCGACCATTGATAAACACATTATGATGAGTACAGGAGAATTCGTAATCCGCAAATAGGAACGTCCCGCATCGGCTTCCATCACCTCTGTAGGAACGCCATCAGACGTCAAATCGCGGCGTAAACGTGCGCCCATTGCCTGAGCTAACTGCTCTTTTTGGGTCTGCGTTTCCACCACCGCAAAGCGCCACGGCTGACGATTATGGGCAGAGGGTGACCAAATCGCCGCTTGAAGCAAGTCTTCAATAATTTGGTGTGGCACAGATTCAGGTCGATAACGGCGGATTGAACGACGGTTAAAAATCACATCGCGCAGGCTGTGCGTTCGTACTTCCGTCGCATCGCTATCCGATTGACTCATCGATACAAATCCTGCTCAGGCGCACGATAGAGATCAGTTGCTGCACCTTGGATTGCCGGATACCGGAGTCCCCGTACCACGACAATTGGACGGCCTTCGTCGGCTTCACCTGTGAGCAAGTTTGCCGCCGAAGCTACCAAATCCGCATAGCCTTGAATGCTTATTTTGAGTTCACGCCCAAACAAATCTGACCGACCCCGCAAATCCCATATGGCTGGCATTCCGGCGACACCGATTGCCACGCCAACGTTCCCCACGCGGAACGGTCGCCCGTGTGAGTCACTGATGACGATGCCAACTTCCGCGCCGGTTGCTTGCTTTAATTGTTCGTGAATTTTCATAGCCGAGGCATCAGGATCAATCGGTAGGAGCAAAACCATATTTTCGCTGCCATCGACATTCGACTGATCAATGCCCGCATTGGCGCTCACAAAACCCAACCGATGCTGCACAACCAACACACCTATTGCCTGCCGCGATATTTTCAGGCTCTCACGCAAAACAAGTTCAACAATTCGTGGGTCTTTGCGTGTTTCACCAGCAAGTCTTTGCGCTTCAGCACTCGGTTCAACCTCACGCAGATCAAAAAGTCTTCCCTCAGCTTTTGAAACCACTTTTGAAGTCACAACCAGCGCATCGCCTGTTTCAAGTTGAAGTCCGAGTTTTGCAACACCATCGAGGATGATTTGAGAGAGATTGTCACCCTTTTGAATCAAGGGAATACCCGGCAGAGCTGTAACATTAAGCGAACTAATTACATTATCCACGATGATTTTATATTCCGGTAATGCGAATACCGGAACCCTTAATGCCATAAGCTTTATTAATCCACAGGAGAACGGGTGTCAAGGCTTCAATCGCGACCGCGTTGGCTAATGAACCGGCCTCCACACCTTTCATACCTGTGCCTTCGACCAACTCAAGAACAACTGCTCGCGCTTCAGCATCGTTCCCACAGACTAATACATCACATTCGACCACATGGTTCGGATCAACCAATTGTTCAGCGCTTACGTTCTGGAATGCGGCGACGACTTTCACACCTTCACCCAAGAGCGATTGGGCTTCCAAAGCTGCAGATTTACCTTCTGGCAAATGAACTGTTCGCACTTTGGGTGGTTGCAATGGCACGGTGATGTCAACCAAAATTTTGCCTTGAAGTTGGTCTTTTACCCCTTCGAGGGTTGCTTGGTGTGCAGTATAAGGCACACTCAACACTACCAAATCAGCTTGCTTCGCCGCTTCAGGATTGCTCATGCCTGTCACCTGCTTGCCGTTCAATTTGGAGCTCATCTCCGCCGCATATGAAGCAGCGCGTTCACCATCCCGTGAACCAATGATGACTTTGTAGCCATTCATTGCCCAGCGCATTGCCAAACCAGAGCCTTCTTTACCCGTACCACCAAGCACGGCTATCGTCGTTGATTGATTATCTACCATGAATCATCCTTATTTAAGAGAAGTGGACTTTGTTAAAGTACGTCCACATTCGCGCTGTAACGTTCCCAAACTTTAGGGGCTAGAGCAAGTGCTTCGCGTGCGATTTCGGCTTCATTGAGGGTTAGCAATTGGCGATCACGCATCAAAACATGCCCCTCAACAATCGTGGTTGTCACCATCGAAGACTCGAACCCAAACAAGATGTGCCAAGGCAAATTACCAACCAGCAATGGTGTGAACGGATGGTAATCGACAAAGATCAAGTCCGCTGCCGCACCAACACTAATTTCTCCAAATCTGACATTCAGGAAAAATTGTTCAGCCAGCCGCGCATTATTGTACACACCTGCTCGAACAATATCCCCACCGTTGGCCTTACGCGGATCACGATTAGCAACCTTATGTAGGAAATAAGCCGCTTTCCAGTCTTCCCACATGTTATTGCTAAAGCCATCGTTGCCAATGCAAATCCGCATGTCCTGCGACATCATCTGATCAAAGGCCATCGCACCCACCGCATTGTTCATATTCGAGCGCGGCTGATGGGTAATCCAGACATTTTTGTCCTGTAAAAGCTGCCTTTCAGCTTCGTCAATATGGACGCAGTGTGCAGCAATTGTCTTATCTCGCCAGAGTCCATATTCATCCAAACGTTGTACGACTCGTTTTCCACTTCGGATTAGACTATTTTCCTCATCGGCTTCATGCTCTGCCACATGGATATGAAAACCCGTTTCCGACGGAACAGCATCTGCACAAGCTTGTAACGCTCTATCATTCAACGTTAAGCTGGCATGTAGACCAAACGTTGACCCAACTCGAGAACTGCAGTTTGCTCTTATAAAGCGTACATTTTCGGCAATGCCCGCTTTCATTTTCTCTTCACCATCACGATCGGTCACTTCGTAGCATAACACAGCGCGTAAACCGGCTTGTTCAACTATCTCGGCAATGACGTCCAAACTGCCATCAATAAAGTTTGGGCTGGCATGGTGATCAATCAAAGTGGTTGTGCCATGTTTGACAGCATCCACCAGAGATACCAAAGCACTGGCTCTAACAGTATCGCGGTCAAGCGCTTTATCGAGAGGCCACCACAAACGCTCCAAAATCTGCGGAAAGTTTGCGGGTGCATCTCCGGGGATTGCCATGCCACGCGCATAAGCTCCATAAAAATGGGTATGGGCACAGATATTCCCCGGCATGACCAACTGTCTATTCGCATCTACCCGTTCCAAGGCAGGATATTGGGTGATCAAACTGGCAGTCGTTCCAATTGCCGCGATTTTTCCATTTTCAATGTAAATTGCATTATCCGAGAGAATTTGATTCGGCTCACCCCATGTGACCACGGTGGCATTTGTAATGAGCAAGGCAACTCACCTTCTTAATTAATGGAAAGTCAGATGTTAAGTGTAACGCATTGACGTTTGAACTTCATATGCTGGCACATTACAGCGTTGTTATGATTGTCAACTTTCCCGACACCGTGCTAAACTCCTTCAAAGCACAGAGGAATCGTTATGCCTACCCTGCTCATCAAAAATATCCACACGCTTGTAACAATGGACTCTAGTCGTCGAGAAATCAAAAACGGCAATATCTTCGCTCGTGACGGCATTATTGAATCGGTTGGCGCAACCACTGATTTACAAGAACAAAGCGCCGACGATATAATCGATTGCAGCAAGCACATTGTCCTTCCCGGTTTGGTCAATACACATCATCACATGGTGCAAAGTCTCACGCGGGTTATTGCCCAAAATGATGAGCTTTTCGGATGGCTGAAAGCGCTGTATCCCATTTGGAGTGGCCTGACGGGTGATGCCGTTTATACTGCCTCCAAATTGGCGATGGCTGAATTAATACACTCTGGCTGCACAACTTCCAGCGACCATCTCTATATTTATCCAAATGACGTCACTTTAGACCATCAAATCCGAGCTGCGAGAGAAATGGGCATTCGCTTTCACGCCGCGCGAGGTGCAATGAGCGTCGGTGAGAGTAAAGGTGGCCTGCCACCGGATAAAGTCGTTGAGGATGAGGCCTTCATTCTCAAAGATACACACCGCCTCATTGAGCATTATCATGATGCCAATCGTCACGCGATGCTGAGGATTGTGGTCGCACCGTGTTCGCCGTTTACCGTCTCCCAAGATTTGATGCGTGAGTCGGCTGCCCTCGCCCGCAGTTATGGGGTTAGTTTACATACCCATCTCGCCGAAAATGATAATGACATCGCCTACGGTTTGGAGAAATTCCGTCAACGTCCCGGCGATTATGTCGAGTCGGTCGGCTGGGTCGGCGACGATGTTTGGCACGCGCACTGCGTCAAACTGGATACTCATGAAATCAACCTCTTTGGACATACCCATACGGGAGTATGCCACTGTCCTTCTTCAAATATGCGACTTGCGTCAGGTATTGCACCGATCCGTCAGATGCTCGATGCTCACGTTAAAGTTGGGCTTGGCGTAGACGGTTCAGCTTCCAACGATAGTGGTCATCTGTTGAACGAGGCTCGGCAAGCAATGCTCCTACAACGAGTTACAGGAAATCCATCGGCGCTGTCAGCCCGTGAAACGCTTGAAATCGCGACTCTTGGCGGTGCATCTGTCCTTCATCGTGATGATATTGGCGCACTCGCTCCCGGTATGTCTGCCGACTTTATAGCCTTCCGGCTGGATACCATTGGTTTTGCAGGTGCGATGCATGATCCAGTGGCCGCGTTGACCTTTTGCGCTTCACCACATGTCGATTTATCAGTCATCAATGGGCGCATCATTGTTAAAGAAGGTCAACTATTAACAGTTGATGTTCCGGTGCTTATTGAACAGCACAACACCATTTCCCGTAAACTCATCAATGGCGAATAGTGTCCGGCAAAACAAACGCGTTATCATACTAAAAATCAAATTCACCTCAGGGAGAAAAATCAATGACTCTTGTAGATCGTTTAGCTGTTGCTAGAGGTGATTTCCCGGCTGATTTGGCGCTGCGAAATGCCATGTTGGTCAATGTATGGTCAGGTGAGATTTATCCAACGGATATTCTAATTCACGATGGGCACATTGTTGCGCTTGGAAGCGATTACACTGCCAAACAGGAAATTGATCTCGAAGGCCGTTTTGTCTGCCCCGGCTTTATTGATGCCCATGTGCATATCGAAAGCAGTCTGTGTACACCACCAGAATTTGCACGTGCCGTTGTTCCACACGGCGTAACCACGGTTGTAACCGATCCCCATGAAATCGCCAATGTACTCGGCATTCAAGGAATTAACTTCATGCTCGAACGGGCAAAGGATGGCCCGTTGAGTATGTTCGTGAATGCGCCAAGCTGCGTTCCCGCCACCGAGATGGAAACCAGTGGTGCGCGGCTCGAAGCCGATGATCTCACTCCGTTACTCGCCAACCAATGGGTGACGGGATTAGCCGAAGTTATGAATTATCCCGGCGTGATTTTCGGCGATGAAGGCATGTTAGACAAACTTGACCGGTTCCAATCTAAGGTGATGGATGGTCACTGCCCTGCCCTCACGGGTAAGCAACTTAATGCTTATGCCTCGGCCGGCATCGGCAGTGAACACGAATGTACAACTGTTCAAGAAGCGATTGAGAAGCTTCGATTAGGCTTAACTATTTTCATTCGTGAAGGTACCACCACCCGTAATCTGCGCCCCCTGTTACCGCTCGTCACACCACAAAATCATACGCGAATTTGTTTCTGTACAGATGATCGCCAACCCAACAGCCTAATCGATGAAGGCTCAATCGACTTTATGGTTCGCACGGCTATTGATCTCGGTGTTGATCCAGTGATGGCAATTCGAATGGGTACACTGAATACGGCGCAATATTTCCGTTTGTATGATTATGGCGTGATTGCACCCGGCAAATGGGCGGATATGATTGTCTTTTCTGATCTGTATCATTTTCAAACGGAGATGGTGTTCAGGCGCGGGGAACTGGTCGCTCGAAACGGCGTAATGATTACGCCAAAACCCACGCTGAGGTCAATTAAGTTACCACCGTCAGTTAACTTGAGTCTCGCTCATCTCGATCTCACGATTCCTGCCGAGGTAGGTCAGATTCGGGTTATTGGCAGTGTCGATGATCAAGTGGTTACACGTCACCTGATTGAAGATGCCAAAATTGTTGATCATCAAGCAATCTCGGATACTGAACGGGATATACTAAAGATGGTGGTGGTCGAACGGCATCATGCTACAGGCGGTATCGGCAAGGGATTTATCAACGGTTTCGGTTTGAAGCGTGGCGCAATAGCCGGTACAGTCGCACATGACCATCACAATTTAGTGGTCATTGGTGTGGATGACGCAAGCATCCGCCGAGCAATTGAAGCTGTTACCGAAATCGGTGGCGGTTTGGTCGCAGTGGATGGCGAACATGTTCTTGGCACACTCCCGCTACCGATTGCAGGGCTGATGACTGAATTACCTTTGGAGCAAGTACGCCGTGAATATGATGCCATGATTGCCCACGCCCAAACGCTTGGCAGTACGATGCCTGATCCTTTCATGGCAATGAGTTTTATGGCACTTGAAGTCATTCCCAATCTTAAGTTGACTGATGTGGGGTTGGTGGATGTCGAGCAGTTCAAAGTTGTGGATTTATTTATCTAACTATCAAGAACAATCAGGTATTGATTTTGCTTGAAACCACACGCAAATGGGTTACACCAACGCGTACAACGGCAATATTGCTGTTTATTATCGCTTTCATATTATTCCAACCGATTGTTGCGTTTCTCGTCCATGAACAGGTCGATTACGCAAATCATTTATCCTACTTGCACGATCCAATGGACATACAAGCAATATCGCAAGTGCTGTCCATGTTTCCGCACTTTCTATTCCATCTGTTTGTTTATGCCACCTACAAAATATTTTCGCTGAGTTCGTTTGCTGAAGCGGCGTTAGTAGTTTCAACTTCTGCCTACATCATTGGCACGCTCATCACCTTCTGGCTCATGACACGAATATTGGGCAAGCCGCGAACCTATGTCAGCGGTCTAGTCTACGGTGCAGTAACCATTGCGCTCATGCTGTTGATGCCCATCGACATTTTCACGCCAACCAATTTATTTGTTGGTTATATTGGGGTCAATGCCTATCACAACCCGACGATTGTACTGTTAAAGCCGACCGCGATGATTTTGTTCTGGTGCGCTTTAGCAGTCTTTAAAAGTCCATACAAAGCAGATGGTAAAGAACGCCGTGCGATACCAGTATTAGTCTGTTGTGCTGCTAGCGTGTTCTGCGTTATGACAAAATCCAGTTACATGATCGCGTTGCTGCCTGCCCTGATTGTCGTCGTAACTTATCGTGCAGTTCGACGGCAGCCTTTGGATTGGGTGTTGTTTATCGAAGGAATTTTACTTCCAGCGATTGTGACTTTAGGTCTGCAAATCCTGCTATTCAGCAGCAGTGAGGGTTTTATCTTCGCGCCGTTAGCTGTCATTTACAGTTGGACACGTATCAATCCGAACGCACCAAACGACATATTTTTGAAATTTATGCTCTCAATCTTGTTCCCGCTGTTTGTCTATGTTTTTTATTTCAAAGCGGCGATTAAAAAGCTTTATCTCAACCTAGCATGGGTCGTCTTTGCCTTTGGTGCAGCCTACATGTATTTGCTAGCTGAAGGTGGCGAACGGTTAGGTCACGCCAACTTTACTTGGAGTACAATTTGCGCACTCTTTATCCTTTTTATTGTTTCGACAACCTTTTTCATCCAACAGGTTCGGTGGAAAACAATCACCCCATTGCAAGCAGAGAATTCTATTGAACAAAGAAGTTCCAATGGTCAATATCTATCAAGAGCAAAAATATCTGTTCTTGTCTGTGTACTGGGGTTACACATTATCAGTGGAATCTACTGGTATCATATCCACATTACAGCGCATTGGATGGGCGATATAATTAGTGGCAAGTGGTAAAATCTGCCCCGTATTTATGTGAAAGCGAGAAACATGGTAAATCAAACAACAATTGATGCAATTAAATCGCGCGTTGCGTCGCAGCGAGAAGACATCATCACCTTTCTAAAGGAACTTTGCGCCATTCCGAGTTACGACAGCCAAATTCGTGCTGTTGGCGAACGCGCTGAAGCCGAAATGAAGAAACTCGGCTTTGAAGAAGTTTGGTGGGATCGCATGGGCAATATTGTAGGACGTATCGGCAACGGCCCAACCAAACTGCTATACGACAGCCATATTGATACGGTTGGTATTGGCGCACCCGAAGAATGGGAATGGGATCCCTTTACCGGCAAAGTCGAGGATGGGGTATTTTTCGCACGTGGCGCATGTGACGAAAAAGGCAGCACTCCCGGTATGATTTATGGCCTCGCGATGGCTAAAGAATTTGGCCTTCTAGACGGCATTAGCGCCTATTATTTCGGGAATATGGAAGAGTGGAATGATGGCATTGCTCCAAACGCGCTGGTTGAAGTTGAAGGACTAAAGCCAGATTTTGTGGTCATTGGCGAACCAACCAAGATGCAAGTGTATCGTGGTCATAAAGGCCGTGTTGAGATGCAAGTGTTGGCTCGTGGCAAAAGTGCCCATGCCGCCAGCAACTTCCTCGGTGATAATGCCATATACAAACTCGTTCCTATTATTGACGCACTCAGCAAACTCGAACCTGAACTCGGTGACGACCCATTCTTAGGACATGGTCGTATCACTGTGACCGATATGCATGTTAAGACCCCCAGTATTAATGCCGTACCCAATGAGGCATTGATTTACATCGACCGCCGTATCACCTTTGGCGAAGAACCACAGGCTGTCCTTGAACATGTCAAACGTGTGGTGGGTAATCGTAAAGATGTTGAGTCTTCTATTTTGGTTTACGATACCCCTAGCTATACAGGCTTTGTTTACCCCTTGGATAAGATTTATCCAGCTTGGGCACTTCCCGAAAACGATCCTTATGTGCAAGCCGGTGTACAAGCAGGAAAACTCCTATGGGGCGAACCGCTGCCGACGGGCAAATGGGACTTTTCAACCAACGGCACGTACTGGTGTGGTAAAGCGGGTATTCCCAGCATCGGTTACGGGCCGGGAAACGAAATTCATGCCCACACCGTTCTTGACCAAGTACCACTCGATGATGTAGTAAAGGCGACTGAATGGTATGCACTACTTCCGGGACTTCTTCCGAGGAAATAAACCCATGAATATCAGTTGGATGGAGCCAAATGCGCTAGCGGCTAGCCCGCTGCCTGTGAAAGAAGCCGATATTCGGTCACTTCAAGAACAAGGCATCCGCGCTATTATCACGCTCACTGAGCGGCCACTTACAGCCCAGACAGAGATTACGACTGAACTGCTAGCGGAACTAGGAATATCAACGCTCCATTTGCCAGTTGACGATTTTAGTGTGCCAGAGAACCAACAAGTGGCGGACGCGATGAGCTTCATCGAGCAGATGCAAGCCGAAAACAAGCCAGTCTTAGTGCATTGCAAAGTCGGTCAAGGACGAACCGGAACCCTTTTACATGCCTACTACTTGAACAACGGTTGGAGCCTTAGTGATGCTCAGCAGCGCGTTTCGGAGCAGCGCCCGTTATGCGACTTTAATGATTTGTCGCGTGAGCAACAAGCATTTTTGCACGACTATGCGGCAACTGGACGCACCATTCATATTTAGGTTGAGTTAACTCATGCTGATGTTGACAAGTCGGTTTTCGATTGATCCTATGAAGCGTGGAGCCTATATGCTGTTTGCAAAGGGTATGGTCAAGCGTACCCAATCCCAATCAGGTTGCGTTGGCTTTGGCATCTTTGAAGACATCAGCTCACCGGATACTTTTATCATGTTAGAACAGTGGGAAAGTGCAGAGCTATTCGACAAACATACCGCCAGCCCCTATTTCCTACATGATGACGAAGTTCTCATCACCTTCATCATCGGCGAGCCAAATTACGATGAATATGAGTTTGAAGATACACCCGAGGCTGATGCATGAATTTGATTTATGTAATCCGACATGGACAGAGCACAGTCAATGTTGAATATCGCCTAAGTTGCCGTAATTTTGAAGGTGATTTAACAGCCTTAGGTCGTGAGCAAGCGTTGAAAGCTGCTCACTGGTTAGGTGACAAAGGTATCACACACATCTTTCACAGCCCATTTCATCGGGCATTCCAAACGGCACAGATCATTGGTGAAAAATTAAGTCTATCATATCTTATGAACGATGACCTGCGTGAAATGGACTGTGGCGATTTTGAATCGCGAACCGATAAGACGAGTTGGGAAGCGTTTCGTGTCATTTACGAGCTCTGGTTGCAGGGTGATTGGAAAGCTACTTACCCCGGGGGCGAAAGTTATCGTCAAGGTTTCGACCGATTTAACCGCTCTTTGATGAATGCAAACCCCAACCAGACAACGTTACTAGTGACGCACGGGGGATCAGTACATCTGTCATCCCTTATCTATGCGTCAATGCAGCTGCGTTGCAAGGCAGTCGTATGTTAGATCATACGGGAATAATTGTATTAGAACCCTATGGCGATGGTCGGTATATCTGCCGCGCTTGGAACCAAACCGAACATTTATAATCCAAGCAGGCTTAACCTCATAGATTAAGAGGAGAAGGTTTGATTATGCAGACTGATTTGCGAGGTCGTGACCTCATTACAACCCAAGAATGGACACGCGAAGAAATTGATACGCTGCTTGATGTAGCGTGGGATTTAAAACGTAAACGTGCATTAGGTGAGCCACATGCATTACTGCGCGATAAAGTGCTAGCGATGCTATTCTTTTTTACCAGCACTCGCACGCGTGTCAGTTTTGAAGCCGGTATGGCACAGCTTGGCGGACATGCCCAATTCATTGACAGTGAAACTACCCAAATTTCTCACGGCGATACAGCGATGGAAATTGGTCAAATCATCGGACGTTACACCGATGGCATTGCTATTCGCCAATGTGACTGGAAATTCGGCAACAAATACATCCGTGAAGTGGCGAAGGCCAGCCGCGTACCCGTACTAAACATGCAGGATGACATTTACCACCCCTTCCAAATTCTGGCTGATTTGATGACGATTCAGGAGAAGTTCGGACGTGATCTGCGTGGCAAGACCATTGATGTGAGCTATGCCTACGCGTCAAGCTATCAGAAGCCGCTGTCCGTACCACAGAGCCTGATCTTGTTGATGACTCGTTACGGCATGAATGTCCGCTTGGTACATCCGCCCGAATTCGCGTTGATGCCGGATATTGTAGAACAAGCCAAGGAAAATACCCACCGGAGCGGTGGCTCGTTTGAAATGATGGATGATTTCAACGCCGGTTTCAAGAATGCTGACATCGTCTATGCCAAAAGTTGGGGCTGCTGGATGGCGACCGAGGACAAAAACGAATCCTCGGTCATTGGCAAGAAATACACCAACTGGATTACCGACGAACAGCGCATGGCGACCGCCAACAAAGATGCGATTTACATGCACTGCTTGCCCGCTGATCGCAACATCGAAGTGACCGACGGTGTCATCGAAGGCCCACAAAGCGTGGTTTACGACGAGGCTGAAAATCGTTTGCATGTCCAAAAGGCGGCCATGGCGCTGACAATGCGGTAGAGATATTTATTTGGTTGCTGGCAACTAATAGATATAGCACCAGCAACCAATTTAATGGGGAATAGAAATGCTTGAAGGACTGGATCAAGTCAAGTGGGCAAACCTATGGCACTTTCAACCCACCTATTCAGCACGCATACCTTTTTGGATCAGAGATTTATTATCCGAGAATGAGAATGTGCGCGAGAATGCTAGAGAATACATCTTTGGAGAGGGTACAGAATACGGAAAAGTAACAAAAGCAACACCCTACATAATTCCATTTCTTGTAGAGTTACTTAGTATAGACTCTACCCCCGAAAAATGCTCTTTAGTAGGCGGATTAAGCGAAATGGAGTTTGGCCATGATTACAATGACATGCCGATTGGATCTCCTAAAGACAGTATCAGAGCATATGAAGCAGTGGCAAACGGCTTACCTATATTTTTAAGCCTCCTTAAAAATCAAGTAACAGGATGCCAATATAATAGTGTTCAACTGTTAGGCAGACTGACAAATGCATCTGAGGAAATCATCCCTTCTCTGATTGAACAATTCAATGCTGAATCAGAAAAGATGATTCAATATCTAATCGTTGAAAGCATATCAAAACTTTCCGTATATGCCTCTCAAACATCAATTTACAAGCAAAGTCTAGACTTCCTGCGAACATCCCTCGATTCAAACGACAAACGAACTCAGATTTCCGCAGCAATTGGTCTGATTAAAAATAAGTGGATTGGCGATGATTTGCGTAACGACGATTCGTTATTCGCGCACATCATGAACATCTTAAGAGAAGGTTTTTTCGATTATCCCGGTCCTTGGACTGATATAATAAAAAAAGAAATCATTTCTCATCTCACTAGACTAGACCGTATATTTCTTCTAGACCTATTATCTGATAGGCGTTTATCAACCTCACAAGACGCACATATGATTGTGCATAATCTACTGCATAGTCTGTTTGAAATAAATGGCGATCTAAAATATTCTCGCTACTATGTTAACATTCGAAAGGAAACGGATGGGATTACTTATAGTTTCCGTGCAAACTACAGAATTGGATTCACAGGAAATATAGCCCAGCAGTTTATCGACACTGGTATCATGTCACCCGACCAAATTCCCAATTTAGATTTTTACAAATTGCTTGATACTGCTTTAGCAAGTGTGGGTGGCATGTTTCCTGAGAAATTGATCTCACCAGAGCAAAAACAAATTCTAAAATCTATCTTGGATTGCCAGCCTTTTTGGGAACTACCAACTAATTTGCTCTCTTTCTTCTACGGATTACCTGATAGCCGCGATGAACTCCGAAAATTAATTGCTGAAAGCTAAAATAATTATGACCGGAAAATTGATTACGATTGCGATTGGTGGAAACTCACTGATTACAGACCCGAAAAAGCCGGATGTACCGCACCAGTGGGACGCAGTGCGCGAAACCTGTGAACACGTCGCCGCGATGATCGCTGAGGGCTGGAACGTCATCATCACTCACGGTAATGGTCCACAGGTGGGTTATATCCTGCGCCGTTCTGAAATTGCGGCCAAGTCCGGCATCCACGATGTACCTCTTGATTTGATTGTGGCGGATACTCAAGGTTCAATTGGTTATATGCTCCAGCAAGCACTCGACAATTCCATGCGGCGGCTAGGCATCAACCGGACAGTACTTACTATTGTCACGCAGGTGCGGGTTGATCCCGATGATCCGGCTTTCCACAATCCGAATAAGCCTATTGGCAGCTTCATGACCGAGCAAGAAGCCTATAAATATGAGGCTGAAGGTTGGAACGTGATGGAAGATGCAGGACGGGGTTGGCGACGTGTTGTTGCCTCTCCAAAACCGTTAGCAATTCACGAAATCAATGCTATCCGCGTACTAGTGAACAATGATTATGTTGTCATTGCAGCAGGTGGAGGTGGCGTACCGGTCATCCGCAATCAGCATGGCGAATTACGTGGCGCTTATGCCGTCATTGATAAAGACCGCGCTAGCAGCCTACTCGCTCAAACGCTGCGCGCTGATTTGTTCATCATGTCGACAGGTGTGGAAAAGGTCGCGTTGAATTTCAACAAACCCAATCAGCAATTTCTTGATCAAATTACGCTTGCGGAAGCTCAGCAGTATATTGCTGAGGGACACTTCGCTGCCGGAAGCATGCTGCCCAAAATTGAAGCAGCAGTTGAGTTTATCAAAATGGGTGGTCCACAAGCAATTATCACCGATCCCCCGAACTTAGCACGGGCATTGCGAGGCGAAACTGGTACTCGAATTGTACCGGGATGAATTCTCATTAATATCATCACAAGCACTCGATAAAATTGACTAACACGTTTAGGCGTGCGTATGGCGGCTAACCTAGTCTTAACGTACAACATCCGAAAGCTTATTTGATATGGCAACAATTAAAGAACTGCGCTGCCCTGTCTGTGGACGCAGCTATTCACCGAATGAAGTCCAATATACCTGCCCCGTTTGTGGATCGGTGGGTACGCTCGAAGTCCTCTACAATTATGGGGCGCTGAAATCGCAACTTGACCGCGATGCGCTGCGTAATCAACATGAACAATCCATGTGGCGTTATAAGGCGCTGTTACCTATTAAGGCTGAGTCGAAAGTGCCACCGTTACGAGTCGGCATGACACCCTTGTATGACACACAGCGAGTGGCACAAATCTTGGGCTTAAATCAAGTCTGGTTGAAAGATGACGGGCAAAACCCGACCGGCTCACTCAAAGATCGAGCGAGTGCGATGGTTGTGGCACGCGCGATGGAACAAGGCATCACGACCGTCAGTACTGCTAGCACAGGAAATGCAGCCGCAGCCCTTTCAGGCATCGGTGCATCGGTAGGCATGAATATCATTATTTTTGTACCTGCCAGCGCACCGGAAGCGAAAATCGCTCAGTTACTGGTTTATGGGGCGACAGTGTTGCTCATTGAAGATACTTATGATGTGGCCTTTGACCTATGCTCACAAATGTGCCTGAGCGAAGGTTGGTACTGTCGTAATACAGGTATGAATCCCTATACCGTCGAGGGTAAAAAGACGGTATCTTATGAAATAGCTGAGCAATTAAACTGGAATGTGCCGGACGTAGTAATGGTTGGTGTAGGCGATGGAAATATTATTGCTGGGGTCTACAAAGGCTTTTACGATTTAGTGCAACTTGGATGGATACAGCGGATCCCACGCTTAATGGGTGTACAAGCAGAAGGCAGTTCAGCGCTGGTTCATGCATGGGAAAATAATCTGAGACCAGAAGAAATGCAATCGATGCCTGCGGATACCATTGCGGATAGTATATCGGCTGGTGTACCCCGTGACCGTGCGAAGGCTTTACGGGCAGTACGCGAAACCAAGGGCGCATTTATGGCTGTGTCCGACGAGGAAATAATCCGTGCGATACCGGAACTGGCGCAGCTTACGGGTGTGTTTGCAGAACCTTCATGTGCGGCGGTTTACGCTGGAGCGAAACGTGCTGTACAATCAGGATTATTAGACAAAGACGAGTCTGTTTTGTTACTCATGACAGGTAACGGTCTAAAAGACATTAAACGCGCACAACAATCGGTCGCACAGGGCTTGCGCGTGCAACCGACTATAGAATCTATACTGCAGGCATTGGGTATTGGGTGAGGATAGATGAGCGAACATCCACGTTATTCGATAGTCGTACCGATTTACAACGAAGAAGGTAATATCCAGAAACTCTACGATCGAGTTTCACAGGTCATGGATTCAACAGGCGAAAGCTGGGAATTGGTTACGGTCAATGATGGCAGTCGAGATAAATCATTTGAACTTCTCTCTGCACTTTCACAAAAAGACCCTCGTATTAAAGTCGTCAACTTCGCACGTAACTTCGGTCATCAATTGGCTGTGACGGCTGGATTACACAATACTTCAGGCGATGCAATGGTCGTCATTGATGCAGACCTACAAGACCCACCGGAACTGATTCTCGACATGATTGAGCGCTGGAAAGCGGGTTATCAAGTGGTCTATGCCATACGGCAAGAACGAAAAGGTGAAAGCTGGTTTAAGCTGTTTACGGCCAAACTCTTCTACCGTCTTATTTACCAGATTACCGATGTTGACATTCCCCTCGATACAGGTGATTTCCGGTTGATGGATCGCAAGGTTGTGGATGCACTCAACTCGATGCCAGAGCATAACCGTTTCATACGCGGACTAACGAGTTGGATTGGTTTCAAACAAACAGGCATAACCTATGTCCGGGAAGCGCGCGAATGGGGCGAAACGAAGTATCCCCTCAAGAAAATGGTGCGGTTCGCAATGGATGCGGTAACGGGCTTCTCCTATTTCCCGTTACAAGTCATGGTTTACGTTTCTTTAGTACTAGGTGCGCTGGCAATACTAGCTATTCCAATCATCGCTATTCTGCGCCTGATTCTCGGTTTTCAATTTCTGGGCGGTCAGGTTACAAACATCATACTGTTGCTACTGGTCGGTGCATTCCAGTTGTTCTTCCTGTTTATATTGGGGCAATATGTAGCCCGTATTTACGATGAAACGCGCGGGCGACCGCTTTACATCGTGGCTGAAAAAGTCGGGTTTGATGAAGCCAAGACTAAGCCTACCGAACCTGTAAAACGATCTCTACCAGAACCTCAACCGGAGCCATAGCCAAAATACCATAAGGGGGTATCATGTCGGAGGAGAAACGTGAACCGCTGGTATTGGTACATCAGTATCAAGAACTTGTATTGGCATACGAAGCACTCGACAAAGAAATTGATGCCTTGATTATGGCACACGGGGGAAACTCCGATAAAATGCCCCCAGAAGAATTAGAACGTTACCGGCATCTTGCCCGCAAACGAGACGATTTACAAGGTGAGATGCACGAACTTGAGATGGAACTTAATATCGATGAGTAAAAAGGTTTTACTCATCGCAGTAAATTGACACTGGAGAATGAAAAGTGATTACAGGGCCTACTTTTGAAGAGATGCTTCATCCGAACAAGATTGCACCTACAATCCGGGAAGAAGCGCTCAAGGCATTGAAAGGTGATCCTTTAAACCCTATCAATCTCTTCAACATTACATGGCGCAACGCTAACAATGACGTTAATTATATTGTTCTTCCTCCTGAACTGACTGGAGTCGAGGCGAACATTGTGGTGCTTTACGGGAAGGAATTCCCATCGGGCAGCCACAAAGTGGGCGCAGCTTACTCAGTTTTGCTCGAGAAAGAATTGTTCGGTGAGGTTGATCCGAGTACCAATACACTCGTATGGCCTTCAACGGGCAATTACGGGATTGGTGGCGCATGGGTCGGTGGGCGCATGGGTTGCAAGAGTGTAGTCGTTTTACCCGCAGGTATGAGCCGCGAACGGTTTGAGCGCATCGAAAGCTACGGCGCGAGCATCATTAAAACCATTGGCTCCGAGAGCAATGTCAAAGAAATTTACGACGAAACACACCGTTTGCGGCAAGACCCGAATGTTCGCATCCTGAACCAGTTTGAACAGATGGGCAATTACCGTTTTCATTATCATGTAACGGGCAATACCATCGCGGAACTTGCGGGCGAACTCCAAGCGAAGGGGGTTGGTAATGGCAATGCGGCAGCCTTCGTTTGGGCAATGGGCAGCGGCGGTACAAACGCAGCGGCTGACCGTCTCAAGCAAGTTTTCCCCAATTGCAAGCATGTCGGTTTAGAACCAATACAGTGCCCTACTCTCTACAATAACGGCTATGGTTCACATGACATCCAAGGTATCGGGGACAAACATGTGACGTGGATACATAACGTTCTGAATATGGATGCGATGATGTGCATCGACGATATTCAGTGTAAGAAGGGTTTACAACTGCTGGCCGAGCCAATGGGACGTGAAACCCTGATTAAGCGATACGGCGCAAACCCTGAACTGGTCGAGAAAATGGGCGACCTGTTTGGTATCAGTGGAATATGCCATATTTTGGGAGCGCTTAAGACTGCCAAGTATTATGACTTCGGCAAAGATGATGTGATTTACACGGCAGCGACGGACAGCCTTGACCGTTATTACTCGGTGATTGATGAGATGGCCGAGCACTATGGGAAACTGGACGAAGCGGCAGCCGTTGGACGGATTGAAGGTGTGTTCCATGCAGCGAGTACCGATTGGGTGCTGGAAGGCACGAAAGACGTGCGCGAACGCTGGCACAATCTGAAATACTATACATGGGTTGAGCAACAGGGTAAATCGGTACAAGAACTAGATGCCCAACGCGATCCGCAGTGGTGGATTGGTCACCAGCAACGGGTACAAGAAATTGATAAGCGCCTCAACGAACTGCGCGAAGTAGAAGCCCAAAAGGTCTAAGATATGTTTGCGGAAGACCGCGTACTGGTTGGCGTGATTAACCGCAAACGTGACCTCGAAACGGTTCTCGTGGAACAGTGGTATCGCATTCCCCAGCACCAGATGAAACGCGGTGTGAATGTTGAGTACATCGCGTTTTTCTTGAGTAAAGTTTTCGGTGAACGCAATGGTGGTATTCATTATTATGCCGAGCGTAAGGGGGTCGAACTCCTTTACCGTAAAGATTTACTCCCGAATGAACCGAACCATCCCCGCGCGAATGAAGCCTATTACAAGATACAACTTGGGGAGATAACCCCTAAAGTGCCACCGGTTCTAAACACAAGCCGACGAACACTTAGCTTTATTTATACAACTTGGGATCGGTTTGTAAATGCAACCGAAATCCGCGACTTGTACAGTAAAGAAGATTATTTTGTTGACCGGATTTACCACGCACTGCGAAATGCGGGTGTGCCAGCCGAGCGCAGTTGGTCAGCAGAGTATCGGAATGCACCGGCACGAGTGCGCGTGCTTTGTGAAAACGGGACCGTTACCGGATCAACACAGCCTGAGGACGGCAGTATGTACCTCGACAATAAACATCATGAAGATGCGATTTTGGCCTCCATTTTGGCAGAGATTGCGAAACAAGGTGGGCCGGTACTGATTAATGTGTCAATTGACCAACTTTAAATCGTTTCCTAATTCATCTAATCTGATTCGGGGAATTCTTCAGATTCAGAGTGAATTTTTAGGCTGTTCCGAAGGTTAGGCCAAGTTCGCTCAGCCATTTGCGATAAGCGATGCTGGTGCGGTCAGAGCGCAAATGGAGTTCGGCTTGCAAATCCAGCGGCAGACGTTCGGGACGCTGTGATTCGACAATCGGAATATCCTGAGCGGTAACCTCATCCTGAAAGGCAATCAACTGCGCTTCGGGGATGTCATAGCCGTAATTCATCGCCATACACATCCAACCAATGCAGTGTAGATTATCTACAGGTGTGACTGAAAAATATATCGCGAACTGCTGCTCCATCCTCTTGATGAAATAGACGGTTAAGGGACGGAACACGCGATAGGTGTAGGTGACTTCTTTGCCCTGCCCTGTTCCATCGGGATCAGGCTGCCAGATGGTGATGGGTTCGGCGGTGATACCGTTTTCATCGGTGACGACTTCGTAGTCTGCAATTTCGGGATGCGCCTTATCCCCAAGAAAACCTTCATGAACAAATGGGAAATGTGCGACATCTAAGAAATTTTCGACGGCGCGGGGTGCAGCGGCTTTATAGACATAAGGGCCGGTGAAAATCTTGCGAAAGGTGGTGTCTTCCCATTCGGGAAAAACCGGAATATCGTGCTTGGGATCACCAAAAGTAACCCATATCCAGCCATAACGTTCAACACTCTGATAGGCTTTGACGCGGGCACGGGTCGGCGGTGTTTGTTCAGGGTGGGCAGGCATTTTTACGCATTGACCATCGGCGTTATACGTCCAACCGTGATAGGGACACATCAATAAGTTATCTTCAATACTACCGAGTGATAGGCGCGTTCCACGATGGATGCACAAATCTTGCCAGACCATGATACGGTCACCTGTGCGCCAGAGAACAAGGTCTTCGCCAAGGAGACGGGCGCGAAGGGGCTGGCCTTCGATTACATCGGTTGAGCGAGCGATGACGTGCCAATCGTTGATGAGAACCGAATCATTGAGCATGGGAAAGTCTTTAGTCTCTAGCTAGTAGTCGATAGAAAACACCAAATCAGTTTGTAAAATAACTTGAATTGTCCGGAAAACCAACAGTCATTTATGACCAAAATATCGCTTCGATTTTTACAGTAAGGTTTATAAACTAATCGGCGGTGGCGGCGGTGAAATTTTTGGCGGCGGCGATGGCGGCAATACCAAAGGACAATTTTTGTCAAGATTGCCATAAATATAGCGACTTATTGCGAAAACTATTGGCGAAATTGACACCATTTCGGCGGCTTGCTCGGCTAAAACCACGTCAATTTTGGCGATGGGACTGCCGCCGCCAAGATTGCCATAAATGTTGTAAATGTTAGAAATATTGCAGTTGAAAAATCGGTTGTTTTTGCAACATTTACAATATTTGGCTGGTATTCATGTACGAAAGAAAGAGGGCGCAAAGCCTTGCGCCCCTACAGCCAACTCTATTGACATTATAAACGACATAAAACTCCAATAGGTTACATTTTGGGAGAACATTTTGTAACTCTTTCGCGGGTTTGGCGCTAACCAAATGAGGGAGTACAACTACTAAGAAAGTTAATCAATAGTTAGAAATCGGTAGAGCAGGTTTGAGGGTTTAAACGTAATAAATAATATTTCCGAGAATTAATCAAAGAAACACGATTAACCTCCGTTAGAGATTGGAATTTACCAATAAATAAATTAACCAGAGATGATGTTATTGCTATAGCGAAAGAAAGCCATTGCATACAAAACTACGATTTAAGTTCTCTTGACTTATCAGAACTTGACCTCAGCCAAGTTGATTTTAGCCATTCAATTATGCGATCAGTCCACTTGAATAGTTCAAACTTGGCGAGATCAAATTTTCGGAGTGCCAATTTACTCGACAATGTCACATTAGAAATCTGTAGTCAATTGTAGGAAGTCATTTCAGATCACTTTTAAGGTCATGACGGTTCAAATGGTACACTGTATATTTGAATAGCTCCCGATGTCAGACTTAAATTGCGTAGGAAGTTATTTTGCGATTTACGGAAATCAAACGAGATATTTTAAGCAACGGATAGACCCATAAAGCAGTTCACAAGCTCTATTTTTCAATGCCGAATTGTGTGAACAGATTACAGTGGTCGAATGTGACATTGTCGAAATTTAGAAAACGCGACATTCATTGGAACAAATTTGAATCAGGTTAATTTCACTTCTGCTATATGCCGCCATACTCATTTTGAAGGTGCATATCTGCGAGGCGCAAATTTTCGTGGCACAATTTTGGGTTATGCAATGATGCAACGTTTAGACTTATCCGGGGTGGATTTCAGCGAATCACGCTCCGACCGCCTCAATTTAAGTCATTCAATTTTAGCAGATACGGATTTTGAAGGTGCATTATTAATGTCCGCCGATTTTTCCTATGCCAATCTTAAAAACGCCAATATGTCCCATGCCGCATTGGCAGGAGCAAATTTTAGCCATTCTGATTTGACAAAAGTTATCTGGGTTGGGGCTGATTTAAGAGGTGCAAAAGACTTGCTATAGGCGAGGAAATCAGGGAGCACACGCAGGTGCTCCTCTACAAAGGCAATTTCTTCAATGATGCTTACAGATTAGACAGGCACTTTAAGCTGTTGGGGAATGTTGACAAGGTGACCTAATGCGGGACGACGCAGCAGAACATTATCAATGAGGCCGTATTCAACGGCTTGCTGCGAGGTCAGGAAAATGTCGCGGTCGGTATCTCGTTCAATAACCGAAAGGTCTTGTCCTGTATGCTGGACAAAAATGTCATTCAAGTAATGCTTGAGGCGGTTATGCTCATTAATCTGGATGAGCATATCCGAGACCTGCCCCTGTGCGCCGCCGAGGGGTTGGTGCATATGAATAGTGGAACTGGGCAGCGCATAACGCAAGCCTTTGCGGCCGGCAGTTAAAATCACTGTGCCGAAGCTGGCCGCGCGACCAACCGCGACCGTACTCACCGGAGCCGAAATTTGCTGCATGGTGTCGTAGATGGCGAGTCCGGCATAGACCTCACCACCGGGGGATTGAATATAAATCTGAAGCTGCTTGTCGGGGTCTTGACTATCGAGATAGAGCAACTGGGCCATAATCAAATTGGCTACAGAGTCGTTAATCTCCGAACCAAGGATGATGATGCGTTCTTTTAGCAGCAGCGAAAAAATATCATATGCGCGTTCGGACTGATTTTGTCCGTCGATGACCATGGGAATAACACCACTCATGAGATTCTCCTTTGAATAGACAACTTTAAAGACACTCAAGGCAAAATTAACCACAGCCCTAAAGGAGGCTTCGCACAGACACAGAGAAAACAGAGAGATTAATGCAGAGAAGATTTAGACGGCGACAGCGTCCAGTGCATTGGACATGGCACGATGGACGCGGATGAGCGTCGCGAGCGACTCGGTCAGCCAATCGTCGGGGTAGGCTGTGTAGAGTGATTTCGGCAGATGTTCGTCCGATATGTGCGCGTCGATGGTACGGATGGAAATGGCATTCACAGGGCGATAGAGAATGAGATTATCGGGAACACGCATGCGCGGTTTGTCACGGAAGCGATCCACGAGATCATAAAGTTGTTCGACAATATCCGCGATTTGGTCAGGCTGGGCGACATTAAAGCCCATTACATCAACGATTTTTTCAACATCATTGATGGTAACGCCCTGCTTGTGAATTTTCTTAAGCAAGTCGATTAGAAAAGGCTCGGATTGGCGCAATGTCTCCAGAAAAGCCGGATAGTACGAACCTTTGCGGAGTTTCGGGATTTCGAGCGTGAGTTCACCGAGGCTGGTCATCCATGTACGGCGACGGTAGCCATTGCGATACGAACGGCGGTTGGAACTACGTTCGTGCGGATTGGCTTCAATGACTTCACTGATTTCCAACTCGATAAAAACTTGCACCAAGACACGTAGGCCTTCGCGCAGGAATTCGACATTGGCGGTGATATCCAATGAACTGATTTGTACAGATGGTGTATCTTCTGATCGTGATGACATCTGTGCTTTACCTCAACCACTGGGGGGGTTGCTAGCAGCAAACCCTACAATCCAACATTATCAATACACAATTACCAGCGGACGCAATGCACTGCGTCCCTACGAAAATTCAATTGTATTTAGAAGCCAATTGATTATCGTTAAATTGCATTTTCAATCTGCAATAGTGATAGGGTAAATGGAAATAGATTGTGGTGCAAGAATTTACACCACTTTTTGACTTTATTCTCCGGCGATACGCCACGCAGCCTTCATGGTATTGGAAAGCAACATGGTAATGGTCATCGGCCCTACCCCACCGGGAACTTTAGTAATTGCTCCGGCAACATTTACGGCTGAGGAAAGTTCAACATCACCCACAAAAGTATATCCACTCTTAACCGTTGGATCATCGACTTTATTCGTCCCTACATCAATGACAATCGCGCCGGGTTTGAGCCAATCACCTTTAACATAATTGGCTTTCCCAATTGCAGCAATGACAATATCAGCCTGTTTTACGATAGACTTCATATCGCGAGTTCGGCTGTGGCAAACAGTGACAGTAGCGTTGGCTTTCATCAACATCAGCGCGACGGGTAGGCCGACGATGTTGCTGCGTCCGATAACAACCGCATTTGCGCCCTCAATCTGTGCGCCTGCTTCCTTGAGCAAGACCATGCACCCCGTAGGAGTGGCGGGTGTAAACAGCGGTTCGCGGCCTTTCATACCCAACATACCAATATTGATGGGGTGGAAGCCATCTACATCTTTGTCAAGGCTAACGAGTCGCAGGGCGGCTTCCTCGTTAATTCCTTTTGGTAAAGGTAGTTGCACTAAGATGCCATGCACTTTAGGATCAGCATTCAAAGAAGCAACAGCCTCTTCAACTTCTGCTTGAGTACTAGAAGCGTTCATCACCTTAGAAATTGAGGTGATGCCAACACGTTCACAAGCACGGCTTTTCATGCGAACATATTGGGCCGAAGCGGGATCATCGCCTGCTAAGACTACTCCTAGACCCGGTGGATAACCATATTTACCCTTAAAGCTAGCTGCTTCGGCAGCGATTTGAACTTGCATCCGGTCGGCAACATCTTTGCCGTCAATAATAATTGCGGACATGACTTAATTCCTCTCGTATGAGACAACGCGCAAAGGATACCATAAATGGTTGACTATGAACGAAAAGTAAATTGTAATGACCATCATTGAGGAATTGTCAACGCATTTGAACAAGATGCCTACAAAAAATAGACTGACAATTATCAATAGTCGAGTAAGATAGAGATAGTATTTAGGTAATGATTCCCGGATTCGCATTTCCGGTAACTAAACAACGGTTATATTTGATTGGATGAGGGGTTAGCAATATGGTGCAAGAACCGATAACCAGTACATCACCCCAAAAATCAGCACAGCATGGACAGGCGTTAGTTGAATACGCCTTAATTCTGGTGCTGGTGGTAATGGCGCTGGTGGCAGCAGTGGCAGCAACTGGACCAGCGCTGGGCAATGTGTTCAGCAATACGGTGTTCAATCTGGTGGGCATCACCGGAACACCGCAAGATCTTTATGCACGTGGTGGACCCACTGCATTCTGGATGACCGTGACATACGTGGCACAACATCCACCGGCAGCGCGGTCATTCCCGACCAGCCCACCGAAGCCGCCAACGGCAACTTATACAGCTGGGCCTTCACCCACTCCATCGCAAGTCACTCCGAGCGCTACCCCTAAGCCGACAAATACATTGCCTCCGACACCCACGGCTGAGGATATCGGGCACGAACTACCCTTTGACGATTCAATCGATAACCCTGTCTGGTGGCGTGTCGATAACAGTGTCTATTTAGGTGGTCAGGACTGGTTAGGCCAGTACTATCCAAACACCAATTTTAGTGGCACACCTGACCAAACACTGTATAACCAACAAATCGACCCAACTTACCGCTTCAATTTAGACTTTAATTGGGGTACTGGTAGCCCATTAGACGGATGGTCGAGTAACAACTTCTCTATTCGTTTTACACGTCAAATTGATATTCAACCGGGAACAGTCCCTGTAAAGTTGAATTTCACTATAAATTCTGATGATGCTTCAAAGCTGATTATCGACGGCGTAACCGTGTTGCCTTCGGCAAGTGGTCAACGAACTTACTCGCAATCCTTCACACCGAACGCGACAACCACCACACCTCACACTCTTGTGGTCGAATATGTCGAGAATACGGGTAATGCATATATCAGCCTGAATATTGGTACGGACAAAGGCAATGTGGCAGCCGATGTTAATAAGACTGCTGGTGCATCGGCCAATTGTCCGTGGTCTCAGACAACCGGCACTCAACCCAACACATTGATGTACGCTTGGAAAGAAAATCTGGCAACTGTTTCGAACGGTTTCCCGGCTAACATGCGTTGCAATCTAGAACTACGTGGTTATGTGGATCTCGCTGGGGCTGCAAATGCAAGCATGAGCTTCTGGGATGTTTGGGATCTCGGTACGGCTGATACCACGGTAAAACTGCAATTGGCGCAGTATGTACCTTATAATTCTGATCTCAGCGGCGGTCCCGACTGGACGGGTGGCACGACTTATACCTTGCACTCGGGAAATACCAAGAACTACGCGTGGACGCGGAATGAATTCGCAATCCCTGCCGGGTTGCTCAACAAAAAGGTAACATGGCGCTTCCAGATTGATAGCGGCGCCGCATCTGGCATCATTCGACGCTGGTATCTTGATGATATCCACTTAGGTGTATCAACAACGCCGAAGACATTCTATATTTGTTCGGTTAGCAAATATACCTGCGGTAGTTTCTGGGATTTGGACATCCCTGACCAAAAAGTTGACTTTATCACGTCAGGACGTTGGGATTTGACTAACACCGTCGTTGCGTCAAACGACTCTGGCGGCCCATCAATGAGTTGGGATATTAGCAGCAGTCTTCCTAACGGTAGTGCGTCGACATATTCCAAGTTTGGTACGGACACCGGCGCGGGCAACCGGATTCATTATGTCGCAATTAACGGCTTTGTGAACCTCAATGGTATAGACCCAACTACGGGTAATGGTGGCGCACCTGACTGGGAAGGTGACACGGGCTTCCCCATTTTGTCTTTCTATCAAGCTTACAATCTAGAATCTGGCGATTCAATCGAAGTTCAATATACGCGTGATACGGATACCCCCGGTGCACCAGCCAACTGGGCACGAGTAGGTACGAGCGCGATTAAGAGTGTTGCAACTAGCGGTAGTGCAGTTAAAGATGAAATGAATAAGTTCGAACTGCAATTGAAGGATATTCCCAACTGGAATACCCAACCATTCCGGCTGCGTTTTGCGCTTATTGTAGATAACAATAAGGAAGATAAAGGTTGGTATATCGATAACATCGCCATTGAGCGTACCGGTATCCCTAAGTTCAGTAATTATCCATTCTGCGATGACTCTGAAAGTGGTACTGATCAGTGGTTGATGGGTGGTCAATGGGGTATCGACACAACATCGGGCGCTTTCAAATCAGGACGGTCTTTCAGTGACAGCCCGAATAGTAACTATGTCAATGGTCAAGTCAGTTCGATGGCGTTGCGCTACGCGTTGGACTTCAACAACGACACCAAAGAAAACAAAGACAATTATGGCGGTAATAAGAGCTGCTTTGATGGCTCCTATACTCTAGCAGCTAAGCGTCCAGTGTTGACCTTCTGGCATTGGCGTAAACTCGGTTCCAGCAAGAGCTTCCGAATTGAATTGTTCCGTAATGCACATGCTGCTAGCGGTACAACCGCAATCGCGCCCGTTACAGTGTGGTCTTACAATTACAACTCAGGCAATGCTACACAGTTGGCATGGGAACGTGAAGAAGTCGATATGAGTGCGGCCATCCTCAAAGCCACAGGTGGTACGAGCTTGGCACAGTTAGCGGCCAATAGTAATTTGTATGACGACGATTTCTATATCCAATTCACTTTTGACGCATCGTCGGGTAGTTCAGTATCAGATGGTATCTACATCGATAACATTGTGATGCAAGAGTACAGTGAGTCTTCATACAAGCTATGGTCACCGAGTGTAACTTACACGGCGAAGACTAATGCTCCAGTAGCTGGAAAAGGTGATGGCACCAATTTCGTCGACAACATTGATACACCTGATGACTGGTACACCCGATGGACCACTGGAAGCACATGGACTGCGGTCGATTGGGATGCTCATAGTGGGATCACGTCAATGCACGACAGTGACACGAGCGGCCAAAAGTATCTGCATCAAACCTATAATGTGCTGGAGATGAACAAGATCATCGATTTGCGCGGTGCGAAAATCACGGATTTGCCAACGCTGTTTTTCTGGAATCATTACAACGTTGGGTCAGGCGATTCAATATCTGTTGACGTAGCAGCGCAAGATGAAACCGAATATGTAGCGACAACGCCTCCGCGTACGCTAATGGGCTATGACTACCAGTATCTATGGGGATCGGCCACCTCTTACGCAGGTGGAAGCGGTAATACCTCATGGGGCGGTGCGAGTTCATGGGAAACAATCTGGAGTCTGGGGCAAAACAGTCGCAACGACGCGTGGGTACGCCAACAAGTTGATCTTCGTAATTATGTTGGTAAACGTATCAAGGTTCGATTTGTACTCAATGCATATTCCAACTCGAATGTGGGATTAGGTTGGTGGTTAGACGACATTCAGTTCGTGTTCCGCACCAATGAAGTCTTCACAGTCGGATTTAGTGATGATGCTTCAAATATGCGGTACTGGGTTCCTGAAGGTAAGTGGGGACTAGCACCAGATCAATGGCGTGGTTCAGGTGGTGGTGCTGCGGACATCGGAACGAATCCATGGAGCGTGTATTGGTTTGACTGTATCAACTGGACTGGCGTTCCAAATAACGCCTACCAAAATGGTTACTTGAACCAAACTGGCTGCGATCAAAATACATGGAACACCTTCTTTAACGCTGTACCCCGTACGCAAGTTGGTACAGACGGATACATTTCCGCCAGATCACAATTAGTATCCGGTCTGCAATACATCAAAGACTTTACCGATGTCGTCAACTACGATTTCGGCACAGATGGTCGACCGGGTTTCGCGTCTGACACATGGTACGATCAATTTGGTGGACGGTTCATGCGAGACATTACCGTAACCGGTGGTCAATATACCTTTATCAGCACCTCAGATGATGGTGTGCGGGTTCGTGTAGAAACTGCTGCGGGTGGTGTACCAAATGGTTTCCCATCGTCACCGTATTGGAATGTCATTAATGACTGGTCATTCCACGGCAGCACTGTCGATTTGTCATATGTTTCGCTAGACCCCGGTAGTTACCGGATCATTATGGAATACTTTGAAGGCGGCGGTGGCGCAACAGCACAGCTACAGGTTGGAACGAACAAGTTCTCGTTCAGCGACACTCCAAAGGCGGGTGCTGGAAGCTCATTTCCTGTAGTTAACTCGATCCCTTACAGTGACTCATCTTTGATTTTGAACGGTGTCATCAATCTGAACATTCCAGCGGGTTATACAGCGGCACAATGGACACCGCGGTTGGAATACTTCACGTTGGTCTACTTTAACAGTGGCACATATAGTTCTGTTGAAGTCAGCACAGACGGTGGGTTTACATGGCAGCAAAACAATCTCAGTGATAACTGCCCGTCGGTGCTCAATGGCTGGCAATGTAATCCAACTATTTCGGGAGCTGCCGACGTTCGCCCTGCGTCTGGTTATGATTGGCAACGAATTTCACATGATTTACGAGCCTACTCTAACCAGACTATCAGCTTACGTTTCAAACTGCATACGGGCAGCAGTACCAAAGACGGATGGTGGATAACTGATATTGTCCTCGGCAATATCGGCTAACTAAGAAACGGCTAACATCGTCCAGTTTCCAAGAGCAGGCTCAGCAAATTGAGCCTGCTCTTTTATTTCTCTAGTGGACATACAAAGCCCTACCATAGTATCATCCTCTACATCAACAAATAGCTACACACTCCGGGGTGACACTGTGCCCATAATTGATGAACAAGTGCATGATTGGGGATTGTTGTTCGTAATGGTCGGACCAGCAGGAGCAGGCAAAAATGCCATTATGAACGAGGTTTTGCAACAACTACCTGATTTACGGCAACTGCCAACGGCAACAACACGCCCAATGCGCGACACTGAAGAACAAGGCAGAGAGCACCTTTTTGTGAGCGAAACTGAATTTCGCCAACTGGACCTAATTGAGTCGAAAACCGTCCACAAACATCTATATGGAACGCCTCGTGCAACCATTGAAAATGCTATGCATCAGGGGAAGGATCTCATTGCAGACATTGATGTTTTGGGAGCAACTGACCTTCACCAAGCATATCCGAGTAATACCTTTCTGGTTTTCGTGCAACCACCATCCGTAAATGACCTCATTAAACGTATGAGTATTCGCGGCGAAACACAAGAAGAAATTGATACACGGTTACAACGAGTTGAAATGGAAATGCAATATGCTCCTCAATGTGACTATCTCATTACTAATTATCAAGACCAACTCGCCCAATCAAGCGCCATCCTATACGGAATCATTATCGCTGAACGCAGCCGTCGGGCGCTCCAACAACTACGGATAAAAACCATTTCCCTGCAAAATCAGCCCATTTGAGCAACAACATGAATATTCAAGAAGTTTATCAACAATCAGGTGCTACAATCGCTCCTGACGGTATTCCACTCGATTTTGGCGATCAAAAAGCTGAATATGATGCTGCTCTGAATGCTGCTGTATTGATGGATAGGAGTCACGAAGGTCGTTTAGAAACAAGTGGGCGTGACCGATTAGAGATTATTCAGCGCATCTCAACAAATGATGTCGGTCATATGGCAATTGGCGAAGGCCGACCGACCATTCTCACCTCGCCAACAGGACGCATTATAGACCGTCTGGTGGCTTACAATCACGGGGAAAAAGCGATTGTCACCGCTGAGCCGGGACGGGGGCAAGCTGTTCGGGAATTTCTGCAACGCCAAATCTTCTTCAACGACGATATGCGGATTCAGGATCTAAGCGCGACTACCAAGCAGTTCGCATTACATGGTCCACATGCAGAAGCAATTGTACAACTATTTGCGTCTGATGCAGGGAAGCAAGCCTATCTCGAATGTGTAAATGCCAATATCGCTGAAACAGAAGTGATTTTCCTGAAACGTAAACCACTCGTGGGCACACAATGGGTGGTTATTGTTCCCAATGAAAAAGCTGTTGATATTTGGCAAACGCTTCTAAGCACAGGCCAAGCACTCGGTCTCCGGCAAGCGGGTTCGTTGACGTTCAATGTGTTACGTATTCAAGCGGGTAGACCGGGCGTCGGACGTGAACTCAGCACTAATTTCATACCATTAGAGGCCGGATTATGGGATGAGGTTAGCTTCAAAAAAGGTTGCTATACCGGACAAGAAATTATCGCACGTATGGAAAGTCGTAACAAACTTGCAAAAACAATGGTGACCCTCAGCCTTACTGAGATGGTCGAATCCCCCGCACCATTACGTCTTGACGGTAAAGAAGTAGGCAGTCTCACCAGCAGCGTTTCAACACCACACGGTGAGGCAATCGGTATTGGCTTTGTGAAAGTCGCAGCAGCCGAAGTGGGGCAAGCCTTCACGGTCGCTGATCGGTCAACCACAGCACAAATTTTGACATTGGCAGGAGTACAACCTCCTGTTTTAGAGAACCGAGACTAGATTAAAATTACTAAAATTGGAGTGGGTCTGTATCGAAGAAAAGCGCCCACCACAATTGCCATTTTGGTGGGTCTGGCGGTGTTGTTTGAACAACTGCTTGTTGGACAGCCTCCGGAGTAGCCTCGGCAGCGCTTTGTGAACCTACAGGAATAACAAGATGCTCACCGGGTAGCAACATCTTGCCTTCATCACGCGCCCAAGTTTCCACGTAATCATCACTTTGGACATAATCACGTTCACGCGTGAGATCAGCTTGGTCTTTTTCGAGTTGAGTGATGTCCGTCGTCAACTGATTATAAGTTTGTTGTAGGGGTTGGCCTGCCGAGAATAAGCGAGTGAAATTCAGACCTAATATGAGACCAATTGCCAAAATAGCAGCGAACATAATTTGTAAGCCCGAAAGCTGGCTGGTGCGTTTGCGTTCTTGCCGTTTGGGCTTCTCTTCAATCATAGAAACCAAGCCTCAACACATATCCACTTCGTATATAAACATGATAGCGCAGGTAGGGGAAAATAAAAACCCGGTCTACACCGGGCTTTTGTGCCGAAGAAGGGAGTCGAACCCATACCCTCGTAAGAGGACTACGCCCTGAACGTAGCGCGTCTGCCAGTTCCGCCACTTCGGCGTGCAGTGGTTGATATGGTAGCAGAACTCCCCTTGCTGTCAACACCTACTTTCGCTTGGAGGAACAATCAACATGGTTTGATTTAAAGCCAATTTAAACTTGTCTTCATTAGATTTCGTTCCTTATATGTAAAAGTCAGAGAAAGCCTCAAATATACGCTTGCCCTACTCTCTAGTTAGGTTCAGAAAAAGGCGCAACTAAGCGTGTTATAATCCGCATCTGAATGCATATCAGTGAGATGAGCAAGCAATTTAATGAGACCAAAACGACTATTTTTAGCAATCATTCTTGCAGTTACATTATTTATCGGGTTACCTATTTTTACTTCTGCCCAATCAGATGGTGTGACGGCTGAAGCAATAGGACAAGCAAACCTGCGTGCCTCAACTGATGTGAACGGTGATCTCTTGGGGCAAATAACGTCGGGGACACGCTACCCCGTACTCGGACGCAGTCAATTTTATCCGTGGTATTTACTCGGTGATTCGAATACGCAGCAACCGATTGGTTGGGTCTATGCTGACCTTGTTAGTGTCGTTGGCAATATCAATACCCTCCCATTCAGCGAAGTAGTTATTAGCAATGTGCCTGCCACTTTGACGCCTGAGTCTTCACTAACCCCTGACAACAGTACAGTTATAAGCGCAACCAGCAGCACATCACCTGAAACGACAAATGAGATAATCGCAACAGCAACGGCTACGCCAGAACCATTGAGTGGAGTGATCGGTGTAGCACAGGCTGAAATTAATATTCGTTATGGTCCGGGAGTCGATTATCCACGTATCGGTGTTGGTGAAGCGGGCGAGAAATACGAAATTACAGGGCGGCACAGCCAATTTCCGTGGTTACAAATTCGCTACCCAGCCGCTCCCAATGGCTATGGCTGGATTGCCAATGACTTATTAGAGGTACAAGGCAATATCTATAATGTGCCGTTGATTACGCAAATGTCGTTTAATCTGCCCACATTAACGCCTACCCCACCTGTTGTTCTGGCTAGCCATTTGCTTGAAAGCTCACCGGTTGTGATCAGTCCAGCATTCCAGTCTTTGGGCGATGAACTTTGGGGCATGATGCTCAAAGCAGGTTTTGCCCCTGAAACGAGCACCTTGGCAGCATTATTTGTGATGAACCTCAAGAGCAATGAAGCTCTGACCTTCGGCAATAACATTGCTTTTAGTGGGATGAGCCTCAATAAGATTGCCATATTGACCGCGCTTTACAGCACATTCCAAGGGCCACCAGACGAGGAAACAGCGCTCAATATCGCTTATATGATGGTGTGCAGCGAGAACAGTGCATCAAACGCCCTGCTCCGCGAACTGGGTAATGGTGACGAATATGCTGGCGCTGCCAAAGTTACAGAGATGTTGCAAAAATTGGGATTGGGCAACATGTTTATTATCGCGCCCTTCAAAGTGCCTAACGCAACACCTGTTCCAGTACGCGCACCGACTACGAATGCCGATCAGATACGCGCACTGCCCGATTATTCCAATCAATTAACTGTGGATAATATGGGTTGGTTACTCGCTAGCATCTATCAATGTGCCAACTCGGGCGATGGAGCGCTGATGACCAAGCTGCCGGGGCAATTCACAGGCCAGAAATGCCGCCAGATGCTCAATATTATGAGCGACAATAACCTCGGTGAGCCGTTAATGATGAGCGCGGGTGTACCACCGAATACACGGGTCGCACACAAGCACGGTTATATTGATGATACGCACGGAAACGCTGGGATTGTCTTCTCACCGGGTGGCGATTATGTGCTGGTGGTGGCGATGCATGGGCCGATATGGTTAGAAGCTACTAATACATTCCCGCTCATTAGTGATCTATCGCGGACAATTTACAATTACCTCAACCCGACTGCGCCGGACGATAGCAACCGTAGTTGGTCAATTGCCGGAGTCGATGAATGTTTGCAACAGAGCCGCAGTACCCTTAACATGTTGATGTCAAACAGCGGCTGATTGCTATACATTCTAAAGGTGAGTGACCATTTAAAAACAGTCACTCGCTTTTTTATTGGACTAGCCCTTCACACCGCCCGCTGTCAGACCGGCTTGCAAATTATTCTGCATCAGATAGAACATAATCATCGTCGGAACTGCGACAATAATTGAGGCCGCAGCGAAAAGTCCCCACGGCACCGACGTGCTGTTGGCTAAAGCGTTTAATGCCACAGGCAGCGTCTGACGTGCCGCAGGTGCAGGAATGATCGCTGATGCAAGTGCAAATTCGCCCCACCCTGCTAAAAAGCCGAAGAATGCTGTAATCGCGACCGCAGGCAGGCTTAGTGGCAGCAAAACTAAGAAAAAGCTCTGGAAGGTGTTGCAACCGTCGATAAGTGCCGACTCTTCGATCTCAACGGGTATCGTGTCGAAATAGCCTTTTAAGTTCCATGTACTAAATACCAATGTGCCTGCGGAGTAAGCCAATACCAATCCAAATGAATTTCCATATAACCCCAGTTTAGTCAGCAAATTGGTTATGGCATTCAACGCCAACACACCCGGAAATGCCTGAATTGCCAAGAACATGATTAGTAGTGCATTACGTCCACGAAATTTGAAACGACTTATGGTGAAGGCTGCCGAGGTTGCAATCAGCACGGAAGCCAATGATGTAGATAACGCTATCACCAAGCTGTTGCCGAGCCAGCTAAAGAATGGCTGTTTTCCGAACATCACTGTGTTATAAGAGTCAAAGGAAATCCCTGTACTTGGAATAAACATGTCAACCAAATTGAGCGAGAGCAATTGACCATTGGGTCGAATCGATACCAAAAAGGCAAAATAGACAGGATATATGGCAAAGATTACAGCAATAATCAAAATGAAATAGGAGATAGCGAGGCCAATTCGACGGTTACGGTTTCGATGTGTCATTGTTGCCACCCGTGATTGCGTCATTGGGACGTTTTTTGACCCAACGACTGCATTGGGTGCAGCCACATCAGCGGACATATTTTTGCTGCTCATATTATTCATACGCTCCTCTCGTCACATTGGTAACACGAAGGCTCAGTAGAGTGGCAACAAGCAGTATCAAGAAAATTATAACCGCAAAAGCGCCAATATAGCCGTAGTTACCTAGGCGGAAAGTTTGACTGTAGGCGTAAGTCATAACGAGATCAGTCGCACCCGGCTTGCCTACACCGCTCACAGGGCCACCTTGCGTAATCAAGAAGACGGTATTAAACATCTGAAATGTCGAAATGCAACTCAGCACCACCGCTGGCAGTACCGCCGGACGCAGCATTGGAATAGTAATGCGTGTAAGACTAATCCACCACGTCGCGCCATCAACTTCGGCGGCCTCATACATATCTGCCGGAATGGACTGCAAAGCACCCAGAATAATGGTCATGAAAAAGGGATATGACATCCATACATTCACAAGCACAATGGCGAAAAAAGCCAGTTGGGGATTACTCAGCCAGTGAATGGGACTCTTGGGGTCTTGAATATTCAGACTTTGAAAGATCAGATTAATTGTCCCGGAATCACGGAAAAAGAACTGCCAAATCAAGGCTGTAATAAAGGTTGGTACTGCCCAAGGGATAATGAGCAATGTACGCCATAACGATTTGAAACGAATATCGGGGTTATTAAGTATTAGCGCCAATGTCAAACCGACCAAAAGAAAGAACGGCATGCACAGCGCGACATAAATCGTCGAACGTAAAAGTACTACAAAAAAGCTGTTTTCAGTGAGGACATTTAGCGCGTCACCACCGTCTAGAAATAACCATAAAATAACAGTTAATGCCAGCCCCCCTATCCACACCATTCGCGTGTCAGGTGGTACTAGCTTGTTGCAGGTCATACGCCTAGCAACGATATTAGCAACAAATAATGGCGCTAAGGTAATAATCAACTTCGCAAAAGATCCTACTGCCTCCGGGGTGACCAACTCAGCGATCAAGGTCTGGTAATTTTGTAGACCAATATCCTGATAGGCATGAGCCGCATCACGTCCATTGTGCGACAGCCGATCCGCATTGGTAAATGACAATTGGAAGTTGTAAAACATGGGGATCAAATTAACTAACGTTATTCCGGTCAATGTGGGCAGTAAAAGCAGGATTATGACTGACCATTTTCGCCAGCCGCGTGTTGTACCCATTTAACTGTAATCCTCGTAATAAAGAATGGGTGGAAGTTCATTCCACCCATCTGCGTTTTTTAGAATCACACCATAAAGATGTGTTTTGAGGGTTCAGCAAACCGCAACTGAACCATCAACTGCTATAACAAAGCAGTGCGTTATCCAATATATTTAGCCCGATGCAGTTGCCTCAGGTGTTGGTAAATTCATTTTGCTAATCGCATCTATAGCAGCAGCTTCAGCAGCTGCCAAAGCATCTGCCGGAGTTTGTGCGCCGGTATAGATCGCAATAGTAGCCTGACCAACGGGTCCCCACAAAGCATTCATGTAAGGGGTGTTGGGCTGCGGAACACCGATGTTAAACTGTGCGCCGTAACCAGCAACATCTGTATTCTTGCTTACCTCAGGGTCGTTTAGTGCAGCTGTTGCGGCAGGAACCGTACTGTTCGCAACAGATAGTTGTGTTTGAACCTCAGGGCTATCAAAGAATTGAATAACCTTGACGGCTGCTTCGGCATTACCACGTTCGACAGCATTAACAGTCATCATTTCAACCTTGATACCCACAAACGGGCGACCAAATGGTTGAATAAAGTAGTTGATACCAGCCTTCTTAATGTCTGCCAATTCCCAAGGGCCAGTCCACATACAAGCGCCATCACCTGTGGTTAGTGCCTGCAAACCCTGTGCTTGGCTAGATTGTGTCGGGAATACCTTGGAAGCATCGACCAACCATTGGCCAGCTTTCAAAGCTTCGGGAGTATTGATACCAACCTTACCGGTTTCGTCAACATAGAAAGCACCAAATCCGTAATAGATTGGTGAAACGTGATAGGCATCACCAGCCGCATTAGCGGTATCCAAACCCTGGTTGTAGATCAAGAATTTATCTGGATTATCAGTGTGGAATTTGGTGGCAAGTGCCAATAAACCAGCGAAGTCCTGAGGATCAGTCGGGAAATCACTGGGCTTGATCACATCACTATTACAAATCAGGCTAACACCTTCTTGTGCCTCGGGAAGTGCCCAAATCTTGCCATCATAGACCACACCATTGACGGCGGCTGGTTCGTAGGTCGACTTGAGAAAATCCATGGTAATACCATAATCATCTAAGGCAACGATATTACCTGCGAGGACGTTGTTACCAATTTGGTCATCCGCCCAAGCGATAATATCCGGGCCAGCCCCAGCAGGAATAGCTGCCTGTAACGAATTATTCAAATCACCGGGGTTGGTAAGATTAACGGTAATTCCGTCTGTATTGGTCGAATTGTAGTCATCAAATATCTTGGTGATTGCATCGGCATATGCACCTTGCCAGCCATGCCACAATTCAATGGTGGTACCCTGTGCATGAACTAAACTCATGCTACTTAGAGCAATAACAGCGACGAGCGATAAACCGAGCAGTTTACGGTACTTCATACTGTTTAAAATCCTTTCCTTCAAAAATTAAAAAGAGAACCAATTAACCTGAGTTGAGACAATATTTTCCCACTTATAGTTAATCATATTGAATATAGCTGTGTGATCAAGTTTCGGCAAGGAAGATGAGGCAATTTGTACCGATTCTCATATTGCAATCTGCACAAGTGATAAAACGATTAAGATGTAGTAGATTGACAAAGGAAAATGCCACTCTAGGCAAACGAGTATCGCGTAAGATCTGTTCAAGTCGCACGGCAAAACACAAGTCTTAAGTCAAAGACCTGTGTACAACTTGCACAGTATGCAAGAAAATATGCAGCGGGTTGATAGAACTAATGGAGGAGTCCCGGACGGGATTGGGAATACTCCGATTGCCAGTGCCAATAGGACTTTACCACAAATACACTTAAAGCTTCTGACCAGTCGAAGATATATTCGAGGATATGCCGTACAAGTGAGAGGCTCTGCGTAATTTGGCCTGCACGCGCCACAGCATTATGCAGCGTGTGACAAACGCTCACTAACTCACTGTCAGTAAGATTTGGATAACGCACAGTGACAAAAGCCAGCGCCTCATCCAACTCAAGTGCCTGATACTCTTCAATTAAGTCCAGTGGAACCAATGCAGACAAATCTATCTGAAAATGATCTTTAAGGGTTTTCAGCATACCAGCGCGAATATCAAATAACGACTCTTGAAGCGCGATCATGTGCTGATGAACGCTTTCGGCAAGGTCTTGTAATACATCTATAGAGGCTGGACTGTTTAGCATGTGACGCTGCATGAAGGTTTCCAGAAGTTCAGGTGAGCGTTCCGCTAAACACCGTTCCAACAAATCAATGGCTTCCGAACAAACCACATTCTTCTCTGCCAAAGCCATCAGTTCCATAACAGCACTTCTATCCAACATCGCTTTGAGCCTCCGGTGGGCATAAACGGCGTAAATATTCCCACGTATAAATGCCAGTATGATGCCCGTCATCCCACGATGGCTGTAAGGCGTAATTACCGACTAGATCAAGTGATTCAATCGCGTAGGATCGTTTTGGCTTCAATACTAGAATATTCGCAGGATCATATTCTTGGCTCATAAATTGATGCCCACCACGACATTCCACACATGGGCAAGCCTCACGTAAGTGCGAAAGGGGGTACTGGCAAATCCGGTCATCACCCCATGTGATTTCCAGATAACCATTAGTTTTATTGAGTGTCACGGACTTAGGCCGAATTGCCGTCATTTGCGCTCCAACGGGTTGATGTAGATACAGGTAGGTTTGCTTGAGCAGCAGCTTGTTCAATCCATTGGTCACGCTTAATACGTGCGGATGTAACACGAACAGAGGCTAAACGCATGGCTAAATCATCAGGATTTTGCTTTGCTAACTGAGCGAATGTATAAATTCCTAGTGTATTTAATGCACGTTCGTAAGCAGGTCCAATCCCGTCGATTTTGGTAAGTGCGTCGCTGCTCGGTGCTAGTGATGAAGGAGTTGATTTCACAGGTGGCGCTACTTTGACCGGTGAAACTGACGATTTCTGTTGGCCTAACCACCATTCTAGGATGTAATAACCCAACAGCAAAACGAGCATTAGTCCGAATACACGGCGCATGTTTAACCTCCACCCACCATTAGCAGGTCACGGAAAGATACCACCTTCCCTGTACTGATTCCAGTGTAACATGAGACGCAACACATAACCGTTGATATATCTACGACAATCTGACCGTGACCTTGCAGCACGAGGGAGGTCTGATACAATCTCAGTGGTATCGTTGCCACAATATGGCAAATGCCGAAGTAACTCATGGAGAATGCTAATGCGTTTACGATTAATCCTGTGTGCTGTGTTCATGATTGTGTTGGCAGGTTGCCAAGGACAAACTGAAAAAGTTGTTCTGGTGGTAACAGCAACACCTGCTCCAACCGATTCCAGTACAAGTACAACGGCCACAGACACTACGGCGCCTCTGGTTCCCACTGCTACGGCAACCGCCACCATTATACCAGCGACAGAAACCCCAAGTATCCCTCCTACTGTTGACGTGCGTCCCACTGCGACA
The DNA here is from genome assembly GCA_038251275.1 of Aggregatilineales bacterium. Lineage (GTDB taxonomy): Bacteria > Chloroflexota > Anaerolineae > Aggregatilineales > Phototrophicaceae > CFX2. The sequence goes on from JBBSBM010000006.1 coordinate 127,109, forward strand.
TTGGGGCAAATTCAGGTTGCAGAAGAAGTTTTCGAACATGGTCGCATATTCTGGATACAACCACGTAAACAAATGTGGGTCATGTATGATATTGGGCAAGGCAGCGGAGAGTGGAAAGTTTACGATGATACGTATGTTGATAGTGAACCGGCATCAGATCCTAGTATCGTGCCGCCCGAAGGTAAATATCAACCGCTGCGTGGTTTTGGCAAACTGTGGCGGGAACACTCAGAGATTAAAGATAAACTGGGTTTTGGCATTACACCTGAATTTGGCTATGTTAGCAACTACGAATATCATCCCGGTGGACAAGTCGATGCACAGGGCAATTGGGTCGCTGGCCCCGGTTATCATATTCTATTCAGTTTGTACAACGAGAAATTCCAATTCAACGAAGTTGACAGCACTTGGAAGAAACTTTAGTTCTTTGCACCTTCGTTTGGGAGTTGGCTCATGAAAACAATCCAGCGCTGGCATCTTGATACCAACGCCCCTTATTGCCTGAATATCGCGGCAGATGCACGCCTAAGCAGCACGGATTATCGCAATGATCAGATATGGGAAGTACTCCCCGGTAGCGGTGAGTCACCGGCGCTCTCGTTGCAAACCCGTTTTGGTGGGCGTGCAGGTTTGGTAAGTCTTGTGCCTATGTGGTTACATGATGGGCGCTCGATCTATCAGGCCCAGGCATTTTCACGACCACCCTATCTCACGGGTTTTACACCCGGTTACCTTCGATTTGAAGCCTCGCTTACGCCCCATCTTGCCTTACAGACTGAATACTGGGCGATGGAAAGCCACGCCATCGGGGTACGCTTCACGATAGCAAATATTCATACCGAGCCGTTGGATGTTGAGCTAGATGTCATTGCTTTTGTGGGTATCAACAGTAAAGAGCAGCGATTGCTGGTATTGCCTCCAAGCACAATCAGTTTGGGCATAATTGGCAACTTACAACCTGTTATCCTCTTAGAAGATGGTCAAGTTGAAAATGATGCGCCGGGTAGTCCAAAACTCCGGCGAGCCTTTACGATTGAGCCTAAGAAAAGGTTAGTTCTTCGGCTCATTCATGCAGGTCTTGGCGATGTTAAACAATCTCTCGCGTTGGCACAAAAGTGGCTGAACGCTGATTGGAATGCGTCTTTCACACAAATCGAAGCTACCGCCCAAGCAATCCCTCAAATTCAAACCGGTGATACCGATACCGATGCGACGATTGCCTTTGCTTACCGTGAACTGGCACAAAGTTTTCTTAAGGCCACTTCTAGCCTACCCTTCTCTTCATTTGTAGCAACACGTGAACCGGGTCGCGGCACCAACACCAATGATAAAGGTTGGAATGGACAGTCACCGACATTGGCTTATCTAGCGGGCTTAGGTATCGCCAGCGTGGATGCAGGGCTGGCACAGGGAATCATCGGTAACTATCTGGCGATGCAGCAAAACGATGGCTGGATTGATAACAAGCCGGGGTTAGCTGGGCAAAAACAAAGTGTTCTCTGTATGCCCATCCTCGCACGGTTGGCATGGGGAATATTCCAGTATACCGAAGACAGCCAGTTTTTAGGAGAATCTTTCCCTAAATTATTGAAGTTTTTTCAGCGCTGGTTGCAACTAGATGCGGATAAAGACAGGCTACCCGAATGGCAGAACGAAGTCCAAACGGGTTACTTGTTTACACCAACCTTCGCGACTTGGCAAGCATGGGGTGGCGGCGCAGACATCCGAACACTCGAGACGCCTGATTTGTTAGCCTATTTACTCTCAGAAGCAAAAAGTCTAAAAGAAATCGCTTATTATCTGCGGGAGGCTGATGGCGAAAAACAGATGGATGAGCATATTGCTCATCTAGAATCAGCTCTCGAAAGCTTATGGAACACTGACTTAGGCCGTTATGCTTACCGTGATCGTGACACGCATCTCACTACGGGCAGAGTCGATATTATCAAGAATGCACGGGTTGCAGACGAACTCTTGCCAGCCGAGAAACTCAATCCACCTAACCGTCTAGTGGTTCGTGTTTCAGGTGGCGTGAACCTCCAGCCCAAAATGACACTCAAACTCGATGGCTTTGACGCAAAAGGCAAGGTCATCACTGAACAAGCCGTCGGTGAGCAATTCATCTGGGCAGGCGGGCGTGGTGTTTACACCAGTAAACAAGTTTTCTCGCAGATTGACCGCCTAACATTCGAAGGATTGAGCCGCGTCTATCGGATCGATGTGCATACAGTTGATACAACGCGACTCGACATCAACATGTTACTTCCGTTATGGTCAGCTGGCGTTCCACCTGAACATGTTGACGCACTTATGACATTACTTACTGATCCCAACCAATTTTGGCGCGAGTCCGGTGTCAGCATGAACTCGGCACAGGACGCGAATTTTGACCCAAAGAATGCCGATGGCAGCGGTGGTGTGTGGCCTTACTGGTTGACGCTCATCGCCGAAGCACTCATCGAATTGGGTCACATGGAAGCTGCGACTGAACTCCTACAGAACATTTTAAGGGTACAAACTCAAGTGCTAAAGAGTAGTAAACGCTTTAGTGAGTTTTACAACAGCGATAAGCCGGAAGGCTTGGGTGAACCCAGCAATATTGCCGGTCTTGTACCGCTTCATTTACTAATGCGCGTGATTGGTGTACGTATCATTTCAAGCCGCAAAGTATGGGTCGGCGGAAAATTTACATGGGGCAAGCCAATAACCGTTCAGCAACGTGGAATAGTTGTGGACCGACAGGAAACTGAAACTAAAATCACCTTTCCGAGCGGGTACAACATAAAAGTCAGCGGTGACGATTGGCAGGAAGTGATTGATTCGAATGCCTGATGTCACGGTCAGTGATTTCATCTTTCGTACTACGTCGGATGGCATTTTGGTTGCAAATCTCGATGGCATAATTCAGCGAGTCAATCCCGCAGCGGCAGCTATGCTCGGTGTGACTCTGGAAGGTATGGTAGGCAAATCCGCTTCAAGTGTTTTCCAGCAAAATCCTATGCTCCTTAATCTGTTTATACGTGGCGGAGAACAAACGCTGAATGTTAGGCTGCCAAAACGTCGTTTAGCTATCGGCATCGCCAGCACCGACGAAAGTGGTTCACGGGTGATTCTGCTGCAAGATGTCACTGAAAAGCAGGAGTTCGAGTCGCGTCGTGAAGCGCTGGTCACGGCGATGGCGCATGATTTACGAAATCCCATTTCGGCAATTGGTGGATTTGCCGAACTCATCGAGAAATTTGGCCCGCTCAATGACCAGCAACAGAAGTTTGTGCTCCGTATTAAACAAACTTCTGCAAAGTTGTATGATGTCGCAGGGTCACTTGTTGACTTGGCATGGATTGAGGCAGGAATGCCGCTAGCACATCGCCCAATCGACATGAAAATAATGATTGAAAAGGTCGTGAATGACCTTTCGGATTTAGCGTTAGAGAAGCAAGTGACCTTCGCCACATCCTTACAAAATCCGCTACCTACTGTGATGGGCGACCAAGCCCGTTTGGAACTAACCGTTCGCAATCTGCTGCATAACGCTATCCTCTATTCGCGACCTGAAACACCCATCGCTGTTCACGCATGGGGTGATAGTAACGAACTGTATTTCAGTGTTGCAGATCGTGGCATCGGCATCACTGATGAAGAAATTGAATTGATTTTCGACCGTTTATACCGTTCAAAAGATGAACGCATTCGGGAGTTACCGGGTGGGGGACTCGGTTTGACCGTCGCCAAAACAATCATTAAACGGCATGGCGGAGACATATGGGCATCCAGTAATTTGAATGTCGGCAGCACTTTCACATTCGTACTGCCAGTGGTCAAACAAGATAAATAAGTTGATGCAACCAATACTTAACCATGTATAAAGTTAAGATCACCCTTCCCGCTACGATTACCAACCTCGGCCCCGGTTTGAACAGCCTCGGCCTCGCGATTGGTCTTTATACCACTATCGAAATCAGCCGCCGCGAGGATGATCAATTAGTGGTTGAAACCCAAGGCGAAGGTTCAGGACGTTATGGCATGGGTTTGCGCCACCCAACGGCATTAGCCATCATGCGCCTCTTCCAGAAACAAGAAAATACAGTTCTTGGACTCAATATCAAGATCAACAATAATATTCCTTTGCATAGCGGACTCGGAGCGGAAGCGGCTTTCTGGGTAGCGGGGGTCATTGGCGCAAATAATTTAATGGGGGCGATTTATAACCGACTCCAAGTGCTGGAAATAGCGGCATTGATTAGTCACCTACCGAGTCAAGTTGTGACCAGTATTATGGGCGGGCTAACTGCCAGCTTTACCAACGGTGAGCAGTTGGTTTATCGAGTACTGCCCATTTCAGGGTTAAGTATCATCGTGGTGCTGCCTGAATTAAAGCAATACACCAGCGAAGGCGCGAAAGTGAAACCGGACCGCGTTCCACTCAATGATGCACTCTTCAATCTGAGCCGCGTTCCACTGCTGGTCGAAGCGCTGCGTATCGGTGACTTAAAGCTCATCGGCCAGCTAATGGATGACCGTCTTCATGTCCCCTATCTTAAACCACAAATCACAGGCTATGATCACGTTGCTGAAATGGCGCGGCGAGCCGGTGCGCTGGCGGTTAGCCTCAGCGGTGACGGGCCAGCATTAATTGCATTTGCTGAATCAAACCATAAGCAGATTGCAACTACCATGCAATTAGCCTTTGAAAACAGCGGCCTAAAATCACGTACATGGATTATTCCAGTCGACACTCAAGGCGTGACAATCAGCGTGGCCGGAACGTAAATACCTCAATTTATCTAACGCCTGCAGCTTTAATACAATATTTTCTAACTCGAATCTAATTCAACAAGCGCATACTATTGTGCGTTTCATCACAATCCCTAGCAGAAAGAAATAATTATGTTTGGCAGACGCAGTCGGCGTGGTGCGCCTCAAGATAAGGCTGAAGTTCCTGATATTCCCATGAACTGGCGACGATTATTCCGTTACCTGTCGCCCTACAAACCACGTTTATTCGTCGCCATTATCGCTCTCATTGCTAGTGCCGTGTTAAGCCTTGTATTTCCGGGTATCATCGGCAATGTCGTAGACTCGGTACTCACGCCAAAAAACACACAACTTCTCGACCAGATTACTCTCGCTTTGCTGTTTGTATTCTTCCTCCGTTCAGTCACCTCACTGATTGAAAACTACAACCTCAATTACATCGGTGAAAAAATTGTGGTAGATTTGCGCTTACAAATTTACGACCACTTACAAACCCTCTCAATGGGATTCTTTGCCTCGCGCCGTGTCGGTGAACTTGTATCACGTTTATCGAGCGACGTAACGGTGATGCGAACTGCCTTGACTAGCAATATCAATGTGTTGATTGAGCAAACAATTACGATGATAGGCGCAATCGTGGTCATGGTGATTCTGAATGTGCGGCTCACCTTTTTTATTGTTGTATTAGCGCCGATTATCATTACCTTTGGTGCGGTATTCGGCATATTTTTGCGCCGCATCAGCACCCAAATTCAGGATGAATTAGCCGGAGCAACTGTGGTCACCGAAGAAGTCTTACAGAACATCCGTGAAGTCAAAAGTTTCGTTCGCGAACCTTACGAAATCAGCCGCTATCAAACTGCTATTGGTCGAGCATTTGATGCTGCAATTCGCCTTCTACGGGTACGATCACTTTTCGGGCCACTGGTCGCCTTCCTCGGCTTTGGTGCGTTGGCAATCATCCTATGGTTCGGCGGTCGTGAAGTGATTGACGGGCGTTTGACTGGTGGTCAGCTTATAGGCTTTCTCTTCTATGGCATCACCGTTGCAGGGGCATTAGGCTCACTCGTAAATCTTTACGCATCCATTCAAGAAGCACTTGGCGCAACCAAACGCGTTTTCCAGATTTTGGATACGAAGCCTGATGTAAACGATCTTCCTGACGCAAAAATATTGGGACGCGCTGAAGGCCATATCACATTCGACAATGTGAGCTTTAGCTATGATGAACGTCAAGAAGTCTTACACCACATTAATCTGGATATAAAACCCGGCGAGATTGTGGCGTTGGTCGGCCCAAGCGGTGCTGGCAAAAGTACGATCTTTAACCTGATACCGCGCTTTTATGATCCAACCGAAGGCGCTGTTCGTGTTGACGGTATGGATGCCAAAAACGTCACACAAGCCAGCCTACGCCAACAAATTGGTATCGTTCCCCAAGAAACGCTGCTTTTTGGTGGCACAATTCGCGAGAATATCCGCTACGGTAAGCTCGAAGCCAGCAGCACAGAGATTGAAGAAGCGGCTAAAGCAGCTAACGCCCACGACTTCATTATGGAGTTACCGGATAAATATGAAACAATTGTGGGCGAACGCGGCATTCGCTTGAGTGGTGGGCAGCGCCAACGCGTCGCCATCGCCCGCGCCATCCTCAAAGACCCTCGTATTTTGTTATTAGATGAAGCTACTTCCAGCCTTGACAATGAAAGTGAACACTTGGTACAAGATGCCCTTGCCAAACTCATGCAGAACCGCACCACAGTCATCATTGCACACCGATTAAGCACCATCAAAGTCGCACACCGAATCGCTGTACTCGATAGGGGAATAATTGTCGAACTTGGCACGCATGAGGAACTGATGGCGCTAAATGGATTGTACGCCAAGCTGTATAGTATGCAATTCCGTGAGGATTTGACGCTAACGGGCGAGAGCTAAATCCACCCATAGCGCTACAAACGCATACAATATTACAGGACGTAAATGGAACCAACATCAAATATCGAAGTACAAGGGCCAATTCAGCCACACGATCCGATAGCGGCACTCCGTTATCCTGATTTCCGACTGGTAGTACTCAGTCGGTTTGCTGCATCGCTCGGCGAAAGAATGGTCAGTGTCGCGCTCGGCTGGGAAATCTACGAACGCACACATGACGCTTTTTTCTTGGGATTAGTCGGACTGGTTCAAATTCTACCCGTAATCATGCTGTCATTACTTGCCGGTCATGTCGCTGACCGTTACAACCGGAAGCGAATCGTTATATTTACTCAGGCAGGCTTAGGCTTGTTTTCGTTAGGGTTGGCAGCCCTCTCCTTTACCAACGGCAGCCTGATTCTCATTTATGGCTGTCTATTCATGTTTGGAGTCATGCGTGCTTTTAATGATCCAGCCAATACAACACTATTGGCACAAAGTGTCCCACCGGAAGTCTTTGGCAATGCGGCTACTTTGGGCAGCAGTGTCTGGCAAATTTCATCAGTGGTCGGGCCAGCATTGGGCGGATTACTCATCGCACACTTCAAGAGTGGGGCGGAAATATTTCTTTTCAACGCAATTTCTTGCACCCTATTCGCAGTAGCAGTCACTTTCATGCGGCTGCGTCCGGTAGTATTATCGAATGAACCAGCAACATGGGCTTCGGTATTAGCTGGCTTTCATTTCCTGCGCGAGTCACGCGTACTTTTGGCAGCTATTACCCTCGATCTGTTCGCAGTTTTGTTCGGCGGTGCAGTCGCATTATTGCCTGTATACGCTAAAGATATTTTGCAGGTTGGGCCGGAGGGGCTCGGCGCGTTGCAGTCTGCCCAATCGATTGGCGCATTGTTGATGGCTGGCTTTATGATTTATATTCCGCCGTTACAACGTGCGGGCAAATCACTCCTGTTTGCAGTCGGTGGTTTTGGTATTGCAACTATCATCTTCGGACTCTCCACTAATTTCTATCTTTCTTTGCTGATGCTGGCTACGCTTGGCGCGCTTGATTACATTAGTGTGGTCATCCGCAGTACACTGATGTTGACACGAGTTCCCGATGAAATGCGCGGGCGGGTCGCTGCCGTGAACACTGTTTTCATTGGAGCATCTAACGAATTGGGTGGGTTTGAGTCGGGTCTGGTCACACGTCTTGGACAGGGAGTATTTGGTACGGTCGGTGGACCAGTCTTCGCAGTTGTCAGCGGGGGCATTGCAACTATTTTGGTGGTGATTGCTGTCACACGCAAGTGGCCGGAAATGGTACGACTGGGCAGCCTGACCGATTAGAATCCATTTCACAATTTTATGACTGAAAATATCGCCATGACTATCGGAACAGCCACTGCTGCACTAGTTGGAATAGCAGCAATGGTAGTCAGTTGGCGATTAGGTTGGCGCAAATTAACAGCCATCCCCATAATACTAACTGCGGTTGCCTTTGCGACGGCGAGTGTTCTGTTCTGGTATACCCATCGCCCACTTCCTGAAAATTTCAGCGCTGGACTTTTTACAGGTATTACCTATAACCGTGAAGTGCTTGACGGTCCGATTATCGTTTACACAATCCACATTCATTTGGATGCGCCGGGTATCCGTATTATGATAACGCCTAATCAGCCAACCAGCGGCTATGTCCTGCCTGCGCGAACTACATCACAATTCTTGCAAGAATTTGGTCTGCAAGTTGCTATTAACGCAGACTACTTTGATCCGTGGCGCGACTACGGCTTTTGGGATTATTACCCCCATGAAGGCAATGGGGTGAATGTTCGGGGGTTAACGGTATCGCAAGGCAACCGCTACACTGAAGGTTATGCACCAGCTCAGAATTACAACACACTTTTCATCACCGGGACAATAAGGCATCTTTCACCGCACCACAAGCACCTATTTACAATGCCATCTCTGGCAATATGATGCCCATTATTGATGGCAAAGCGCTGCCGATTGACCCTACAAATGATTATCTGACTGGCAAACATCCTCGTACTGCTATAGCTCTTGATAAGACTTCGAACACGCTCATTTTATTTATTATTGATGGCAGGCAGCCGAATTACAGCGAAGGGGTTACCATCCCCGAACTTGCTGCTATTATATTGGATCGTGGCGGCTACAACGCTCTGAATTTGGATGGCGGCGGATCGGTGACACTTGCGGTAGAAGGATCAAACGGACTGCCACAGGTGTTAAACTCGCCGATTCACAATCACATTCCGGGACGAGAGCGTCCAGTTGGCAACCATCTCGGCATTTTCGCACAAGCAAGTGGAGAGTAACTTGTCCTTAGCAGGCCATCAGGTTCTTGTTACTGGTGCAACCGGATTCCTTGGTGGCGCGTTAGCGCATCGCTTGGCTCAAGACGGCGTGCAAGTCAAAGCATTGGCACGGCGACCACAAAAAGCGGGTTACATCACAGGCATATCTAATATCACGATTGTCGAAGGTGACATCACCGACTCTGATCGTATGAAACAGGTCACACAAGATTGCTCAATCGTGTTTCATGTGGCAGCCGCGCTGGGCGGGAAATTCGAAAAACAGCATCACATCAATGTCGATGGCACACGCAATATCATGCTAGCAGCAGCAGAGGCAAAGGTGGAGCGCGTTGTGGTGGTCAGTTCGATTGCCGTTTATGGCTATAAGTACGAGGGTGATATTACTGAGGATTGCGAGCAAAGACCGGGGCGCAGCTTCTATAACACCACCAAATCACAAGCTGAAACTGTCGTGCGCGAAATCGGCGCACAATGTAACATTCCTTATAGCATCGTCCGCCCTGCTATGATTTATGGCCCACGCAGTAACGCTTGGACAGCAACCCTATTCAAATTAGCTAAACTCAACCCTACCCCGTTTATTGGTGATGGACATGGCAATGTGCATCCAATCTACGTCGATGATTTAGTCGATTTGATGATATTGTCGGCAACACATCCCGCCGCAATCGGACAGGCCTTCAACTGCTCATCCGACCCTGCTCCATCATGGCGCGAATTCTTAGGCGGCTATTCACGCCTCGCTGGACATAACCGCTGGCTAAGTATCCCGCCCATAATCATGCGACCAATAGCGCCGCTGATCGAATTGTTTCTGACGTTGCGCGGCGAACCTCAAGAACTACCCGCATTGGTCGATTTCTTGCAGGCATCAAAAACCTACAAAATGACCAAAGCCCGTGAATTACTCGGCTGGCAGCCCAAAACCGACTTACAAAAGGGAATCAACAACTGCATTCCGTGGCTGCGAGAAAAAGGTTTACTCAATTGAGTGATATTCTGAGTATCCTGCTGATTGGCACGCTAATCGCCGCATTGATGCTCTTGGGCTGGTGGCTGTTCATCGCTAGCGAAGGCGTTTATCTTGGGCGTTGGATGGTGATTCTCCTTTATGATTGGTTTGCTAACCGCTACGACAACATCAAACATTATCACCGCGAGTATGAGGAAATGTATCTCGCCAAACCGCTGATGGATGCCGTCGCACCACAAAGCAATCCGCTCGTTTTGGATGTGGCAACCGGAACTGGGCGGATGCCACTAGCCCTAGCCCGCCACGAAAACTTCATAGGATATACCATTGGCATAGACCTCAGCCGGAAAATGCTCACTCAAGCTGCCAAAAACATTTATCCTTTTGAATCTGCAAACTTTATCTGGTGTCCAGCAGAAGCACTTCCTTTCGCTGATGACACGTTCGATGTTGTCACCTGCCTTGAAGCGCTGGAATTTATGACTAATCCAGCGGCGGTCGTCAAAGAGATGGTGCGTGTCTTGCGTCCCAATGGATTGCTGCTGACAAGCCAACGTGTCAATACCAAACTCATGCCGGGTAAAACGTGGACAAGTGGACAGCTTCAAGAAATCCTCAAAGAGGCTGGTCTTGTTGAAGCGAAAGCCCAAATCTGGCAGGTCGATTACCGCAAAGTCTGGGGGCGCAAGGCGGGCACGTCACAACCTGTCGGCGCGAAACCACTCGGAGAGATACTCCAATGTCCCCATTGTGCTGATAGCCTAATGCACCTTGAAGGTAATGAGTGGCTCTGCGATAACTGTAAAGGTAAGGCGATCGTTGGTTCAGATGGCATCATCGAACTGTACCCGTTGTTTTGACTTGTGTGAAGCGAGGTGTAGCCACTCAATCGCGCAAAAGATTTGGAAATTTGAACCGAATCACGTTGACAACATGTGACCATTTGTTCTATACTGAGGTAGTGAATTCGACTGATTTTGCAGCGAACCCAAGGTCAATTTACCTTACTTCATCCAAAGAACGCCAAAATATAGCAAAGTCAACGACGGCGGAGTTTGTTGCGGGCGGTGGCATTACGGGAGCATTCCGCTGCATTTGTGTATTTTAAGCGGAAATCAACGAAGTTCCCGCCGACCTAAAATGTCGATTCAGCGGGTTCTCGGCAGCTTCCTGCCTCTCATTTCAGCGGCAATAATGCAAATTATGCAGTAAATGCGAAATATTTGCAGAATTCCAAATTTTCACCGCAAGCATTATTATCGTTATAACTCAGATTATAAACACCTGACCTCAACTTGCTATCAGGCACAAATTTGCTACAATGCACACCAATATACAGGGGCGCGAGAACGAGAATCGCGCCCCTCTCCGTATCCACCTGAGGAAGAACGATCTTGAAGCTCCTACCCCATGAACATGCTCACCTAGTTGAGCAAGCTATTACCGCTGCGCAACAAGCGGGTGAACTGCCAGCTTTCGAAATACCGACCATCGAAATTCGCCCGCCAAAAAAAGCCGAACAAGGGGATTATGCTTGTGCAGTCGCCATGCAGCTTGCAAAACCTACCGGCAAAAACCCCTTTGATATTGCCACCATCATCGCCAAACATATGCCATCAGCCGATTTTATTGGCTCAATCGAAATCCTCAAACCCGGTTTCATCAACTTCCGCCTGAATGAGGCATGGCTGCAATCACAGGTCGAAAATATTGTCAATGAGGGTGAGGATGTGTTCGCGCTTGATTTGGGCAAAGGCAAACGCGCACAGGTCGAGTTCGTCAGCGCCAATCCAACTGGTCCGCTACATGTTGGACGCAGTCGTGGTGCAATGGTTGGTGATACCCTTGCGCGGGTTTTAGAAGTAGCAGGTTATAGCGTCGAACGCGAGTATTACTTCAACAACGCTGGCGTACAGATGACGAACCTTGGCAACAGTATGCGCATTCGTTACTTACAGGCACTCAATTTGCCAGTGCAAGTTCCAGATAAAGATGATAAATCTTTCTACCAAGGCGACTACCTGAACGATTTTGCGGCTGACTTGGTACTTGAAAAAGGTGATTCACTGAAGGACGCCGATTGGAAACCGTTCAAAGAATATGCTGAAAATCGATTGTTTGACATCATCAAAACCACGCTCAAACGTGTTAATATTAATCACGATGTATTTTTCAATGAGAACAGCCTGTATGAAAGCAATGCTGTGTGGGAAACACTTGCCGCTCTAGAAAAAGCAGGTGTGGTTTACAAGGCCACTACGCCTGAAAATAAAGGGGATCAAAAACCCGGTGAGGAAGAAGAAGATAGTGGTAAAGGCGAAGCAACATGGTTCAGAAGCGCCCCATTAGGCGATTCTAAAGATCGTGTCCTTATTAAAAGTGATGGTCTTGCGACATATACACTCCCAGATATTGCCTATCACCTCAACAAAATAAACCGGGGATTTGATCTACTCGTCAACATCTTGGGCGCGGATCACGGTGCACAGTATAAAGTCGTGCAATACGGTGTCAAAGCCCTAGGATTCGATCCCTCTATAATCCATGTGATTATTGTCCAAATTGTTCATCTTGTCCGCGATGGCGTAGAACTGAAGATGAGTACGCGTGCAGGCAATATCGAATCACTTGATGAGCTTATCGATCTTACGAGTCCCGATGTAGTACGCTACATTTTGTTGGCACGCAGTCCGAACTCGCATCTGGATTTCGATCTCGATTTAGCAGTCAAGCAAAGCAATGATAATCCCGTTTATTACATCCAAAATGCTTATGTGCGCTGTGCGGGAATTTTCCGGGAAGCTGACGCACGTGGTTTAACCGACGAAGGTGCAGATTTAGGTTTTCTTGGGGCGGCAGAACAACGCTTCATCCGTAAAGCCTTGGAACTTGGCGAGATCATTGAACTATCCGCCAAAACACTTGAACCGCACCGGATTGCCTTCTATGCTCACGAACTTGCTGGCACTTTTCATCCTATTTATGATGAGGTGCGGGCGCTGCATGGCGATGTACCACCAGAAATTGCAAAGGCGCGTTTACGCTTCTATCGTTCAGCTCAAGTCGTCTTTAAACGCGTACTCACCCTCATGGGCATGACCGCGCCTGAACGCATGTAACAGCTCAATATGGACTTCTCTTGGCCCGTTTGAAAGGAAATCAGCATGGGACTAAAACCTGACCACTGGATACGGAAGATGGCACTTGAGAAAGGTATGATTGAACCTTTTGTCGAAAATCAGGTACGTCAGGGTGTCGTAAGTTATGGTGTATCCAGTTACGGCTATGACTTGCGGGTGGCCGACGAATTCAAAATCTTTACAAATGTCTATTCAGCTATCGTAGACCCTAAGAATTTTTCACCTGAATCCTTTGTTGACTTTAAGGGGGATGTCTGCGTCATTCCACCCAACTCATTTGCCCTTGCCCGTTCGCTCGAATACTTCCGTATCCCACGTCAAGTATTGACTGTTTGCCTCGGAAAATCGACCTATGCACGTTGTGGTCTGATCGTAAATGTAACCCCCTTCGAGCCAGAGTGGGAAGGCTTCGTCACGCTTGAAATTAGCAATACCACTCCCCTACCCGCTAAAGTTTATGCGAATGAAGGCTTAGCACAGGTTTTGTTCTTTGAAGCCGACGAAGAATGTGAAATCTCCTATGCGGATAAGAAGGGCAAATATCAGGGACAAATCGGAGTAACACCGCCCAAGTTGTAAATTTATCTTTTACTCAACCCTGAACCATTGGTAGTCTCCCTAGAGGCTGTTGGTAGGAATAGGGACAGAAGTTAAGATCTCACGAATAGACCAGAGATGGTCAGTCAAACCAGCGACCATGGCAGGCGAGCGGGGCATCCATCTTTGGTCAGTGCGATGAATCTCGAC
>JBBSBM010000007.1:0-138050 GCA_038251275.1 Aggregatilineales bacterium
GCTTTCAGTATGTCATCAATCACCACATAACTGGTTACAATATAGCTGTCGTTCATGTCGTTTCCCCGTTTGATGGTTGTCTGGTAACTCCCATTTTAACGAGTTCTGCATGAACGACATCAACTAGCAATCACGGTAAATTAATAAAAAAGATAGCGCCTAAAAATATTCATTTTAGGAGTACGTTAGGTTGTACATGGCAAAGTGTATCGTGTAGCGCATACGTAAGGGGTTAAAGCATTCATGAGTAACATATTATCAATTGTTGTCCCAGCCTATAACGAAGAAGATGCGGTAGCAGCGGTCATTGACCGAACACTGACTATCGAACCAGAACTTCGCAAGCTTGGTTTGGATGGTATGGAATTAATCATCGTTGATGATGGTTCTAAAGACCGTACCGCCGAAATCGTCAAGGGTTACATCGACAGGGGTGTAATTCTTATTCAGCATAAGAAGAATCGGAATTATGGTGGTGCAATAAAAACAGGCTTCCATCACGCTAAAGGCAACCTGCTGGCGTTCATGGATGCCGATGGAACCTATCCGCCAGAATATTTCCCACGTATGGTGCAAGCCATGCTGGAACAGAATGCTGACCTTGTGATTGGTTCGCGTATGGCAGGTGTCGAAAGTGACATGCCGCTGACCCGTCGCATTGGTAATACACTCTTTGCTGGCCTCGTGACCATGATCGGCAATGTTCGTATTACGGATAGTGCCAGCGGTCAGCGTATCCTGAAACGTGAAGTGCTGGAAAAGTTGTATCCATTGCCGGACGGATTGAACTTTACCCCTGTTATGAGTACCCGCGCGCTGCATGAAGAACTGAATATGATCGAAGTGCCTATTCGCTATGAAGAGCGTGAAGGCGAAAGCAAGTTGAGCGTCGTTCGCGATGGTCTGCGTTTCTTGTTTACCATTCTCGGTACTGCTGCGACTTACAATCCAGTGCGTTTGCTCGGTGGTCTGGCGATTGTGGCGATGTTGCTGGCTGTGCTGGCGCTCATACCTTGGTTCGCGGCTTATTCGAGCGGCGTACAAGATCGCTCCGGTTACACCTATTTTGTTCTGATTGCGATGATTGGCATCATCACCGCAGTGAACCTGTTTAGTATGGGTACGGCCTTCAACTGGATTGTCGGCTTGTTCCACCGTCGTCCGGTTCGGCAGGGGATGTTTGGTCGTCCAATCTTTAATAAACCGCTGGAAATGAAATTTGGCACGATTGGTGCAGCATTAATTGTCTTTGGTGCGGTTCTATTTGTACTTGCGATTATTACGGGTCGAAACGGTAATCCCGAATGGGTGATGCTCGTACCGGGTGCGATGTTTGTCATCACCGGTGTGCAACTAGGCACAGTATGGATGATTATCAAGACCTTAGCCGCATTGAGCCAACGTGAAATCAAAGCGGCTGGCGATCTGATTGCAAATGATGCAAATGATGAAAATGCCGTAGTCATCCGCCGCACTAATGAGATGCGGAAAGTAACTTCTGAGATTAACAAGGCGTTGGTCTAACGCCATCCATCGTACAACAGTAATAAATGTAAGGGTAAATCCCTTATAGTAACATCCTATAGGAATGAGAGTGAGGCGTTATGTCTGACATGAACTACGACGAGAATCAGAAAAAATATCCCAAGGCTCCTGAACCATTTATCGGTGGTGAGATTTCAGGCCGCCGCGATTTGCCCGATGAACTGCGCGAAAATCTAGGTTCACGGCGCGTGCCTCGCTTGAGCAATGTGCGCTTTCCAGACGCGGATGCCGTGGTGGCGAAGTTTACCGAAGAATATCGCCAGTACGGTGTGGATATTCTGTTTGTGAACCCGCCTTCACCCGATGGTGACATCTGGATTCGCAGCCAGCACCGTGTAGGTCGCCGCAGCCGCGAAAATATGATTTGGGGACAGGTGTCACTGGCTCAAATGGCTGCTGTTATGCATCCCGACTATAAAGTCGCAGTCATTGATGCCATCGCCGAGCGTATGAGCTGGCCTGATTTCGAGAAGAAACTACGTGAATATAAGCCGCGTTTTTATGTCACCCAGATGACTGCGCCGACTTTGACTAACGACAACTATGGTTGCTTCCTTGCCAAGTCGATTGGAGCCATCACCATCGCTTTCGGTACGCATGTAACCCCCTTGGCGGTCGAAACCATGCGCCCACATCCATCATTGGACCTCGTGTTGCGTGGTGAGCCAGAAGTAACTCTGCGTGAAGTCGTCGATACCATTAACGGACGTACCGAGTTTAGCGAAGGTACACTGAAGCTCTACAAGAGCTGCGATCCGGAATGGGAGCCGAAGACTGCTGAACGCCTGCCGAACAGCGACTTCTATGATTTCTCTCATGTGAAGGGTTTGGTCTGGCGGCGCGGGACGGAAATCGTCCGCAATCTGGATCGCAACTTCATTCCGAACTTGGATGATCTTCCGCTGCCGATGCATCATTTGCTGCCATTAGATAAGTATCGCACTGCGGTGCTCAATGGTTCTTACCAATTCATTGTCACCAGCCGTGGTTGCACCGCTGGCTGCGTCTATTGTATCAAGCATGTCAGCTATCAGGCCGGTTTGCGCCTGCGCAGTCCGGAAAACGTGGTTGCCGAAATTGAAATGCTCGTCGGACTCGGTGTAAAGAACATTCACATGTATGCTGACTTGTTCACCGCCAACCGCGATCAGGTTATGGGCATTTGCCAACTCATTCTCGACCGTGGCATCAAGATTGGCTTCACCGCCAACAGCCGCGTCGATTATGTGGACAAAGAAATGTTGCAGATGATGGCGAAGGCCGGATGCACTGTCTTGTCATGGGGTATCGAAAGCGCTAGTGAAGAAATTCTGAAGAAGGCGCGTAAGGGTACAACTGCTGCCCGTGCGACTCAGAGCGTGAAATGGTCACATGAAGCCGGTATTCGTAACCTCGGTTACTTCATCGTCGGCTTGCCCGGTGAAACTCGGGAAACTATTCAAGAAACCATCGACTTTAGCAAGACGCTGCCGCTCGATCTGGCAATTTTCCACATCGCCGCGCCCTATCCCGGCACGCCGTTCTTCTTCATGGTTATGGAGAATAATTGGTTTAAACCCGGCACCCGTTGGGAGCAGGTTGATATGGATCAGTCAACTGTATTGCAGTATAGCAACCTCAGTGCCGAAGACCTTGAAAGCGAAGCCCGCCGTGCGATGCGCGAGTGGATGTTCCGACCCGGCCCGGTCATCACCTACTTGAAGTCACTGCGTAATATCGGTGCATTGCGCTCGGCGATCAACGTCGGTATGCAGCAGGTGAAGTGGACTTTGTTCCCCAACGCCGCTGGCTAATTTGGTAAAGAATTATGATGAAGAGACGCTCTAGTAGCGTCTCTTTTATATTCCTGAACCTGACGGAATCCCAAATTAACCCAATTATATCCCAAATTAGAGGCTTCACGGACTCTTGTTACTATTTCTTATAACCACCGAGCTGCAGCCAAGGCCGCATGAGCAACCCGATATGTGCCTTCGTTATCGCTGTTGAGCGCACCTTCTAAATAGGCGCGTTCGCCCAATCGTAGCAGCGCCAACGCCGAGTTGTAACGCACATCGGGAGACTCACTTTCATCCGCTTGGACAATGGTGAGCAATGCAGGTACAGCCGCCTTGTCACCAATTTGTCCCAACCCCCAGATGCAGTTGTATTTCAGTGCGTAATCTGCACCGACGCTGGCCTGTTCGATTGCTGGAATAGCCGCTGGATTACCAATCCACGCCAATGTAGCTGCGGCCCGCCACCGAATCTCTTCGATACCCGGCTCTAGCGCGGCAGATAACTCAGCTACTACCACGTTTCCAGCCTCGATAAAATCGCGCATTGTTTCATAACGGACGTACATTTCATTGTGATTTAAATCGTCAACTGTATGTGATGTCATGTCGCATCCTTGGTGTTAGAGTGGTATGGCGGCAATGGCTTCAATTTCGATGAGAACATCTTCGCGGAACAATTTGTGAACTTCAAAAGCACTGCTCGCAGGTGGCTGCACTGTGTTGATATATTGGTCACGTACACTGCGAATCACCGCGATCTGCGAAATATCCAACATGAAAAAGGTGAATTTCACCACATGACTAAAATCGGCGTTCACTGCTGCCAATGCGGCCTTGAGGTTTTCAAATACTTGTTGAGTTTGCGCTTGCAGGTTATTTTCCCCGACCAGATTGCCTGCTTTATCAAAGGCGACCTGTCCAGAAATAAAAATCATTTTTCTGTTAGAGACTTCGACAACGTGGGTATAACCATTTGCAGGGGCGATTTCAGGCGGATTGATAAATCGTGTATTCGACATAGGATTATAGCCTTTTTTGATGTTGATCTCGGCTATAATCCTACCATTAGTTCATCAAGTATCCCAATTGCCGCAGCGCTGTTTGTGATGCTCCACGGACGCACAGATTATTTTTTCGCCTTGCCCGCGTTTGCGGAACCACAGCCCTCATATCACCCATTTCGATATGGCGCAGCGCATCCTTGGCACTGAAAGGTACTAAATAATCTTCATCGTAAATCAGACGGAGTAAAGCCTCGATAGCCCGTTTATCGCCAATCCATCCTAGCGCGACCGCTGCTTGCATTCTGACCTCTGGCTCGTTGTCATCCAATGCATTTATAAGTAGTGTGACACTGCGAGGATTGCCAATCCAACCCAACGCCAGTGCTGCTTGCGCCCGGACGTGAGGATCTTTGTCATATAACGCTTCGGATAGCGCATCCAATGCGCGATCACTTTGTAGCCATGCAAGGATGGTTGTCACCTGTGAACGAGCGCGGTTTTTACCGTTATAAAGCGTCTCTAGCAACAAATTAATGGCATTATCGCCACCGATTTTCACCAATGCCATGCAGGCATCGAAGCGCATTTTGTTGTAAGGATCGTTGAGCGCCTCCATTAAGGCAGGGATGGCATCTGGAGTTTCCAAATAGCCCAAGCCCCACGCCGCATAACGCCGCACTTTGCGGTCAGTGTCCTTAAGGCGCACGATCAACTCATCGATAACGTGATCACCACCAATAGAGTACAACACCCACATCAGTTTTCGGCGCACAACTACGGGACAGGTATCCAGAACTTCCAAAATCGGATTGATCGCCGCGTCGCCTATTTTATAGAGCGCATAGGCCGCCATTGTTTGGCAGGTCTTGCATTTTTGATATAAAGCATAAACCAGCGTACCGACTGCTGGTAAACCAATTTGAGCAAGTTCCAGTGCTGCTTTTCGTTGCAGACTGGGATCATCGGACATGCACAACTGCTGCCCAAGATACTCCACAAGTGCATGAGTGGTGAATGGATCAAGTAGATTTAGCTGAAGACCATTGCCAGCCTCGCTTGCCTGTTCATCGCGTATCAACCACGGCCCGACGGGTTGTTTTGGGTTCGTAAGAAGAAGTATTTTCGGATTCGTCATGGCGTTTATACCTATCGGGTAACTTGCTATGGCTGGATCGAATAAGTTTCTGTCAGTTGCTATTCGTTTTTACTATTTATAGTTTAAAGACGTTCAAACATTACAAAGTGTTCCATGTTCAATAAATAGGATTATATTGTGGAATACTATTGCTTACCCCCTCATATTTAGGGGTTAGTGAAAATAAACCGTATTCAAACCATTAATCCCCCAATTTGTGGGGGGCGACATGTAGAGGTTTGGTCGCCGCACAACATAACGCAATAACAAGATCAAATTTAAGATGAAATACTGTGTATTTTAATAGTTTTATAATAATAAAACGATATTATTGCTAACGAATTTTAAATGGTTTATTTGTATAACCTGAGACAAACTCATACGTTAGAATCGAGACTCAAGTGCCGCAAGTCAACCAACCATAATTAGCCACTCACAAGTGTGAGTAGCTTCACCACGGCAAACAAACCAAAGGCCATATGGGTCAGGATAGCAGCGCGGGTTGATCCGGTATAAACGCGTACTGCGGCAAAGATCAAACCACCAACGAGCGGTTCAATCAATCCAATCCAAATGAGGGCTGTATTGCTGGCTGTAGCAGGGACAGGGTATGCAACAAAGTGGAACATCGTGTATGCCACTGCTGATAAAATGAACCCCGGCCATGATGCTATTGTCGCGCGTAGAGAGGGCAGCAATAAGCCTTGAAATACCAAGCCTTCAGCTATGGGTTGTAAGATCACCATAAACAAAATCACGAAAATCCATGAGGCCGCGAGAATAGGTTGTCCCAACTGTACAGAACCATATAGGGTAAGCAATTCGGCATCCGGAATTAGCAGCCCAACCACGCCTCGCCCAATCAGATCAAGCAGAATAGCTAATCCCACGCCGATCAACAAATACCAGAAAAAGCTTTGTGCGGAGGGGGTATCATTTTTGTTTGTCGTAGCACCATTCCACACTGCTGACCAATAGCGTAGTGAACGGCGTGTAAACCATACAAATGTGATGGTTAATCCGGCTCCAATCGACCAGCCTAATAAAGGTGTATATTGCGAATCTCCAATAATAATCGAGATCGCCGACCCTAAGATAATGGCGGCGAATGACGCAATCATCGCTCCGATTGCTCCCCATGTTCCCCACGGAGGTATTGGCTCGGCGGCAGCAATGCGTTTCATAAGCTGTCTAAACATGCATATCCTTATCTCGTATTGCTACGGTTGCTATGTTGCGGATGGAATTGCAGGATAATCTATCAGTAATAATGCCATCATGTAAATATCGATATACCAACCATCTTTGAACAATGCCGCTCGCTGACGGCCTTCCATTTTAAAACCTAATTTTTCGTAGACATGGATGGCTCGTGCGTTGTGGGTCATAACGGTAAGTTCCATGCGAGTGATGATGCCTGTACCTTTTGCCCAGTCAATCAACCGTTGCATAAGCGCTTGTCCGATGCCTTTTTCGCGCCATTCTTTATTCACACTAATCCCGATCCCACCTTGATGACGAACTGCTTTACGTCTACCACCTTGAAACCCGCATACCCCAATCACTTCACCTTCTGGTGTAATAGCGATTAACAAAATAGAGTTATCAGCTGCTAGGCTGTTCTTCAAATAGACCTGTTCATCTTCTAACGTCATGCTTTCGCCGGGGCCGCGTATGATACCGTTATTTGGCTCATTGGCAATCAGGTCATTGTGAACGATGACCGCTGCCGCGTCCTCAGGTGTCGCCTCACGAATGATATAATTATCCATGTGTTTTGCCTCAAGTTGTGATGATGTAAATTGTATCAGCCCTCATCGCATTTGTTGAGCGTTTGCAAGCGCTTCAACGGGTATTCGCAGCAGAGTATTATCATCAATGTTTATTTACGGTTTACCCGACAAACCGTTTCTCAACCATTTCCTAACACACTGAACCAATTTTATCCCTCAAAACCATTAGTATCAACGATGCCAAATAGTTACCAAATGTTCTTCCAAAGTGTCACCCGTTTTGCTTTCCTCTGTGCTACCCTGTGCTTAAACCGCGTTTTAAACCAGCGAGTCATCCCTCATGAATTTATCTCTTCTTTCTTTGTGTCTTAGTGGTTCAATTCGCAGTTTCAGCGCCTTGCTCCCTCATACCCGCTGCGACGACACGACACCGACGCCGCGGCAGACATACAGGAGCCAATCGCGGCGTTCAGCGGCATCAACCGAAGCAGCCGCCTGCCATTTCTGTCCATTCAGTGGCATTAGCCGGACTTCCCGCCAGTCATTTCAGCGGGATTTTGTGGCATGAGCGCCAAATGGATTAACCCGTTCAGAATTTATTGGCTAAAATGCTAATGTCTGGTTAAATTAATTGCTGTTTACAAATTCTGATGGTATAAGTACCAGAACATTTCAGTTTTTTGAGTTTTGTTACAAGGGGTCTGAAATGTCGTGGGAATGTAAAACTCAATGACCAGATAAGGGAGTCCAGAATGATAAAAGAGTTTCGTACGTTCATTATGCGGGGCAATGTTCTTGATCTCGCCATCGGTGTCATCATCGGTACTGCTTTTGGGGCGATTGTTAGCTCGTTAGTTAATAATGTCATCATGCCGCCGATTGGGGTTGTCCTCGGTGGTGTAGATTTCAGCTCCCTCAAAATCGTCTTACAGGAAGCCGGGGCAAAAACACTGGCGGATGGCACACCTTCACCGGAAGTCGCCATTGGAATTGGATTGTTTTTGAATGCGGTCATCAGCTTCCTGATTATTGCAATCGTTGTGTTTTTGATCGTGCGTGCAGTTAATAAATTTATGCCGCCCCCACCGCCTCCTCCGGCTCCCGGCCCAACCACTGAAGAAAAAATGCTCGCCCAACTCGAAAAACTTAACGAAACGATGGCACGCAAGTAATAGTGCTTATCGGGTATAATGTGGGGATAAGTATTTATAACTTTACCCCACATTGTGCGTGATAAAATTTATGAATGACAACCCTCGTCCTGAACCGTCACCGCGTAATACCATTATTGCCTTCATCATCGTGCTGGTGGCGCTCGTAGGCGGGGCGGTTTTGTTATTAACCAGCCGCCCTCAACCAGTGCAAATCGTCATCAATCCACCCATTCCAACTGCCACACCCGCTCCAACACCCACGTTTGCGCCCATCATGGTTTATGTCACGGGCGCAGTACAAAAACCCGATCAAACCATCATCCTACCTTATCGTAGTCGTGTTCAGGATGCGATTACCGCTGTTGGTGGCACAACATCTGATGCCGATTTGGAAAAAGTGAATCTCGCAGATTATTTGCACGATGGTGATCAAGTTCATATTCCCGTCAAAGGCCAAGCGGTTGAATTACCAACACCCAGCGGTGGAGTCGTGGTTCACATCAACACCGCCACTGCCGGAGAGTTGGATGCGCTCCCCGGTATCGGCCCAACCCTAGCAGGTGACATCATCGCTTATCGGGATGCTAACGGTATGTTCAAGAGTATGAATGATTTGGATAAGGTGCCGGGGATTGGCCCATCTTTAATGGAACAGCTTCAGGGCTTATTAGCCTTTGATTGAAGTTGGCGTTGGGCATGAATAGCTGCACCTGTCAAACACACATCGTCACCCAGCGCTGCGACTTTGAGCAAGTCGTCATGGTTGAACAATGGATCAATCAGCAGTTCTTTTAGCGTCTGTTGAGCAGGCGCAAAAATCAATTCACCCAAATTGACCACACTCCCACCAATGACAATGACCTGCGGATTGAATAGGTGTACCATTGCCACTAATCCCAATCCTAACCAGCGTCCGGCTTCATTTACCACTTCCAAAGCTAATGCATCACCTTGTGTTGCTGCTTCGCCCACTGCTTTACCATCGACTTTATCCAGATTACGCAGGATGGAAGGGGTATCACTCGTAGTCAGTTTTTCCCGCGCAATTCGTCCAATCCCCGTACCGGAGGCTAAGGCTTCAAGGCTGTAAATCTTTCCGTCATGAGCCATAAATTTGATATGACCGGGTTCAATCGCTAACCCACGCCAACCTGTAAACAACTCCCCACCAATAATCGCCCCGCCACCAATTCCAGTGCTGACCGTCAGATAAAGTGCGGGGTCTGCTCCTTGCGCCGCTCCAAATTGATACTCAGCTAGTGCTGCCAGATTAGCGTCGTTTTCCATGAAAGTAAGGGCATCATTGAAAGCCTCACTAATCCGTTGAGCCAGTGGAATGTTGTCCCATGTAGGGAGTGTATGGGCATAGCGAATGTATCCGGTATAAGCCTGTGGCCCCGGCGCACAAATACCTATAGCTTTGGGAACTTGCCCATCGGGTACGACTCGCCGTGCCAGTTGGATGATACGTTCGATAACCGCGTCAATCGCTTCTTCGGTGTGCGATAAGCCTTCCTCGCGCGTAATCAAATCAAGCGACTCAGAATACCAACCGACTCTTGTTCGCGTTCCTCCAAAATCAATCGCCAGCAATCCCGCAGCCATTTCTGTCCCGTTTCCATACTATGACGTTTGGCTGGGACTATATAACAAAAGGACGAGGCTATGCAAGCACCTCGTCCTTCTAGAATTATCGTTTCTGTCCCTGTAGGGAAAAGGCATGCCTTTTCCGCACGACTTTTGTTACGGGCAGCTCGCCTTATTCAGCAGATAGATCGCCTCTTTGGTGTTATCGTTCTCATTGGTTTCAAAAATCTGGTTGCTACCATCGACGGTCATTAGTAGCCGGTGATTTTCACCGTAGAAGGTGCTGACAGTTAGCGGGATTGGCCCAACATTGATCGTTTGACCGGGGGCAATCGATGGGAATGCGCCCAATGTACTGGTTTGGAACGCACCGTCTGATTGACGATAATCATTTACTGAGATTGTTCCGCTTGGGCTAAATGAACTGCCAAAGTTTGCCACATCCATATAAATGTTGAATGTCTGACCGCAGTTTGGTGAACCCGGATCGAAGCGGAAATTGCCCGCCACCAAGTTGATGGTGCTTGAGGGTGTAGCCGTTACTGGAATGGGTGTCGGCGTAGGTGGTGCAGGTGGGTTAACACGCGGCACGCTGGCAAGATTACCGGTGACATCGACTACGCTGGGAGCAACCCAACCCTGTAAACCGTTAGGCAGCACTACTAGATACCAATTGGTTCCGAGGCTGCTCACACCGATAATTTGGACGGTCGTTCCCGCAGATAAATTGCCAACCACTTCATAGATTGTTCCATCACCGCGTCTAACATTTGCGTTGAGTCGTGCGGTCGCCTGTGGTGTCGTGCTAAAGGCGGTAGGTGTGGGCAGCAGTGTCGGCAATCCACCTTGTGTCGGCACAGCATTTGGTTGGCCGGTAGCAATGCCTGCAAATGGAGGTGGATTATTTTCGATACGCAGCGGGGTAATTAGGGCATAAACGCGCGTGCCATTCGAGAGGCTGACGTTTAGGCGCAAACTATAAATCCCATCATTGGCAATTGTGGTATCCCATACGCCAAGAACACTATTCTCAGTGGGTGTACGGCTGACGAGTGTTACCGGAGTCCAGCCCTGATCTTCTGGAACAGTGGCATCGACCGGACGCTCCTCAAGGAACCATCCTGTCATATTCGGTAAATTGGTCGTACCATAAACCGTAAAAAGATTGCGCACCACGTACACCGGAGGCGGCCAACTGATATTAGCATTGGGGTTGGGAGTCGGGGTAGACGTGGGTGTGGCTTGCGCGGATACACTCGCTGCCACCGACAAGATGGCTGCTAGAAGGAGCAGTCCCAATAGTCGAAATTTATGTGTCATTCTTAATTCCTCCTTAAAACAGTAAATTGGTAATGGGTATGAAACACCACTACAACAATACTTTCAGCTTACGCATGAAGAGGAATAGGCGCAAGATGCTTGCCCTACGGCTTCCCCCCTCCATTGGTACTATGTTGTAGTAGGTAAAGCGTCTAGTGAATGATCCGGTATATCAGCCTCGACATGCCGTACTTGCGGAAACCCATAACCACTCAGGCAAATAATCGTTCCCGCGATGCTCGTACACAGGAACATAAATGCCATACCTGCTCCCGGTCCTGTACCCAGCAAACCGCCAAATAAATTTGCAAGTGATCCGCCTTCCCGCATAGCCGGTTCCAGTAATTTGTCAGCCAATGGGCCAGCAATTAAGTAACCAATCGGCATCCCAATTTGTTCGATTGCGCCTCGCGCTGCAAATACTCGTCCTTGTAATGCAGGCGGAACTTTTGACTGCCAGATGGTTTGTTTTGAACCGACGATAATCGGTACAAAAATGGTGGCGAATAAAATCGCGAACATCCAAACCGCTGGAGTACGCCCAACCGCCATCAGAAAGTCGCCCGTCAAAAATGAAAATGCTCCCACAAGGAAAATGCCATGTATGCGTCGTTTTGGCCCACCCCAAACACTCATCAATACCCCACCGATGATACCACCCACACCCATTGCCGCTTGGACATTCCCTAGCGCGATTTGATCACCGCCTGTACGTGCCAGCACCATCGGCGCGAGAATGGCATAGTAGGTTAAAGCCGCAGTAACATTGATACCCACGTAGATGCATAATAAGCCAAATAAACCGGGGCGCTGGCGAATGAAACTGAAGCCAGTCACCAAATCAGCGCGGATACGGCGAGAAGTTTGACTGGAATCATCCGTTTGGATGATGCGCGGAATGGAAATAAATAACAGCGGTATGATGCCGACGAAAAAGCTTACAAAGTCGATCAGCATTACGCCGCCTAATCCGAACGCCAGCAGAAGTTGGGCAGCAAGGGCAGGGGCGATCACCTGCGAAGCTGCCTCAGAAAAGGAACGCATCCCACTGACCCGGCCATATTGTTCTTTAGTAACCAGCAGCGAGATCGAGGCCATGTAAGCTGGCAGTTGGAAGGCTTCAAATGCGCCGGTCAACGCTACTGCGATATATAGGTGCCAGATTTGGAGTTGGCCTGACGAATAAAGAAGCATGAGGATCAGAACCATCACCCCTGCGCCCAAGTCACTGATAATCATCACTAAGCGGCGATCAAGGCGATCAACCACCACGCCTGCTACTGGACTGATGAGGATGAACAGAATGTATGAGAAAAAACCAAGCAATGCTAATGGTGTAGCCTGTCCAGTTTGTTGGTAAGCCCAAATCATCAGGCTAAAACGTGTCGTCGCCGTGCCAAACTGCGACAGCATTTGGGCGAACCAGATCAGCGAAAACTTTTGCATGCCGCTGAGTGTCGAAAATCGTTGGGTCATATTGTTGTCTTTCTTGCACCGAAGCGTGGCAAATAGGCAATAAAAAACGGCTGTGAACAGAGCGTCCACAGCCGTTTTAGAAGCGAAAAATGTTAGCGAATCACTTACTGATGGGCGGGCGCATCTTCTCTATGCGTCCCCAAAACTTCCATAAATACTATTTTGTTGAAGTCCACTATAAAGCAAAACATCACTCAATCCTTAGCATTATGCCCTCAACATCATAGCCAATACCCATATCGAAGTCAATCAGGCTTTAGACCTAGAAATCTGGTTTGTATTGCAGTGCTTCGATGGCTTCTGCAACTTTGATGTCAGTCGCTGTTACTTTGTCACCGGCATCATGTGTAGAAAAGGAAACTGTTACCTTGCGCCACTTGATCAAAATGTCAGGATGGTGGTCAAAACCCTCTGCCATTGTTCCAACTGTTGCGGCGAACGCCAACCCTGCTAAATAAGTCGTGAACTTAAACGTTTTCTGAATGACATCCCCTTCATGTGACCAACCATGTAGGGTTTTGAGCGCTTTTGCAATCGCCTCATCTGTCATGGGTTTGCGTGCTGCTGGAGGTTTTGGCTTGGTCTCTTTTTTAGCAGCGGGCTTAGTCGGTTTAGCTTTAGGTGTAGTAGGCATGAAATCCCATCCAATCTTGAACAATTCATAGTTCTATAAAGTAACATTATAGTCCGAACGCTGCCGATTGAAAGCGAACCCGTAATCCGTTAGGATTGACCCGTTAATGTCCCAATCGAATACGGCGTTAAGGCATAAGTCCTTTTTGCACAGTATAGAAAGTTGAGAGTTTAAACATGGTTGATATGCCACTTGAGAAAACAACGGGTGCAGAGAATGTCATCTGGGATTTATCTACTTTCTACAAGAGCGTGGATGATCCGGCTATCGAACAGGATATGCAAGTTATTACTAAAGAGGTGGACGCATTTGCTGCCACTTACAAAGGGCGAGTCGCTACGTTGACAGCCGATGAACTGTTAGCGTCAGTTAAGTCACTCGAAAGCATCTATGATAAAACCGGACGAATTGGCAGTTTCGCGTCATTGTTGTACAGCACCGATACCGCCGATCCAAAGTACGGCGCCTTGATACAAAAAGTAACCGAATTTGATTCGACGCTCAGTCAAAAAATGGTGTTCTTCGATCTGGAATGGAACAACATGGATGAATCAGCAGCAAAAAAGCTGCTTGAGGATTCCAAAATTGAGCCTTACCGCCACATGATGGAAGCGACACGTCGCTATAAACCGTATCAACTGAGCGAGATTGAAGAACAACTGCTGGTTGAGAAGTCCGTTACTGGCAGCAGTGCATGGACGCGCTTCTTCACGCAATTGACCAGTGCCATCCGCTTGGATTTTGAAGGTCAGAAGCTGACGATGACGCAGGTTTTGACCAAGCTGCACGACGAAGACCGCGAGACTCGTCGCAAGGCCGCTGAAGCCATCACCGCTGGATTGAAAGATAAGTCGATGGAACTGACTTACATTTTCAATGTGTTGGCGGCTGATAAAGCCTCGGATGATAAGAAGCGCGGCTATCCTTCATGGGTGTCGGCACGTAATTTGTCGAATAAAGCACCAGATGAAGTGGTAAACGCGCTCATCCAATCGGTGACTAGCAACTACGGAATTGTCGCCCAACATTACAAACTCAAGCGACAACTTCTCGGATTAGATGAACTCACCGATTACGACCGTTATGCACCTCTGCCCATAAAGGAAAGCGAAGCATTCTACACATGGGAAGAGGCCAAGGAAATTGTGCTGACAGCCTTCCGTGCCTTTAGTCCACGTATTGCTGAAGTATCGCAGCGCTTCTTTGATGAAAACTGGATTCATGCGCCTGTGCTGCCGAATAAGCGGGGTGGGGCATTCTGTGCGTTTACCGTAGCTTCGGCGCATCCTTATGTATTCGTGAACTTTGAAGGTAAGGCGCGGGATGTGCAAACATTGGCACATGAGTTGGGGCATGGTGTTCACGCTTATCTAGCTGCCGAAAAACATGGTCTGTTCGGGATGCATACACCCTTGACTACCGCTGAAATGGCTTCGACCTTTGGTGAAATGCTGGTCTTCACCGACTTGATGAACAAAGAGTCTGACCCTGAAGTGCGCTTGGCGATGTTGGCACATAAGGTTGAAGATACCTTTGCCACCGTGTTCCGTCAGATTTCGATGAACCGCTTCGAGGATGGTCTGCATACTGCCCGTCGAACTGAAGGTGAACTAACAACCGAACGCATCAATGAATTGTGGATGAACTCGCAGAAGGCCATGTTCGGTGACAGCGTGAACTTGAGTGAAAATTACGGACGTTGGTGGAGCTATGTGCCACACTTCCTGCACACACCGGGTTATGTGTATGCCTATTCCTTCGGTGAACTGCTGGTGTTAGCATTGTTCAACATCTACCGCGAACGTGGCGCAGCTTTTGTGCCGCAGTTCGTCGAGGTGTTGGCATCTGGCGACTCCGATTGGCCTGAGAAGATTTTGAGTAAGGTCGGTGTTGACCTGACCGATTTGAATTTCTGGAATGAAGGATTAGCGGCTATTCAGGATTTGGTGAACCAAGAAACGGAACTTGCCAAGCAAGTTTACCCTGATAAAGTGAAGTAAACAGCCAATTTTCGATAGGATTGTGGTATAAAAGGGGCAAGAAATCAATCTTGCCTCTTTTTTTTGTCAGTCCTATTCCTTTTTGAATGAGGAGTCCTAATTTTGAAACGCTCATCCTTTGTGCTGGTAGCAGCCGTGCTTGCGATGCTGCTTGCTGCCTGTGCTAACGCTAATCCCTCGACTGTCGCGATCATGGCAACTACGGATGCCAACATCGCGATTAGCACCAAAGCTGCGGGTGATCTCGCGACCAGTGCTGTTATGACCCAAAACGCTCCACCAACCTCTACGCCCGAACCGATTGTTCCAGTAGTCGTGGCTGAATACACCGCGTCCCCTGATGCTCAAACTCCAGAAGAGTTGTGTGCTGCTGTTCCTGCGAAAGACCCTGAAACCAGAACCTTCACTCAGGCAGAGCAGGTGCTACAGGCAGGTATCGATTACCGTGCGATTTTCTGTACAGCAGTTGGGCCGGTTTATGTGGACCTCACCGAAAAAGAAACCCCTCAGGCTGTGAATAACTTTGTCTTTCTGGCGCAGAAAGGCTACTACAACAACACCACTTTCCACCGTGTTTTAGCCAATTTTATGGCACAGGGCGGTGACCCAACCGCAACAGGAACCGGTGGGCCGGGCTACAAATTCAATGATGAGATTCGCCCCGCATTAACATTCGATGTTCCCGGTAAGTTGGCGATGGCAAATTCCGGGCCGAATACCAATGGCAGCCAGTTCTTTATCACGGTTGCACCCCAGCCAAATCTTGATGGAGGCTATACACTCTTCGGGTTGGTGGTTAAAGGACAGGCGAACGTTAGCAAGATTGAACTGCGTGACCCTGACAAAAGCCCGACCAAGCCCGGTACGGCGCTCAACACCGTTTTGATTATCACCGATCCTTCCAAGGTTATGTTGACCGATAATCCACTGCCATCGCAAGCCGATGCTGAGAAAGCTCTGGACGGTATCAATACGATGATTACGCCGGAGCTTGCCAACACCATCGAAAATAAAAAACTCAGCCAAACAACAGCCGAAGTCGTCAGCGCTGCCCCTGAAGCAGCCCGCAAAGATTTAGAGACTCTGCTAACGACTAACCATCATCAATATCGGGTGAGCAGCACGCTGAATAATAAGGCCTGTGATGTGTCACAGCTTCAGTTCTATTATGCCAGCTACACAATGGATGCCTACGCTACTCCTGTAGATGCAGCGAATGCGATTTCCGATCCTGCGATGGAGAAAATTGCTTTGGAAAGTGGCCTAACCGATAAGAAAACATCGGATAATCTGACTTTCCCTTATTTCACCGCTAATGAGACCATCTGCACCAAATCGGCTGTTCACGCCCTGACTTATTGGCGACGTGGAAACTTTGTCATTACAGCCGAGATCGCTTGGCCCGCAGAAGCGGCACAAGGTCTTGATGTGTTGGATAAAGTACTCAGTCAATTTGTAGGCGCTCGTTTGTACGAACCACTGTTGACATCAGTACTCTACAGTAGCATTCAGTAATAACGTTCACTAGATTTTAGAAACAGGGTGAAGCAATTTCACCCTGTTTTTGTTTGAGATAATCTTCGTTAATCGGATAGGGTGGATACCTATAGCGAGCGCAAATCTTGATATCGAAATGCTCAGAATCAGACGGGGCAGACTTTCACAGTCTGCCCCGTCTGATTTATTTTTAGGGTCATGCTAATATGCTTAGCAGCCGCCCAAGGTATAGGTAAGTTCTCGGCTGTTATCCCCGTTACCTGTTTCAGGAACAGCGCCGTCTGGATTGACTGTGATGACCAGCTTGTGTTGTTCACCCACGAAGGCCGTCACAGTTAGGAATATACCCGAAACGTTGATGGTTTGACCGTTTTGGATAGGACCAAAAGCGCCTGTGGTTGAAGCTACTTCCTGATTGTTACTGACGTGAATATCTTTGATGCTGATACTTCCACTGTTTGTGGTTGGCTGACCACCAAGGTTTGCCACATCAATCGAGATGCCGACTGTCTTACCGCATACAATAGGCAGATCAGGCGTGATTTTTACAGTACCCAGCACCAAATTGGCGGTTGTTTGCGCCGGAACTGCTGTTGGCACAACGGGCGCGATGGTTGCAGGTACCGCTGTATCTGCAGGTATTGGCGGACCAGCATCCACGGTGAGGTTCGCCACATCAATTGACGGTTTAGTATAAGCGGCGAATACCCAACCGGAGCCATTGTAATACTTGACCTTGAACCATTGTCCATCGGGCGATTTAGCAAGCAAATCTACCGACTGATCAGCGGCAAGGCTGCCAATGGGTGGATTGAACTTCGTGCTTGGGCCGCTGCGGACATTGATACCCTGTGTCGTTGTGGTATACGGAACGCTCGGTGTAGCGGACGCGGCGGGCGCAGGTGGATTGGTTGGCTCGGCAGGTTGAGCCGTTGGATTGTTACCGCCTGACGCTGCCGTCGGTGGTGGATTACTATTGCCGTTACTGGTCGATGTTGTCTGAGTCGGTTCGACGTTCGTTTGTGTAGCACCGCCCGAAGTCGGTGAGGGTTGTGCTGTTATGACATTCAATACGACTGTTGCAGGCGCACTGCTCGCACCAGCAGCACGGAAAGCCGTAACGCTAATCGTATGTTGACCTGCACCGGCTGCTTGCCAACTTTGGACAATGCTAAAGCTGGGTGCACCACCGGCATTCGGTGTCTTAAGAGACTGGATAATTGCGCCATCCACCAGAATTTCAATGCGGTCAATGTCGGTTCCAGCATTACCAATCAGCGCCTGAATATTGACAGCAACATTTTCCAGATAAGTGGCATTCGCGGGCGGCGCAGCAATTTGTACGGTTGGCGGCCCACTGATAGCCGTTGTGTTCTGACCGGGCGTATTGGCTAAGTTGCAACCGCTGACCATCAGTGCCAGCGCCATTGCCAAGCACAGGGTTAACCAGCGCCCTGATTGGGTTTTCAGCATAAATAGTCTCCTCGTTCAAATCCGCTGAAATAAAGTGTTTACTGTAGCGCATCCCTCGGATTTCTGCGAGTTGCAGCCTTGAAGCGTCGGGCAAGCGTAGATTATACCGTATCGGATTTTGGTGGTTGTGGCGTTATAAAATTGGTCGCGGAACGTCTTAAACAGGAGTTAATGTATACTGATGATCTTTGTCACCCAACTTGGCGTTATATAAACTCTCACAGTTTGTTACAATCAGCAGCGCGACATTAGAGAAGGGCAAAACTGCATGGAACTTTATTTTTTTCGACACGGACATGCTGAGGATGCACAAGGCCCTGACTTCGATGATTTCGCACGTAAATTGACCGATAAGGGTGTTGAACGCACTCAGGCTGCCGGTCGTGCCTTGCATAAGTTGGGCGTAAAGCCTGCGCGTATCTATACCAGCCCACGCTTACGAGCGCGCCAAACTGCCGACATTCTCGCAGGTGAGTTGGGTATTACACCTGAAGCAAAGCAGGAACTCAATTTTGGATTTAATCCGCACTTGATACCGGTACTAATCAATGAAATTCCCAACGATGCGACTGTTATCATGGTTGGTCATGAACCGGACTTGAGCATTACGGTTGGCGCATTGGTTGGCGATGCGGAAATCGAAATGAAGAAGGGCGGATTGGCGCGGGTTGATCTTCTAGCACGAACCCCTTTACGTGGTGTATTGATGTGGGTACTGACTCCACGCGTGATGGAATTGGTCGGCGGATAGAGCAGTTTTGGACTCACATCCTGTTGAGCGCCGTAGGGTTGGATTAACAAATTATCACAAGGTTAAATCAATACAGACGCGATAGAAATTGCTGGTTTTGAAGCCACTTTAGTCGACTTGTCTTCTGGTTAGCATGAGCGCTTTAGCCTCATGCGGCGCAAACGGACAATCCGTGCGTTCATACACCATCATTGTTTCCCGAGATGATTTTCAAAGATATGCACTCAAGGAGTTAGGCTGTAAAAAGCCGATGACGGTTGCCAATCCTCGCGGTTAAGCTCATATAAAGTCAGGTTGGCATTGTAGTATTCTTCAGTCAGCCCCACGTAGTTCATGCTAATTTTTTCCATCCCTTTGCGAGACCCCACATTCTCAGGATAAGCCAGACCGATAATCCGTTCGAGGTTAGCGGTTTCAAAGCCATAACGCAGCGCAGCAATAGCCGACTCTGGCCCTATCCCCTGCTTCTGAAAACTTTTACCTAATGCACACACCAGTTCAACTTCCGGCTTTTCTTGTGGATGGATTAAGCCACAGTGACCAATAAAGGTATCATCATCACGGTTTAAAAGCGCCCAAATAGAATAGCCGTAGGTTTTTTCGTGGCGCATGGCGAACTGAAGTACATCATCAGTGCGTTCACGGTTACGGGGCTGCCCGCCGGAGATATAACGCATGACATCCGCGTCACCGTAAACTTGGGCGAAATAATTATCCAAATCGTCAGGCACAAAGGAGCGCAGACGCAGATTTTCGGTTTCGATAATCACGATGCTTATTCCCTCTATGAATGGATAACTATGCCCAACCGAAACCGCCGTTGGAATGAATAATCTGCCCTGTAATCCATTCAGCCTCTTCACTGGCTAAGAAGCCAATCAATTTTGCAGCATCTTCTGGAAGCCCAACACGGCCTGAGGGCGTCCGCTTGCTGAGTATGACCTTCAATTCAGGGTTCATCCAACCAGTATCGGTTGGGCCGGGATCAACCGCATTGACAGTGATGCCAATTTTGGTAACGTTACCTGCCAGTGACATGGTAAAGGCTTCGACCGCGCCTTTGGTAGAGGCATAGGCCAGTTCGTTAGGCATCGGGCCAAGGGATTGTCCTGAAGTCATGTTGATAATGCGCCCACCGCGCCCTGCTTTGAAACGTCGCGCAAACTCGACGCTCAACAAGAATGTGCCGCGTATGTTAACCGCATAATGGGCATCTAAAGCGCTGGCATCAAGCTGCTTATAATCACCGTTGACCGAGTAAGTAGCGTTGTTGACCAACACACTGACATTGCCAAGCTGAGACTTGACTTGGTCGAGTAATTTGGCTGGTGTATCTGGTTGACTGAGGTCAGCTTCGAGGGCGACACAGCGCACACCCATTGCCTGTAATTCGGTTGTGAGTA
Organism: Aggregatilineales bacterium; assembly: GCA_038251275.1. GTDB lineage: Bacteria > Chloroflexota > Anaerolineae > Aggregatilineales > Phototrophicaceae > CFX2. The sequence continues at coordinate 20,491 of JBBSBM010000007.1, forward strand.
TCGCAGGAGCATCCTGATCCGCTCCCCAATCCATTTGCTGGTCATAGGGATGCCAGTAGGTGAAGGCAACATCCATCCCCTGTTTCGCAAGCGCCCTACAAATCGCCGTGCCGATACCAATGCGGCGGCTGGCTCCGGTCACAAGGGCAATGCGCGTTTTTGGTGTTTGAAGGGTCATATTACCCGCAAAAGGGCGACCACATTGGTCGCCCTTCCATAACTAATCTGAGGCTTATGAGGTTTCGGCTGGCTTCGGATCGTCAATCCTAAAGCCATCTAACATGATGGTGAACGTCTTCGCGAATAGGTCATTAAACTTATCTGTCGGCGCTTCAAACCACAGTGCATATGGAATATTGTTCTTGATGGTTACATAGATGCGGCCCGTAATTTCTTCGCCGTTATCACCGTTGTGTGTGAATGTCGCGAACGTCCATTCGTTCTTTTCGCCATAGTAGGTATCCTGACTGACGAGATCATAACCATCCTTATTCTCAACCTCGTCACCAAGGATTTTACTCAACCATTTTTCGGCGTCATCTTTTGATTCTTTGTAGACTTCTACTGCGCCGAAGGTTGGGTCAGTCTTATCATCATTGGGATGGTAGTACCACCAGTTGGAATCTTTGACATCCTCGCCACCCGGCATCCACGTGGTCGGTACGGGATAATGGGTCTCGTCAGTGAAGTGATCGCTTGACCAAACACCGGTGTCTTTAGCTTTAACCTCAGTCGCATTAAAGAGGGTCACATGGTCGAGGAGCAACTGATAATTGTTGTCCATATCAGTCTTGCTCATGGCCTCTGACGCGAAGACCAACCCGAACTTCAAATCGTCTTGGTAAACTGCCACTGCGCGTCCGTAGTATTTACCCGCATCATTGGTGTAGTTGTAGGTAAATTCCAGACCATCCTTACCATCGACGGTGATCTTCTTAAACTTGCCCGCGCCTTCAAGACTGAATTTGTCGATCACCCCTTGAGCGATTTTCTTTAGATCGCTGACATCGTTGTCACCCGGGTACACGAACATATATTGTTCGTTGTCACGGCTGGCGGTTTGCAAGAAATTTTGGTCAGGGAAGTAATCGACATTGAACCAACCTGCCGGACGTTGGAACATCAATCCCCAATCATTATCGACATAACCAAGCAAGCTGGTGTCGATATTATCATTGTTGACGTTAACCTTGGCTGAAGAGAAGCCGGTTGTACCACCAACCGATTCGATCAGGAAGCCGAGGTTATATTGTCCTGTTGGGGCAGGTGCATAATCCCATGTGATGCCTTTTTCCGGCCATGTAAAGCTGGTGCCTTCTTGCTGAAGGACACGACCATCTGCCGTCACCACAGACTTATAAGTTTGGAATGTGCCACCCACATCAACTTTAACACTTGCTAGGGCGTTGCTACCGGCGTTGCTGCTGATGACGTTGGCGACACCACCGTTATCATCAAACATCACCGTTACATCAACCCAATCTTGGCTGCCGGGATATTGATAGCGACCGGCCAGTGACGAAACACCTTCAGAAGTTACCACCTGTTCAAAACTGGTGGTTTTACCGTCAGTGACGGATGGCACTTGGGCATCCCATGTAAAGTCACTGTCATCCACGCCGGGATTCCATTGGTTGACTTCCTGCGTCACATTGTCGATGACAACTTTGGTGATGATGCGTGACGTTTCCAAGCGCACTGCCGTTCCGTCAGCCTGAATTTTATCAACGGTGAACTTACCCTGTGAGATATTGCGTCCTGTGACTTCCATCGAAATAGTGATGGGGAAAGCGATACTGGTAGCTTCCTCAGGATAAATATTGGTGATATTAACGACTGGAACACTGCTCGGTGCGAGAGCAGCGGAACCTTGCGGCCCTCGGAAGGCACGGGATTGCGGGCTGGCTCCGCCGTAGAACGTCCGCAGCATTTGCGCCCAATCTTGCAGCGGGGTTTGTTGCATATAACTCGGATCAAAATCCGTACTGCGCTGCGGGAAGTAAATGTTGTAGTAGCTGGTGTATTTGCTGAGTTGTCTGCCCGCTGTACCGTAAATGCGAACACTATCCAACGCGATGTCTACGTTATCAGCCGCATTCTTCAGTGCTTTATCTTTGGTACCCGCGGAAACACGCCGCATGAAATCCCCAATATCAATATTGGTTGGTGGACCATATTGGTCTTCCGGTAGGAAGAATGAGTAAGCATAGGTGTTGGCACGTGCTTGACCCAACAACGAAACATAGGCACGCGGGTTGGCGTTGACGACCTCTGTAAATTGGTTGAGTGCATCGGTGACATCGCTAAAGTTTTGCAAATTGGTGACATCTGCGCCGAGTACAGGCTCAGTGTCTGCCGAAATGTCCGTCATATCCTCAATATACTTATCAGCAATTTGCTTGCCTAGTCTCCCAATATCCATACTAGGATTCTTGTTGAGCAATTGGGTGAGCAGCGTCATGTCGAAGCTGGGATTTAACGTGATTTCAGGTGAACCGATAGCGTAATCAAAGTAGCGTGACATAGCCGCATAATGTTCGATACCACTCATTAAGCAGGCGTCGTTAATCAGCAGATCAAACTTGTCTATACCTGTGTTCTTAAGTGCTGCATCAAATGTCTGGGATAAACCGGGAATGGTCAATAACCCATGACCTGTTGTTTCATCTTGTACAGTGCCATACCATGCACCACCGTGATCATTCAAAATGATGGCGTAGTGCTGGGCTGGGAATGTCTTCACACCCCATACGATGAAGTCGAGAAGATTTCCGGGATAGCTGGTATCAATTTCGCCTAAATCGCCCAATGGTTTGGTATCAATAGTCGGCGGGTAAACGGATCGATAATCTTTGCTAATATCAGGACCCGGCTCGAATAGGCGTGTATCAGTCCAGTTATCATTTGAGGTGTCATAGTCTGGTGTGCGATCCAGCAGCGCTAGGATGCGGACACTTTGTGTACTGCCGCCCGCCCGTTCGAACTCATCCAAATCGTTAATCAGACCGTCTTCGAGGTTGTTATCTGCGCCCATATAAACCAGCACCGTCCAATCGGCGATGTTGGGTGTGGGGGCAATCACCGGATAACCTGCGGCGATCTCGGTGGTGGTATTGTTATTGTTGGAGGCAATGGTGGTTGTACCTTTGCCAACTTTGACACTTGCTTCGAATGAGCCGCTGGTTTCACCCTGTTCATAACCATAACGGGTGATAATAACGGTGTAATCGCCAGCTTGAGCCTGCGGATATTCCAGACAAGAGTCTTTGGTAGAGTTGTCGCAATCATCATTTTCGGCAACAACCGTATCGCCAAAGAAAATACCCGTATAAAGATCAAGGTCGCCGCTGGTAGCTTGGGCATCAATCGTGATGGTGTCGCCTTCATGGACATCTTTCAACGGATATTCGACGTAATATTGCTTGCTGTCAATCTTATCGCTGAAGGTTTGGCCTTGATCACCTGTGTTAGAAACAGGTACGGTCGGCCCACCTGTGCCAGAACCGCTATCTAACTTCAGTTCAAATGCGCCTTTGTCATAACCAAAAACGCCAATTTGATAATTACCATTCGCTGGCAAAACTGCCTCAATATAAGAGTTCGTGTTTTTGTCATCAATATCATCATTTTCGGCAATTGATTTACCGTTCGCGTCGGCTAATACCAGATAGGTATCGACCGTCGAACTGGTCAGGGAGATTTGGACGGTGTCGTTTGCCTTACCTGAAAAAGTGTAGACAATCGGTGTGTCAATATCAATCGTTTGGCCTTTAACCGTGTCGCCATAGTTGAGATTCTGATTTTCATTGACGTTGGAATTGCTACCGTTGCTGGATGCATCGCTATCTAAGGTGAGGGTATATGGCCCTTTATCGTAGGCCAGAACAGCGATAACGTACTGTCCATTTTTAGGAATGGTAAACTCGATGCTCGCATTAACATTGCTATCGCTAATGTCGTCATTTTCGGCGAGTTGATTGCCTTTCGAATCTCCTAACCGTAAATAAACATCAACCTGTGAGCTTTCGAGGCTAATGGTGATGTTATCGCCTTTTTTGGCATCAAATGAGTACAGCACACCTTTGTCGGGGTTCGTAATTTTTCCGCGAACACTGTCGCCATATTGGATTGGTGTGACATCCTGTGCATGTACAGCGGGGATAACGCACAATAAGAGTAGTAAAGTGACAAAAATAAACTTAGGTCGGAACATGCATACCTCCAAGGTGAGACTGGTAAAATTAACTATATAACAAATTTAAGATGGGGGGAACTGACATTCAGACTAAGATGGCTCTACGTCAAAAGGCGGAGAGTGTAAAAACAGAAGAGGCGAGTGTCTATACTCGCCTCTCAAAAAGAACTGGATGTGATAAATGAATGAAAGTTGCCCAGCCGATAAGTGCAATAAAAATGATGATGACGACGCGTTTAGATTACTTGATGCTATTAGCTGGCGGCCCGGAAAGCGACTGATTGGTTCAATGTGTCACGGATAGCATCAATCAGGTCATAGGTGTCGAAGGGCTTGGGTAAGTATTCTGCTGCACCTAAATCAAGGGCGTACATCAGGTCGTGCAGTTCGTAGCTGTCGGACATAACAATGAAAGGAACATGGCTGTAACGGCGGTCGCTGTGTATGCGGCGGAGAGCGATGTATCCATCAATCACGGTCATATCGACATCACACAGAATTAAGTCAGGGATTTGTTGAGCCAACGCTTGGGTGATTTCCTCGGTGCTGCTGGCGGTTACCGCGTGCAAACCAGCGACTTCGAGTAGGAATGCCATGCTCCGCATGAGCTTGGGTTGGTCATTGATGATGAGAACATAAGCACCAGAATTTGAGTTGTTGTTTGTCTTCATGCTCTTTATGCTTCCTTAATTAATTGTGTGTACTTTCAACATAAGGCTGAATGCCTTTAATAATCCTTAAGATTGAGTGTTGAAAGCGCCTCGGACGAAAACCTGAATGGAAAACTTTGTAGCTCTATTACAGAAGCGTTTGTGGCTGGAATATTGGTTCATCAATTGCCACTCACGCTGTCTTATATATTGAGCATACTTGTATTAATGTCGTGAGAGTCTCAATTCTTGACAAAATTCACAAAAACTTCGTCTTTTGTGAATTTTGTGTGTTTTTAGCTCCTGTAGAGGGAGTCAAATTTAATTAATCACGTCCCGCAATCTCCAAATATGAATCATTTTGAGGATCGTTATGGGGAACCAAATTAAAACCTAAACAATTGTAGGGATGAGGCGTGCCTCGTCCGCCGAAAATCATTCGAGGTCTTTTTAGTTTGTCCATTAGTAACTCACGGCGAATCGAATTCATTAGATGATATGGAAGAGGACATTTAATGCCTGTCCAGTACTCGATTTACTTGAACGCCTACAAGATTCAAATGTCCCAAACACGACATCTTTGTAGGGGCGAGGATTTATCCCGCCCGCGCTGACTTTGAAGCCGCTTATGGTCATTTACTTAATAGAGTGGTAATCAATGCACGAGACTTTTTTCTCTGCAACCAATGAATTTCTGTAGGGAAAAGGCACGCCTTTTCCGCTGACTAATTACCGACTTAATTTGTAAATCAACATTAGCAGCCTTGTCTGGTTGTTAGCATAATGGCCTGCGTAGCGTGCCTTATGCGAGGCAAATATCCATGTCGTTGAGTAACAGATAATGCTCTTAAAATCTCTCAAACCATTTCCCAACGTCCCATCAACTTCAACGTCTTCATTTCTCCCTCAAAATCGTTGGTAAATTGGTCGCGAAAGAGTTACCAAAATGTAACCCATTGCCTCTTCTTTTCTGCTATCCTGAATTTATCTCTGTGCCATTGTGTCTTGGAGTCGCTGTGTTAAAACTCTCCCTTTTCTCTTCTTCCTCTGCGTCTCTGTGGTTCAACTGCAATTGCCTTTGCATTTTCGGCGGATTGCTCCCTCAGAATCGCTGCAATGGCACACCTATATGCACGCGGCGGACATACGCGAACAATCCACTGCACTCAGCGGATATAGCCGAACCAGCCGCATTGCAACTGCGCCAATTCAGCGGGTACAAGCGGACTTCCCGCCCGTCATTTCGGCGGAATTTGTGTAAATTGTGCAGTAAATCCGACACAAAACAGCTATGAATTGTTCGCGGTATCCCAGGCCGCCTTTGCCAGCATTGGGATCATCATCCCGAAACTTTCAAAGCGCTGGTCTTGTGTCTGTCCCCGTTTATAGCGAATGTAGATTTGAGCGCAAATGACCACCAGACGGTAAATGCCCAGTGTGTGATAAAAACGAATATGGTATACATCGCGCCCACTTCGCGCGGCATAACGTTGTACTAATTGCTCACGACTTGGGAAACGTTGATCACCAACCGGCATCATGGCTGTCATTTGCAGATAGGGCGCGTCCGTCGGTTCTGTCCAATAGGTCAGCAGTGCGCCCAGATCCGCCAATGGATCGCCCAGCGTACACATATCCCAATCAAAAATAGCGACTAATTTAGCAGGATCATCGTGTGAAAGCATCACGTTATCGAGTTTGTAATCGTTATGCACCAACGTGGGCGCAGTCGCTGGCGGTAGATGATCTTTGAGCCAAGCATAAACGCTGTCCATCTCGGCTATATCATCCACTTTAGCTTTGTTCCATCGCCCATACCAACCCTCAATTTGCCGTTCGATGAAGCCGTCCGGTTTGCCTAATGTTTCCAGTCCTAAAGCCGTGTAATCCACCGCATGGAAATCAGCCAATGTGTCCACCAGCGCAAAGCTCATCCGCTGTGGCGCGTCGGGTATATGTGCGTATTCTTCGGGTAGCGAACGGCGTACCACGAGGCCGTTTCTTCGTTCCATGATAAAGAATGGCGCACCAATAATGCTGTTGTCTTCACACAGGAGATAAGCGCGTGGGGCGTATGGAAAGACTTGATACAGCATCGACAGAACCCGATATTCACGTGCCATATCATGGGCTGAAGGAGCAACCGGCCCTAATGGGGGTCGACGAAGAACATATTGCTGAGTTCCATAATCGAGTAGATAGGTCAGGTTAGCCGCACCACCACCGAATTGACGAATACTCAGCGGTTGATCCGCTCCTTCTAGCTTATCGCTTAAATAATCGGCTAGTCTGTCCCTGTCAAGCCGTTCGTCGGGACGCATAGCTATCGTATCAATCGATTCTGACGTCATCTCAATAACCCACCCGTATGTATAAGTACAAAGAACGTATTTATTGAGAGTTGTACATCAGACAATCAGGTTGTGGCAAATTGTAAGTCGGTGGATAAACAATGCATGTGCCTGATTAAATTGGTTGTGCAGGCAACTAAAATTCAATGGCGGGGTTGAAAATGGGCGTGGAAACTGTGGAATTCTGACCCAATCTACAGGGCAATGTACAGTGTGATGATGATTGGGTCTTATAGAATCGCATCAATTGTTACGATCAACCCGTACGGGACACTTCAGGAACTCAGGGCAACTTTAGAATAGCCACTTGATAGCTTCTTCCCAAATATCGTCCAATTCGACGTAGTTCACAACGTCCTCAAGTTCACTGCGTATCCAATGCCACGCTTCGTCTGGATCGTGCTCGTTGCTAATTTCAACAAGCACGCGTCCGCTAGTGCGGTGGCGTTTCATTCCAGCAACACAACGCATGGTGTAAACGGCTGTCAAGAGACGTTTTTCAGTGGTTGTGAGCCAAAAGCCATACTGCTCACTTTGTCTAAAGGGGTGCGGTACACCCATTGCAAACCGCTCTTGGGATTCTTGACTAGTCAAAATTCACCTCCCAAAATCTTCGGATACCTTATTATAACACGCCAGCTTTTTGTTAATTAAGCTTTGAAAAATTACCCATCAATTTACAGCATTGTTTTCATAAATCCGTTATGCTTATTGTCATACAACGCACACAAATTTCCATGAGCAATTTTAGATGCACATTCACCGAGAACAATCACGGTTATCTTTTCGTCGGCATCGTCGGCGCCGTTCCAAGGGTTTATCCACAATTGTTGTTTTGGGTGTCTTAGTGGGGATTGTTGTGGTGTCATGGAACTGGCTCGGTCAACGATTGACCTTTGGCAGTGCGGTTGTAAAAGACGATGCATTAGGTATGGCTCAGACCGCTTTTGAGCAGGGTAAATTGGATGATGCTGTCCGTTATGCTCAGCAAGCTTTAAACCAAGACCCTGAGAACAGCGATGCCTTGATTGTCCTTGCAAGAACCCTCATTTACCGCAGTTACAGCGACTATGACCGTGCAATTGACCGCGACTCGGCCTTTGAATTGACAACCGAAGCTTTTGGGAATGCTCCAAATGATCCGAAAGTATTGGCTATTCATGCCTATGCATTGCAAGCAGTAGGGAAGGTTGCTCAATCCGCTAAAACGGCTGAAGATGCATTGCGCCTCGACCCGAATAACGGTTTAGCGCGGGTAGCCTTAGCGTTGGCTTATGGTGGCGCAGGCAGCTTTGAAATCGCATTACGTGAAAGCCAACAGGTCGCACAGATTAACGATTGGCGGCTGGAAGGTCAGCGCGCGATGGGCATCAGTTATAGCGATTTGGGTAATTACAAACAAGCGATTGAGTCGGTTGAACGGGCGATTAGTCTTAACCGCTTTCTCGTCCCCTTATATTTCGAACGCGCTTCATACGCTATGCAGCTTGGTGATGCCGACGCGGCAACAGCCGCTTATTTTCAGGTGTTGACCTATAATCCTGACAATGTGAAAGCACGTTTGCGCTTGTGCGAATTGTCTAGCCTGTTGCGCGAACGGGATGCGGCAGTCAAATATTGTCATGAAGTCACTGATCGTGCACCGAGTTTTGCCGATGGTTGGTATCAACTCGGCATGGAGTATTTCTTGCAGGGTAACTTCAAAGCCGCCCAAGATTCGCTTCATCGCTGTTCATCCCTGCAAGTCATGCAAAATGTCCCACCCGGTCAGCGTAAATTCGAGTGCTGGTACGTGCAAGGACAAGCCGCTGAAATTTTAGGCGACTGTCCTAATCTATTAGCGACCTACAACGAATTTCGGGCGATGGCGAAAGACGCAACGGTTATGCAAACATGGATTTATCCGCCAGAAGGACCACCGAGTTGTAGCGGGAGTTCGTTACAGGCGACGGTTGTGCCTAACACGCCTGTCAGCTGAAACCAAATCGTAACAGAAAATAATCTACTCTTCTCAGAGCCACCGTATCCTTGAGATTGGCTCTTTTTGCTTGGTCTGGTGAATGAAAATTTTCCTATAACCAATTTTGAACAAATCCTTTTGGCACTCGTTAGAAGGGATATAACGACTTGCTGCCTGACCAAATCAAGGTCAAGTGCAGCTAATCCGAAAGGACAATTGGAAATGAATACTTTTACTGAAAAACCAAAGCGCGGCGACACCAACCGCTCGAATGCCAACATGATTGCATGGGGTGTCATCGGCGGCGGAACCGTGCTGCTACTCGGCAATCTCGGCATTATCAGCGGCATTTTAAGTCTGTGGCCGTTGGCACTGGTCGGCGGTGGAGTTTGGTTTTTGAAGCAGAAGGGAACAAAAATGGAAATCAAACATGAGCATTATTCAGCAGTAGTGGATGATGCGACTTCGGCACGGGTGAAACTTGTGCTACCCGTTGGTGAAACGACTATTCATGGTATTGATGATGCCACAACCTTGATTGACGCAGATATGAAATTTGTTGGAGATATGACATTTTCAGCAGACGGTGAACCTGAACGAGTGGTGAAGCTGCGCCAAACGGGTGATTCGTGGACGAGTTGGACGAAGCCAACCAATTGGGGTTGGGATACCGGAAGAGAGCTTCACTCAACGATTGGGCTGAACACAAGCATACCGATGTCTTTGGACATCAGCGGTGGGGTTGGACAATCCAATATTGATTTGAGTCGCATGCAGATCAACCATTTGGATGTGTCCGGCGGTGTCGGTGAAATCCGTCTGACGTTACCTGTAAATGGCGATTCACTTGATGTTCGTGCAGAGGTTGGTGTGGGACGCATGGACCTTATTGTGCCTGCGAACATGAACGTCAACGCCCGTGTTAAAGGTGGCATCGGTGAAACCGTTATCAACCTGCCTTCGGATACGGCTGTGCGCTTGCAAGCCAAGAGTGGCATAGGGGATGTAAACGTTGGTTCACGCTTCCATCGTGTGAGTGGTAATAACAGCGATTGGGGCTTGGGCAAGAACGGCGTGTGGGAGACGGCAAACTTTGCCTCAGCTTCACAGAAGATCACCATTCATTATGACGGTGGCATCGGGCAGTTAACCGTACGCTAAGGCTCATACACGTCTGAAAGCGATAAGCAAATGCTAATGAGGCGGACATCATCATCCGCCTCTTTTTATTTGTGTAACTGATTACCAGCGGTGATGAACTTGGCGGGCAATATAACGACCATAAATCTCGCGCACTTTTGCCATTTGTCGGTCGTTTAAGGGTGGTAGATCAGATGCGCCGATGTTTTGTTCCACTTGGTCAGGGTGTTTGCCACCGGGAATGGCACAGGTTACTGCGTCGAACATCAATATCCACCGGAGAGCGAACTGCGTCAAAGTCATACCTTCTGGCACAAGGGTTTTAAGTTCCTCGACGGCCTGCAAACCAGTTTCATAATCCACACCGGAGAAGGTTTCACCGCGATCAAAAGACTCGCCATGCCGGTTGAAATTACGATGGTCGTCTGATGAGAACTTCGAGTTCGATGTCATTTTGCCGGTAAGCAAGCCGCTTGCTAACGGAACACGGGCTAAGATACCAACCTTACGGCGTTTGGCTTCTTGAAAGAACAGTTCAGCCGGGCGGTGGCGGAACATATTAAAAATGATTTGCACCGTTTGAACGTTGGGATACTCAATGGCTTTCAGCGCCTCTTCGACCTTTTCAACACTCACACCGTAGTAACGGATTTTGCCTGCACGAACGATGCTATCTAGTGTGTCGAACAATTCAGGGATGTAATAGGCCGCTGTCGGTGGGCAGTGTAGCTGTACTAAATCGAGGCAATCGGTTTCGAGATTTTGCAAGCTGCGGTCAATCCACGCATTCAAGTTTTCGGGTGTATAACCTTCTGGTACTTGCTGGGGTAAACGACGACCGGCCTTGGTAGCGACGATAATTTCTTCGCCGGGGCGTTCACGCTTCAGTTGGGCAATGAGTTGTTCACTATGACCATCACCGTAAACATCAGCGGTGTCAATGAAGTTGCAACCGAGGTCAATGGCTTTGTGCATGGCGGCTAGCGAGTCGCGGTCATCGACTTCGCCCCACGCCGAGCCAATTGCCCACGCACCAAAACTGATATCCGAGACTTTCCAACCTGTGCGACCTAAATCACGATACTGCATGATGAAAACTCCTACCTGCTAATTTTTTTACCAATAATGCTAGGCTGTTCTAAGAGAACGCAATAAAAGAAAGGCAACTAAAAGAGCCACCTCTTTTAAAGATGTGACAATCTTCAGGTCAACGCGGCATATTCTTTGCCACATTTTTCGAGGATGCGTTGGGCATCACGGACATTGATTGAAGGAGCAACCTCGCTGTAAAAACGTGCAGCCGTAGCTGCTACGGTTTTCTGTCCCGCAGCGGATGTGTCGTCAATATTCATCGTATAGTTGGCTTCGTCCAAACCTTCGATGGGTTCCAGTGTGATTTCCAGCACATACAGACTGCGAGCGCGTTCCAATTTGCCTTTTCGTTTGTCGGCAGCAGCAGATTGTTCGATGTTCCCCGCTTTTTTGTAGTAATCGGCTAAGCGTGCTTCGAGTTCGATGGCATAAGTCAAAATAGCACCATAGGTATTCAAAGATGACATGATGTTCCTTTAGTTTACAGGAATTTAAGTAAAGACTAAGCGTAAAAAGGAGATCATCCTTACGCAAGACTGATTTAAGAATTCGAAATTAGATGAACCAAGCATACCGATAGGTCGCTTGTTTGGCAACGGGCGAGCGGGATTTTAGTGTGTTATGTTACGTGGTAGAAGTGTCCTTAGGTTGCCGGTTGAAAAGGTTGGCGAGCATTGCTGCGAGAAAAACGCCAACTGTGAACACGATACCCGAGAGTACAGTGCCAACCGGCGGTTTAACGGTAGATTGTGGCGCAGGCAAGTCAATCGCATGTGTTGCCACACCGGGTTGTACACTGACATAACCACCGACAATGGGAGCAGGTGTGTTAGGAGAAACAGGTACAGTCTTTGATCCTTGCAGTGACCCATGTCGTCGTGCATAAACCTGTGTGAACTCCGCTCCAAAGAGGAAAATCTGAGCGGAGTAATAAATCCACACGAGAATGAGGACGAATGAACCAGCTGCACCATACGCAGAAGCGGTACCGCTGCGACCTAGATACCAGCCCAGAAGAAAGCGCCCGATAGTAAATAATACAGAAGTCATCGCTGCGCCTATAATCACATCGCGCCATTCGAGCTTTATTTTGGGTAAGAACTTGTAAATCATGGCAAACATGGCTGTGATAACGGCAAGTGAGATGACAAGATTGACAAATTCGAGCAGAAATTGAACGCCGGGAAGTAGATTGACCACATAGGTACTGACAGCCGCAATGACCGCATTAATGACTAGGGAAACTAACAGCAAGAAGCCAACGAACAATACCATGCCGAAAGACAGAAATTTGTTTTGGATTTGCAAGACCACACCGGAATTTTGCTTGCCTGTTGATGAGGGATCGACATCCCATATGGTATTTAAAGCGTCTTGAAGCTGACCAAAAGCGCCACCTGCACCGAGAAGTAAAGTCACAAGGCCAAGGACGGTTGCCAGAAGCCCTTCGGCTGGTTTGGAAGCGTTTGTGATGAGTTCACCGATCATTTTGGCGGCATCCGGGCCGACACTGCGCTGAACTTCTGTCAGAATCTGAGTTTGCACTCTGTCTTGGCTGACGATGATGCCGACAATACCAATCACGACTACAAGTAAAGGCGCGATTGAGAAGGCCGTATAATAGGCTAAAGCAGCGGCCAGACGTGGAGCGTGGTCTTCATTCCACTCGGTGAAAGTTTGCCTCAGTAAATTAAAAAAATTCACAGCCTGATCTTTGAACTTACTCATAACATCCGTCCCACCGTCACTAAATGATTCAACCTAATCCTTGATGATTACAAATGTTAGATTATCAAGCTTGAATTGTCATAAGGCGTATGGAGGATTTGTTATGGGACAAGTGGGCGAAAGAACTTACTCACCTGATTGTCGGTCGTAATTGCGAAAGATCATGGCTGTTAGAGGGCGCATCCCAAAGCGTTCATAAAAAGGCTGAAGTTCAGGATCACAGGTGAGGTCAATCATGTAAATTTGACGCAGCGCATCAAACATGTGTTTGACAAGTTCCGAACCAATGCCTTTTTGCTGATACACGGGTAACACTTCCAAATGGGGAATATAGGCTGCCGATACACCATCACTGATGGCAGTCATAAAACCAACAACCTGACCACTTTGATCATCAATCGCCAGAACAATGTGAGAGCTGCCTTGTAAAATACCTAGATGTACAGCGGGTTGTGGTGGGTTAGGCCAACCGACAAAGAAACCGTTGAGTTTGCCGACGGTAATGCCATCCAGTGAATCGGTATAAATAATCATTGTTTGTTCCTCATTAAAAGTGAATAATTTCGACACGTCCGGCGGTCATATCGGTAACACGGACGCTCAAAGCTTCAACATTTGCTTGCGGTAAGGTCACAATCAATGATGCGTCTTGCCCGAAGGTTTCATCGTCTATTGTGCCTTCATATTCGGCGATCAGCAATTTCATGCGCTCGTAGTATGAGTAGGCAAATTCGAGGCCGATCTGCTGGCGCGGTATTTTGAGCTGACGGGGTAGGGCTTCCAAAACCGTGCGAGTAGCATCCGAGTAAGCACGGACGAGTCCACCTGTCCCAAGTTTCGTCCCGCCGAAGATGCGTGTGACCACCACTAGAGTATCACCGATTTTTGCGCCACGCAGCACGGCTAAAGTCGGTGGGCCAGCCGTGCCTGTCGGTTCACCATCATCGCTCATGCCTTCAATGACACTGTTCCCATAACCAACCCGATAAGCATAGACATGGTGATTGGCTTCGGGCATCGCCGCACGAATACGCGCTAGTGATTCTCTGGCAGCGACAACCGTATCCGCAAGAAGCGCTGTTGCGATAAAGCGCGAATTGACGACCAGCAGTTCGATTTGGGTTTCTTGGATAGGGATTGGATAGGGTTCAAAAGGCATAGTGCGGAAATCTGGACGCGCTTAATAACAATATGTTGAACACATGGTAAAACGTTGCAAAGGCAGGCTTTTGCTAATTGAGGGAATTAATATCTGTAGGGGCGCAGCATGCTGCGCCCACTTTACATCACACACTAAATTGCCCACTCACCAAATTAATCAGACCCAGCGTTCAATGACGATTTTACGTTCGGTGTAGAACTCAATCGAGTCCATACCTTGACCGTGCAAGTCACCGAAGAATGAGTCCTTTTGTCCACCGAATGGGAATGACGCAGAAGGTGCAGCCACACCGATGTTGACACCAATGTTACCAGCGTTGACGCGGTACTTAAATTCGCGGGCATGCCCACCGTTGTTGGTGAAGATACTGGCGGCATTACCGTACTTGCTGCCGTTGATAATCTCTACTGCGCCATCGAGGTCATCAGCCTTCATCATGGCGAGAACTGGGCCAAAGACTTCTTCCTTCGCCAAGATATTATCGGGCGAAATGTTTACCATAATCGTCGGACCAACAAAGTTACCCTGTTCGTAACCGGAAATATTCTGGTTTCGACCATCGAGTGCGGCGGTCGCGCCTTGTTCGATACCCTGTGTAATCATGCGCTCGATGCGTTCCTTAGCGGCAGCGGAAACGACTGTGCCCATCTGAGTGTTTTCGCTCAGACCGTAACCGACGCGCAAACCACTGGCCTGCTTGACCAGTTCATCCTTCAGTTTGTCGTAGGCATCACCGACAGCTACGACCACTGCCGCAGCGAGGCAGCGCTGACCAGCGCAACCATAAGCCGCACCCATAATGTTCTTGACCGAAGCGGTCATATCAGCATCCGGCATAACAGCGATGTAATTCTTTGCCCCGCCCTGAGCTTGGACGCGCTTGCCGGCTTTGGTGCAGGTTTCATAAACCAGCTTGGCAACCGGACTGCTGCCGACGAACGAGACACCCTTGATGCCGGGATGTTCCATCACCGCCATTGCGGCTTCTTTACCACCCTGAATCAGATTGACAACACCTTCTGGCAGGTCGAGATCATGCAGAACTTCGTACAGAATTTCTGCGCTCATGGGGGTCTGCGGCGAGGGCTTGAGGATGAACGTGTTACCGCACGCAATCGCGGTCGGTAAGAACCACAGCGGAACCATCGCCGGAAAGTTGAACGGGGTAATCGCGGCGAAAACACCTGCGGGCTGGCGCAAAGTGGTTTCGTCGATGCCAGCGGCGATGTCTTCAACACCATCGCTGCGCATCAAAACGGGAACACTGGTGCCGAAGTCAATGCTTTCAATACCACGACGGACTTCACCACGCGCTTCATCGCGGGTTTTACCATTTTCTTCAACGACCATTTTGGCGAGGTCTTCAAATCGGTCTTCGATGATGGTCTTGAAACGGAAGAGATACTGAACACGGTTCAGTACAGGAGTCCGTCGCCATTCTTCAAAACCTTCTTGGGCGGCCTTGACCGCTGCATCCACATCAGCACGGGTTGATTCAGGACATTCACCAATCGTTTCACAGGTAGCCGGGTTTACCACAGGGGTGTACACACTGGCAGATGAGTCAACCCAATCGCCACCTACATAATTCTTTAGTTTTCTTGCCATGAGACACTCCTAAATTGACTATTTTTATGATCGAACGTGCGAGAATCTTAACCCCCTGATGTGGGAAAAAGCAAGTGCTGCACATACCACAAAATGATTACTGCGTTTTCGATATGGTAATGATATTGTGGCAATGGTAGCATCCCTGACCTTTGGACGTGATTGTTATGATTTCCATCAATAAGGTAAAAGCCCCGATATGTCCTCTCAACATCTGACTATCATTCCTGTGCAAGCGCCGGTTCAAAAATCAACATTTGATCTACATCAAACATTGGCGGATGCCATTCATGCCAGCGGCGAAGTTCTGCAAGATGGCGATATCCTTGCAGTTTCGAGTAAATATACGGCAATCAGCGAAGGTCGCGTCGTTAAGCTGGCGGATGTGGTTGTCAGCGAGAAAGGTGCAGCCTTAGCAGTCCGCTATCATATGATCCCGCAGATGGCGGAACTCGTAATGCGCGAGTCCGATCACGTCCTAGGCGGCATTCAAGGTTTTATGCTGACGGCACAACACGGCATTGTGCAGCCCAACGCCGGTTTGGATCGTTCGAATATTCCCAGTGGCTATGTGGTGCTGTTCCCCAAAGAACCGTATAAATCAGCCTCATCCATCCGTCACGGTATGCGCGATTTGCTCGGCGTAGACATCGGTGTGATTGTCACCGATAGCTGGCTGATGCCGGGGCGTTTAGGTACGACAGGCGTGGCATTGGCAACAGCGGGTTTCCGTCCACTGCAAGATGAGCGTGGCAAAGCCGATTTGTTCGGTAATTTGATGCAGGTCACGGTACGTGGCGTGGCGGATACCATCTGCGCGGCGGCTGAACTGGTCATGGGAGAGCGTGACGAGGCAACCCCGCTGGCAATTGTTCGCAATACTGGTGTGAAAATCGAAGAAGTCGAACTGAGCGCGGCAGACGTGGCGATTGATTGGAAATTGGATATTTATATCGAGTCGCTAACCAGTGGGCGCTGGTTAGAAACCTTCGGCGGGCAAGATTAGCATTAATGGTCAGTAGTTGTTCACCGAATTTTAAGAATTTCGGTGCATACTAACGACAACAAGACAACTTGATTGCATAAGGACCGTTGTGAAACGTTTATTGAGTCTTTTAATGGTTGGAGTTATGGCTTGGTTTGTACTGAGTGGGTGTGCGCCGACCGATAATCTGGCAAAGGGCGGAGCAGCCAAAGAGCCAACTGCCGCGCCGGAAACCACCCAATCTCCCGCTGCGCGTGTGCCGCAAATTGTGGGCAAAGAGGGTGGGTTGTATCCACCGCAGGATATTTCATTGGTCACGAGTACCGGCAAACCGCAGCTGCTGAATTCTTACGCGGATTGGTGTACAACCTGCCAGCATAATAAGTCGATTGTGGATGCAATCCGAACTCAATTTGCGGATAAGGTTGATGTGATTGATTTGAATATTGACGTTCCCGAAACACAAGCCGCACGGGATCGTTTCAATATCACTGATCGCTCGCAGTATATCTTGATTGATGCCACGGGTAATGTCATCCAGAAATGGTATGGCTTCCTCGATGAAGCCAATGTGCCTCAGGCGATACAAGACTACTTGGTGAAAAACGCCTAACAGTTTGTCGGAGAGATCGGGCGGTCTACTCTAGACATAGGGTATAAAGTAGTATCGATGAAGTAGCCTCTCAAAAGAGCGGCAACAGGCTCCGTTTTTTGTTATGGGATGGACATGGTTAAGATCCACTGCAATAGCGATTAAGGGAAACGATGGAACCGTCAGAAGTCCAACGAGCGATTGAGGCAGCGAGGTCGATGGCCTCTGCCCTGGGCCTTAGTGCCGGTGATGGAGTCGTTATTCACAACTCGAACCGCATTGCTGTACGCCTAACACCTTGTGACGTTCTCGCCCGGGTGGCACCTTTAGCTCATCAGGCAGGCGCTGAGTTCGAAGTTGAGGTTGGTCGGCGACTCGCAGAGGCGGGCTGCCCGGTGGAAAAGCCTGAATCTCGGGTGGATCCGCGTGTTTATGTGCGTGACGGCTTCGCGATCACACTGTGGACCTACTACGAGGTGGTGCCGCCTCAAGACATCGCGCCAGCAATGTATGCGCAGGCACTTGAGCGCTACCATGCCAGCGTCCGCCAAATCGACCTGACGGTGCCTCACTTCACGGATCGAGTAGCGGAAGCGCAGCGGCTGGTCGGTGACCGCGCCCAGACACCGGAGCTCGATGACACGGGACGGAAGCTTCTTGACAACACGCTGCGGGGGTTGAGGCGCGCGATCGTCGATCGGGGAGTACCTGAGCAGCTGCTGCACGGCGAGCCGCATCCGGGTAACTTGCTGAACACGAAGAAAGGGATGCTGTTTATAGACCTTGAGACGTGTTGCCGCGGACCTGTTGAGTTTGACATTGCACATGCACCCGAGGACGTCAGCGAACACTATCCAACTGTTAATCAGGACCTGCTTCGCGAGTGCCGGGTCCTCATGCTTGCGATGGTCACAGCTTGGCGGTGGGATCGAGACGACCAGCTCCCCGATGGGCACTATTGGGGAATCGAGGGGATCAACCAGATTCGGACTGCACTCGATCGCTACGGAATGGATGTCGCTGACTGACATGCCTACCGAACTCGTCCCCCCTGATGCCCAGCTTTTCGACGGGTTTGGATACTTTTGAGGTCATCACGGCTATGCACTCTCTCTATCAGACCACTGCAAATCTGATAAGCCATTTCTCTCCAATAAACTGCTAGTGGCATGAGTTGTGGCTTGGCAAGAGCAGAGAAAACGCAGATGATACAAGCACATCTGCGTTTTTGTTTGGGGAATGTCTATGAAAATTCAACCTTTTCAGATCGAACGGTTTTACGCCCAATATGAATTTAGTGCGCCCTATTTACTCAGCCAATCCGACTGCGAGGCCATGAGTGTGGGAGAGGTATTAGCACTCGAACCCGGCGCGGAAGAGAAGTTTCAAAATCACTGGTTAGGCTATACCGAGTCACAAGGGAGTCCTGAACTGCGGCAGGGAATAACCCGCTTATATACCACCATCAAGCCGGAAGATGTGCTGGTCTTCAGTGGCGCGGAAGAAGGTATCTTCACTTTCATGAATGTGGCTTTAGAGGTAGGCGACCATGTGATTGTGCATACACCATGTTACCAATCGCTGCATGAGGTGGCGCGTTCAATAGGATCTGAAGTCACGGATTGGGTAACAAGCGATGAGGACAATTGGGAGTTGGATCTGAATTGGTTAGAAGCCAATATCCGCCCCAATACGCGGGCGATTGTGGTCAATTGTCCGCATAACCCAACCGGCTACTTGATGGGCGCTGAGAAGCAGGTACAAATCATTGAGATTGCTCGGAAGCACGATATTTGGTTATTTTCGGATGAGGTCTATCGCGGATTGGAACACAATCCAACGGATCGACTTCCAGCAGCCTGCGATTTGTACGAGAAGGCCGTATCGCTGGGTGTGATGTCCAAAACTTATGGGCTGCCGGGGTTGCGAATCGGTTGGCTGGCAACACGCAGTCGTGAGTTATATCAGCAGTTGGCGGCTTTCAAGGATTACACCACCATTTGTAACAGCGCGCCGAGCGAATTCTTGAGCGTAATA
Source organism: Aggregatilineales bacterium (assembly GCA_038251275.1). Lineage (GTDB taxonomy): Bacteria > Chloroflexota > Anaerolineae > Aggregatilineales > Phototrophicaceae > CFX2. Next base: position 39,991 of record JBBSBM010000007.1, read on the forward strand.
GCCTTGTGGCATCAAAATAAAATCGTTGAACGCAACCTGAGTATTATTAACGCCAACCTCGACCTGCTCGATCTATTCTTCGCCCAACTCAAAGATGTGTTTGTCTGGCAGCGCCCTCGTGCCAGCTCGACTGCTTTTCCCCGTTTGCGCGAAGGCATTAGCGCTCAAGCTTTTTGCATTAGCGCGGTCGAGAAGCAGGGTGTTTTGCTGCTGCCCAGCTCGAATTATGATTACGGCGACAACCACTTCCGTATAGGTTATGGTCGCAAAAATATGGCGCAATCTTTGGAGCAGCTCGAAATCTTTCTTGAGACATTAGTTGGTTAAACATGTTGAAGTTTGTCCGGATTGCCCACGATGCGGATAGTCTGGATTTTGTCGGAGTTGGTTTCTATAAATATCACTACAACGGTTGATCCGTTGGAACGCAGTAAAATTGCTTGTTCACCGTTGACCAATGCAATTTCGGTTGTGAATGGTTCGACTCGGAAGCGCAATGAGTTCAAGATGAACTTGGCGGTTGCGTCGATGCCTTGTACGGTACGGGTTGCTGCGCCCTTTGCCTTACCGCCACCATCAGTATGCAAGGTCACGTCCTCGGCTAGTAGCACCATGAACCCATCCATGTCTCCCTCGTTGACGGTTTGCAGAAATTGTCCCAAGAGATGTTGGTGGGCTTCGGCGCTCGGTTTGAAGCGTGGGCGGTGATCGTCGATATGCTTTTGTGCGCGGCTGAACAATTGCCGACAGGCCGCTGTTTCTTTGCCTAGGATATCCGCAATTTCGTTGTAGTCGTACTCAAACACCTGCCGTAACAAGAAAACTGCCCGTTCTAATGGCGTTAGGTTTTCTAGCAGCACCATGAAACCCATTGAGATCGAGTCGTATAACCCCGACGGATTGCTAGCTGAAAGGATCGTTTCATTGTCGGTCGAGATCGGTTCAGGCAGCCATTCACCGACGTAGACTTCGCGTTTAGTACGCGCCAGTTCGAGTTGGTTCAGACACAGCCGTGTAATAACCGCGCTGAGAAACGCCTTCGGTGAGCGTATCGTTACGGGATCAACACCCTGATAACGCAGATAGGTTTCCTGCACCATATCCTCGGCCTCCATCGCACTGCCCAACATGCGGTAGGCGATGGAAAACATCAGTGGACGATAGGCTTCAAATTGGTCTAGTGGCTGCATCTTGCTTATATTTTGTTGGTTGTACGGACATTATCTCATCTCATGATTTGTATTTTGTTGTCATGAAATAAGACAGGAAGGACTTAGCGTTTGTGACATTCGATGTGAAAACTTCATTTTTGAGCTTGGGCAATCTTATCTAATGTGTCTCGCATATGGTTCTTAGCCCAATTCTGTGTTTCAACAGCTAATGCTTGCTGCAAGGCTGGAATACTTTCGGGGGCGAGAAGCAGGCCGAGTGACCAAGCCGCACATCCGCGCACACCACCGTCTTCATCCTTTAAAGCACCTAGGAGCCTTGGTACGGCGGGCTGATAGTGAATTGGCCCAATGACAACCGCAAGAGTTGAACGCAAGGCAAGAGGCTGTTTTTTCTTAAAGAGTGCGAGCAGCGCGGGTCCAGCTTTTGGATCACCAATTTTGCCTAATGCCTCGGCAGAATAGCATCGTACAGTAAGGTTTGGGTCGGCAAGATGACGAATAAGAATTGGGACTGCGGATTTGGCATGACGATCTCCGAGAACGGTGCAAAGTAACCAACGTGCTGGTGTTGATTCGGTTTTCTCTAATGCCAAAATCATTTCTGTGATTAGGGCTTCATCTTGTAATATGAAGCGTGAGACTGTTCCATCAGCTGACTCAATGAGTTCGAGAATTTCAGCGGCTTTGAGGTGCTTTTTCATGAATTAGCCTCGTTGAGGTGCGGCGACTTCTTTGGTCAGGCAGTGAACCGCGCCACCACCGTTGGCTCCCGGCGCACAATCAATGGGGATGATGGTGAAGTCGGGCATGGCTTTCTGATAAACCGCGAGTGCTTCCGCGTCGCTGGGGATTTCGAAAACTGGCACGAGAACTCGTCCATTGACCGTGAGTGAATTGGTATAGCTGCGCCAAACCGGATAAACACCCCAATTGAGATATAAAGGCGGATTGGGCAGTTCGAAGATGCAATACGGGAAACCGGATGCATTCGTCGTTCGCCTAAAGATTTCGGTTGCTTGGCGTAGCGCAGCACGGTTAAAACCACTGGCGTGAGGAATAAGAACGGTTTCTGAGTCAGCCAGTTTGACCAACAAATCAACGTGTCCGGTTTCCTCACGCTCGAGGCGCGGTGTGATGATGAGTTTGGAAAAGTCGAAAACGCTGTGCAGTTGGTCAAGCAGTTTAGTGCGCGTCAGGCCGGGGTTACTGTGGAAGATCTGCGAGGCCATAATCAGTGTGCCTTGCCCATCCGACCAGATATTGCCGCCTTCGAGGTGCAAATTAAGATGGCGCACTGGAATTTCTTCGTGGGCAGCCCATCGTAAGGCCATCGTATTATCAAGCTGCTGGGGATAACTTGGTAATGGATCGAAGACGAGTTTGATGGCAACTTGCTCGCCTTTTCGATTTTGGGCAACGACCGGGCCGTAGTCCCGTACCCAAATATCGTTGGTGGGTAAAAGCAAGAATCGAACACGACTCAAATCAGCTTTGCTACGTTGGTTGAGGAACAAGTACGCAGCTTTCGCCCACAGCGTGTTTGTGACGAGGATACTGACCGATGAAACGGGCGTGATGGCCTCGACCATTTGAGAGTGCTGCTCCCACAAGGCAGGATAGATTGAAGGCCATGTGAGCAGGATGGTTTCCATCGGCTCCCATTGGGCTGGAAGTCGCACTTTTTCGTTGACATCGAAAGGAACAGCAGGTTTGACTTGTTCGGGTTGAGTCATTTCCAGATTTGGGAAGTCACTGTTCAAGATATCTACTGCATTGCGTAGATTTGAATGGGAGAGCAATCTCCAGTGAAGCATGAAGTTTGTTAGTGCTTCAAGATTGGCCGGAGGGTTGAGATCAGCATCGGCAGCGAGATAGCGCCCGATTAATGGTTGGAGCGCTCGGCCTAAACCAACGGGGAATTTGCGCCGCCAAATTGGATAAGGAATGGTGTTGAATTGGATAGGGAAGTTACTGCCCAAGATAATGCCTTTTATAGTAATTGGGTTAAGTATTGATGTAGATACGGATGCTATCGGCTTGGTCGCGAACCAGTGCGCCTTGTGGGTAGCGTCGAACAACAACTGTCATCCACAGGTCACCGATGCTGTTAGCAGCGTTGAAGACCACGCCCAGACCGACATAATAACCGAGCGTATCCGGTAGCAGGTAGACTAGAGCGAGACCAATCAAGCTAATCCCAACAATCGGTGCAAGGGCAATGAAGATGAAATCATCCCGCCAAAAAAGGGCGTTATCGGCCGTTGCATAGAACGCGCCTTTACTGAGCATCATGCCGTAACGCGGTTTGTGTCCGCTACGCAGAATAGCGAGACCATGCAGACCTTCGTGTAAAGGAATGCTGATGACGAAGATCAATATAATCCACAGCCACGAAGGCCAATCAGTGCCAAATCCGCCGGGAATTGAACCTCGCAGACGCAGTACTAATGCCCACCATGCGCCCAGCACAATGAGCGCGACCACTACTGGAATCAACGACAGCAGATTAATCAACAAAAGTTTACGCGGTTCGAGCAAGACGAGGTGCTGGGCTTGATGATAATCTGGTGGTAGTTGGTGAATGACAGGGCAAGACATGGTTGGCCTTTTGACTATGGGTTCATTTTAACCGCATAATGAGGTTATCGCAGAAATCATCCAACGGAAGTTTTACAATGAAATTTTTGTCACCGAAATATCTGATTATGGTCATCGTCTTCGCGGCGATAATGGTCGGTACATTGCCTGTGGTTTATGGTTACGATGTTAAAGCTACGCCGACACCGTCCACCAGCAAGCCCGTAATCACTGCCACGCCCACACCTTCTCAAACTGAAGTCACGGCAGAAGCAACTATCGAAGCGACCGAACTGCCGTATGAAAATCCCTATGCGGATATTCCTTTCTCGCGGACAGCGGATGGTGCGCCTGTATTGGGCAATCCCGATGCGTCGATTACGATTGTCGAATTCGCAGATTTTGCCTGTCCGTTTTGTCAACGCTACGAACCGACGATGCAAGCGTTTATTCAAGAGTATGTGGCAACAGGTCATGCTAAATATGAGTTCCGTATTTTACCAACGACTGGCGGTCAGATGACGGCTTTCATTGGGAGCATGGTGAAATGTATGGAAGAACAACGGGCGGGTGTATTTTGGCCTTTACATGATGAGTTGTATGCTCGTGCTGAGCAGGGCGAATATGATGCGGAGATGTTGAAAGAAGCCGCCAAGTAGTTCGATTTGAGTTATGTGGATGCGCTGATCTGTGTGGGTGACGCGAGTAGACCATTGCAAGCTGAAATTGATACGCAACTGGCGCACTCACTTTCGGTAGGTGGTATGCCCGCTATTTGTGTGCGCTATAAAGATCATAACGACGAACAGGCACAATATCTGATTGTGGATGGGAAGGCATGGGGCGCGGGTGGGCCAGCCTTGAGTTTGCTCGGACAAGCGATTGAGGATGCCGAGGCAGGCAAGATCCTGATGCAGAAGTTACGCCTGATACGCCGATTATTTCAGGCGAACCTGTTTAATAGGGGCGTTTAATCCATTTTGGCTCGGGTGTGATTTCGTCGTGGGGACGGTTTCCGGCTGAGTCGTAGTCGCTGCCAATCAGATGGTTGATCGTGGCTAATTGCATGTCATGGTCACAAATGATCTGGCAGCTCAAGCGCATTTGACCGAACAAACCGGCATCGGCAAGACGATCTCGCTCGGCGCTGGTCATGGTTGAAGGCTCCCCTTCGGCGAAGGATACGCGACAGGTTGTACAGAATGCGAAGCCGCCGCAGCGATGGAGCATATCTACGCCTCCATCTTCCAACGCAAGGACGAGGCGCTTGCCTTCAGTTGCTTGGATGGGTGTGCCGTTGTCGAGGGTGATGGTGGGCATTGAGATATTCCTTAGCTGATAGTCGATAGTCTTTAGCTGGTAGTATAACGCTTGAGGATAGAAGCTAGAGATTAGAACACAATCACTCTCTTAATCGACCGAGGAGGCCGGAATAGCGGTCACTGACGCGGTTATTGTTGACGGCGATGTGCATGGCTTTTTGTGTGCCGACGAGGACGACGGTTTGACGGGCGCGGGTGATGGCTGTGTAGATCAGATTACGTTGGAGCATCATGTAATGTTGGGTCAATAAGGGGATGACCACAAAGGGATACTCGCCACCCTGACTGCGATGGGTGCTGATACAGTAGGCCAGTGTGAGTTCCTCAGCCTCGGTGAAGTCATAGTCGATATAGCGACCGTCGATGATGACCTCAATGCGGTTTTCGTCCATGTCGATGCCAGCGATGCGCCCGATGTCGCCGTTAAAGACTTCTTTCTCATAGTTATTACGAATTTGCATTACTTTATCACCTGCACGGAAAAGACGACCCGCAAGTTTCTTTTCGGCTGTGCGGCTGTCGCCATTAAGTGCCATTTGAAGGGCATCATTAAGGGCGGTGACTCCAGCGGGGCCACGATACATAGGCGCGATAACCTGTACATCAGTCAGTGGATCAATACCAAATTTGGTGGGCAAACGATTTTGGACGATGTCTACCACTAACTCAGCCGTGCGTTCGGGGTCTTCTTCACGGAAGAAAAAGAAGTCGCTGCTCTGGTTGTTGAGTTCGGGCATCTCGCCGCGATTGATGCGATGGGCGTTATAGACGATGAGGCTGTCTTCACTCTGGCGGAAGATGGTGTCAAGTCGCGTGACGTGGGCAAGGCCACTGTCGATGACATCCCGCAAGACGTTGCCCGCGCCAACGCTGGGCAACTGGTCAATATCGCCGACGAGCATCAAATGAGAGTTGGGGCGAACAGCTTTGAGTAAGTTGTAGAACAAAATCAGGTCGATCATCGAGGACTCGTCCACGATGACAATGTCGGCTTCTAAGGGCGAATCTTCATCGAGATCAAAGCCGCCATCGGGCATGAAGCCCAACATGCGGTGGATGGTGCTGGCTTGTTGTCCGGTGGCTTCGCCCAAGCGTTTGGCAGCGCGTCCTGTGGGCGAGGCGAGGCGGAAGGTGCGCTTCTCGGCAAGCAGAGCGTTGATGACCATCTGGAGGGTGGTGGTTTTACCTGTGCCGGGGCCGCCGGTTAGCACCGAGATTTTGCTGGTGAGAGCGGCTTTGACAGCGCCCTGCTGCTGCTCGGTGAGGGTGACGTTATTCTTTTTGGCGAGTTCCTGTAAAAACTCTGTCCATTTTTTCTTCTTCCATACGGAGGCCATCATGGACGTTGAGGTTGCGATTTGTCGTAGATGTTCAGCCGAGCCGACTTCAGAGTAATAGTAGACAGGCAGATAGATGGCGAACAGTTCGTTACCATGCTCATCGAAAGCGGTGTTGCTGATGAGTTCTCCGGCGGAAACCTGTACATCTAAGGCGGCGGCAAGGCGAGTGGGGTTATCAACCTTGAGCAACTCGGAGGCGGTATCCAGCAGGACTTGGCGCGGGACGAAGGTGTGTCCATCTTGCGCGAGTTTGTTGAGGGCGAAGAGTAAGCCAGCACGGATGCGGTTGGGTGAGTCGAACTCGACACCCATTTTTTGGGCGATGACGTCGGCCTTAATGAAGCCAATTCCGAAAACCTCGTCAGCAAGATTATAAGGGTTTTCCTGAACTTTTTTGACAGTGTTCTCGCCGTATTCGTTGTGGATGCGGACAGCCATACGCGAGCTGATGCCGTAGCCTTGGAGGAAAATCATGGTGCGGCGAACCGATTGGTTTTCTGCCCACGCCCTAATAAGGGCTTTCGCCAGCGAGGTTTTGAGGCCGGGAACTTCCTCGATACGTAGGGGATCGGTATCCAAGATGAGCAGGGTTTTGAGGCCGAAATGCTTGACGATTCGCTCGGCTGTAACCGGACCAATGCCGGGAACGATGCCGCTGGAGAGATAGTTGATGAGGCCAGCGGTGGTTGAGGGCGGAACGGGATGCACCTGCTCGGCGCGAAACTGCATGCCCCAGCGTGGATCGTTAAACCATGCCCCATCAAATTGAACCGACTCGCCGGGAGCCAGTTCGGGCATGGAGCCGACGACTGTCACCGTGCCATCGCGGGCGGCAGCACCATTGATGACTTTGGCTTCAGGAGTCATTTTGAGGACGGTGTAGCCGTTCTCGTCGTTATAAAAGGTGATGCGCTCGATGGCGCCGATAAGGGTTTCCATGATGAGAAGTATAAAGTTTTGAGTTTCAAGTTACAAGTGAGGCGGAAGAAAAGTACTGAGTTCTGAGTTAAGTCGATAGTCTTTAGCTATTCGTCAAAAGCTATTCAAAATTACGAAATATTACGAATAATGCGGAATATGCGGCAAATACTGCAAAAGCGTCGAATGCGAATAATGGATTTGTCGGCGGCTGTGAGCGAGTGAGACACCGAAACTTCGGAAAATTCTGCAATTTCTTCAGATTCAGAACCCGTTTTTCTGAATCAGTGAAATTGGCTCAAAGAGTACTCTACTGAGAGAATAATTGTAGAACAAAAGTGCGGAAAAGTCAAGCAGCGAATCGTTGGTTTAGGGTTTGCCAGCGGCAAACCCGTACAAGAGGAATGAAGTGGGTTGTCTACAGATAGCTGAAAATATGGGCATTAGGTGCGAGAAAACTTCTTTTATTTCTTATTGGTTTTCCAGAAGGGCAGACGCGGTTCAGCCATACGGACGACTTTTGGATAGAATTGACCAATGGTGAAGGCACATTCGGCTTGAGCCGCCATGACTTTTTGAATGTCTTTATAGGCGCGTGGGTCTTCGTCAGAGTCGCCACCAATTAACCTTACGCCTGCTTCGTGCAAGACATATTCGTGGGTGTTGCTAAATTCTTGCAGCGCTTGACCGCGACTATGGGTACGACCACCGCCATGAGAGGCACTGTTAAACGAATCGGGATTGCCCAAGCCGTTGATAATTTGAGTGGGATGTCCCATCGTGGCAGGAGTAACACCCTTTTGATTCAGATCGGCAGGCGTTGCGCCTTTACGATGCACATAACCATTGTTGGTAATCCACATGCTGTTATGGCGGCTAAAGATACTCTCGGTTGTACTGTAAGCAAGATCGACTCGTTGGGCTAGCTGTTCCAGCAAATGCACATGAAGCCATTTATGTCCTGCTTCGGCAAAATCACCCGCCCAATTCATGAGTGTGATGTAATCTGCTCCGTCAGGACTGGTTGGGTCAAGTGGGGCATCCTTAACACCTTTTGGCATGTCGTACATGTCATTTGCCAAGCCTTCATAGGCGGAGGCAATGGTGCTGCCTATGCCACGACTGCCGAAGTGCGAGAGCATAGCTAGGTGATGTTTACCTTTATCATTATTTGCAGGCACATAGCCAAATTCAAAGAAGTGATTGCCATCGCCGCAGGTTCCAAAGTGATTACGCGCAATTTGCTTGACCTTATTGTAAATGCCCTTGCCAAAGTCGGTTCTAAGATCAAGCTGTTGATTGTAAAACTCCATGTTGAAAACGACAGGATCAGGCTGAATTTCGAGTCCAAAACGAGCTTTGTTCTTGAGCACATATTGGATTGAAGGCCATGCAGAATCGAACCATACATCATCAACGACCATATTGGTCACAGTTAGATTAACGCTGCACGAAATGTCAGCACCGACGTATGCAGGAACCACCGTGTCACAAACGATGACGCTGCCAACTGGCGGTTTGTCAGGTGCGACGCGATGACCATCGGGCATGAGTGCGCCACCCAAAACAAAAGGCATGGCCATAATGGAGTTCATATCGTTAATCGCGTTTTGAGTAATCAACTGTTTCCCGAACACTTTGTATTCAGCCAATTGTGCATTACGGTGAATGGTCGGCTTTTGTCGTTTGGTTTGTTCAGCAATAAGCTGGTTCACCAAAGCGTCAACCTGCTCGTATGTACTGGTCTCTTGATTAATGAGATCAAACACGAGTTTTTTCGACTTCACTTTATTTTCCGTCAAACGGCGATTGATAGCTGCTTTTTCTTCGGGTGTAAACATGTGTTCGTTTTTCGTACTGTCTGAGAATGATAATGGTTTTCTGAAGTTTACTAAATGTCATTACAGTTCAATTATACATGATGATGAACCGCGATAAGTAGCGACTTGTTATCGTTTTGTTTTGGCTTCTTAACCAAATAGTTACTGTGTTGACATTAGGTTAGGCATACCAGCTTTGCGGGATGGCATCTTTTTCCAAGTCGAGGATGGCGGCGAGAATGGCATCAGCATCGGCTATGGATGTGACCAGCGGGTCGGTCATGAGTGCCTGACGCAGCAGGTTATAGTCCCCGCGCACGACGGCTTCGGCAGTCAGTTCATGTGTATCCAAGATGATTTCTTGACGACCACGCAGACCGCGCGGCATCTCACCCACCGGACGCGGTCGTGCGCCGTTCATATCGACATCACACAGCAGTTCAAGGAAAGCGTCATCCCACATATTGGTGACAGCTCCGCGATTGGGTGTGTTGATGTAGAAGGGTTTGCCCAAAGCGCCGACCATATTCTCGATGATGTCGGTGGCATGGTCAGGGCCGAAAGTGGACATATAGGTGTTAATGGGGGTGTCGCCGCTGACGAAACCATCGACCTGCTGCCACATTTCGGCATGACGTTCGTAGCGGTCTTCGGTTTCCCAAATTGACAATGGGGGGATGTCGTCGGGTAGGATGCCTTTGCCCTGCCAGAAGGGAAGATACTCTTTGGTGTGGGCGACACAAACGGGAATGCTGCCGTAGATTTCATAGAGTTTGTGGGCGATGCGGTTGTTATGGATGGCCTTCGCACCTTTGTCACCGCCTACATCTTCAGTAGCTGCCAGTTTCTGAATGGATTCGGCGATGGCAGGCATGACGTTCTCGCCGTTGTACTCAGCCTTGAGCATCCATGTGAAGTGGTTGACACCGGCAATGCGCATATCGAAGGCAGCATCAATTTCGGCGGTGTAATCCGCGACATTCTGAATGATGCCAGCACGAAGGGCATTATTGCGTTTGATGTGAGGCATGTGCAGGCTGTCACAGAGGGCAAAGGATTTGATTTGTGGGGCGTAACGCATAAGGGCAATGCCATTGACAGCAGAGGGGTTGATGTAGTTGATGACCCATGCATCAGGGCACAGGGTTTCGATGTCGCGGACACACTCCATAATCTGCGGTAGTTCGCGCATGGTGCGGAAGATGCCGCCGGGACCGATGGTATCACCGGAACACATACGAATGCCGTATTTTTCGGAAATAGCACAGTCGATGCCGCGATAGTAGACGGTGTTACGGGCAAAGCTGAGGACAACAAAATCAGCTCCGGGCAGCACATCTTTCCAGTCGGTGGCGGTTTCCAGCTTGAGCGGCACGCCAGTATCAGCAATGACCATTTCGGCCAGTTTACCCATGCGATCAATGCGATCCGGCTGATGGTCAACTAAGGCTAATGTGCCATTGTTCAGAACAGGTGAATGTACCATCTGCCAGATGGCCTGTCTGCCAAAGAATAAGCTTCCAGCGCCAATGACAACCACTTTGGGATGCTGTACGTTTGACATTTAATTTTTGTCCCTTAACAATAAAAACTTTATAAATACGGTATTCATTATCACCCGTTTTTCGGATTAATAAAAGAATAACGCGGACATGATTGAATATCCGCGTTATATGACTGAGGTGATTATTCGGTTTTCGGGCAGGTGATTAAATGGGGTTGGTATCCATAATCTGGTCAACTGCCGGAGCAAGCCGGACGTTGCTAACACGGTGCATGATTTGCGAACGTGATGCTGCTGCTGGTACATAGCGGCGTTCTTTACGATACGTGCGGAAAAGCCAAACAGCACTTAGCGAAAAGAGCATCAGGTATGTAGCCCAGACAGTGACAACTGGCATGGTAAAGCCGAAAAGCTGATGGATGGTATCAGTCGCAATCGGGATGTTAAAGAGATAAAAGTAGTTAAGGGCAATTGCGCCAAAGAGTGCGGTCAAACGGCCTGATGAAGATTTCAGGATTGTTGACAATAACAGATAGATGCCGACGCTGACAAGCATGAAGAGGGCGATGCCACTATAGAGAGAGACGATATTGATTTGTGGCGCATCGGGGAGGACATAGAAGGCCAAAATCAAGCCGGGGAAGGCTCCCGCGAATAAGCGCCGATAGAGGCTGTTACGATGGTCAATGTCATAATGGTCGGCAATATTGGCAAGAGCCGGGTTGAAGTCGTAGCAATTTTTGATGCAGCCGACGCAGGGTTGGCAGTAATTATTGGGTACAGTCACAAAGGCAGTTTGACCATAAAGGCGCTCGACAGATAATACGGGGCATATGCTACTGCACCAGCCACTTTTGCCCTTGAAGAAATATCCTCCAACCAAGGCAGCAGTAAATGCAAATAGCAACAATAAACCGAGAGCGGGGCCACTGCTATTGAAGAGTTCCTTGCGGGTAGGTACGATGATGACAAAGAGTATGATGCCAATGAGCGAGGAATAGGTTTTGAGCCAAGCAGGCAGCGTAAGGGAACGTCCAAACTTGAACATGCGCGGCGCTTGATTGAGCGCTCCCATCGGGCAAATGTTGCGCCAAATACCGGGCGCAATGAAAAACAAAATCGGCAGCACCGGTACAATCATGCGCCAGAAAATGAATAAAGCGGTTTGTGGACGTGTAAAAGATGTAATGATGAGGCCGTAGCCGATGCCTACCGTTAGAAAACGGCTGATGTTCCAAATGATTTGCGGCACACGCTGACGCATCTGTGTGTAATTTGGGAATGTTACTGGTGTTTTGGTGGTCATGCTTAATCCAATTCATTTACGAACTTCATAGATCATAATGAAGATAGAATTGGCGGCGATGGGTGATTAGTACTGTACGATGCGAGATCTCGGTCACACAGTGTTTGTATTGTGTAATAGAGTACTAAAGTAAGTGGCAGAAATTAATTCTTCTACCAAAGGTATTGATACATGCGATTGAAAATTGAGAGATCATCAGCCGGATTGATGATTTGCGTGGGGTTATTGTTGGTGATTTGGCTAACTCGGCTGATCGGGATTGATCACTTTCCACCGTTTATTGACGAGATGATTCATGTGCATGGCAGCGAACTGGGTTATACGGTTAGTCCACTGGTGAATGCTGATTTGGGTAGGCAAGGCACAATCTGGTGGATGATGCTGTTTCACGCGCATTTGGGCAGTCCAGTATGGATTGCGCGGGTGGCGACGGTGTTGGCGCTGCTGCCGGGAATTGCTGCTTTGATGGCGACTGCTCGTTTGGCGGTGGGGTATTGGGGTGCGGCACTGGCGGGACTGCTGTTCCTTTTTAGTAATTATCATATGTTTTTTGGACGGTTGGCTCTGGCTGATCCGATTGCGGGATCGGCGGTGCTCGTGGCGATTTATTTTGCAGCACGTTTAGGTCGTCGCAGAAATTACTTTGATGCGCTAATGGTGGGGATTTTGCTGACAGTGGGCGTGGTTGCCAAGATTAATGTCGCGCCATTTCTGGGTGTGCCAGTTGCGGTGGCGCTGTGCCTGCATCCGTCCTCAAAAAAGTACGCGATCCAGAACCCCCACCCCACCCCTCCCCCGCAAGCGATGGAGGGAGCCAAACAAGGTACTCAGTCACTTATTTACAGAATTCGTGGGCAGGTGATGTGGTTGGTGGTGGCACTGGGTACGGCGGGTATCTTGATTGGTGGATTTGTGGTGGCGCTGCGACTGTTCGGATATGACTTTGTGACCAACTCGGTGTCATATGCGCTGACCAATCGAGGAAATGCTTCGATTAACGGGATGGTCGATACCAACCGCATTATCATGAACATTCAAGCCAGTTTTGATTTGCTGAGTGGTTATCTGGGTGTGGTGACAGTTGTGCTGTTGGTGGCCGCACAGGTGATCTTGATTATTCGTCGGCAGTTTTATGTGGTGTTGTGTTTATTTGGGCCAATGGTGGCAATTTGGGCGAGTTTGATTCAAGAGTCACGGTTTTTGGTTGTACCTGTGGCGCTGCTGCTGTTGGGTGGGGCAATCGTATTGGCGGGGCTTATCCGCAATCGTGGACGCGTGGTGCAAATTGCGGCTATTGCGGTTATCGGTGTTTGGGCTGTGCTGCAATGGCTGCCATTTGCTGCGGCAGGAGTTAATCAACCGAACGAACTGCCGTTACCGGCTGTGGATGTGGCACAGTATATCAATTCGGACGCGGCGGGAACAGGTTATCCTCAAGTGCGGGATTACTTGGCGAATTATGATGTACGTGAGGTGATCGGACTGGTGAGCAACTGCCAAGCCTTCCGTTATTTGACGATGAGCAACTATACCGTTGATTGTCCGACATTGAATCCAAACGGGTCGAGCATTCCGACCTTAGTCGATTTGATGAACCAGAAACGCGGTGCTGATGTGTTTGTGCTGTTGCAGCAAATTCCTTATGTACCGCAGGCTGTAGCGGGTAAGCTGCTGACCGTGATTGAACGTCCCGGTGGTGGGCCGAGTATCTCGATTTACCAGCTCTCGGCGGGATAATTTAGATCATTTGTTGCGAGTTGCATGAGCCGCCAGACATACGTATAATGCACCTACGACATTGTTGCGGGATTGTCAGTTTCGGGTAGGATTGTATTGACATAAATAAATGCCCCGGCGGTGCTCTAACACCCCGGAGCGTGAGACAGCCTAATAAGGAGGCCATCTATGTGCTATTCTATTCGATTCCCCGTCCATTTGTATTGTCAATCCCACTGCCGCTCGTCCTGTTGCGTTCACTTGCATTAGGAGGAGCACCAATGTCATTAGAACAAAAGATGAAACGTTGCACTATGTGCCAACAAGTCTATCCTTCCTCATTGGATAATTTCCATTTGAATGATGGGCGTTTGAGGGCAAGATGTAAGTCATGCTGTAATGCAATTGATCGCGGGGATTTAGTCCCAATTCGACATGTTCATGGAAATAGATCGCAGCAAATACAGTGTTTGATCTGTAGAAATTACTATCCTGCAACCACTCAGTTTTTTCGTCGAATGGGAAGAGGCGATGAGAAGCTACGCAAATGGTGTAAAACTTGTAGCATTGCTGTTGAACATGGCGAGTTGGTGATTGTTGATCTGTTTAAATGTGAAGATGGTAATAAACGTTGTACTCAATGTTTTCAAGCTAAGCCAGCGACACCTCAGTATTTTGATCGCGGTAAAAATGGATTACGCTCGGATTGTAAGGAATGCAGAACAAAGCAACATAAGGAAAATGGTGAACCAACTCGTGCGAGAGTGCGAGAATGGAATAAACTGAATTCGAAAACACATGTCGCAAATGCGAACCAATGGAGAAAAGATAATTTCGAAAAGTACATTGTTCAAAAGCAGCGTCGCCGAGCACGTAAAGCCAATTTACCGGATACGCTGACTGTTGAAGAGTGGCATCGGGCATTAGAATATTTTGGTTGGCGATGTGCTGTTTGCGGGCGAGATTTAACAAAAGATATAGTTCCAGCAGCGGATCATTGGAAACCACTAAGTAAAGGTGGCCCAACTGCAGCAACTAACATTGTGCCTTTGTGTCATGGATCTCGCAGTTGCAATAATTATAAACATGCCCTAATGCCAGATATTTGGTTAAAGTGTATGTTAGGAGAGGAAAAATCTAAAGAGAAGCTAGTGGAAATTGAAGCTTATTTTGAGTGGGTAAGGCAGCAGGATAGCGTATGAGTGTTGCTGACGAAATCAAAGCCAGAATCGATATTGTCGATTACATACAAAAATATGTACCGCTGAAACGCGCTGGCAAGACGTGGAAAGCCTGTTGTCCTTGGCACCAAGAAAAGACCCCTTCCTTTAGTGTTGATCCTGATCGTCAGTCTTTCCGTTGTTTCGGTGCTTGCGCTACTGGAGGGGATGTCATCGGATTTGCGATGCGTCATCACGGTTGGTCATTTGGCGAAGCACTGCAAGAACTGGGCAAGTTGGCAGGCATCGAAGTTGAGAAGCAATCTCCTGAACAGCGCCAGAACAGCGAACGACTGGATATGCTGCGCGGGTTGATGAGTACCGCCGCAGAGGAATACCATAACGCGCTGGTCAGTGCGAATACGAACGTCGAAGGACAGGCAGATGTTCTGCGCTATACACGCGAAAAACGCGGTTTCAGCGATGCGACGATTACCGCTTTTAAGATCGGCTATGCGCCACCCGGTTGGACGCATATGCTCGACCACCTCAAGACGCTGGGTTACAGCGAAGCGGATGTGATTGAGGTTGGGCTGGCGGTAAAGAATGAGGACAGTGGACGGGTTTACGACCGCTTCCGCAACCGCTTGATGATCCCTATACGAGATGAACGCGGACGAGTCATTGGCTTCGGCGCACGGGCGCTGTCCGCAGAAGATAATCCCAAGTATCTCAATTCGCCGCAAACCCCATTGTTTGATAAGAGCCGGACACTGTTCGGATTGGATACAGCCAAGACAAGCATCCGTGAAACTGAAGTGGCGGTAATCGTCGAAGGTTATATGGATGGGATTCAGGCGCATCAAGCCGGATTCAAGAACGTGGTGGCGCAGATGGGTACGGCGATGACCGAGACTCAACTGCGATTGCTGACACGGTCAGCCAAGCGCATTATCCTCGCGTTGGACTCGGATGCGGCGGGGCAAAGTGCCACACGACGCAGCTTGGAAACAGCACGAACGACGCTGCAAGCTGATTTTGGTGGGCGGTTGTCGGTCGATATTCGGGTACTGCAAATTCCGGGAGCAAAAGACCCCGATGATTTGATCCGTGAGACACCTGAACGTTGGGCAGATTTGGTGGCGAATGCGCTGCCTGTTGCTGACTTCGTGATTGATATGGAAGTTGCGACGCTACCTCCGAATTCTAGTATTGTTGAGCGTGAAGCAGTTGCCCGCAGTTTGCTGCCACTGTTGTCCGCTTCTGAGAACATGTTGTATACACGTGATAATATTCAAAAATTAGCTCGTCGGACGCTAATTCGTGAAGAAGATTTATACAAATGGGCACAACTCTTAAGTTGGGAAGAGAATAAGCGTAAGAAAGCAACACCGTCGACTACTAACAGTAAATCATCACATCAATCGTCAGCGCATAAGTCCGTTGAAATCCAAAAAGCTCCAACCTTTGAACCCAGCTATGGCGAACCGCCAGATGTACCGCCAACGGATTATGATGCGATTGAGCCACCAGCGGATGTGTATACTGGAGATGAACCCTATCCGCCTGATGATTTGGTGTTCGCAAAACCTGCCACGCCGCCGACAGTGCAGGGTAGTTACAAAGTGGCGATTGCACAACCCAATCGGCGGATTGCTCCATTAGAGGAGGCGACGGTCGAGGTTGTGGTGCTGCGGGGATTGTTCAGGCAGCCGATGGCTTATTACATGGTGAACCGCAAACTTCGAGAGTTGGCAAACGATGATCGCACGATGATTGATGGGCCATTGGGTGACTGCTGTGCGGATGATTTTACGCATGTGGACGCGCGAGCATTGATGCAAGCCTTCCAAGCGTCATTGGAACAAGATGAGCTTGATCCGTTGGATTATTTGCGTTTACAAGCCGATATTTCGTTACAGCCGCAGCTTGATGTTATACTTGCGGATGATATTACGGGGATGAGAAAACGAGTCCGGGAAAGCCATACGGCCGATTTGGAACGTATATATTCCCATAACCGGCGTGTATTAGAAGGAGCCGAGAGTACAGAGGCAATAGTGAGCCAAGCGCTCGAACTGCGGGCGCGGCGGGTCAAACGGGAACGGGAAGAATTGGTCTTTTTGCAGATGGATGCACAGGCCAATGATGATGAGGATGCTATGATGCGCTACGGGCAACTCATCTTTCTGTTCAACAAGGCACAACAATTGCTGGATAAGAATCTTCAGAAATTCAAGAGTTCTGTGCGCGAATAGGTGAATATAATGCCAAAAAAACGACAAGGCAGAAAAGACGACCGTGATGCTTCGCAGGAAATGCAGAAGGTGCGTGGTGAGGACGGAGACAGCGAATTCGAAGTAGAAGATGAAGCGCTGGACGATGATGATGGTATATTCGACAGTGGTGTTACAGACACGAGCGAGTTTCCTGCTGAGGAGCCAGAAGACTTTGATGAAGAGTTTGATGATGAAGACCTGAGCAGCGAAAGCATAGCGCTGGATTCGGCAGCACTGGTTGATGATCCGGTGCGGATGTACCTCAAGGAAATCGGTCTTGTACCATTGTTGGATACTAACCGTGAAACTTGGTTGAGTACACAGGTGGCAGCCGAACAATTGCTAGATAACTTCATGCACACGCTCTCGAAAGTCGAAAATGGTGCATCGGCTGATGGCTTGCCCAGTCCGGCACAGGTCGTTGAACTCGCTTATCAGCACATCTACCGTAATTGGGAAGAAGCACTGGAAGGCGCACAGGCCTTCGGTGTCGAACCGCCTGATTTGCGGAAGATTATCGAAGAAGTGATGATGGTCAATGACAATTGGGACAGCACAACCCGGTCTTACATCCGGGATTATCTGCGGCAGCGTGAATGGGGACGGGATGAACTGTGGACGGAATTGGCGCGTCGGCTGTTTGACGTGTTCCAAGGTTTCTATCTGATTCCGTTTAATCAGATGATGTTCGTTCGCAACGAGTACAAAAAGAATGAAGCTCTGCCCACGATTGAAGCGTTCCATGAGAACTTGATGGCCGATACTGATGGCATAAACGATCTGCCGGAGTTTTTCGAACAGTTGGAACATCGGGCGGAATTGGCGGCGGAATCGCTGACACGGGCGAACCTGCGTTTGGTGGTGAGTGTTGCCAAGCGTTATATGGGACGCGGCATCAACTTCCTTGATCTCATTCAGGAAGGCAACATCGGGTTGCTACGTGCGGTAGAGAAATTCGACCACACCAAAGGTTATAAGTTCAGCACCTACGCCACCTGGTGGATTCGCCAAGCCATCAGCCGCGCGATTGCTGACCAAGCCCGTACCATCCGCATTCCGGTGCATATGGTGGAAACCATTAACCGATTAATGCGGGTGCAGCGTGATCTCATTCAGGAACTCGGTGGTGAACCAAGCGCCGAACAGATCGCGTTGGAGATGGAGTTCCTGACCAAAGACGAAACCGAAGCGATCCGAATGCTGCGATCCAGCGGCGAAAAGATTGACCCGGGTTTGCTTCGAAAGCTGCGGCGGGCGGCACAAAAGGTCCGCAAGATCATGCGAATCAGCCAAGAGCCGATGAGCCTCGAAATGCCAATCGGGCAAGAGGACAGCAGCTTGCTCGGTGACTTCATCGAAGACGACAAGATTATGGGGCCGGTGGATGCCGCCAGCCGCCAACTGCTGAAAGAACAAATCCGGTCAGCGCTGGGTGTATTGAGCGAACGTGAGCGTGAAGTGTTGGAAATGCGCTTTGGCTTGCAAGATGGTCAAGACCATACGCTGGAAGAAGTCGGTAAGCATTTAGGTGTAACACGTGAACGTATCCGCCAGATTGAGGCCAAAGCCTTACGCAAGCTGCGGCATCCAACACGCAGCCGCCAGTTGCGTGACTATCTGGAGATGTAAGGCGGTTGTGAAACGACAAATGCTTTTAACGCAACGGCGCTAAGACGCAAAGATACAGAGGGACGTGCTTCGGCGCGTCCTTTTTGATATGATTTAATCTTAACTCATGATTGCCAAATTACGTAAAATCGACGAATATGTATTTTTTACATTCAAATTAGGTGAGGAATCTTGACATGTCCAATAGCGTCCGCAAAATCTTTATTTCATACCGTCGTGATGACCATCCAGATTTTGTGGAGCGCATCCGTGATTGGTTTGTAATACGCTATGGGCGAAGTAACGTTTTTATGGATTTTGACAGTATTCCACCTTTTACAAAATTTGCTGACTACATACGAGAAAAGGTTGAAGAAACTGATGTTATGATCGTCATCATTGGCCCTTAATGGTTAGATTTATTGCGTGAAAAAGCGGCGAATTTTCAAGAAGATTTTGTACGAATTGAAGTAGCAACTGCTGTTAGTATGGGTAAAATCTTAGCCCCAATTTGTATTAAGGATGCAAAAATACCTCCTACAAGCTCTTTACCGCCGGATTTGCGACCATTGCTTGAACACAATATTGCCTATTTAGATTCTGGTCGAGATTTTCTTGATACTATTCAAAATCTTGTCGAGGCGGTTGAAACAGAATTTTCTCGAAAAAATAACGACTCGCCGCCATTGCTTTCACAACCTGTGAATTTTGGAGATATAAATAATTTAGCTGATCTATCTTTGTTGGGTCGACAATATCCAACATCAGGCATAAAGAAGTTATCCCCACTACCGCAGAATGTGGATAACCTGATAAACAGTGGATTGGAAAAAGTGAGCCGAGGAGATTTTGATGGCGCTATTGAGGATTATTCTTTAGTACTCCAATACGATTCAAGAAATTTTAATGCTTATGCAAATATGGCTAATGCCCAATATAGAAAAGGTGACTATTCTGAGGCTCTTGTTAGTTCAAACGAAGCTATTCATCTAAGCCCTGAAAACGATTCAGCACATTTTCTTCGTGGGGCGATAAACTACTATTTAAACAACTATAAGGAGGCAATTGTAGATTGTACTCAAGCCATTCGGCTTGGATCCTCTCAATTAGATAGGGTTTACTATATCCGAGCTAACTCTCGTTTTAAGGTGAAAGACATTGAAGGAGCAATCGCAGACTATACCGAGGCGCTTGAATATGATCGATATTTTTTAGACGCTCTTTGGGAAAGAGGGGAAATATATAGACGCGATGACAATTTTGATTTAGCGATTGCTGATTATGACCAAATAATAGAAATTAATCCCGAATATGTGCATGCTTATATACGCAAAGCCGATATTTATTGTCATAAAGAAAACTGGGATGAGGCAATTGCCGTTTATACTGAACTTGTTGGAAGTAATCCACAATTTGCAGAGGGGTTTGGCCTAAGGAGCTACGCTTATGAAATGGTGAGAAAGTATGATGAAGCAATTATTGATTGTACTAGAGCCATTCAACTTGATCCCGAAAATGCTGCTTCGCATTATCGCTATCGAGGGCTACTACGAGCGAAAAAAGATGATACAAATGGTGCAATTAAAGATTATTCTACTGCTATACGATTATGCACTGATGATGACTATCTTATTGAAATTTATATTGAACGAGCCAAAATTTATGAAGAATTGAGACGTTGTGATGAAGCAATAGAGGATTTAACAGCAATATCTAATTTACCTAATAGTGGCATGGAGGGAAGAATAGCACTTGGTAAAATAGAAGAACTAGGAAAGAAAATAGACTAGTAGAATTATTAACCATAGAGTGAACATGGCAGACACATTACAACAGCGCGTGGCGCGACAAATTGAATTGGCATTTGCGGAGACACCTTTTCCGAGTGAAGCACTGGTGGGTGCGGATGGCGAGACGCTAGCCGCAGCCTTGCATGGTCAACGGTGGCAAGACGTGAGCCATGAACTGCTCTACAAGTTCCGCTGGGATATGTTCTTGCTCACGCCAGCGGGATTCCGTTATTTTGCTCCGGCGATGATGCGGGCGGCACTGCTCAACCATGATGAAATTGGCACAGTTACGGATAATCTGATCTTTTGTTTGACACCGCAATCGGAAGAACAAATCAATAATTATGTGGCAGGAGAATACAACGATTATTTTTCGCGACGAGCAGCGGCCTTTAATCCAGCCGAGAAAATGGCGATTTTAACCTTTCTCGATACCTTCGCAGCCGTTTATCCAACGGGTTATTTGCTGTATGACATCGACCTCGTGGGCAAAACCATTGAGTTTTGGCGCTACGCTTAACGCTTCTACAAGTTTATTTGGACTAAAATTGTGCTATAACAAGAATGTTATACGGTTGCACAAATACTCCAAATAACCCCAATGTTGTGCAACTGGTGAGTGCAAGGCGAGGAAATGCATTATGTCCAGTACAGAACTCTTTCCAAAAGTTGAACTTTCCCCCGCGCACGAGATGCGGCAGCGTGTCGCGGCACAAATTGAAGAAGCCTTTGCCCTAACCCCATATCCCGGTGATGAGAACATTGCTAAGCCGGATACAGATGGCGCTTCGTTAACCCGCGCTTTCTGGGGCAAGAATTGGCGCGATGTGCAATTGACGACACTTTCTAATTATCATGTGGATTTGCCGTTGATGACTCCCGAAGCCTTTCGCTATTATCTACCAGCGTTCATGCTGGCGACCATGTTTTATTATCACCATGTCAGCACCATGCCAATGGGGTTAATGCACAGCCTCACGCCACCTGATCCAGCGTTGCTGCAAAAGTATCTGGAAAAGAAGACCGATCCGCTCAAGCATTCGCAGATCACTGATTTTTTGAACCGTGTGGGTGCTTTTAGTATGCCCGAGAAAGCCGCTATCCGCACTTTCTTGGAGAATTACACCAAATGGCAGCCGGATGCACGGAGCGAACTGCGTCAACTTCCACGCGCTGCCGAATTCTGGCGTACAGCTTGAGAGCGCTCTCAAGCATGGGTATCAGAGGCTGGCGTTTCTACTTGGGCAAATTGTTCCAGACGCGGCTTGACCAGATTCACATAGTCACTAGCTTTTAAGACCATTGACTGATCAAGGCGCGCGGCGTTGAAATAAATCTCATCATTTTCCAGCAGCGTTGGATCGACCATCAATTCCAATTCAGGACTAAATGAAAAGGGCAGCACCGTTCCGGCAACGCTGCCTGCTAACCGTTCAGCAATGTCTTTGGATGCAAATGAGGCATAAGTTCCGCCGAGCAGCGCTTTAATGGCGTTCATGTCGACGCGGGCATTGCCGGGTACGACCGCCAGCACATAGCGCGTCACCTTCTTGCCAATCTTGATCATCAGAATGATACATTTCGCGGCTTGAGACACTTGGTTGCCACGCATGGCGCTGACGATTTCGGTGCGGCCTTCGGGTTCATGGTCGATTAAGCGGTAGGGAACATGATTCTCATCCAAATAAGTGAGGAGGCGTGAATAGGTGTCGTTTTCGCTGGTCATGTTCATTTGTCAATCCTGTTTCTAGTCTGCCTAATTGAGAGAGCATATTTAGCCACTGCGCCCATGAACATTGCTCGAAGATAGTATAATCTAGGTACAACTTGGTTGTCGTTACCAAAAAACTCAATTCAACGACGGAAAGGTTGTCAACGTGCAGAATCGATTTATGTATACGCCCTTCTTTATAGACCAACCACAGCCGGAGATTGCAGAACTGGCGCAGGCTGATTGGCAGGCTAACCAACCAGATTTTAATGGTGATGATCGTTATGTACGCATGACGGCATTGAATGAAAATTTGGCAAACTTTGTTGCTGAAACAATTAATGCTGGAGATCGTCCGGTGAGTGTGAATGGCGACTGCTGCGTGGCAATTGGAATGCTGGCAGGATTGCAACGTGCGCACATTGATCCTGTGCTCATCTGGTTAGATGCTCATGGTGATTTCAATACGGCTGAAACCTCACCAAGCGGGTTTATCGGTGGGATGCCGCTGGCGATGATGGTCGGGCGCGGCGAACAAAAATTAATGGAGCTGGCTGGTGCGAAACCGCTGCCAGAAGATCAGGTCATTCTTTCAGATGGGCGTAATCTTGATTTGCTCGAAGGGGTCGAGGTGACGGCTTCGAAAGTGCAGCATCTTAATTATGTGGATGATATGCTGAAAGTCGATTTAGGCGGCCGCCCGATTTATGTGCATTTTGACACCGATATTCTCAATCCGACTGATGCGCCGGCGATGGTGTATGCTACTGAAGGTGGGCCAACCCTTGAGGCGTTAACGTCAGTCATGAAGTATCTGGCAGGCACAGGCAAAGTGGTGGCTGTTTCAATGACGGTGTGGGATATGGCGAACGATAAGGATAAGAAGACGCAGGACGCTTGCTTGGCGTGTTTTGATGCGCTGATGGGGTAAGTAGGGAATATGACTGAGGAATTGACTCAGCAGGTCGCTCGACAAATTGAGGAAGCGTTTGCAGATACGCCTTATCCGGGTGATGGGAATATATGTCACTACGCGCCATTCGGGGATGATGAGAATGTTAGACGTGATTTTACAGGAAAAAGCTGGAAAGTAATTTATCCTGAGTTTGTAATTGTGAATAGGGAGGTTCTTCGCTACTTAGAGCCAAAAGCCTTCCATTTCTATTTACCGGCTTATCTTCTCACCGTTATTCTATATCCCGATCAAGCAGATTTACTGAGGCAGCGCATTGTTGAGGAACTCTATTTGCCTGACTATATGGATTCTGTTCTTACGGTGAATGATCAAGAATTCATAAGAAAGGCGAAATTGTTCACTCAATATGAAATTGAGACCATAATTTCTTTTTTGAATTGGTATCGTGATTGGTGTAAGGTAGCTGAAGAAATTATGTTGTTTCTGCCTGATTTAGTAGACTCGGTTATCATATTTTGGCTTCTTATCCGTGACGGACAAGAGGTCATTAATAGTGACTGATTTGATTTACTGCCCGGTGTGCGGGCATACACTGGGCATGAAAGAAGTGGGCGGCAGGATGCGGCAAGCCTGCCCGAACTGCGGCTATGTCCATTACGTCAACCCCGTTCCAGCGGTCGGTATCCTGATCGAGATGGATGGCGGCGTGGTGCTGATTCGACGTGGACAGCCGCCGCATCAGGGCGAGTGGACGCTGCCGAGCGGTTTCATTGAGGCTGATGAGAGTGCCGAAGCCGCTGCCATCCGCGAGGCGCATGAAGAAACGGGTTTACGGGTGGAAATCCTCGAAATGATGGGCATCAACTCATTTCCTGAAGGACCGCCCCTGAGCGGTATCATGATTTTTTATCGTGCCAAGCCCATCGGTGGGATTTTACAGGGCGGGGAGGATGCGACTGAGGCCAAAGTATTTGAGTCGGGCAGCCTACCGCGTTTGCCGTTCCGTACCCACCGCGAAACCATTGCACTGTGGTTGAAACGACAAAAAGCGTACCCGCTCCATCAGCGTCACCAAGTTTAGAGGATCGGACTTCATCGGTGGTACTCATTCGCTGCGCTTGGGCAACAAAGGGATGGAAGTCTTCCCGCGATTAGTTCCCATAATCGAAACTAAGCAGGAGTTTGCGACCGGTATCCTATCATCAGGTATCCCGGAGTTTGACGAACTCATTCATGGTGGAATCGAACGCGGTACGGTGACCATATTGACAGGGCCAACGGGCGTTGGAAAAACGACTGTGGGTATGCAGTTTATGAAGGAAGTGGCAGGGCGGGGTGAACGCTCGGTTATTTATACCTTTGAAGAGTGGACAGAAACTTTACTGCGCCGCAGTGCCAACATTAATATTCCAGTGGCGGCGATGGTCGAGCGCGGCACACTTTCGGTGGTGCATATTGAACCGCTGCGTTATAGCCCTGATGAGTTTGCCCGCATGGTACGAAAAGACGTTGAAGAAAATGGTGCATCGATTGTGATGCTGGATAGTATTTCAGGCTATCGGTTATCAGTACGCGGCGAAGATTTACTGCGACATATTCATGCACTGGCGAAGTATCTTCAAAGTAAGAATGTAGCGGTTGTCCTTATTAACGAGGTTGATGATATTGTAGGGCAGTTTAAAGCGACCGAGATTGCGGCAAGTTACATGGCGGACAACATCATTTTCTTGCGCTACTTGGAAATACGCGGTGAATTACGGCGGGCAATGGGTGTACTCAAGACGCGCCATTCTGATTTTCAAAAGACTATGCGCGAATTTGAGATTACAAAATACGGTATAAAAGTTGGTAAACCGCTGACTGAAATGCGAGGCATTCTGCTAGGTGTTCCTGAAATTAAA
This sequence comes from Aggregatilineales bacterium, assembly GCA_038251275.1. Lineage (GTDB taxonomy): Bacteria > Chloroflexota > Anaerolineae > Aggregatilineales > Phototrophicaceae > CFX2. The sequence continues at coordinate 65,031 of JBBSBM010000007.1, forward strand.
GAATAAGGAGACGGTTTTATGGGGACATCTAAGTTGCCAATCCTGATTGTTGGCAGCAATCCACGTAATTTGGAACTATTGGCACAGTTTCTGAAAAAAGAAGGATACGAGAGCGTTTCTGCTACTAAACTAGAGCAATTTGGGCAGATTTTGGAAAGTGGCGAGCGCTATGGGCTGGCACTTGTAGATATTGCTGGATTTGATCGGGGCATTTGGGAACATTGTGAACGATGTTCAAATCAGAATATTCCTTTGTTGATTATTTCGCCGCAGCAAGTATCAAGCATTCGGCAGGAAAGCATGTCGCACGGCGCTCAAGGGGTGCTGTTTAAACCATTAGTGGTTAAGGAATTGGTCAATCTCGTCAATACGATGATTTTGGAGAGTTGAGATGTCAGACAGCTTGATCTTGATTGCAGTTGAGAACAAAGTGAACGGGCAACTGCTCCAAGATACATTGAAGCAGTACCATATGGTCAAATTGGCAAACTCGGAAGCCAGTATTAACGAGCCATTTGACCTAGGTATCTTTGATGGTGTTAGTCTCAAGCGTTTCCGAAGCCAAATCCTCGCCCATAAAGAGGCTGTGAACGATATATTCTTGCCTATTTTGCTGGTTACATCACGGCAGGACATCAGCCTTGTGACGCGCCAACTGTGGAAAAATATTGACGAGCTTATATTCACGCCCATTGAAAAAGTAGAATTGTTGGCGCGGGTTGAAGTTCTGCTGCGCGCGCATAATTATTCTATGGAATTAGCCCTCTTATATAAAGATGCACATGAGCAGGCAACTTATGCCGAACGCCAACGTTTGGCGCGTGAACTGCATGATTCCGTTACCCAGATGATTTTCTCTGCAAGTACACTAGCCCAAACGTTGCCACGGCTTCAAGAGAAAGATCCAGAACGCGCCCGTTTACAATTAGAAGAAATTGTGCATCTCAATCGGGCTGCATTATCCGAAATGCGGTCACTGCTGTTGGAACTGCGTCCGGGTAACCTCACACGTACCAACCTCAAAGACTTGTTTGATCAACTGGCTTTAAGTATGCAAGGTCGTCGCAGCATATCTATTAGCTGCATGGTAGAGGGAGTGTCAATTCTGCCTGAAGAAATCCATTTAGGACTATATAGGATTGCTCAGGAAGCACTGAATAATATTATCAAGCATAGCAATGCTTCTGAGGCGCATATCGAATTGACGACCTATGATGGGCAACTGATTTTGCGAATACATGATAATGGCGATGGATTTGATACTGAGCAGCAAACTTCCGGTTTTGGATTAGATGGTATGGGCGAACGTGCAACCCAAATTGGAGCCGAGTTGACCCTATCAAGCCAAAAAGGATTTGGAACCGAAATTATTGTTTCAATGCCTTTTCCACAGGTTTTGCCAATCGATTCGTAAAACACGAATTCGATTTGTTTCTATTAAATGTCCTTAATTCCCATACGAGCAAGACAGAATGCCTTTAGAATGAAACAACCTGTAGGTAGTTCTGAAGTACTATGACACCTTCTCAAGTAATTCGCGTAATGATCGTTGATGACCATCCTCAAGTACGGCGTGGCTTAGCTGTATTCTTGGAGTTGTGGGATGATTTTTTGTTTGTAGGAGAGGCTGACAACGGCGAAAACGCCGTTACGTTAGTTGAAACCCTGCAACCGCATATCATCCTTATGGATTTAGTTATGCCTGTGATGGATGGCGTAACTGCCACCCGGATTATCCGTGAAAAGTTTCCAAAGGTTCAGATTATCGTTTTAACGAGTACAGTTGAACTTGACATTATTCAACAGGCACTTGATGCCGGTGCAAAAGCCTACATGCTCAAGAATGTGACTATCGACACGATGGCACAAACCATTCGGTCGGCCGCTAGCTAAACCATCGCTTTTTCTCCTCACTTTTTAAACTCTGACCTTATTGAATAGCCTGCAAGTGGAGTAACCTTGCAAGTTTGACCTTGCATGGGAATACCAATTTCTTAACCGATATTCACAAAACGCTATATTTTCAGTCATACAAAGTTTAGAAGGTTTGTACACGGTTTGGAAGTGTATGAATCTTCTATCCTGAAAGGTTACCTTTGTCCTCATCCCTTTAGGTAATATTTAGGCCGTAAAGGTAATGTTGTCATCGTTAGGTTTGTATCAAAAAATTTAGACGGCAAATCTTTGCAGTCTACCTAATTATTGTTCGCGCTGGGGGAGTATATGTTTAGTTCTTTAAGGTTGTTACGCCGACGAAAGTATAGTCTTATCCTGCTTGTTGCTCTATTTGTAGCTGCCATGTCGCTTTCCAGCGGCGTGATACAAGCACAGGGAACGACCAGCCCGGCAGCCTGTGCAGTCACACCGAATTTACTTGGCGGCCAAGGGTTCTCGGTATCGGGTCAAGGGTTCTCGGTATCCGGTCAAGGATTTTCAGTGTCCGGTCAAGGGTTTTCGGTATCGGGACAGGGTTTTTCGGTATCGGGACAGGGTTTTTCGGTCTCCGGTCAGCAAGTCAACCTTGATCCACTGGTTGTCGCTGCGGAAATTCGTGATAATCCGGTTCCAAAAGGTAAGTGGGTGAGTGATCGCCTTGATTTCTTCATGAATCATTTGGGCTTTAACACTAACCAGACTGCCATCATCATTGTGGACGAGTTCACCGGAAGTGATCACCCACATGGTCTAATCGTCCAACAGGTGGTAGATGACTCGTTGAATGCACTTCCATCTGATATTAAGATCAAAAGTTTTCAGGTAGACATTAATGCGATTAGTCCCAAATATAATGCGGACGCTATCGCTAATGCCATTTCCGCCAAGGTGGCAGAGCTTCAAGCCCAGTCATATCATCACTTTGTGCTGAATATGAGTTTTGGCTTGATCTCTTGTACCGACCCCGGCCCAATGATTAATGGGACGCAGTTACCTGCTTTCGATTTTAATCAGGCTACACAGGTCGTTGCGGCAAATAATCTGCCAAGCCCAGTATTGGGTGTAACGCCTATTTTGGAATGTGTTGTGCGCGTATCATCAGATGACGATCATCATGGTGGAAAGTCACGTGTGAGCAGTCATGGGCATGATGATGATAAGGGTTACATTGCTTACTTTGGTTATCAGAATGACAATGATGATCTGGTGAAAATTCCGATAGGCTATAGCAATAAATTTAGTTCATCCACTAATCTATCTCAACCGGATCAATTTGAACCGGGGCGGCAGCAATTTGCGTTTGCGGTGAAGTTTAGCGGCAGCAATTTGGTCTGGTCAGTTAAAGGGCCGGATGGTCAAACCCGTACCGCGACTGCAAGTAAGTATTCAACGCCTTGTGCTACTCCGCCAGCCACACCGACTCAACCCGCGACTCCGGTAGTCGAATGCGTGGCGAACGTGAGCAGCGGTGTCTATGAGGCACACTTCGGTTATTCCAATCCCAATGCCGTTGGTTCAAATATTCCGCTGGGATACAAGAACAAGTTTACGCCTACGTCTGCGGACGGCAAACAGGTGACGACATTCGTGCCGGGAGTACATAAAAATGTGTTTAAGGTATCCTTTGACGGCAGCAATTTGAAGTGGACGTTGGGTGGTATCACCGTGACAGCCAACTCCAATAGCGTGGCTTGCCCGATACAGGAAGGGTTTGGTATGAACCAATACCTGACCCAAAATCTTGGCGTACCGAATGAGATGGTCAGTGCTTATTGGGATCATCTGGCTGATGCAGCGGCGACCGATGAGTTCCAGAGTTTGCGGTTACTGCTCGGCAAGTACCTGAGCGATAGTGCCGATCCGTCGAAGAACTTCACAGCCGTGACGGTGGCTTCATCCGGTAACTTGCGTCCGTGGCTCGGCGATGCACCGCTTGCCCCCGCCAGTTGGAAGCAAACGATTGCGGTCGGTGCGACGCTGGATGATAGCAACGCTATCTGGACGTTCTCGCAGGATGCCAATGTGCTTGCTCCCGGTGTAGGGTATCCGCTGCCAGATGGTAGTTTCGCCGCTGGAACATCCTTTTCAGCACCTGCTTTTAGTGTGCTAGTAGGTATGTGTTCAACTGTACCTGAAGCTTTACACTTCGATGGTAAAAACCCACCGTTGACGCTTGATGCTGCTGGCAATAAGGTGTTCAATAATTCTCTTATCGGCTTGACGAACCTTACACCATTCTCTTGTACGCCGAATAGCAATCCGACGATTAACCCCATCGGTGACCAAAACAACAAAGAAGGCGAAACCGTTTCTTTGCAAGTGGTGGCGACTGATCCCGAAAATAATACGCTAACCTACGATGCTACAGGTTTGCCCTCCGGATTGACCATCAGCCATACCACTGGATTGATTAGCGGTAAAGTCGCCGCCAACTCTGCTGGTACATACGCGGTCACTGTGACGGTGAGCGACAATGGCAAGCCGCAAGGTAATGCAGTACCTGTTAAATTCAACTGGCTGGTGACATCGGCTCAGGTAGGGGTTAAGATCGACATTCGACCCCATTCATCTACCAATCGTATTAATCTGAGCTCACCCGGTTTGGTTGCAGTCGCCATTTTCGGTAGCTCAACCTTCGATGCAACTCTGGTTGATCCCGCTACTGTGACATTAGCAGGCGCTCCGGCAGTCAAAATCTTCGGTAAATTCTACACACTAACCTTTGACCTTAACCGTGACCGTAAGATCGACCGTATCCTGTGGTTCGAAGCCGATAAACTGCAATTGACCACCGCTTCAACAGAGGCTGAACTGCTTGGCAAGACTGTTTTTGGCGCAGCATTCCGTGGCGTAGATAAGGTGCAGATTGTCACACCAAGCGCACCACATCTGGTATCACCTGCATCGAATACAATTGTGAAGAATTGGTTGGTTAAATTGGAATGGAGTGATGACCAAGGTTGGGAAGATGGCGACAACGTCTGCTACGTTGTACAAATTTCCAAGAGTTCTAGCTTCAACAGTGTGCTGCAAGGGGCAATAGTGGTTGACCGGCAATCGGTGACAACCATTCCCTTGAGCAATGGCACATACTACTGGCGTGTGGCCTACTCGGATTGTTCCGTCAATACAGTTAGCCCGTGGAGCGATGTCTGGAGCTTCAAGGTTCAGCGTTAATCTACGAAAGTGAAGGAGAGCGTTCATTCGCTCTCCTTATTGCAAACAAAATGCGGCGACTTCAACGGTCGCCGTTTTGATTCACACAAGCGTTGTATTGGAAATTAGCGCAAAATCTCTCTCACCACTTGCTCTAATTTTAAGCTGTGACCGAGCGAGGTTGCCGCATCTACCGCAGCGGGGGGATGATGCGCTTTAAGATTTTCGAGGGCTTTGGTTGCCATATCGCGGGTTTCCTGCGTGGTAGCAGGATGTTTGAGTACCATCCCCAACCATGCCAATACCTGTGAATCATCCGGCTGTAAGCCTGCTAAACCACAGACACTTTCAAGCATCATCGGTGCGGCATCAATTTCGTGGGCGATTTGCAGCGCTTGGCGGAACAAATCGGCGGCGCGTTCCGTAAGATGCTGTGCGCTGGCAACATGTCCCAAGTTAATTAGTACATTGGCGCTGCCGGGACGATTACCGATAGCCTTTGCTAACGACAGGCTTTCTTCAAGATATGTGGTGGCCTTATCATATTCTCCGCGCATTTGTGCCACAAAACCGAGATTTTCCAACGCTAACGCAATGCCACGGCGGTCACCAATCGTACGGCACATTTGCAGCGCTTCCTCAAAATTTCGGGTTGCGCCCTCTAAATCACCTTGAACACCTGAAAGCGTTCCTAGATTATGGAGTGTACTTGCCACTTTCCAGCGTTCACCGTTTTCACGGTGCAGCGTTAAAGTTGCTTCGAAGTAGCGTACCGCATCAGCATAATTACCTTGCCGCAGCGCTACTAAACCGAGGTTATTCATGCTGGCAGCCCGTGCCACAGGATTATTTTCGGCCTCGGCTACTTTAAGCGCGGCCTGAATTTGTTCATTCGCACGGGCATAATCGCCTTGATCCAATGCCACCATGCCCAGACGGTTGAGTGTACGTGCTTCGCCATCTGGATAATGCAGCACACGGTACAGGGCAAAACTTTCCGTGCAGGCTTTTAGAGCAGCTTCGTAATTACCAGTACGCCAGTAATTATCCCCTTGTAAACTGAGGGCACGCGCTGAACCGGCTCGATCACCAATTATTTCATACAAGGCTAACCCTTCAGCAATTTCGATGGCGGCCTCGCTGTAAGCACCTGTATATTGGAGTGTCTCGCCCAATTTGACATATAACTCGGCTTTGACGAAGCGCTGCTCGTTGACGTTCGGGATAACTGAAGACAGCAGTTCTTGACAGCGTTCGAAGTGAATGATGGCTTCGGAAAGGGCGCTAATGCGCAGAGCATAATCACCTGCTGATTGCGTATACTGGAACTCATTTGCTAAATCACCTGCTGACCGCCAATGCTGGGCAATAACCGTGGCTTGTTCCGGCTCATTGGGATAGACCATTTCGAGCGCTTCGGCAATCTGACGGTGCAAACTCGCGCCAACATCGGCTGGAATATCGGCGATGGTGGCTTCACGCAGTTTGTCATGGGCGAAGCTGTATTTACCGTCCTGTACATCTAAGACGGCGGAGTTTATACAAGTTGTAAGCCATTCGGTGAGATCAGTATCACCTTTAACCAGTTCCAGAAGAGTGATGTCGATTTGCCGTCCGCTGATCGCCGCTAATTGCAATAATGCACGTCCATTTTCAGGAACACGATCCAATCGCCGTCGAATGATGGTTTGGATTCCACCTGCCAGCACATTGGCTGGCAAGCTCATACCGCCTACTCGCCCTAATCCACCGGCTTCTTCGGCTAAAGCACGGACGACTTCTACCAGAAAGAAAACATTACCTTCGGTTTCACGCTTGAGCAGATCAAGCACGTCGCGCTGGCGACCTGCCTCACCGAGCATAGAGACACTCAGAGCTGCAATGTCGGTCGAGCTTAGCCGTTCCAACCGCATGACCTGCATTCCCGGCAGTTCTTCTGGTAGGTTAGGGCGCTCTTCGTGGCGATAGTTTCCGACCATGAGCAGCGGGATGTTGCTGGCGATGCTATAAAGCAATTTGACGACTTCCAAACTTTCACTTGACCATTGCAAGTCTTCCATCATCAACATGATGGGCTGGGTCTGATTTTGAAAGAGATCGGCAATCGCGCCAAACAAACGCCGTTGGTGAGCATCACCATCCAGTACCACTGGATCATTAATTGGACGACCCAGCAAGTCATCAATATCGGGGATAATGGTCATCAAAATGCTGGCATCCAGATCACTGATGCTGCTGGTCAATACCAAGCGTCGTAAGGGTTCACGCCACAGTTGGTAAGGCAGACCGCCTTCCGCGACCGCATCTCCGCGCAGTACGGTAATGCCCTGTACCAGTGCGCGAATACGCAATTCTTCGATCAACCGTGATTTGCCTATGCCACTTTCGCCCGCGATGAGCCATGCGCTGCCTTTGCCGATTAATGCTTCTGTTAGCGCGCGTTCGAGGCGCTTCAATTCTTCCTCACGTCCGACAAATGTGGCGGCTTGCAAGAAGCTCTCGCGGATGGCGGCGGATTCCTGTGGCACATTGATACCAAGTGCTGAGGCTAAATCGGTAATCACGCGGTCACTATCGTTGTATCGGTCTTCAGGTCGTTTGGCGAGCAGCTTGCCGACGATTCCCGCTAGTGTAGTCACATCATCGGTATCAATGAAATCAAATTCAATGCCATCTTGCGTCGGGGTTGGTTTGGTGACGGCATCTGAGTCCATATCGACAACAGCCGTATCAAAACTGTCGATGAAATTGGTTTTTAAGTTGTCTAATGGCATCGTTTTGAATTCATCGGAGAGAATTTGCGTATCAAGTGCCCCTTTAAGCGGAAAATGACTGGTGTTAGAAAAAATAGTGGTGAGGTCAGGGTCGCTAAATAAAACCTCTTGCAATAATTTTTGAGCGTTATCCGTATCAAATGGGTGTTTGCCGGAGAAAATTTCGTAAGCGATGACCCCGACTGCGTATAAGTCGATGGCAGTGGTGGGTTCACGGCCTTGAATGATTTCGGGAGCCATATAAGCTAATGTTCCTACGACATCACCGTTGGCCTTTTCGGGTTCAATAGCCAAACCAAAATCTAACACTTTGACATGACCCTCTTTGGTCACCAGTACATTGCTTGGTTTGAGATCGTGGTGCAAAATGCCGCGACGGTGGAGGTAAGCTAATGCCTGCAATAACTGAATGATTAGGTTAATTTGCTCGTCCGGTGATTTTGCCCGTGCCGCTTCGACAAAATTGTCAGCGTTTTCGAGGAGTTCCATAGTGATATACGGTTGGTGCTGTTCGTCAAAGCCGTAATCCAGTACGCTGATAATATTCGGGTGGCGCAGTGATGCTAACACTTTGAACTCGCGCGCGAGGGCTAGGCGGAAACTTAAGCTGTCATCAGACGAGCCAAAGTTTTGGTTTTCGGATAATCCTGTAACACGTTTAAGTGCTATGGTTTTACCTGTCAGGCGGTCAATGGCCTCGTATACCGACCCCATGCCCCCCTGACCAAGCATTTTCCCCGTTTGATAGCGCCTGCCATATAAGGCTGGCACATCCGCGACCTGAGTCATAAAATTGCTTTCCTTTGGCTACCGTCCATACCATTCTATCGCAAACGGCGATTCTCGGTGTGAAAAAGTAAACTTATTTTCGAGTAATTAAACCTACATCCGCCTAAAAAGGTTCATTGTGCAGTTTGCATAGCTGTAGTAACCACTTCATAATTCAAAACGATTTTAGTTTGAAAGCGATTCGGTGAACTAATTGAAGATGCGATTACTCGTGTTGGGCGTACTTATTGTCGCGGGACTGCTGCTTTTATTTGCGGCTTGTCGGTGGCTGCTTCCGCGTTATAGCAATTCGCGCAGCAACAGCAATCCGGTTATCGAGCAGTGGTTTACGGATGTGTCTTCGCGTCCAGCTTTGACAACCACAATGAACCGTACCACTTGCCCCGGCGCACCTTTCAGTTTGCCGTCTGATGGTCTCATTGGTCTGCTGTGGGACGATCCCGCTGGACCTTATACCATCATTAACCCGCATACGGGGATTGATGTATTTGGCGATGGCGAACCGGGTACTGTTCCGGTATATGCCGCATATGATGGGCTGCTGTCACGTCGCGGCGATTGGCTGTCATCTGTCATCATCAAGCATGACGACCCACTGCAATCCGGTCGTACTATTTGGAGCTATTACACCCACATGGCAACAGTCGATGGCTCACGGTCGTTTATCGTGCCAGCTTTCCCGCCTGATACAATTGACGTGCCTGTTAAACGAGGGGATTTGTTGGGCTATCAAGGCGAACATGCCGGTGTAGGTCGTCCGCCGATTGGGATGCACGTTCACTTTAGCGTGGTCACCAGTGAGGCTGATGGCACGTTCAAGAACGAGTCGGTGATTGGCAATACCATTGACCCTTCACCTTACTTTGGGATGGATCTCAACATCACTGATTTGCCAGCACGTCCCATCCAATGCAAAAGCTAATTGGAACTGAAATAAGTCGTGCTATAGCGCTTTACATCACTGTAGTGTGCAGTATTGCCTTGACGCTCATCACAATTGTACCGCCAGTTGTGGCAGGTGATTGGGCGCGACTAACTCAATTTGGGAAATATATCCCAAATTCCATTGTCTATAATTGGCCGAGTTATGGGCTTCAATTTTCCCTCTGGCTCGGCTTAATGCTGGCTTTATGGTGGGCTTTTGCAAACTCAACACAATCATATATCCCAAATATCCCAAATCGTTTGGACTGGCGATATATGAGCCTTCTCGTAGTCATCATTTTGCTAGGTTTTGGTCTGCGTTTATATACTCTCGACCACTTGCCCTTACTGGTGGATGAGATTGGTTTTGCTGCGCGCGCGTCGGATATGCTGCACGGTCAGCGCATTCCTATTTTTGCGCCGGGACACAATGGCAATCCCGCTACCTTTTCATGGCTGCTATCCGGTTCGATGGCCTTATTCGGGCAAAATCGTTTTGCTATGCGTTTGGTGTCTCTGGCTTTCGGCACATTGAGTATTCCGGCGGCCTATACATTGGGGCGGGCGTGGTGGTCGCAGCAAGCCGGTTTAATTGCGGCAGCGTTTCTCGCAACCTTTCCAGCACATGTCTTTTTCAGCCGCTTGGCTTTATACAACATCATTGATCCGTTTTTCGCTCTGCTGGCATTAGCCGCTTTAGGCCGGGCAATGTGTCGGATGCACTTAGTGGATTTTGTGTTGGCAGGCGTATTAGCGGGAATCGCGCAGTATTTTTATCATGGTTCGCGGCTGCTTCCTGTGTTGATGTTCGTTTACATTGTGTTCCATATACTTAAGTCAAAGGCTCAAGCTCTTAAAGCGGTAAGGCGCAGTCAATGTCGTCGTGTCTCTGTGCTATTGAGTCTATGTGTTATGTTTTTTGCCTTCGTATTAACCAGCCTGCCACGATTTGCACCAATTTTTACAAGTGGCCTGCCGCTAACTGGCAATCTTAACGCCATGCGCCTGCCTGCTGATCTCGGCGCAAATGCCGTTCGTTCGGTGTTGGCATGGGTTGGGCAGCCCGATGTTTCGCCTTTCTGGTTGAGCAGCGCACCACTGCTGCCGCTCTTCGTACTTTTAGCCTGTGGTGTTGGATTAGTAATTTGCTTGCGTCAACTGCTTGATTCGCGTCATGCTGTTGTCGTCATAACGTTGGTATTGACTACGATTTTCGGTGGCATTATTTGGACAGCCTCTCCTCTATATGTACGTTATATATCCGCTTTGCCAGCTTTAGTGTTGTTAATTGCGTTACCCTTCGAAATAAAATGGATAAAAGGCAAACGATGGACTTGGATCATCGTAGCCATAATTGTGTTGCAAGGTATCATCATGAGTCTGCAACAACCAGTCGAAGCCTATGGACATGTTACGGTGGGCTTATGGGAACAAGATTCGCTTGCACGAGCAGCATCCCAGTTACCCGATGATATGCCATCTCAATTTAGAGTATCCGATGATTTTGGCACAGTGGATCGAATTACGATTGCTGATTATGTAGCAGCTTATGGACGACGACGAGCAGTGAACCTAATCACGAAATAGAGGATAGATGATGGGCAAACTCGACGGAAAAGTCGCACTGATTACAGGTGGCAACAAAGGTATCGGACGGGCTGTAGCTTTACTGTTTGCCAGTGAAGGTGCGTGGGTCATGATTGCCGCGCGTGATGCCACATCAGCTCAAATGGTTGTTAAAAGCATTGGTGCATCCGGTGGCAGTGCGGCAGCCATAGCCTGTGATGTGCGCCAAGCTAAAGATTGCCAACATGCCGTTGATGTCAGCCTGCGTCAGTTCGGGCAAATCGACATCCTCTTTAACAATGCTGGAATTGTGCCCAGAGGAACCGTCTTGGATACCACTTTTGAGACATGGGAAGATACCTTTGCTACCAATGTCAGCGGCACGTTTTATATGAGCAAAGCTGTCTTGCCGCATATGATTGCGCGGGGTAGTGGCGTGATCGTCAACAACGGCTCGGATTGGGCGGTGGTTGGTGGTCAAGATGCAGCGGCCTATTGTGCCAGCAAAGGCGCTGTGGTGCAGTTGACCAAAGCGTTGGCGCTTGATCACGGGCGGCAGGGCATACGCGTCAATGCCGTTTGTCCCGGTGATACTTATGTTGAGCGTTGGGATAATCGCAAGCCCACTGATCAGACACGCGAAGAATGGTTCGCTGAAATGGGTAAAGACTTTCCACTCGGTCGGATTGCTGCGGTTGAGGAGATTGCGCGGGCAGTCCTATTCCTTGCCAGCGACGACTCCAGTTATATGACCGGACAGCTATTGATTATCGACGGTGGCAATACTGCGGGTGGCGCAACGGCGCAGTATTGAGCGCGGCGGTCAGCGACCAGTATAATGAACAACATCTATTTGATGAGGCAAACGAAGTATGTCAGATGAGATTGATCCAATTCCTGCCCAACGCGCACAAGAAATCTTAGACGCGGCTATCCGTGAACGCTTGGGTGATAATTGGGATGATGAAGAAACCGGTTGGACGAAAGTCACCGGACACAACTATATGGCTCGTATCACTCGAGGGCGTGTCAGCCTCGATTTTTATGTCGATTTATTGGGAAATGTCACCGTTGAACAAACCGACTCTGCGCCGTTGCTCGAAACCGGACGCTTGCTGCTCATTATGCTGATTGGCCTCTCAATTGTGATTGCTTTTTTGATCGTTAAAATCGTGAGCGGTGGCTAAAGGATAGATCACACATGACATTGGATACTTTCACTATTCGGCTTGCCACACCCGATGATTATCTATCAGTGTTGGATTGCGTCCAAGCTGCCTTCACCAAATGGATACCTATCATTGGCATGAAGCCCATGGCGCTAACGGCTGACTATCACGATTTTATCGCGCGTAAGGTAATCTATGTTGTAGATGGCAATCAATCCAGTGATGTAGCAGGGCTGTTGATCATTTATCCGGTTGATGATGCTCTTTATGTAGATACCATCGGTGTGAACCCTGCTTACCAAAAGCACGGATTAGGACGGCGATTGCTGACCTTTGCCGAAAAGAAGGCTCTTGAAGCCGGGCTGAATAAAATGACTTTGGTAACCAACGCCTTGCAGCTTTCCAACCAAGAGTATTATCGCAAGTTTGGTTATGTCGAAACCCATCGCGAATCACTTGAGCCGGGGCGAGTTGGCGTGTGGATGGCGAAGACACTTGCGACGGAATGAGTTAGCCAAGTGATAGCGCGACTTCTCAAACATGATTGGCTGCTGCTTGTCTTATTGTTGGTCGTCATCACTCTGATAGCACTACCTGTCTTGACCTATCCATTGGGGCGCGATCAAGGCGAGTTCGCCACCATCGGACGCGGTATCCTCAACGGGCGTGTGCCTTATACGGAACTGTGGAATCCCAAGCCACCTGCTGTTTTTTATGTTTATGCCTTGGCCATGCGCTTGCTCGGACAAACAGCAATGGCACTCCGCGCGATTGATTTTCTGGTTGTGCCAATATGCAGCACCTGTTTATTCTGGATTGGTCGACGTTTGATCAATCGTCGTATCGGCTTGTGGGCAGCACTGCTTTTTCCGGTGTTTTATTTCACCGAAACCTTCTGGACGCTCACCCAAAATGACGGCATTGTCCTTGTGCCAATGTTGTTGGCGATGGTTTTGACTATCAGTGCTAATGACAAAATAATCTCTGGTAATTTACCTCCGCCCTCGTTTACGGGGGAGGGATGGGGTAGGGGTTCGTCACCGAACTTACGAATTGCCATAGGTTATTCATTTCTAGCAGGAGCATTATCAGGTTATATTGTCTGGTATAAATATCCCTTTGCATTGTTCGGTGTTTTACTCGGCCTGATCTATTTGTGGCTGCGCTGGAATAGCCGTGCCTCAACCCCTTTTAGTCGGCACGACACTTTTGCAATCCTAGCCTTCATCATCGGTGGCATCGTGACTGTTGGTGGTGGAGTCCTATTTCTGATGTCACAGGGCGCGTGGAATGAATTCCTCCTCAGTGCTCAAGTCACGGCACAATATACGGCACTCACTTTCAACTTCAACGATTTTAGTGACTTGATGACCAGTGCCATTGGCTACCGTTGGCATTATTGGGGATTATTGTTTGTATTGGTGGTGGTAGGGGTTGCAAGTTACAAAGTTAGGTTTGTCGGTCGTCACTATCTATGGAATGGGTCGCAACTCGCTGGTCAAACAACAGCTTCACTTAATAGCTTGCTCTACTCAGGTTTGCGCCCTGCCTTTATAGCGCTAACAGTTCAAAATCTTATCATTCTTTTGGGTTGGTTGATATGTGGCTTTGCTATTATGTTGGTGCAGGCGAAAGGCTATGATTATCATTGGCTTCCTATGCTGCCACCACTCGTGCTTCTCGGTGCTGTCGGCATTGATTGGGTTCAAAGGCTATGGGTGCGCCGAATTATGCATCAAAGGGCTTTAGGCGATGGTCTAGATATAGCTGGTCCATATGCCGATTCAATCATGGATCGATATTATTTCAATACCACTCGTTTGATTGTTCCCTTACTCTTGCTAATCCTCGCCGCTGGCATCTGGCCTACCACATGGAAATACCTTACGGGACAAGAAGACCAAGTGACTTACTTCGGGCGATTTGTAGCAGGTGAATTTGTAGCCGACGAGTCGCTTAAAGTGGCGCAATTTTTACGTGAACGGGTGGCTCAAGGCGACTCGCTCTATATTTGGGGCTTCCGACCGGAGGTTTATTATCTCAGCGGCTTGAACCCTGCCACGCGCTTTATCTTCCAATTTCCACTGGTCGGCAGTTGGTATCCGCCCGAATGGCGCAAGGAAAATGTTGATACGCTTTGGGCAGCTTTACCGCCTTATGTATTAGTGCTTCAAGTCGATTATATGCCATGGGTAACAGGCACTCATGAAGACTCGAATTCGCTGCTTCAGGAGTATACTGAGTTAAATAATTGGTTGGTTTATAACTACGAGCGTGACACGCAGATTGGAAACTTCTTCGTATGGCGACGGAAACAACCGTAACCGGCATCCTGATTCGCACGGCAACCGCAGATGACCTCGAACCGCTCACCATTTTCCTCACACCATTCGTGCAGGTCGGCAAGTTGCTGCCACGCACCTTCGATGAACTGCGTAGTTTGTTGCCAACGCTTTTTGTTGCCGAGCAAGACGGCGCGATTGTGGGATGTGCCGCGCTCGAAATTTATTCGTGGAAACTAGCCGAAGTACGTAGTCTAGCTGTCTCGTCCACTATGCAAGGAAAAGGGGTTGGCAAACGCTTGGTTGATGCCTGTTTGGATCGTGCCCGCGCCGCCAACATTCTTGAAGTCATGGCGATTACCTCATCCGATGCCTTCTTTATGGCTTGCGGATTTGATTACACGCTCCCCGGTGAAAAACGCGCCCTCTTTATGCAATTGCGGGATTTATAACTTATGCCTTCACACATTCGCATTACGGTTAACAGTTTGGTATTTAAAGCTCGTTTGGAAGAACAAGCTGCGCCCGCTACTTGCGCTGCCTTTCTAAAACTGCTGCCTTACCATCAAAAGATCATCCAAGCCCGTTGGAGTGGAGAATCGGCATGGATTCCGCTAGGTGATTTTAAGTTTGGTGTCGATTGGGAAAATGCCATCAGCTACCCCTCGCCGGGTGAAATTTTGTTGTACCCCGGTGGCATCAGCGAAACGGAAATCCTGTTGCCTTATGGGCACTGCTCATTTGCCAGCAAGGCAGGGGCATTAGCGGGTAATCACTTTCTGACCGTTGTCGAAGGTCAGGAACAACTTGCTGAACTCGGTCGTCTGGTCTTGTGGCAGGGCGCTCAGGATATTTCATTTGAATTGATGTTATAGCCATACTTGTTATTTTATTACCTTTTGCTCATGTTTTGTCCCCATTGTGTATAATAAAACCAAGTCATAATAGATGTGATTTTATTTCCTGGTGGGGTGATTTATGCTGCAAGTCATGTTGATCGGTTTGCTCGCTATCATGATCTACATGACTGCCATTTGGCTGGTCAGCCTGTGGATGAAGAACGCCGGTATCGTGGATATTTTTTGGGGGCCGGGTTTTGCACTGGCGAGTTGGGTCTACTTTGCCCTCACGCCCGATGGCTTCTCCACTCGTAAATTACTGATTGTAGCTCTGGTTAGCTTATGGGGATTGCGCCTCGGTTTGCACATCGGGCAGCGCAACCTCGGTCATGAAGAAGATTACCGCTATAAAGAATGGCGAAAGACCAATGGGGAGCGATGGTGGTGGTGGAGCTTCTTTCAGGTATTTGCTTTACAGGGCTTCCTGATGTGGATCATTTCGACACCACTGATGATGGCTCAATATTCGCCCGAACCGGCTACCATAACGCTATTCGATGTGCTTGGCGGATTGATTTGGCTAACGGGATTTCTTTTTGAAGCCATTGGTGATTTACAATTGACGCACTTCAAAGCCAATCTAGCTAACAAAGGCAAAGTTATGCGGACAGGCTTGTGGCGCTACACACGGCATCCCAATTACTTTGGTGATGCCACATTGTGGTGGGGCTACTTTTTGATTGCGCTCAGTGTTCCTAATGGTTTCATTTCCATTTTTTCGCCCATCATTATGACCATCATGTTGATGCGGGTTTCTGGCGTGGCGCTGTTGGAACAAAACCTCAAAAAGACCAAACCCGGATATGCTGATTACATTGCTAGCACTAACGCCTTTTTTCCCGGCCCGCCACATTAATCCATCTGATTAAGACAATTTCTACAAGGACACAATCTTCGCTGCGATTTTGAATTGTCGTGGGAAGGACGGCAAGAAATCGATCAGTTCTTTGTACTTGCCTTCTTCAAAGGCCGCTAAATAACGCCGCAGCACACTAATCATCCCCGGCAATGAAGTCATACCGTGCATTTTGCGTTCCATCAACACATAGGCGTTGATTTCTGCTTTGCTCAGGTGCTTTTCCATATATAACGCGGAGATTGCCGCCACAAATAGCACCGTAAATTGTTCCTGCCACGTCGGATAGCGTCCTTTGAATTGGTCGCTAACTGGCATTGGTGTTTCAACAACAGTCTTTAAAGCATCAGCATGGGTATGCAGATATGTATGAACTAGCAGCTTGCCATATTGTTGCAGCGCGGTGCGGTAGATATAACCGGGGTCTTCGTCATATGGCCAAGGAGGGCTGTCTCCCCATGCCAATCGTGGCGGCGCAATACAGACCAATTCGTCACCTGCACGGATAGCAAGGTCTATATCTGTCGGGTAGGAAATGTTAGGGATGAAAATCAAGGTTTCGGTCACATCGCCAAAGAAGTTTTTGAGCATCGGCTTGAAGGCTACATCCGTGAACATCTTTTGCGACTCACGCAGACCGGCCTGCCATGACGGCTCTTCATTTTTCCACCATGTAGACAACCGCGCCTGTACATAAAAGTCAGCCAACTGTTCACCCCAATGTGGCGGAACCCAAGTCGGTGTAACCGTCATCGTCATTGTTGGCCAACTGGCTTGCAACGCGTAAGTGAAGAAGGCTTCCAACGGCGCGTTCTGGTCAAGCAGCCCCTGCATCGCTTGCACCGCTGGGTGATTTTTGACCACTTCCAAAAACTTGCGCGTTGACCGGGCGTGCAAATGCGTGCCATGTGGCTTTTTGGTCTGTGACTTCAGCGGCCAATCGGTTGCAGCCAGTACAGCAGACATCAAACGCACACGGTCATCTAGTCGAACAGTTACATCTAACGGATTAGTCATTCG
Source organism: Aggregatilineales bacterium (assembly GCA_038251275.1). Lineage (GTDB taxonomy): Bacteria > Chloroflexota > Anaerolineae > Aggregatilineales > Phototrophicaceae > CFX2. The sequence continues at coordinate 82,401 of JBBSBM010000007.1, forward strand.
TAAACCTGATAATGAAGGGGAATAAGTCCATCATTGTTATTGTAGATTGCAAAAGCGCTGGCGGCAAGAACGGGCATCTTAATCCTTTACATTCTTCGCTCAATCACCCATGAAACAAATTTGCAACAATTTAAATGCTTTGGTTTTGTCCTACTGACTGTAAGTCGAAATGATCGACAGAGTAGAACATTTGTAGTATGCTCACTTGGCTATCTCGAACTTAAATAAATTGAGACATGATGAGAAAAGTAATTTTACAAATTGATGTCAGCTTAGATGGCTTTATTGCAGGATCAACTGGTGAAACGGATTGGGTATCCACCGATGAAGAGATGAACCAAGAGGCCAGCGCTTTGTTGGATACATCTGATACCATTTTGCTGGGGCGTGTCGCCTATCAAGATTTCTCGTCTTTTTGGCCTTTTGCCGATATGACCGCACCAACGACCATCAGTAAAATTACTTCGCAGCTCAATCGTGCTACCAAAATTGTTTTTTCAAGAACGCTCGAACAGGTTGCATGGGGCGAATGGAACAACGCCCAACTCATTCGCGATAATGTCCCTGAAGCGATAAACAAATTGAAGGTTTCATCGGGTAAGAACATGCTCCTCTATGTCGGCGCGAATATCATATCCACTTTTGTGCAAAATAACTTAATTGATGAATATCGTCTGCGTGTTCACCCAGTGGTTTTAGGCAGCGGGAAACCTGTTTTTCAAAATGTAGAAGATCGTCTCAATTTGAAGCTCGTCCGAACCAAAGCCTATAAAAAGGGAGCTGCTTTACTGGAATATCGCCCTGCGTAATTCAGCCTTAATCGTTGTCTCTGTAGTTCAATCGTATTTTCTGCGCCACCACACGCATCATCCGGTGTTTTTCTATCAGATACAGGATGCTGGAAATCGAATATGCGTGTAGCTTTTTTCACCGAAACCTTTTTACCCAAAATTGATGGCATCGTCACCGTAACTTGCTTACTGCTGGATCATCTCGAAAAGCAGGGCATCGAAACCGTGATCGTTGCGCCCAAAATGGGCTGTGAGCAGTACCGCAGCACCCGTGTGATTGGTGTGCCGGGAATCACCATGCCGCTGTATCCCGAACTCAAATTTGGCCCACCGAATTATTCAACTTATAGCCAAGTTCGTGACTTCAAACCCGATATTATCCATGTTGTCAGTCCGGCATTGGTTGGCGGAGCAGGTTTAGCGATGGCAAAATGGTTGGATGTGCCGACGGTTGCTTCTTTCCATCTCGATTTATCGCGCTTGGTACATCATTTCAACATCGGCATCATCGAACCTTTCACCAACTGGTTCACACGCATGGTCTACAATCAGGCTGATTATGCCCTTGCACCTTCCAAACTAATTCAGCGCGAAATGCTTGAACTTGGTGTCCGTGAGGTTGGCTTATGGCGGCGCGGTGTCGATGCCGAGCGTTTCAATCCACGCCATAAAAATGTCGATATGCGCTACCGGTTGAGTGACGGTCATCCCGACGAAACAGTGTTGCTCTATGTAGGGCGACTCTCGACTGAAAAACGCATTGGTGATTTACGTGCTATCCTCGAACAAATCCCTAACACCCGCTTAGCCTTAGTGGGTAACGGCCCCGCTCATGATGATCTTCAACGTTATTTTGCAGGAACGAATACCGTTTTTATGGGCTTCATGCAGGGCGAGGAACTCTCACAAGCCTATGCCAGTGCTGATTTATTCGTCTTCCCGTCAGCTTTGGAAACTTTTGGCCTTGTGGTGGTCGAAGCGATGGCGGCGGGTTTACCAGTCGTGGCCTCGCGTGTCGGTGGTATCCCTGACGTGATTGACATTGGACGTACCGGCTACACCTTCGATGTCGCTGACACCGCCGCACTCGTTCATGGGGTCCGTTTAGCCATTACTAATCATGCCCATCTAACTGAAATGGGTCAGGCTGCCCGTGCCTTTGCCGAAACCCAATCATGGCCTGCCATGATGGATGAAGTGGTTGATCTTTACCTTCGATTGCTCGAAAGTCGTACCAAGAAATCCGCCTAATGGAACTTGCAGCAATCTTCTAACGTTTATAAAGTGAAGTAATGGCATAAACGATGGAGGATACTCAATGCGCCGTTTAACAATTGTTTTTTTGTTGCTGATTTTTAGCACACTGACAGTGATAAGTTCTGCCCGCGCTGCCGGGTGGACAGCCGAAGTGGTGCACTTGGATTTAGTCGCTGGCCCCGGACGTACTGCCGCATACCTTGCACCCGATGGCAGTCGTTTTGCATATGTTAAAGGGAATGACCTGTGCCTTTACTCGATTGATGGTGAAAAGGGAAATTGCGTCACACTTGCTAAAGACATTCATATGGATTTGGAAACCGTGCGCTGGTCGCCGGACGGAACCAAGCTCGCCTTCTCTGAAGATTTTCTAATTACCCTTCGCGATTCGGATATTTGGCTCTACGACACCGAAACCAACACCGTCACGGATATGACACCGACAGCCAACCGCGAAATGAGGCTTTTGTCAAACGATGATCCGAATCTAAAATTCACTGTTGATATGATCCCTCAATGGTCATCCGACAGCCAATCGATTTATTTTATCCGCTTTGTTTTCAATAAATTGGGTGATGCCGAACCGAATTTTTATAAGGTAAACGTCGAGAACAATACAATTGAAGAAGTTTCTCCGTCGGGAACGCACTTTGCCTTTAGTGTTTATGGCTTTGCCTTATCCCCTGATGATTCGAAGATTGCCTATAATTTGGATACTCGTGGCAACGAAAAAGATGGCAATTGGTTTCTCGATCTCGCCACCAAAGAAGCGAAGTTTGCTACGGCTGCCGTCCAAGATACAGCCCCTTGGACATACCAATTTTCACCAGACGGAAATTTGCTTTTGGTGATCGGTATCGATAAGACAGGCGCGATAGGGCCACGTCCGCCCGAAGCCAGTCCTATTTATACACTATCCGTATCAGGTGGTCGCCAACAGCAGCTCAACATAGATACCTATGTCTTTGCCGCAGGTTGGGGACCCGAAGGTTCTGAACTCGCTTATACAACTTTTGATCCGCTCAACACGGATAAAGAAGGGCTGTATATCACCAGCCAACCCGGCAATGCAGGCGAACTCGTGCTACCCGGACGCTTCATTGCACCGACACCACGCGTTCGTACACCGATCTATTGGGCGACGAATAATACAGTGCTGCTCAGCCAAGCTCCTGATTTTAAACTAGTCGTTGTGCAGCTCGAACAGTCCTAACACACTGCATTTTATGGGAGAGGGTTAGCCTTCTCCCATTTCGCATGGTTATTTGTTGTTGTCTGCAATCGCTTCCATCCACGGCAAGTGATCGGCATAATGGCTGAAAGTCGAGCCACCGATCAGTTGGTTAATCGCATATTTGGTTTTTGCATCTAGATTGTAAGTGTTGTATGGCGATTGGAGTGTCTCTTCACTCATCGCCGCAATTTGTTCGAGCAATTTATTGTGGATATTCTGTCGCTTCAGCATGACCTCGTCCCACGACAAATCTTGATAACGTGTCTGAAGCACAGCATTAATCGGATCGTCACCGCTTGCCCATGTTGCTTCATCAATGTCCATGTATGTGCGGCGGTCTTTCTTATCGAGTAGGGCAGTAAAACCGTCTTCCCAGGCCGCCATATGCATGACATGATCTTTGACTGTCCAACCTGCTGCGTCTGTGAGTTTGGTCTTTTGCTCATCGCTCAAACCGTTGATGAATGTGTTGATTTCGTCCCAACCTTTTTGAAGTTGGTCGAGCAGCGTCGCTTTTGAAACCTGTTTCGCCACAATTGCCGCGATCCAGGGCATATGCTCGGCATAATGCTCGAAGGTATTCATTTGAATCCAGTTGATAACTGGATCTGTACGGTCAGACTCAGGTTGATAATATTGATAGGGGCGCTGCAAATCTTCGTCACTGAGCGAACCTATTTTATCCACGAACTGCTGGTGAACACCCATCACATAAGTTCGTGCTTGTTCCATCGACTTGTCTTTGCTTTTCTTTTGCAAAATATCGTTGATCTTATCGAAATCTTGGCCTGCCCATGTCGTATCATCGACACCCATTGCTGCTGCCCGATTTCCCTTGTTGAGCATTGCCAGAACACCGTTTTCCCAATCGGCAATGTGGATAACGTGGTCGAGGGCCGTCCAACCGGCGGCATCAGTCGGGATTGTCACTTGTTCGGGAGTCAAAGTTGTTAAATAGGCGTTGAAATCATTCCAACCTTGTTCGATTTTTGAAAGGAGTTCGGCTTTGCTTATTGGTTGTTCGTCAGTCATTTTTACCCTTTTTGGTGGTGTGTAGAGTATCTGTTCTGTTTATAACACAAATCATTTATGCCCGTCTATAGAACATGAAACAGGATTTGGAGATCAAAAGCAGTCTTAAAAATGGCCTGATAAACAGGTGATAACAGGTAACATTAAGGAAACTATTTCATAAACTACGGGTAAATTCTTGCGGATTATGCTGAATATTACTTTTTAAGTTGCAGTTTGGTTCAGGCTTGTTATGCTTTACTTGAATGACTTGCATCTCAAAACTTGTTTTTGGAGTGAAATCTATGTCCTACCAAGATTTCAAAAATCCTGCTACCGCCCAATCATGGGATGCCGATAATCGCGGTCGTAACCCCTCGCGCTCGGAGCAGCTCGACATGCTCTTAACGATCATTGCTGACCATTATCAGACGCGTAAAACTATTCTTGATCTCGGCATGGGTACAGGCTTGGTTGAAGAAATGCTATTTGAGCGGTTGCCAAAAGCGCGGATTGTCGGCGTCGATGCCTCATCGGCAATGCTTGAACTCGCCCACAAACGCTTGAAACCGCATGCCCGCCAGTACACTGCGCTTATCCACGACTTCACTGAAATCACCAGTCTGCAATTACCGGCGCATGAGTATCAAATCGTCTTCAGCGTCCAGACCTTGCATCACCTTAATGATGAGCAAATGCTGGTTGCCTATCAGTTCATCCATAACACACTTGAAGCTGGCGGATTGTTCATTTTATTGGATCGCATCGCAGTCGAGCAGAAGCGTTTATTCAGTGTCTATCAAAGTCTGTGGGCGCGGCAGGATGCCCTCTATGACTCGAAGGTTCATGATTGGGAAGGCACAATCTTCGCTGATCATCAGCGCATCGTTGCCGAACGTGGCGATCAGCCGATGGGCTTGAAACGACACCTGCAACTGCTTAAAAAAGCAGGTTTCGAGGCCGCTTGCGTCCACCTCCAAACCAACCGTGCTTTGATTGTCGGTCGCAAACCTTGAATCGCAATGACGTGCGTAAATGTGAAGCGCAAATCGTCGAAGGCTTCTGTGATTACTTCAATTGCGAACTATCCGACTTGCTCTATTTTGAGATGGTTGAGGCCGAGGAAAAACTGGATTAAATAGCATGAGCAACAATATCGACAAAAAAGAATTGGTCAATCGAATATCTCAGCGTCTGCCATTACCTTCATCCACTATCGAACGGGTTGTTGATGCAGCACTAGAAGAAATTTATGAGTCACTCAAACAGGGGGAGGGTGTCACACTGCGAAATTTTGGCACCTTTTATATTGATACCCGTCGCTCTGGCATCGTATTTAAATTCAATCCCGCGCAACGCCTCAGAGCAATATTCGGTTGGTCATCAACCTATAAAGGTGATTTGTAGAAGATAACTCATGCTACAATAGTCGCAGAAATAATACTGGAGGCATACACTTGGTTGCCAATATCCAACAATCCATTTTTGGCGAATTGGCAGATTTTCTTGTATCTCAACCCACACTCGAAGCGATTGCAGCCTATCGAGTCCCGCTCGGTGTACAGGCACATATAGATAACTTACTCGAAAAGAATAATGAGGATCGTTTGTCACCCGATGAGCGTTTAGAACTCGAAAATATCCTAGCCGTTGCCGATGTTATGGATCTAGCTAAAGCAAAAGCAAAACTAAAGTTGATAGGGGAAGCATGAGTTACAGCATTAGACTATTGGAGTATCAAGAACACCGTTTTAATTTTCCTACGACTGATGCATGACTTATCTTATAGGGGGATTAGCCCAATATATATCTACTGAAGCATAGCCTAACCATTTAATTTCATAATCATAGTGTCTTATAGCCCGAATATCATCTAATAACAATTCACTATATTGTTGATTGGCGAGATATAGATCGCTTATTGGAGATTGGGCATTAAGGGAATTGGAGGCTGAAACTTCGCCAATAATTTGTTCGTCCTTACCGAATGTGATCAAAAGATTCACGCTATTAGGTCCCGATACACGGTTACGAAAAACCTTTGTTGGTTTAAAACCTGCATCTATCATGTCCCCTAAAGAAATGACACGACCTTGCCCCTGATTCGACAATTCAATACTGGTTATCGAATTGCTTGGAAAAGGAAATATACTTTTAATAGTGACATATGTTTTGTTGTGGTCAGTTCCATAAATCCAAAAATTCCAATAGCGTTCGTATTTTTCTATGATTTGATTTGTTGGAATCTGTGATGTGATGTTGTTAGCGACACTCGAAAAGTCTGTTTTTCCGATAGTAATATCAAATATGCATGGCAAAGCACAATCACTCGTGCCAATATAGATGCCGTTATGCTTTCCGGGTTCTTTAAAAAATCGGTCAAGATTAGAACAAGACGCAGTTATGATAATTACTGCCAATAACATTAAGCGCTTAGTCCACATTATGCTTTTCCTCATTGGTTTGAATCCACCAACTATTTCTACCGCATTCCAACCAATCTCCAACCTCCTTAAACTACTCCCTCCCTCAAAATGGTTAGCGCCAACCCTGCGAAAGAGTTACAAAATGTTCTTCCAAAATGTAACCCAATTGTCCTCCAATTCGGCTACGATAGGTCTAGACATTAGTCTAGGTTGAGGTTTTAATGTTCTCTCTTTTTCTTTGCGTCTTTGTGGCAAAAACTGCACTTCGTGTTTGCATTTTCGGCGACTTGCTCCCTTCTATCCGCTGCAACGGCACACTTCCGACGACGCGGCGGACACACCCGAGCCAATCGCTGCACTCAGCGGCAGCAGCCGAACCAACCGCCTGACAATTACGCCAATTCAGCGCCTTGCTCCCTCAAATCCGCCTGCCATTTCGGCAGATCAATTGCACAATTTGCGAATTTTGCGAAATAAAAAATGAGGATGTATTCCATCCTCACCCCTGTATTCTCTGAATTTCTCTGCGTCTCTGTGGTTAAATCCGTATTTGTCTTAGAAAGTCGGGAAGCGTCGCGGTTGTGGGATGGCCTTCAACACTTCGTCGATCACATTAGCCGTGCGCTTGGTGTACAACCAGACCATACCGGCTTTCACGTCCGTACCGCAGATTACCGCCAACGAAACCGTGTAAGGCGAACCGAATTCCACAATATATACACCGTTGTGTGCGCCTTCAAAATACGTCGAATGGAACTTGGCTTCTTCCAGAATACTCGCCAGTGAGTTCTGAGCCTTATGGTCAATGTTCAGTGCCCGTGTCAGTAGTTGTAGGTCGTACTCTTGGAGCGTACCTGCCGCGCCCACCATGTTACCATCCGCGTCGATTAACCCGACGAAACTGGCCTTCACATGTTCGAGTAAGTCTTTCAACTCGGCGTTGATCTTATTGAACTGCACCCGACCCAATACCAACGCCGCCGGACGCGTTTGTGGATCAATTCGGCGTGCACGTTCAGCACTGTTGTCTTTAACCTGTGGTGCATCAGCATGTTGCGGACGGTTTTGGAGTGCGCGTCCGAGTTCAAGCTGCCGTTCAATCTGCATCACCACAAACGACATGTTCAGGGGCTTATACAGGTAATCAACTGCCCCCAATCGGTAAACAGCTACCGCGCTGCGGGCTGAAAGGTCATCATCAATGATAATCACACGCGCATGGGGTCGCAGTCCGCCCACTACCGCCAGCAAATCGACACCGCTCAAGTCCGGCAGTTCGGCCTCGGTCACAATCAAATCGAATTCGGTCAGCAGGATTTCACTCAGTGCCTCTTCAAACGTTCGCGCTTGGTTGACCATGTATCCACCCACTGATTCGAGTGTGTCAATCAAGCTGGATCGCAGTTCGTTATCGCGTGCCACGATCAAGATCCGGTCACTGCGCCGCATCCCGCCATTGCCGTTTAGGTGTTCACTTGTTGAATGCATCTCTGCTGCTGTCATCTTTTCTTTGTTTCCTAACCCATACTGCTGCCGGGATTTACTGCGCTAAGGCCATTAGCGAGGGCAGTGCAATAATCGAAATCATATCATCGTGATGACTAATAATACCGTGCAAATAAGGACTTGAGGCTAATGTGTCGCTCAATTGTAGCGCGTCCACATACTCCACTTGCTCTACTGCGTCTACGACCAGTCCAACTTGCTTGTTGCCCCCCGCCGCCACAATAAAAACACTGGCGCTGGTAATCGGGGTGATGGGTTGTTTGAAAATCGTTCTCAAATCGAGTAGTGGTAAGATCACACCGCGCCTGTTGACATAACCGAGTATTCCCGCGTGTTCAGCCGGAATGCTGAGCATATCTACCATCGCTGCCACTTCGACCACATCCTCTATCAATAGGGCATAGCGCCTTTCGCCCAACCGAAAGGTCAACAAGGGTAAGCGGATCGCATCAGGATTGCTCATTGTGGGCATTAGCGTTCTCGTGTTCATTGCGCCACATGACTGTTACGATGGTTGGTATGTCGTCATCACCTTCCAGTAAAATCTCATCAATCAAATCGCCCAACTTTGAACGCAAGGCAATCATCACATTGCCCACCGCAACACCCGCTAACCACGGGGTTTCAATCGACAGTTGCACACCGGTTTTATCGCCATTACTCACACCATTAAAATTCATGATGTGGGTAGCACCGGTTTTTAACACCAATTCCCCCAGCGTAGCCGCGACGCTGGCAAGTTGTGCCTGCCGTGCAGGTGCGAACCCCAGTAGTGAGGCCGCACGTCTTGCCGTATTGCGTGCAATCATGACATCCATGCCACTCTCAAGTTGAACGTTGAGCACCGGTGGCAGCATCGCGTAAGGGCTTTTATGACGTGCCATACTTATTCTAAGAGCCCCATTTCTTGCAAAGTCGTCATCAGATGCTCGGTAGCGAAAATATCTTTAGGGATGTAGTCATCTGCGCCAGCTTGCAAACCAGACATGGTGGATTGAGCCTCGTCTCGTTCGGTCAGCATGATGATCGGAATGGCTGCGGTATCCGGCGAACGTTTCAAACGTCTGCACACCTGAAACCCATCCATCCCCGGCAGCTTAACATCGAGTACGATCAGCCCCGGATGTTTCTCCATGACCGAGCGAATGCCATCCAAACCATCATAGGCAATTCGTACTTCAAGACCGAGACTTTCCAGTGTGGCTTTGATCTGTGCCGCCTGCGTTTTGCTATCTTCGATTAACAGTACATCGAGCGCCATAATTGTTTGTGCGGTGATGCCTTGATGAGCATTGTTTCTAACCGCACACTCCCTTTCTTTGATTATATGCCATTCCCTGCAATTCCACTTGTTTGTAAAAACAAACGAAACCGTTATTTTTCATGAATTTTCGGTTAGTCTTCTTAATGCTTGTGCCATTTGTTCGGGATTCATGGTTTGTTCGACCGCTCCAAAAGCCAGTGCTACACCCGGCATTCCAAATACGGTGCAGCTTGCTTCAGATTGGGCGAAGGTGCGGCCACTGGCTTGGCGGATGCTCAATAATCCCTTTGCGCCGTCGTCACCCATACCTGTAAGGATTATACCCACTCCTGTTGTACCACAAACTTCTGCAACGGAGGAGAAAAACACATCAATCGAAGGGCAGTAACGACTAACACCTTTATCCTCTGCTGTATTGGTGATAAGCGCACGACCACGCCGTGCTATCGTCAAATGGGCGCCGCCCGCTGCCAGATAGACTGTCGCAGGTTGCAACACTTGCCCACTTTCAGCCAAACATACCCGCAGTGGCGTATGTTTGCCGAGCCAACGTGCCAGTCCGGGCAAGAATTCATCGGGCATATGTTGGACAATCACAATCGGTGGAACGAAATTTGCAGGTAGGCCAGCCAATAAATTTGAAAGAGCGCTGGGACCGCCTGCGCTTGCCCCGATAGCGATCACTTCCGGTTTACTAACCAGTGGTCCTGTAACACGATACTTCTTGGTTGTGCCGTTTTTTAGCACGGGATTCTCAGTCGAAGGCTTTTCAGTTGCCGTAACATCTTGCCAGCGACGTACCACCGTAACACCTGCCATCGCCTTGAGTGTGGTGATAAACTCGCGCTGAAGGATACTGAAATCGGGATCACGTTGGGTCGGTGGCTTGCGTAGGACTGCCAGCGCTCCGGCTTCCATCGCTTTGAATGACAGGTCAACATCTGCTTCGACTAATGCGCTGACCACCACCGTTGGTGTAGGACGACGTGCCATAATCTGCCTTGTAGCTTCCAAGCCATCGAGGTTTGGCATGCGAATGTCCATCGAAATGACATCGGGATGCAGAGCTTCCACCATGCGGACGGCTTCCTCACCATCCCGTGCTTCCCCAACCACGGTTAAGCCGGGGGCAGCCGCAATCAACGCCGCCAGATAACTGCGGGTAGTGGCGCTGTCGTCAGCCAGAAGTACACGGATGGGAGGACGTTCAGACATTAACTACCAGCTTTCAAAAGGAACGTTGCTGGAAGCGTTTTTACAAGTTCATCGTCAGAAGATTTAGAAACTTGTACGACAAGATGACAACTATATCCAGAACTTACTTCGGAAACTGCTCGACCATAATAGGCTTCAATCGCAACAATAGTAAACTTGAGGTTGTCCATATCATGTAAATCGGGGTGCATCATCTGACCAACATTAATATCGTAGTCTAGTGTTCGTCCAAGCATGAGCCACAAAGTCGGACATATTGATGTTAAGGCAATGGAGTTAAAAAGCAGCTTCAATTTACTGGAATCTTGTAAACTGTTTTGTAAATTGTTCATGCTAAACCACACTCCGAATTACGCGTAGTAATTCACCCTGCTCGAAGCGTGACTTCACCAGATAAGCATCTGCGCCAGCCTTCAAGCCCGCTTCCTGCTGCTGAGGTTTAGCAAGTGAGGTCAACAGCACCACCGGAATACGGCGGGTCTGCTCGTCACCTTTAATACGGGCAGCCAATTCCAGTCCGGTCATACGTGGCATTTCGACATCGCTAATCACCACGTCCGGTTGGAGTTCGCGCAGTCGTTCCCACGCTTCTTGACCATCCACTGCTACATATACTTCGTAACCCGCCGTTTCCAGAATATGCTTTTCGAGTGTGCGTGTCGTAATCGAGTCATCGGCAATCAGAACCCGCAGTCGCTTTTCTTCGATAGGCTCGACAGTCGTTTCAATCCGACGCATGGGAATGCGTGGTTGACCACTCGCTCCACGTATCAGATCGTTGGGATCAAGTACGATAATCACATCGCCTGTACCCAACAGCGCACCACCGGAAATATAAGGCGCATTGGTGATTTCCGGCCCTAGCGGTTTAAGCACCAATTCTTGTTCGCTGTACAAATCATCAACCTGAAAAGCGATGTATTTCTCGCCGGATGACAAGACCATCAACGGAATTTCTTCGGCTTCCGGCGCGGCTGCATTGCCTAACACACCCGCCAACGAAATCACCGGAATGGGACGCTCTTCAATGATTACCATGTCGCGGCCTTCGGCAGTGAACCAATGCTCACGGCGCAGCTTGAGCATTCGCCACACACTGACCGATGGAACAGCAAAATCTTGCCCACCGACTTGCAGCAAAATGCAGCTTAATCGGGTGAGCGATACCGGCAATCGCATGGTGAAGGTTGTGCCGTGTCCCAACACACTTTGCACACTGACGCGTCCGCGCAAACTCTCCACACGAATACGCACGATGTCCATGCCCATGCCACGCCCACTGATCGACGTGAGTTCGGCTGCGGTACTCAAACCCGGCTGAAAGATCAGGCTATAGATTTCTTCCGGCGAGAGATCAGCCGAAGTTTGCGGACTCACAATACCTAACTGTTCAGCTTTGCGGAGGATACCGGTTGAATCTAAGCCGCGCCCGTCATCGCTAACGCGAATGATAATTTCTTTGCCGCGCTGCTCGACGCTAATATGGACGCTGCCAATCGGCAGTTTTCCATTATGTTCGCGTTCAGCCGGATGTTCGATGCCATGATCAACCGAGTTCCGCAGCAAGTGCATAATCGGTTCTTTAAGGGCATCCAGCGCGGTTTTATCCATCTCGACATTCGCGCCTTCAACAGCTAGATGGACTTCTTTCACCGTATCCCTTGCCAGATCACGGATTAATCGCTGGAAACTGCTGACGAGGGTATCAAACGGAACCAAGCGCATGCCGCTGATGTCATCCTGCAACTGCTCGGTCAACATCGTGAGCGATGCGTTGTATTGTGTTATTTCCCGCGAAAGATGGGCGAGTTGGCGTTGGTTTTCTTGCAGATACCGTTGGTTTTCTTCAAGGAAGCGGAAAAGTGTGACCACCTCTTCCCACATTTCGCCTTCTTCATGCTGCATCCGCCGCGCCAAACGAATATAAGCGGTGCGGACGCTGCGCCATTCTCGCTGCCAGCGTTGATTCAGCTTTTGCAGACTGTGGAATTCGCGTGCCCGTTCCTCGCTGTGCATCCGCGCAACCAGCAGTTCGCTGACTTCGCCCATCAGCCGATCCATCCGCGAAACCGGTACGCGCACACTTTCCTCGGAAGTAGGCAGCAGCACCGTCATCATCTCATCGGGTGGATGTGTGCCATTGGTTGTAGCGGTAGTCGTCCGTGAGGTTGCTTTAGGAACGGGCATAATCACTGGCACATCTGAATCTCTGACAATGGCAGTTTCGATAGCTGTGGAGTTGGATGTCGATTTTTTCTCTTCCGTATGAGGCGCGTCGTTGGCTTCTGAGGCAATCGTTTGTTCCAGCCGTGCAATCGTGGATGCCAGTGCGTCGGTACTGTTATCAACGCCATTCATTACATTTTGAATGAGGTCGAGTGAGTCATAAAGCAAGTCGCAAGTGGTGGGCGTGAGTTCCAGCTTACTTTTGAGCGCTTCGCCGAAAATATCTTCCATATAATGCGATAGCGTTTCAATAACCCCAATACCCACCGCCCGTGCAGCACCCTTCATGCTGTGGGCGTAACGGTTCATCTCGCGTATGGCTTCGGGATTGGCTTGGGCAGCCGCTTCTGTTTGCAGTAGCAGACTGTTGAGCTTTTGCAGGTAATCACCCACCTCAACCCAGAATATATTTAACAGTTCGTTATCTTGCGAGTCTGTCATGCGGCTACTAGACCATCCGGTATTTGAATTTTCCAACTGTAGGCTAATAAGGGATTTGAAGAGAATGATTGAACAATTAAATTTTTGTTGTTATCCCATCCGGCAAAAAACTGAGTATGTTCATCGTTGATCTGTGCAATTGGAATGACTTTTCCGGTATCAACCAATTTAATTTGAACACGATTCTTGCTGGACAATATCAAGAACTTTCCATCTGGTGATAATATGCTATTTACCGGTGCAGCATGAACCTCGTTCTCAATCAAATCATCCGACACACCATTCGAGTCAAACTTCACGATATGGAGATTAGCCTTATATCCATCAAATCCATCAAAATAGATCAGCGTGTTATCGTTTGCCCAAAGAATTTGCAATTCGCTCAATACTTGAGCCTGTGACTCATAAATGCGCTTCTGTGTCTGGAGATCGTAAACCACTAATCCTTTACCCAATGCACCTGAGGGATTATCCATAATGGCAACACGCGTATCGGCTTTGTTGACGATTGTTAATCCTGAAACACAGTCTTTCGGTGTTTTCCCGCAGATGTACTTTAAAATCTCTGAACTATTCCTTGTCGTCATATCATAGGAATGAATCTCAAGGGATGTACTAGATGATTTAGGATCTTCTTTCAGTTCGTTCCAAAAAAACTTTGGAGAATTAAATGTCGGATAATCGGCAACAAATGACAGACTATCCGTTTGTGTCACATCAGCAACGTATATGGAAGGCAGTGAACTTAAACTCTTGTTATATGTGTAGAGGATAATATCTTTATCTTCAAACCAACCATTAAAGCCGATGTTATCGGTGTTGGTCAAAACACCTAACTGGTGAATATTCCCTGTTTGAAATTCGTAACTGTAAATGATGATATCTGGAGGACAGTCAGTGAAGATGAGCCATTTACGGTCAGAGGATAGAGCTAGCTGCCCTCCCCAAATCGGAGATAGACATTGCAAATATGCATCGAAGGTTTTTGGTAGAGGGCGGGTTGTTTCCCCTGTTTCAGTGTTGCAAAATACTATTCCAGATTGCCCTGTCGCTATAACCCATCTGCCAGTCCCAACACGGGATTGAACAAGGCCACATTGCTTACTGGGGCGGCTGAAAAGCCCGGAAGCCGCGTCGAATATCCAAAAATATTCAGCTCCAATATCGCGGTAGTTGCGATAGTTTTTGTACCAATCTGTTAGCTGGATCAGTAAAAGATATTTATCTTCTGTATACTCATAGTACGAGATGATGTCATCTTTTAATTCAGTCGGATAAGGAAAAGATTTCCAGTCTGAGACTGTCGAATCATAATAGCTGAGAACCCGTGCTTTATTGTTATGACTTAAAAGTGGCAGTGTTTTGATAACTTCTATACCGGGTGCAAAGATCGTTTTGGGATCGGGCGGTTTAGGTAGTTCGTCTTGTGCCTGCATAACACCAAAAGTGAGCAGCACAAAAACGCCTAGTACCAGCAGGCGAATAACCCCTTTTCCTAACTTCTCTGCGTCTCTGCGGTTCAACATCTTTTTTTACAGCTTTAATCCGCTCAGCACCATATTGATGCGGTTGGAGGCATCGCGCAGGTTTTGGACGCTGGCCTTCACTTGAAGGGTGGTGGTCAGTGTTTCGGTGGTGGCCTTTTTGATGGTTCGCATGGCCTGAGTCAGTTGATCCATGCCGATGGTTTGTTGGCGGGTACTGGCTGCGATTTGCATGGCTGCCAATGCCGCTTCCTCGATGGCATGGCTCAAATCACGGATCGAATCACCGGCGCGGTTGACCAGCGTTTGCCCTTGATCGACTCCCTTACTGCCTTCTTCCGTGACCATTACGGCGGCGTTGGTTGCTCGTTGAATTTCACCGAGGATTTCGCGGACTTGTACGGTCGCTTCACGGTTTTGATCCGCTAGATTACGTACTTCGAGAGCCACGACCGCGAAACCTTTGCCTTCTTCACCCGCCCGTGCCGCTTCAACCGAGGCATTCAGCGCCAGCATACGCGATTGATCCGCAAGGCTGTTGACGGTCGCGATAATCTCACCGATTTGCTGCGTGTTTTCGGACAGCACCAAAATGTTATCGGCGATGTCCTCCACACGGTGTCGGATGACTTCCATGCCCAGCACCGTTTGTGTGACCGACTCGGTTCCAGTTCGTGAAATATCCACCGAGACTTGGGCGGTTTCGGCTACACTTTGGGCGCGTTCGGCGGTTTCAGTGACGGTTGCCCGCACTTCGTTCACAGTCGCAGTCGTTTCGGTGACGACTGCATCCTGCTCGTTCGCCATAGCGATTTGGCGTGTCATGGCTGTCAGAATTTCCTGCGTATCGGCCTCGACGCGCGCCACCGCATCGTTAATCTCGGTGACGATTCCTTGCAAACGGTCGAGTACACGGTTGACCGCTTCACCCAGCCGCTTGAGCATCCGTTCTTCGTCACGGTTGACTGAAAGAGCGCTCACATCTAAACGTTCCCGCCAATCACCCAGCACCACCATATCCAGCGACTTTACATATTGGTCAAGCACCACATCTGTTGCGGGACGTGTCAGGTAGTGAACAATGCTGCCGATTAGCCAACCAAATATGAAAGACACCACAGCCCATATAATTACGCGACTGCTTTCAATAGAGGCATTTGCGGTTAGACCGAACACCAGTATTGGGACTGCCGCCACCAATCCCATCGCCAGCGAAAGAACATGCGTGGCGGAAAGCACAATCCGGTTCATCGTGATGCTGCGTGCAGGTTTCATTGTTTCATTCATCATGACTCATTTACTCCCACCATTAAGCGCGGGTCTTCATATAAACGTTGTAAATTCAGGACTATCAGTCGGTCTGTCGTTACGCCTTGCGAATAAGGCAGATGATCAATCGGGTTAATCTCGCTGCGGGCGATACTTTCCACGCCATTGACCTTATGCGCCAGCAATCCCAAGCGTAATCCGTTGGCTTGGGTAATCATCACTTCTGTCGGCGGTGTATGGGTTTCAGGGCTGCCGACGTTGAGCAAGAAGCGCAAATCCAACACGGTGACGATTTGCCCGCGCATATTAATCACACCCCGATAAAAGCTCGGCACACCCGGAACAGGTGTAATCTTCTGCTCGGCACGAACCCCACGCACCAGCATCACATCAATGCCATAGCGTTCGGTTCCGAGATTGAACGTTAACAGCGTTTCAACTTGCTCAGATGAAACATCATCGTTGGTCGCATGAGAAGCATACTGACGGGCGCGTTGGCGTAACCGTTCCCGCTCAATTTCGAGCCGCCGGTCGTCATTATCCCAATCAAGGAATTTTGAAATGTCGTCCTGTGGAATATCACTCATTGTCTGTCATCCATAAGTTGATGCACATATGTAGTATATACGCATCAGAATAAATGACTGCATTGAGTTTCATACTCGGCTAGAAGAATTGATGAACACTTCACATATACTTTACGGTTCAGAAAATGAGGAGGAACATTACAAGCGCAATAGGGGATTGGGGTAGGGAAAAGATACTGACTTTTCCCTACCTTTTGATATACTGCCTATCGCCCGACTGTTGGTGTAATCGTTGGTGATATGGACTTCATGAACGTCCATGGGCCACCTTCATGGCACGGGATTTGTACATAATTTGAATCCAGCGGATAGACATACCATGTATAGGTTCCCTGCTGTGCCAGATTATTGACCAGATCAACCTCCTGATTCTCGCGTAAATCAACTACGCTCTCAAAGATCGAACCGTCAGGTCGCACCACACGAATAAGGTTGTGTGCTGCTCGTGGTCCTCGCCAGTTAAAAG
Source organism: Aggregatilineales bacterium (assembly GCA_038251275.1). Classification (GTDB taxonomy): domain Bacteria; phylum Chloroflexota; class Anaerolineae; order Aggregatilineales; family Phototrophicaceae; genus CFX2. Next base: position 99,578 of record JBBSBM010000007.1, read on the forward strand.
TAATCGAACCTGTACCTTGGATCGCTTGCGTACCATCAAGCGGAGTCATCACTTGCCATGCGTCGCAAACATACGGTTCGACCGGTTGGCTTGTACCCGGAACGCGCAGCTCTTGCCCGATGACGATGGCATTCACGTCGGTGATGCAGTTGGCCTTGGCGAGTTCCTGCACATTCGTACCGTACTTATCCGCAATCTTAATCATCGCATCATTACGCTGCACGGTATATTTCAACTTCCAATCTTTGCGCGGGGTGCAGCCCTCGGTTGAAGTCGGTGTTGCTGTTTCTGCGCCATGCAAACCGGGAATAGATACACTTAAATCAATGGTTGAGGTTGGCGTGATGCTTGGTGCTGCGGTCGGCGGCAGTGTCGCGGTCGGTGGTTCAAAAGTCGGCGGTGGTCGTAACGTGGGTGAGGGTGTCAGCGTTGCCAACGGCGTATACGGCGGGATCGTTTCAGTTGGAGCAGCTTTCGTTGCCGTTTCTACCGATGAGGTCAATGTGACCTGAAAGGCCGGTGATTGTGGCTGTAAATTACATGCGGTCATCGCCACCATTAGTAGCAATAATAAAATGGGAAGTCTTTTTGCAGTCGTATTCATGAGCGATTCTGCCCCCTTTTAAGTTCGAGACGGTATCGGACGGGCAGCCAGTCGCCCATCAACGAGATCATATGCTTGGTCAACGTACTCCACCACCAACTGATCATGTGACACGATAAAGAGTGTTGTACCTTGTTCATGCGCGATATTGCGGAACAGTGTCAAGATGTGTCGTGCTGTTCGGGTGTCAAGACCGCTGGTCGGCTCGTCTGCCAGAATAATCTTGGCATGTAGCGCTAACGCCCGCGCAATCGAAACACGCTGCCGCTGCCCACCGCTCAGTTCGTCCGGCACATGGCTTGCCCACGCTGTTAAGCCCACAGCTTGTAATGCCGATTGTGCCCGTTTGCGCCGTTCAAAAAGGCCAAGCCTCGGCAGCCTGAGCGCCAGATCAATATTTTCCATCGCTGTATAAGTGGGTAGCAAAGTATCACTTTGGAAGATAAACCCAATCTGCGTCCGTCGCAGTTTGGCTCTTTTGCCGTCATTCATCTTGACGATGTCTTGACCACTCAACAAGATTGATCCGGCGTTGGGTTTGTCCAACGCGCCAATCAAGTTGAGTAGAGTTGTCTTGCCACTTCCTGATGGACCATACAATGCCACCAGCGTTCCTGACTCCACGCACAAATCTAAACCACGTAATACGCGTACCGGATTGGCTGCCGTACCAAAAGTACGTTCGATGCCGTGAGCTTCGATGAGATACTCGGTCATTGCTGCACCTTTTGGGCGGATTTACGACGCAGCCAACCAAATCGGCGGCGTGGAGCGGGTGGTGCGTCCATTAATGTATCGCCCATTGTCATTACCTCATCAGCCTCTGTTTCAGGACGCAGCAGGATGCCTTCCGGTCGAATTTCAACTGAAATATGTGAGGCATCCGATAGCACCGAACGCACTGTTTCCGGTAAACGGATGCTGCCTGCATCATCCATACGGGGGCTGTCATCACCTGATTTCGACATGTCTTGCCCCAAAGCACCATCGCGTAATGTCAAGACACGGTCAGCATGAGCAGCCACTTCCAGATCATGCGTTACCAACAAAATCGTCAAACCATAACGTTGGCGCAGCATTTGCAGCAGTTCAACCACCTGCGCTGCACTTTGCCGATCAAGGGCACCTGTTGGTTCATCCGCCAATAACAAAATGGGCTGATTGGCTAGCGCCACCGCAATTGCTACACGCTGCTGCTGACCACCGGAAAGCGCTGCCGGACGCTGGTTCGCTTTATCAGTCAAACCCACAGCTTCCAATAACTCACGCGCTTGTTTGCCACGTGCCCAAGGCGATACACCCGCCATCATCATCGGCAGGGTCACGTTGCGTAAAGCCGAGCGATTGGGTAGCAAATTCCGGCTGACGTTCTGCCACACAAAACCGACTTGTTTTAGTCGGTAATCCGCCAGCTTACGGCCTTTCATATTCAGCAGATTTTGACCGTCGACTGTCAATTGTCCGGCAGTCGGCGTATCCAACCCACCCAGTAAATTGAGCAGCGAACTTTTGCCCGCACCGCTCGGCCCGATGATGGAAACCATCTCGCCTTTTTCCATCTCGAAGTCGATACCGCGCAGTGCCACCAATTCGTGGTCATCCACTTTATAGGCTTTCACGACCTGCTTGCAAACGATTAAAGGAGCCATCTCACTCATTCCAACTAACGAACACAAAACTTCCTGTAAGTCCTCCCCTGTATTATGAGGGAGGATTTAGGAGAGTGTACTATGGCCCGATAGCCACATCACCTTCGTTGACACCGCTCTTAATCTCCACGCGGTCAGTGGTTTGCAAACCCAAAACCACATCAAAACTACGCGGCCCATCTGCCGTTTGAATCACCACGAAGGTTCGATTCTGGAAGGTGCGAATGGCCGTTGGTGGCAGCCACAATACATTCGCGCTCACTTGCAGCGGCATCTGCACTTCGATCAATTGGTCAGCGGCTACATTATCTAATGATGCGGCAACGCGCGTGGTTTGGTCAGCTTCTTTGGATGTCGAAGGAATACGGCGCACCACACATTGAACCGCTGTTTCGGGATGGTTCAGCACTTGGCACACGCCCACTGTTCCCACGCTCATCTTCTGCGCGTCGGTAATGGCGATAGAGGCCACCGCTTCTTTTGGATCAGGCCGTCCGATGGTCATGACGGTCGCAAACGCTGCTGCTTGATCGCCCGGTTTGACCGACACACTCAAAATCGTTCCGTCAATCGGCGCATATAACGAAGACTGCGCGATTTTGGCTTTCACTTGGTCAACATTGAGTTGTGCCGAAAGTAAACTTTGTGTCGCTGACGCATCACCGCCCCCTGCTCGTGCTTTATCGAGGTTAAGCTGTGCGCTAATGACGCTGTTTTCGGCCTGTAGCACTTGGAAATTGTGGTTGTTAAAACTTTGTGCCGCACTATCGTAACTAATCTGTGCGCTGGTAAGGCTGTTCTTAGCCGATTGCAGTTGCTGGTAAGCGCCGTCTACCGTCGATGCGGGTGATTCGGGATGGCTCAATGCGTCGTCATAATTGCGTTGCGCGTTATCGACACCTTGTTGCGCGCTGATGAGCTGCTGCTTGGCGGAGGCCACACTCGTCCATGGACTGCCGGCCTTCGTGCTTTCGAGGTTTAAATTGGCGTTTGCCAGCGCCACTTGAGCATCAGCTACCGATTGCACATCACCGGTCGCACCGTTAAGCAGATTCTTTTGTGCGGTATCCAATGACAATTGCGCTGAGGCCAATTGATTTTCAAGATCGGTAATCTGGTAATCAACCAGCAGTTGACCCGCCGATACCGCATCACCCTGTTTCACATTGACTCGTCGAACCGTTCCCGCAAGCTCAAATGAAAGCGCAAGTTGATCGCGTGGCTGCCACCGTCCGGTAAAGTCCAAAATATTTTGCACATCGCCGCGCTGCACCAGATAGGTTGGTTTAGCAACAGCTGGTGCAGTTGGAATCGGTGTGGCCGTTGGAGCGACCTGTGCCAATGCCGCTGGCGCGTTATTGCCACTATTGGCAGCGTTATTATTGTTCGCCGTGTTTGGGCTGCACGCCGCAATAATTCCGATAGTGGTTAGCAGCACTGCCGCTTTAAACACCCTTACAAACATCTCAGGCATCTCCTAATTTGACAACAGTGGACAGCCGTTCGCGGCTCATCAACACAGTCGTAACGAGCGTAACAATGAGCAGCACCAACGAGAACATGCCATAAACCAGCGCGATATTCGCCCAATCAACTCTGACGAGATAGGGGGGCAGTCCGTTGCTAAAATCCAGCAGTGGCAGGAATAATAATGTTGTAGCCAGCCCGATGGATGTACCGCTTAAAATACCGCTGGCGGCAGCGATGCCCTGTACAAATATCAGGTAAATTGCCACCGACAAGCTACCTAAACCCATTGCTCGCAGTGAACCGAGTTGTACCGCTTGTGCGCTGAACGAAGCCGCGCTTTGTACAATCGAACCCACCAGTGTCAGCAAAATGGTTGCCACGAAGCCCACCGAGAGGAAGCCCAACACACCGCGCCGTGATGGTGAAGCTTGAGCCGCCAGCAAACTGGTTGTCGGATCAAGCCATGTCAGAATGGGATAACCGAGTTTGGCTGTCTCTTGTTGTACTGTGTTCAAATCGGCATTAGGTTTGAGGCTAATCCAGAAGTTACTCGGCAGTTCTGTACCAACCGTCTCAAAAATGGGATCGAGGTTACCAATCAAGAAGAAACCGCTGGTGGGATCCAGCGTCGGGAAGTAATTCACTAAACCTACAATCGGCACTTTCATTTCGTACCACGTATTGAGCGCCGAGACTTGTACCGTAATAATCTGTCCGACTTTGAGGTTATTCTTAGCTGCTGCTTGGCTGTTGATGATGACACCTGTACGGTCAGCCGCTAATCGGTTGAATAGTGACCCCCATGACTCGGCTGCATAATCCGTTCGGAAACGGGCAATCGCAGGAATAGTAGCGCGGTCGATGCCTAAGATAGTGCCTTCGACGCGCTGGTTAGCGAATACGATCCGTGCAGGATAACGCCCGACACGCGACACTTCGCCTACCCCATCTACACGGATCAAATCATCGGCTGGCAGGGTGTTGTAACCCGTCACCGTGACACTGCCTTGGGCTGAACTGCTATCTGACGTTTGGGCATCGCTGGCAACGACCAGTACTGCGTCCGCGCCAATCTTATAATCGACCGTATCTTGCAGTGTCTTATCAATCGTGCTTGCCATCGAAGCCGTATATCCCGTCAGACTCAACGTGAAGCACATCATCAACAGCGTATTGCGATAACGACTAATCGAACGTGTGAGTTCGCGTAGTGCCATTAAGAGCGCAATATTGCGGGTATAACTCATCAATCGCGAACCGATGCCCACGAAAATAGGCCATAAGCGCAAGAAGAGTAGGGTGAGCCCCAATGAAAACAGAGTCGGGCCGAGGAAGTTTAAGGGGTTACTAAACGGGTCTTCAACCGCCGTTTGCAAACCGCCTTGAAGCTTGAGCGTCAGCAGTACATAACAACCCGGAACGAGCAGCATGAGATCCAGATACATTCGCTGCCACCACGCGCCTTTGGCCCTTGCTGCATTGCGTTTGAAGCTGGTGATTGTTTCGCCTGTTGATCGCCACGCAATGAATAAACCGCTGCTGGCTGCGATCAAACCAGTTAGCGCTCCAATGATAATGGACTGCTGCGTCGGTGTAACGTACAACGCACCGGAATAGTTATCGAAGCGCATGAATGAACTGGTTTGCCCTATCAGCTTCACTAGATAAGGTGAAGTGCCAATGGCAACACCTAACGCGATCAACGCCATCAATAACCATGTCATCAAGTGGATGCTCAGAATCGACTGCCTGCTCATACCCCGGCTGCGTAAGGTCACATCTTCTTGTAACTGGCGGCTCACCAATAATCCTGCCACGAGTGTCACAAAATAGAAGATTAAGCCGCCTACAGGCAAAATCATGATGACCAATTGCTGCGTCAGTTTGTTGACCTGAATATTGAAGACGTTCAGACCATCGACCGGCGAAAGATCAAGGCGAATCGGTGGCAGTGCCGAAGTTACCGCGCGCTGTCCATCGACAATCCGCCCTAATAAACCATTCACATCCGAGGTTTTGATGCTGCTGCCGTCAAATGACACAAACCATGCCGCTTCCTCAATCGGGCTTTTAATACCTTCCAGACTTTTCAAGAAATCGTCATGCTGCACGATCAGCATGGTATCAAAGAACTTCGTCGGAAATACCCAGCTTGGATCATCACCATTGACAGGCCGCCATAGCGCGGCAATCTGCAAATTGACAGGCTTACCACCGGGAGGTGTAATCGTCAATTTGTCGCCGAGTTGAACGCCCATTTTGTAGAGCATCGTTTCCGAAATCAGCACAGGAATCGGGTCAGTATCACTTACAGGCTTAGGCGGCCATTTGCCATCAAAAATCTCCATCTGGTCTTCGGTTCCGGTTAGCGTTGCCAGACTCAGGTTGCCTAATGATTGGTTCTTGGGAAGCCGCTTGACCGCCCATGCGCCACCCCGTGCAAAATTGACTTCCCGGGCTGATGGCAAACCGATTATTCCCGTGAATGTATTCTGCACCGCCGCCGTTGCGCTGTTGACATCATCATTGGTGATATTGCCGTTCCACGCACCCAAGTATCTGAAACGGAAGGCGTAGGGCGGGTTGGATAAACTTGATGTGAGTAGACCTGTATTCACCGCGTCCACATACAACCACAAACTCAAAGCGAGTGTTGTGGCGGTCGAAAGCCCCACTAGTGCCCAAAACACCAGCACATAATGCTTTCGTAAACGCTCAATCGTGAAGAGTAGCAAATCGAAAAATCGGAACACAGGCCGCTAACCTCAGGTTCTTTACCCGTACAGATTAAAATGGTAAGGGGCAGACTTTCGCTTGTTTGCCCATCAAATTTGCAGTTCCTACGTTACATTCCTTATAACGCACGTTTCATTTGTGCAAGGATAATATAAGCCTGTAGGATAAAACGAAAGTCTTAAAATATTATGTGAATGAAACATACAGGAGGGACAACAGCGGAGGTTGTCCCTCAATATAAGTAATACGCTTTATGACACGGTTTTGTTACATCAGAACAATGTGCCAACCTTTTCTCTATCCATTACATTCTCGTAGGGTCACAGCACGCCGTGTCCGTTAGGTGATTACTCTTGCAAACCGGAATTACTGTCTTGTTGTAGGGGCGGTATATATACCGCCCGCTTCAACATACCTTTCAATCTTACTTAACCGCCTCCAAATAGCCCCGATATAGTTGGATCGGCTTTTTGGGCGCACTTTCCATATTCAGTGAAGTATGCTCGTCGATCTTGTGTCGCTGGATCAAAAGCTGGAATGCCAGCAACGCATTCTTGGAAAGCGGTCGAATAGGTTTGGGCATCCGCCAAATCTTGCTCCAGATTACCGTCATTGAGTACATAATTATCGAAAGCACGGTTCATCCAGAATTGCAGCAGGAAGTTAGCCGGTGAATTGAAGCCACCACCTGATTGTGAAGGGAATACCACGGTGCTAGGCTGCTGAATCAGAGTGTCCAGCAGGGTATAGTAATTGGCTGCGTTGGCGCTTTGAACAGTCGCCACATCCGCTAATTGCGCCCGGAACGCGGGCATCGCATTCAACACTTCAGGATGCTTGCCGAGGTAGCTAATCCAGCGGTAGCAGCCTTCGGGGTTCTGGGAAGTCGCGCTGATGTAAGCAGTGGTCACATCATACGATACCGCAGAATAATCCGTTCCAGTTGGATACGTGGTCAACTTATAGGCAGTGGTCGTGCCTGTGGTGGTTGCTTCATTGACTGCTGCTGGTCCACCACCGCGTCGCCCCCGGAAGCTGAAGCCATTAAGCACCGTATCGTAAATGGTTTGTTCAGCTTGCGATCCGTCGATGGTGAATGTGTTTGAGGCTAGTTTGTCGTATTTGAGATAGCCGTTCTTAGCCAGATCAAGCACCTGACGGATAGCGTCAATATTCTGCTGCGAAGTGAAATCGACGGTCGGCGGGTCGGTACGATAATCAATCGGGATACCACCGTAAGCAGCAATCAACATCAACAGGTATGTTCCACCCGGTTGTTGTGATGCAAATGGTGCCGCATCCGTTGGGTCAAGTTTGATGCTCTTAAGCGCATCAGCAAAGCTGTTAATCGTCCAACCTTGTTCTGGCGCAGGTACATTGTATTTGGTGAAGGTATCGCTGTTATATTCCATCGCGGCGGGTTGCAAGGCCAATGGATACGCCCAAATCTTGTTATCACGCGTGATGAGGTTGAGCGTGTTACCGATCACATCATTCTTGTCGAATGAGCTGTCCGAGTCGATGAACGGATCAAGATTAATGATGGTCGAGAGATCAATGCCGGGAACATTGTTGTTCGGCAGGTAGAAACAGTCGTCAGTGGCAGCGAATTCGTTACCACCACGCGCTTGTATGTCGAGTGTAATACCTTTGACCTGCGGATCATTTGCTGTGAAGTCCGCGATCAAATTGTTCCACTTATCTTGGTTCGGCAGCGGTTCGACGAATGAATTCAAACCGAATTTCAATGCCACTTCGCCGGATTGCAAGACTACTTCCGGTACAGGCGTTGCCAACACTACCGGATTGCCAGTCTTTGCAGTATCGGCGGATTGTAAGTCTGTGACTGCTTGAGCTTCTTCGGTCTGGAGTGCCGTTTGCGCGTCGCTGCCGCCCGATGCCATCATGCTCAATGCCGCAGTCACATAATCACCGAAGCGCACCTCGCTCAACGGAATACCACTGGCAAGCGCTTGGTTAACAACTGCCTTATTTTCCTCGGAGAGATTGTTGAGTCCGCCGCCACCGGGACCGCCAACAATCACCGGACCACCGCCTGCATTCCCACCACCGCCATTATTGTTACTGGTGGTCGCACCAACTAAACTCTGGCGGGCAGGGCTGATGCCAAAGAAGTTGTTCGCAACATCTGCGTTACTGGTCAAATACTTAATCAGTTCATAAGACTGTTCGGGGTATTGTGTGCCGCTGCTAATTGCAAAACCTTGTGCGTTCAAACCCGCACCACCACCCGGAAGGAGCGAAGCTGAAAGGGTGACTTGGTTCTGGTTATTTCCCGGACGACGACGACCGAGTGTTCGACTGCCACCAATTTGCATCGGCACAGTGTCGGCTGCCGCGAAACCACCTTGGCTGCTGACCATTTTGTCGTTGACCAGCGTTGACCATGTGGTCATGATGGTTTGTAATGTGGGGTCACTCAGCAGAGGAACATTGGGTGTGGTGCTGGCATCATAAAAGCCCTTTCCTAACAAACTGCGGAATAACCATTCCACGTTGAAATTCGAAACCGATAGTCCGGCTGTTGTCACCGCGCCGCTGGGATCAACCACCGCCAACTTGCGTGCCGCATTGTCCAAGTCGTCAATCGTCCAGCGCTCGTTGGGGTAGGCCAAACCAAGCGTATCAAAGGCGGCTGGATTGTAAGTGAGGATGATGACATCCGTCGAAACAGGCAGCGCCCAAATGCTATTGTCCCATTGGAACGACTGCCACACACCCGGAATAAAATCATCGACGTTTAAATTGGTGTCGCTGCTGGTCAGTGGTGTCATGTCCAAGTAATAACCAGCGCGTGTCGCCTGAACACTGAGGTTGCTGTTGTCCACAAACAACACATCTGCTGTGCTAGCATAGGCTTGTGAGGCAGTAATGAGGGCATCGACACCTGATGCTGCCGTTCCGGTGTTACTATCGTTTGCCAGAACATTGACTTTAATAGTTGGATTAGCTGATTCAAAATCAGCGATTAATTGGTCGGTGATAATTTGTTTCATGAACTGCGGCACACTGAGTTGGATGACAGTTCTACTGTCCTGTGCTTGTGCTGCCGCCATAGGAACGATGCCCACAATGAGCATCAGAATGGATGTCAAAAACAGTAAAGAACGCCTTTGCATAAATCTACTCCTGTCCAATTTCCAAAGGTGCTGACCCGTACAGTATAGGGAGCTTAAATCTCGAACCCATTACGATGAGGTCACGGTTTCGTAATCTCAACCATAAAATCACGAATTACTCATCTTGCCAGCCGGTATCCGACACCCGGTACTGTCAGAATAAGCGAGGGATGATTAGGGTCAATCTCAACTTTTTCACGTAGTCGGCGGATATGCACGTTAATCGTGTGGTCGCCATCATACGGGGTGTCCACCCCCCAAACGGTATCGAGGATTTGGTTACGGCTTAGTGCCTGCTCATTGTTTTGCGCCAGATAGACCAACAGTCGAAATTCAATCGGTGTCAGATTGAGATTTTTACCGTCGCGCAGCACTTGTCCCCGTCCACGATCAATCATCAAATCTTTGATATACAACAAATCTGAGCTGGCTTCCGCCTCCGAAAGTTCACCGTAGGCTCGTCGCAGTTGAGCGCGGATGCGTGACAGCAGTTCCCGCAAGCTAAACGGCTTGGTCACATAATCGTCCGCGCCCATTTCTAATCCCAGTACTTTGTCCGTTTCGTCTTGGTTAACCGTCAAGATAATGATGGGTTGGCGTAAGCCTAACTGTCGCATTTGACGGCAAAAGTCGAAGCCTGAACCGTCCGGCAGCCGCACATCCAGAATCACCAGATGTGGCTTTTGGCGGTTGGCATAATCAACCCCTTCGCGTCCGTTTGCCTTCCATTCAACGCGGTACGTTTCACGCTGCAATCCATCTTGGATGCCGCGTGCCACCGCCGGATCGTCCTCAATAATCAAAATATGTGCCTGCTGCTTTAACACAACTTTCTACCTCTAATCTCTGCGCTCTCCGCGTCTCTGCGGTTCAATTTCTTTTCTCTGTGCCTTCGTGGTCAATATTATATTTTCTAGGTCACTGGCAACAGCAGCGTAAACCGTGTTCCCGGTGATAAGCTGTCCACCGCGACTTTCCCATGATGACTTTCCACAATCGCCTTGATAATCGCCAAGCCTAGCCCATTTCCCGGATAGGCCGCCGTATTCCGTCCTCGGTGGAAGCGGTTAAACAGATAAGGTATATCTTCTGCGGGAATACCGATGCCTGTATCTTGTACCCACAGCTTGATTCCGCTTGCATCCTGCTGTAAACCGAGTTCTACACAGCCATTTTCAGCCGTGAACTTAATCGCATTATCTAGTAAATTACACAGCGACCGCCGTAATTGTGCTTCATTAGCCGTAACTTTAACTGGCTGCTTGGGCACATCGATCAAAAAGGTAATGCCCATTTGCTCGGCTTGCGAGGCGTACAACTCGCTCGTCTCACGCACCATTGCCCCAAGGTCAACTGCACTGCGTTCATCCGGCAGCGAGTGGGTTTCTATCCGCGACAAAATCAACAAGTTATTCGTCAGGGTTTCGAGGCGTTTAAGTTGCTCCAGCGCCCGTTCAATAAATGATTGTCGGGTCGCGTCGTCGCTTTCGGTTGCAGCCAGTTCCAAATTGGTGTTGAGTGCGGTAATTGGCGTATGCAGTTCGTGGGCGGCATCTGCTAGAAAACATTTCAGGGTGGTAATGGTATGTTCGACTTGGTTGGTCATGTGGTTGAATGCTCTCGCCAATGACCCCAATTCGTCAGAGGAATCAATTGTTGCCCGAACCGACAAATCCCCTTGTGCCATCTGGTCGGTGATGTGCTTCAAACTGATGAGAGGTGTCGTAATCAATCGGCTGATAGACCATCCCGCCAGCGCCGCCACAATGATGGCAATCACGCTCGCTCCCAACAGCGCCCATGCCACACGGTCAACGATTTCAGAACCAATCGCCGGGCCATCAAAAAGTTCCAGATAACCCATCACCTGATCTTTGCTGTTTATCAAAGTTGCAGTGGCTTTTTGGTCAGACCGTCCATAGCTGATTTCCCAATCCGGTTTGAGGTGTACGCCATAAGGACTGCCATCAACAAATACCCGTGTACCCGGTTGACCATCATCTATCATGCCCGGTGTAAAGGGAGGCGGTGCAGAAAATTCACCTTTGACATCTCCGGGAAACGACTGGACTTCAAAGAGCATTCTGTCCGTTTTGTCTGGTACATCCTGAGAACGTTGTGAACGGAAATACACCATATTCACACCGGATGGGTTAGTCGATGCCGCCACTACTTGACGGTTGGCATCCAACACCCGCACCTGTGCTTGAGAGAAAAACGCGAATGAATCCAATCGCGATTGTAATTCAGTGACGGGTGTGTTCTCTTCCAGCATCCGCTCGACCAAAAATCCGATGGCGCTTGCACCCCGGTTCATGCGGTCAAGTTCACGCTCTGCATAATAATTTCGCAGCGTAACCAGTAGTACCGCGCCGACCGCTACGGCTGTCACAAGCGCAATTGCCGCGTAGCTTAATGGCAACCGTGTTCGCATCGAATGAGGAATTAAACGGATCAGTTTTGTTTTGAGCATGGTATTCTCTAAAGGATAAATGCCAGCCCAATCGGTGACGACGACAGGCTGTCGAACCATTATCCCGAGTCTACATCTCAATTTGATTTCAGTGAAGTTTCGGTCTCGTAACCTTTTAAAAGTTCAAAATGCTGCTGTTGTTGAAATATTGCAGTTGTGACACACGGTTTGGGCAGCGGAATTGAGGGAGCTATCTGCCGAATATTCGCAAAATTCTTCAGATTCTTCAATTTCACTGTGAAATATGTCGGAAATATCGTCGTAGTCGTAAGTGGCGGTGGTGACATTTGGCAAATTTGGCAGCAATTTCGGCATTGCCAACAATGGATTTTGTGCCGAATTTGCCAATCAAAATTTTAAGGTGTGCGGTCGGGACGAATCCCGCCCTACAACACAGTGTAATGGATATGAGGTCGTATGGGGTTACCATTTGGAAGAACATTTGGTAACTGTTTCGAGGTGTTGGTGCTAACCCAAATGAGGGAGTGATTAGGTAGAATTGGTTTGTGGACGGTTGGCAAAGGGTTTGTCGGGTTAACCGAAAGTAAACCTAATGTCGATAATCTTCTTTATACAATGTTCTTTACACCAACCGCTCCAAAATGAGATCGGAGATGCGTTTACCATCAACGTCAACGCAGATGTTGACTAAAGGCCGATTCAGCCATGCACTTGACCACTTATTGAGATAGGAAGCAGGCCACGTTTTGCCACGGCTGAAACTTTCACTTTCAACTCGGATAAACAACTTTTCCGTCTGGAAGGCATCCGGCGCGACCAAATAGGCCATTGTCGTCGGGTCATGCAGGAAAATACCATCCAACTTATTAACGCGCCGTGTGAAATCCAGATAAAACGGAATAATCCCGTTGAGATGTTGGGTAGTCGCCTTCGATGAACCCTCAAAACGAGCCAATTGTGCAGCTGTTAGGATCGTTTTGTGAGTCACATCCAAGCCTACCATTGTCACCGGCCATTCAGCACCAAACACAATATCCGCCGCTTCCACATCATGGAAAATGTTGGCTTCTGCTGCCGGGGTGATGTTACCGGGACACCGTGCATTGCCGCCCATAATCACCACCTCGCGCACGGCCTGTGCAATACGTGGTTCAAGTTGGAGTGCTAGCGCAATATTGGTCAACGGCCCAATCGGAACCAGCGTGATTTCTCCCGGTGCGTTCATGACCTGCTCGACAATAAATTCCGCTGCCGATTGTTGAATGGCTCGGGTTGTGGGTAAGGGCAGGTTCAGATTACCCTGTGCGTCATCGCCATGCACCATCGCCCCCGGCTCGTCGAATGCTGAGGCAATCGGTTGTGGAGCGCCTTGTGCCACCGGAATATCCGTGCGTCCCGCAATTTCCAGCAACCGCAGCGCGTTAATCGTCGTTAAATCGGTATGACCGTTGCCGAAGGTGGTGGTCAGCCCAATCACTTCAATTTCGGGTGAATTCAGGGCGAAGAAAATCGCCATCGCGTCGTCCACGCCCGGATCGGTATCAATGATAATGCGATGTTGTGCCATGAGTTAATCCTAATATATGCGTTCAATGATCCGGCGTTCAATAAACACGGGTGAGTGGACAATCATAATCGGCTGGAAGTCTAGTAGCAAATCCATTTTACGTCAGTGGTCATATCTGATGTTGAATGAAAAGAGTGTGATTTTTTGCTCACACCCTTTGATCTCAAATATTGTTTCGCGATTGTTTACATCGCCGCGAGTTTCATACCCGTGATGACTTCCTCGACCTGTTCAACTGTGGTTTCTTTGGGATTGATGTTATCGGCTACCATCTTGCCGCGCCGCATCACCACAATCCGATCAACCACCTGAAACACATGGTAAATATTGTGGGCGATAAAGATGCACGAATGACCGGAGTCACGCGCTGCGCGGACGAAGCTCAACACGCCGTATGTTTCTTCCACACCGAGGTTGTTGGTTGGTTCATCTAAAATAATCAATTCGCTCTGGAACTGCATCGCGCGGGCGATGGCAACTGCTTGGCGTTCACCACCGGAAAGGGCGCTTATTGGTGTGGTCGGTGGAATATCTTTGCTAATGCCGACGCGCTTCAGCAGCTTACCCGCCGCTTCGTTCATCGCTTCTTGATCCATACGGTTGAGCCAACGCGGACCTTTTAATGGTTCACGACCCAGAAACAGGTTACGCGCAATCGACAACTGCGTCACCAACGCCGAGTCCTGATAAATGGTTTCAATGCCGTGAGCGATAGCATCATTGGTATTGCTCATTCGCACTTTTTTATCATGTAGGTAAATGTCGCCGCTGGTTGGTGTCAGTGCGCCGGAAAGAATCTTAATTAGCGTGGATTTACCCGCGCCATTATCACCGAGCAACCCGACGATTTCATTTTTGTTGACGGTAAAGTTCACATCATTAAGGGCCTGCACGCGCCCGAAAAATTTACTGATGCGTTCCATACGTACAAGTTCGTTAGCCATAATGGTTATGTCCCTGCGTGGTGTCTACGTTCGAGCCATGAATGAAGCGACATCATACCGAGGATGATGGCACCGATGAAAATGTTATAAGCGAGGCCGGGTACACCGACCAGAACAATACCGTTTCGCATAAAGCGTAGAATTAGCACGCCGATGACTGTACCAATAATCGTGCCACGTCCACCGTTTAGTGCTGTCCCACCGATCACAACCATCGCGATAACTTCCAGTTCGTATCCCGCGCCGCTGTTAGGGTTAGCTGTGGAAACACGAATTGAACTGACGATACCCGCGAATGAAGCCAAAACGGCTGTGAGGACAAATAATCCGACCTTGGTTGCGCCTACTCTTACACCGCGAGCCGCTGCTGAGCTGGCGTTACCACCGGACGCTTGTATCCAATTACCCGTTCGGGACATGGTGAGAACATAGCCCAAAATAACGGCGAAAAGAATAAGCCAGAGGATTGACGCATAAAAGCGTATTGAACCGATGGTGATTTCACCGACGAGGATTTGCAGCAGCGGTGAGTCGGACGACCAGCGTCCTTGAGGGAAACCACTCGTGATATATAAAGCAGTTCCACGCACCACCAGCAGCATACCGAGCGTAACCAGAAAGGAAGGAATTTTGAGCTTGGTGACAAACCATCCGTTGGCTAAGCCGATGATTACGGCGACACCGATGGCCACCAGAAAGCCGACTTCAAGTGATGAAGCACCTGTATTATAAAGTGTCCACATGATCACGGGTGTCAGGCCAAATACCGAACCAACTGACAAATCAAATTCACCTGCCGTCATGAGCATGGTCATTGCCAGCGCGATAATGCCCAGTTCAGGTGTGAATGCGAGTAAGTTACTGATGTTCCCTGCGGATAAAAATGCCGGGTTGATGAGGGTGAAAATAATAATTTCAGCCGCTAATAAGACGAATGGCCCAAACTC
This sequence comes from Aggregatilineales bacterium, assembly GCA_038251275.1. Classification (GTDB taxonomy): domain Bacteria; phylum Chloroflexota; class Anaerolineae; order Aggregatilineales; family Phototrophicaceae; genus CFX2. The sequence continues at coordinate 115,069 of JBBSBM010000007.1, forward strand.
GGCGCGGGCGATGAGTCGTTGAAGTAAAGAACCTTGTCGCATAAGAATAAATCTACTATTCGCTAAATGAATAAATGTATTGTGAAAACGCAGAGGCTAACCGAGATTAGCCTCACGCGCAATAAATCAGATGGTTTCAGGTACAGTCATGAGTTGACCATACCCGAAAGGAGTTCTATTTTTTGCCTGACAGAATATCATCATAGATTTGGGCGGTATCTTTTTCATACAGCGCACCGGTGATGACATCGAATCCCGGGGGAATTCCGCTGGCGGCCATAGCTGCCAGAGACAGACCAACATAGCTAGTCGCCTGTGGGTCTTGCCATTGGGCGGCGTTGACATAGCCGTTGAGAACTTCTTGTGTGGTGTCGAGCGAGTTGCCCCATCCCACCACTGGAATTTCACCGGGCTTAACACCGACTTGGTCAAACACGCGCTTGATGCTGCCATTCGCCAGATCGCCCATGCCGATGATGGCCTTGATCTTGTCGCGGTTAGCGGTCAGGTAGTCACTCATACGGGTGATGATTTCTGCCTGATCGAGTGTGGTTTCTGTGACTTCCCATGTAATGCCCAGTGGCTTAAATACGCTGGAAATACCTTCTTCTTCCTGAACACCATAGGTTGCACCGGGGACTTCGACTGGCATCCAGACGAAATCGCCAGCTTTTACCAGACCCTTGTCCACCAGATATTGCGCCCAATGCTTGCCAAAAGTTACGTTGTCGCCGCCCACATAGGCATTGAAATCAACCGTTGGGTCAGGGGTATTAATATTGATGACCGGAATACCCGCAGCGCGAGCTTCCTTCACCACATCAACCAAGCTGCCGGGGTCAGGGCTACTGGTGACAATGCCGTCCGCATTGGCAGCAATCGCCGCACGGATGGCTTCCTGCTGCGAGGGGACATCACCACTATGGAAGGAAGTACGCACTTCGTTGCCAGTGTCCTTAGCCCATTGTTCCGCGCCAGCGAGGAAGTACGTCCAAACCGGATCGGCTGGTGACCCGTGCGATACCCAATAGAAAACTTTTTTACTTTGTGCCGAGGTGGCAAATGGAACTGATATTGCAAAAACGGCGACGACAGCAATGAGTAGTAACGTTAGTTTCTTGAACATTCAAAGCCTCTTTTCAAAAGATATTTTGGCTGCAAACATTAACTTATCCGCATTCAGTGAAATTGATACTGATGAGGAACGACTTTATTCTCCTCCTATAGATAATTAACGGAATGAAGTCATAAAAATGGTGGATAAATCTAAATATCCATACATTCGGAGATTATAGCCGCCACCTGAAAGTCCGTCAACTAATATCAGTATGAAATTGACGGTATGGTTCGTATGATTACTTTGTAAAGTGCAGCGCTTGAGAGAGTAGGCAAATCTTTTTTGGCAATTAGTCGTATGGGGAGGCGCAGGATAAGGATGAACTTGCAACTTGCTGTTAATTTTTAGAAACTTATTGGAATGTGGATAATTAAATAAATATTGTGGGCTGCTGTACACTTGGCAAAGTGTTTTTCAGCAAATTATTGGATTGATAAATGTGAACTATGACTTCTTTCACAGCACCCGTTCTTGTTGGGCAAATAAACCCTATCCGACCTTCGACAAGGAGCAAATATGGCTTCAGCTAAGATACGATTTAAAACAGTTGACGAGTACATTGACTCCTATCCCGAAAAAATAAGAGAGGTGTTGCAAACTCTCCGGCAGATTATCAAAGATGAAGTGCCTGAAGCCGAAGAAGCCATCAAATATGGAATGCCGACCTTTATGTTTCATGGCAATTTAGTCTATTTCGCAGCGTGGAAGAAGCACATCGGTTTCTATCCGATTACGCAAACGATGGAAGAGTCGATTGAGGAATTGTCTGCCTACAAAACATCCGGCAAGGGTACAATTCAATTTCCCTACAGCCAACCGCTGCCTTTGCCACTCATTCGCGCCATCGTGCAGTTTCGTGTGAGAGAACATTTAGCCAGCAAAGAGCAGAATAAATAATTATTACGGAGGATACCTACTATGCAGCTTGGATATGTCACGGCGATTTTGCCGGATTGGACGCTTGAACAGCATATGCAGTTTGCTGCCCAGCAAGGTTTCGATTGTTTAGAAGTGATGTGCTGGCCTGTCGGCAAAGCTGAACGACGTTATGCCGGCGTGACACATATTGACGTAATGGATTTCACACAGGCTGATGCCGAACGCATCAAGGGGTTGATGCGCCAGTATAACATCAATATTTCCAGCCTCGGTTATTACCCAAATCCACTGGTGGCAGATACTGAAGAACGCCAAACCTATATTGACCATATCAAGCGGGTGATTGCTGCGTCTGCCATGTTGGGCATCAATACCATGACCACATTCGTCGGACGTGATCCGTTAAAAACGATTGACGATCAGTGGGGCGACTTCGAAGCGGTATGGAAGCCATTAATTGCCTTTGCTGAATCGCAGCATGTCCGTGTAGGTATCGAAAACTGCCCGATGCTGTTCACATGGGATGAATGGCCCGGTGGTAAAAACCTTGCCATCTCGCCGGATATTTGGCGGCGTATGTTCGACAGCATCCCCAGTGACCAGTGGGGTTTGAACTTTGACCCGTCACATCTCATCTGGCAGCATATTGATTACATCCGCTGCATCCGTGAGTTTGGCAAGCGTTTCATCCATGTCCACGCCAAAGATACCAAAATTGATACCGATTTGATTTATCAGCACGGCATTATGGGTGTGAAGTGGCATCGTCCCAAACTGCCCGGATTAGGTGATGTGGATTGGGGGGCGTTCTTCTCGGTTCTCAATGATGTGGGTTACAAAGATGCGGTTTGTATCGAGGTCGAAGACCGTGCCTATGAAGGTAGTCAGGCTGATGTCGAGCGCTCGATTACCCAATCCAAGCGCCATTTAGAGCAGTTTATGCGTTAGTGCGATGAGGTTTGAGTGGTGGTGTACTCGTATTTATCAGCACGGTAGTAAGTCAAGCTGCATTCAATCAGCTCATGATTTTCGAGGTATGCACTGGTGTTGACGACTAACAGCGGCGAACTGTGCTTGACTTGCAGTAGTTCCGCTTGACGTTCGTCTGCGACTATTGCGCTGATGGTATGAGTGATTTCGGTAATCGTCAAGTGATATTGGCGCATGAGGACATCGTATAAAGAGTGCGTACCGAAATCAGTTTGTCCCAAATCGGGACAGTGTTCAAGAATGACGTAGGAATGCTGCAAACCAATTGGTTCGTCATCGCCAAAGCGTAGGCGATCTAAGATCAAACAGGGCATGCCTATCTTCTTGGTTAACAGACGGGGATCAGTTGGTAAAATGTTTCGGGTTTCACTATCAAGAACGACTGAGTGTGGATGCAAACCCATCTCGGAAATCTGGTTGGTAAAGCTGCGATCCAGTGAAAATTGATGCAGTTTCTCGCGACTTTGAATAACGGTTCCGTGTCCGGCTTTGCGGATAATAAGACCGTCATTGACCAAGCGGCTGAGTGCTGTGCGAACGGTATGCCGCCCAACATGATAAGCTTCTGCGAGTTCGTTTTCGGGCGGGAGCAAATCGCCAGCAGACACATGTTTACTATCGAGCAGTGCGCGTAAATCGGCCTCGACTTGATAGTACAGGGGCACAGGGCTACTGTTCTTCACGACTGTTAACGGAAGCATTTCAACTGTTAATTGTGCACACATGGTTTGACTCTGCTGCGGTTAATTATTGCAATGTGCGGATATACGGAAGTTTGTACGCACAAAATGATTCTACTGCAAACTACCAATGTTCACAATAAGCTCATGCCGGACATAAATAATTGAACATGATTTGCAATCATCCTGTGCTAAAATCCTCCGCAAAAATAAGGAATCAGCCATGAACATCAACTTCGTGCGTGCCACGCCTGACGATGTTGAAATGCTTGTAAAACTCCAGATCCTTGCCTTCCATGATGATGCACGTATTTACCCCGGTGTCAAAATCGGTGGTCCACCCGGTTACGATTCGATAGCGCATACCCTCACCAAAATCAAGCAAGAAGACTACTACAAAATCTTAGCGGATGATCAAATTGTTGGCGGTCTCTCGGTTTTCAATATGGGGCGGGGTCATTATCACCTTGATGTGATCTTTATTGACCCCGTTTATCACAATCGTGGCATCGGTACACAGGCCATGCACTTTATCGAGCGAACCTATCCCGCTAAAAGATGGACTCTGAATACCCCCGGTTACGCCACCCGCAACCAACATTTTTATGAAAAGTTCGGCTACGTTAAAGTTGGCGAAGAACCATTTAAATACTTCACCTTAATTGATTACGAAAAGCGCCTCTGATTAATGTACCGCCTCGCGGCTGGCAACCTCGATCATCGCGCTTAAACTGTTCTCGACATCATCGGCGGTCGTTGCCCACGATGAGACACTAATACGCATGGCGCTCTGACCTTGCCACACCGTCGGGCCACACCAGCTTGTACCATCCTGCTGGATACCTGACACCACACGTTTATTAGTTTCCGCATCACCAAAGCTAACCACCACTTGATTGAGAACCACATCATTCAAGATGGTATAGCCTGCGCCTTTCAGCCCTTCAGCGAAGACTGTTGCATATTGGCAGTTTCGCTCGATCAAATCGGCCATGCCCGAACGTCCCATCGACCGCAGCGCTGCCCAAACTTCCACACCCCGCGCCCGCCGTGAAAGTTCGGGTGTAAACTGCGACGGTTCACGAATATCACTTTGCGGTAGGTAGGCCGCTGTTAAACGCAGTGCCGCCCGCAGCATTTCGGGATCGCGGACGAAGGCCAAACCGGAGTCATACGGCACGTTCAGCCATTTATGAGCGTCAGTCGCCCATGAATCGGCCTGACCCACGCCTGCCGTCAGATGCGCTCGTTTAGGTGTCGCGCTCGCCCATAACCCGAACGCGCCATCGACATGCACCCATGCTCCGGCTTCGTGCGCCCACTTGCAAATTTCATCAATTGGATCAAACCCACCACTGTTGACGTTACCGGCCTGCGTACACACAATCGTCGGCCCTGAGAGTTTTGGCAGCATGTCCGCGCGCATCCGTCCTTGATCGTCCACTGGAACTTTGGTTACGCGCTGGTGACCCAATCCCAACAAACTCAAGCTGCGGAACAAGGTTGGATGAGCTTCTTCGCCTACCACCACATGAATTTCTGGCGCACCAAACAACCCGTTGGACTCGACATCCCAACCGGCTTTCGCTAAAACCGCGTGACGTGCTGCCGCCAATGCCGTAAAATTCGCCATGGTCGCGCCAGTTACAAATGCGCCCGCCGCAGTCGATGGTAACTTCAGCAAATCCAGCAGCCAAGCCAAGGCCACATCTTCGGTTTTGGCGGCAATCGGTGATGCCACGCGTAAACCCGCATTCTGATCCCACGCACCCGCCATCCAATTCGCTGCTAAAGCTGCTGGCAGTGAACCGCCGATGACAAATCCAAAGAATCGCTTTCCGGCAGTTCCCACCGTTGCCGGTGAACCTATTTCATCCAGCATTGCCAGAACTTTTTCGGGAGCGGTCGGCGCATCTGGCAGCGCTTCGTCCAGTTCAGCCAATCGTTTCACGGCTTCATCCGATGGTGCAACGCCGCGCTGATCAAGACCCTCTAAATAATTTGCCGCCCGTTCGGCAACCGAATGGAGTAAATCGCGCATGGAGTTATTCATAAGTTTTCCTTTTTAATAACCGATAATGATCTTGTAGCAACAGTATAAAAGGATCTATATCCCTTCAATAGCTGTATGTAAGTCCATTGAATCATGTTCGCAAGACAACAAAAAAGGTGAGATCATTTCGATCCCACCCTTAATAATGTTGCTTAGACTCGTTTTATCGACAGATTAACCAGTATACACGACACGGTAGATATTGCCGTTCTGGTCATCACTGACGAATAATTCGCCGTTTTTGCCAACGGTTACACCTGCCGGACGACCCCATGCCGAACCACAATATTCTTGTTCATTGGCACGGAAACCCGTCAGGAAAGGTTCAGACGATACCGGAGCACCATCTTTGACCACGATCATCTGGATTTTACAGTCGCGAGTCTGGTTGCTATTCCATGAACCATGATACGCCTCGAAGATATTTCCCTGATATTGTTCGGGGAAAGCCGTTGCGTTATACATCGTCATACCAATTGGGGCAGAGTGGGCGAGGTCAGTGAATATCGCAGGTGTTGATTGGTCGCAGCTAGAAATCCGACCACCAAATGGCACGCGCGTATCCTGCACATCCTTTGCATCCGGCGGCACAACACCCAGATCAGGCGTGTAGCAGTAGGGCCAACCGTAGTTTTTGCCTTTTTCTATGTTGATGACCACTTCTTCCGGCGGGACATCGTCGCCAAGATTATCACTGCCATTGTGGTCAGCCCACAACTTGCCATCCGGTGTGAAGATAAAGTCAACACTGTTACGCAATCCTTCTGCCCAGATGGGTTGGCGATTGGGGTCAGTGTCCGTCGCATAAGGATTATCGGCAGGGATACTGCCATCGGGATTGAAACGTAAGATAGCAGCACGTCGAGGATCAGTCTCAGAATCATTATTGCTGCTCGAACCCGTTGAGACGTACATCATGCCGTCTGGGCCAAAGTGAACTGTGCGCGTCACATGGTGAACCGCTTCTGGAATATTAGTCGTCACCACTTCACGACCTTCAAAGGTTCCGTCGCCGTCCGCATCTTGAATACGTTCGATTTGGTTGCCTTCCGAAACGTATAGCCAACCATCGTGCCATTCAAGCCCATGTGCCAGTGGCATATTTTCTGCAATAACATCAATTTTTTCACCTGTGCCATTGCCATCCGTATCGGTTAGTCGGCTGACTTGGTTGCCGCCTTCTTCTGCCACATACAAACTACCATCATCGCCGACGGTCATCAAACGCGGTTTGTTGAATCCGCTGGCGTAGATGTTAACTGTAAAACCTTCTGGAGCAACTAAACGCGAAGCCGCATCATTTGCCGGTGCAACTGCTGTAGCTTCTGCTTGACTGTTATCAGAAGTCGGTTCAGTCGTTGTTGCTGGGGTATCCTGTGCGAATACACTAAATCCGGTAAGCAACGTTAAAACAAGCCCAATTCCTAAAATACGACGCATCTCAATACCTCCATACGTGCTTTTGTATAACCACCCTAACACACTTCCATTATGGAAGAGGTGACTACTTGATCAGTTAACTGGTAGGATACATGGTTATGTGTTATCTTAAATATGCGGACATTTAAACATTAGGATAAATAAAGTTTCTTTGTGTCCAATTTATTCATAAATTACCTGTAGGTTCTGGTCTATAAAATTAATGTTAGGAACAATTTATGCATAAAGTCACAGTGTTAGGAACAGGTTTAATCGGCATGTTTTACACCAGCACTTTGCATGGCCTCCGCAGTCGTGATCAAGTCCATGTCGTCTATTCACGCTCCGAAGAACGTGCCAGCAAGTTCGCCTCTGACTGGAAAATCCCTCATTGGACGACCGATATGGACGAGGCTATCAACCATCCCGAAACCGATGTAGTGGTCATTGGCCTTCCTAATAATCTTCACGAAAAAGCTGTCCTCGCGGCTGCCAAAGCGGGTAAAGCCATCCTCTGCACCAAGCCACTGGGCCGAAACGCTGAAGAAGCACACCGCATGTTAAAAGCTGTTGAAGCAGCAGGTGTCTTTCATGGCTATCTCGAAGACCTCGTTTATACCCCCAAAACCTTGAAAGCCATTAAGTCCACCCAAAAGGGCGCACTCGGCAAAGTGTTATGGGCGCGTTCGCGTGAAACCCATCCCGGTCCCCACAGCGATTGGTTCTGGGATAAAGAGCAGTCGGGCGGTGGTGCGATCATCGACATGGGCTGCCACTGCATCGAAATTAGTCGCAGTTTTATTGGCAAAAATATCAAACCTGTTGAAGTCATGTGCTGGATGGATACGCAGGTTCATCCGATTGAAGCCGAAGATAGCGCGGTCGGTCTGGTCAAGTATGCGAATGGTGCAGTCGGTCAGTTTGAAGTCAGTTGGACTTTTCGCGGCGGCATGGACTTGCGCGATGAAGTCTCCGGCACGGAAGGCACAATCTGGCTCAATCACTGGCTGCGAACAGGCTTCGACATGTTCACCTCGGTGGGCGAAGGTGGTTACGTTGCCGAGAAAGCTGAAGGTGCGACGGGCTGGATGTTCCCGGTCGGTGATGAGCAAGGTGCGCTCGGTTACGTCGAGATGTTTGCTGACATGCTCAATGCCCTCGACAACGGCGCTAAACCCATTGAAGATTTTTATGACGGCTATGTGGTCAACGCCATCATGGACGCAGCCTATCGCTCGGCAGAAAGCAAACGGTGGGAACCCGTCGTACTTGAAGATTGGCGCGGCGATACGGAGGTCAGCAGCAGCGGCGTTTTCAAAAATTATGACGCAGATCACTACCTGATCAAAGAAGAAAAAATGCCTGACGGTCGCCAGAAATTGATTCTCAAAGAGAAATCCAGCGGCAAAGTCATTCAACGCATTGGCTAACGAGTTAATCCGTTCATTGAATTAGGTAGGGACACGGCACGCAGTGTCCGCCGACCAATTACGCACTGACACAATAAAGGGCAAATATGGGTTTGTACATCGGTATTGATCTTGGCGGGACAAAAATCGCAGGCGGTGTGTGGGACTCTGATGCGTTGACCATCCAAGTACGCAAAATTATCCCCGCCAACGCGCATTCGGGTCCGGATGCGGTTATTCAACGTATTGCCGATTTGGTGCGCGAACTCGCGGGCATGGTGAATTTGACAGTTGAGCAAATTGCAGGAGTAGGTGTAGCAGTACCTGCGACCTTTGATGCTGATGCGGGTGTGATTTTTGTTATTCCCAATCTGCCCGGTAATTGGTACAGCAAACCGATCATCCCCATTTTGCGTGGATTGTTGAATTGTCCGGTGTATCTGGTCAACGATGCGCGGGCGTTTACTTTGGCAGAAGCGACGATTGGCGCGGGCAAAGGCTCATCGTCTTGCGTAGGTGTCACCCTTGGCACAGGCATCGGCGGCGGTATTGCCATTAACGGGCGCTTGTATTTGGGTGTGATTGGCTCGGCAGGTGAGTTCGGACATCACTCAATTGATATGCACGGCCCACCGGATGGAACAGGCAATCCCGGTGGTTGGGAAGGCATGGCAAGCGGCCCTGCCATCGCTGCGATGGGCATGAAAGCGGTCGCACAGGGCGTTACTACCCAAATCGGTGCGCTTGTCAACTTCGACCTCAATAAAATCACACCGGAGATTATCGCGCAGGCTGCTGAATCGGGTGACAAAGTCGCCCGTGAAATTCTGCAAACGGCAGGCACTTATCTCGGTGTTGGTTTATCCAACATCATCATCATTCTCGCACCTGAAAAAGTGGTTATCGGTGGTGGTGTGCTGAGTTTAGGCAAATGGATTATGGAGCCTATACACGCTGAACTCAAACGGCGAGTTGTTACTGTTCCGCTGGACAAGGTCGATGTCGTTCAAGCTGCGCTCGGCAATGAAGCCGGTGTTATCGGCGCGGCCATCTGGGTCAGCCAACAAGTGACCAAATGATGTGTAGGGGCGCACAGCCTGCGCCCTTCTAAGAAACAAAGAAACGCAGGAGGCCACATGCCCATATATACGCAAGAACTCCCTCTCTTGGCGGAAGCCGAGGTTGTCGTCCTAGGTTCAGGCAGCGCTGGATCAACCGCTGCCATTGCTTCCGCCCGAACGGGCGCGGATACCTTGTTGGTCGAACGTTATGGCTTCCTCGGTGGCACATCTACAACCGTCCTCGACACCTTCTATGGCTTCTACACCCCCGGCAAGGATACATCCCGCGTCGTTAACGGTATCCCGTGGGAAATTGTCGAACGCCTCTATGCTTACAACATGGTCATCGAACGACCGAGCAGCTACGGCGCAGGGCAGGCCGTCACTTATGATCCTACTACGCTCAAAGTTGTTTGGGAACAAACGGCGCTTAGTTCCGGTGTGCGATTACTGTTGCATACCTTTTGTGTTGATGTCCGCATGGAAGCTGGACGCATTGCCGGTTTGGTGGTCGCCACCAAAAAAGGACTTGGCCTCATCAAAGGGCAGGTCTTTGTTGACTCATCCGGTGATGCTGATCTCGTCTTTCGCAGCGGCTTACCATTTGAAGCCGCTGGCACACATGGACACGAAGCCCAATCCCTGACGACTACCTTTCGCCTCGGTGGAGTCAACCTAGAACGCGCCAAAGCCATCAAACGGGATGAACTTGTCAGCCGCATGAAGGCCGCCAATCTCTCAGGTGATTATCGCCTCCCTCGTGAAGAAGGTAGCATCCACGCCACACCGCTGGCTGATGTAGTCGCCACCAACATGACACGCGTCATTTATGTTGATGGCACTGATCCGGTTGAACTCACTAAAGCCGAGGTTGAAGGTCGCAAGCAGGCACTCGAATATGCCCGCTTCTTGCGTGAACAAATCCCCGGCTATGAGCATTCCTATCTGATGAACTTCAGCACTCAAATTGGTATTCGCGAAACCCGCCGTATGTGGGGGCAGTATCGCCTCACGCGCGACGATGTACTGACCGCTCGCAAGTTCGATGATGCCATCGCCCAATGTGGCGCACCCATCGAAGATCACAACGCCAGCAGCAGCACCCGTTGGGAATATGTCCCTAATGGCGACACCTACGACATTCCCTACCGCGCTTTGCTGCCGCAAGGGGTGACTAACCTCGTCGTCGCAGGCCGCTGCCTGTCTGCCGATCATGATGCACACGCCTCCGTTCGCAGCATGGGGCAGTGTATGGCGATGGGGCAAGCTGCCGGAACAGCCGCCGCACTTGCCGCCCAATCCGACACTTCACCAGCCGCCTTGAACATCAATCAATTGCAAACCCGTCTACAAGCAGATGGTGCGCTTTTTTCCGGCGCAACTGTGACGAAAACAACAGCTTAGGAGCAAATATGGATTCGACTCAAGTCTCACTTCAATATTTCGACGCGGCACAAAAAATTGTAGATGCCGTGCGCTCGACGCAAATGGGCAAAATTGAGGAGGCCGCCCAATTGTGTGCCGATAGCATCGGGCAGGGCGGACTTGTGCATCTTTTCGGCACAGGTCACTCCCGCATTCCTGTCGAAGAGATGTTTCCGCGACATGGCAGCTTCCCCGGCTTCCATCCCATCATCGATTTGTCCATGACCTTCCACACGCAGGTTGTGGGCTCGAATGGTCAGCGTCAAGCCATGCTCATCGAGAAGATGGAAGGGCTAGGCGATGCCATTTTGCAAAACTTCGTCTTTCGCCCTTACGATACCTTTATGATTTTTTCCAACAGTGGTGTGAATAACGTCATCATGGATGTGGCGCTCGGCGCGAAGGCTCGTGGCATGAAGGTCATCGGCGTGGTCTCTGTCGATCACTGCATGGCGACTGCACCCCGTCACAAGAGTGGCAAACGCCTTATCGACGTGTCCGACATCGTACTCGACAACTGCACCCCCAAAGGCGACGCGCTTGTCGAAGTCGAAGGTCTTGAATATCCGGTTGGTCCCGGCTCGACCATCGGCTACACACTCATCGTCAATGCCATCAAAGTCGCCGTTGCCCAAAAGCTCACCGCGATGGGACAGCCGCCTTTGGTCTTAACCAGCAGCGTCCTTATCGGCAGCGACAAGTCCAACGAATTGTTCGAGCGCACTTATGATGACTACCGCGACCGCGTCAAAAAGGTCTATGGTGGGTAAATGTGTGGTTATTGTAGGGATGCACGGCCGTGTTTCCTAACCCGAAATATTCCTACGCCTTTCGTAGGTAAACCGTTCGCCCACCTTGAGTACCGCATAGTCTATATGTGCGTCGGTGGCTAATTGTTCGAAGTCTTTGACGTCAGCGGTGTTGAAGGTGAACATATCGTAATGGTGAGGAATAACCGTATCCGAACCGACTGCCTTTGCCAGCGCCACTGCTTCAGCCGCATTCATATTCGGTGGAACGTGCAGCGCATCGCGGCGGGCATCCGTGCCATTGATCGGCAGGAACAGAATATCCGGTGCAAAGTCTCGCAGCCGCGCATCAAGATCAGGATAAACTATCGTGTCGCCGCTGTGGTACAGGCGCAGGCCATCGATTTCGATCAGGAAGCCAATGAAAGGATAATGACCGGTGTCAGTCATCTCAAAAGTTGGATGCGCTGAGGGAATACTGGTGACTACCATACTGCCCACATTAAATGTTTCGTCGCCTGTCGTGGGGATTAGTCGCGCCCGATCCACTCCCATCTCAATGGCGTGGTCAACCAGTGGTGCGGGCAAAATCAACTTGGCATCCGGCGACGCGGCGAACAAATCAGGTATCGTTCCGGGGTCAAGGTGATCGGAATGTTTATGGCTGGCGAACACCCATCGCGCATCAGTAATGTCCTTGCCGCGCAATGGTGCTTCGGTCATACGAATATGTGGTTTTTCGGTATCTTCATATTTGAGTGTCAGATGTTCGGAAAGATACAGATCAATGTAGAAAAGGATGGACACGGTTTTGATGGCATAACCGCTTTGCCCCAACCACCAGATGCAGATTTCACCGGCTTGTGGCTGTGCGGCATGAATGTCGTCGAGCAGCGCTTGGCCTTTTAAGACGGGTTCGATCATCGGAAATAATCCTTATGAAAGGTAAATGAAATGACAGATTATCAACTTCCACTGCTTTACACAAGTGTCATCGGGTCATACGCATGGCCTGCATGGTTGCATTCAGCCCTAGCTGCCGCCGGACGCGGTGAGTATGGTCCTGACGACTGGCGTGAGACTCAGGACGACGCGGTTGATCTCGCCCTTCGTGATCAAGAATCAGCAGGCGTAGACATCATCACCGATGGTGAAATGCGCCGTATTGGTTTCTTCACTGCTGAGTTTTATGGTCATATGACCGGACTCCGCGAATTACCACCCAAGCGAAAAATGGGCGTGGTCGGTCACGATCAGCGTGAAAGTTACGAAGCTGCTGAAGAAGTCAAAGCCCCCAATGGACTCGGTTTACTGACCGAATATAACTATCTCAAGACCCACACCCAACACGCCATCAAGATGCCCATTCCCGGTCCATATACCCTCGCAGGTCGCATCAAACCCGGCAGTGTCTACAAGGATCGTATGGAAGTTGCCCATGCGCTTGCCGCCATCATCAACACTGAACTCAAAAATCTCGTCGCGGCGGGAGCAACCTTCATTCAAGTCGATGAACCATCATATGCTGTTCACGCTCACAGCCCCAAAGCCTTTGTTGATCTGTTCAATGCAACCGTTGCCGGTGTGGATGCCAAAATTGGCGTGCATCTCTGTTTCGGTAATTTCGTCGGTCGCCCTGTCGCCAAGCGCACGTATAAGCCGCTGTTCCCGCATATCCTCGATATGAACGTCAGCCAATATGCGCTAGAATTTGCCAACCGCGAACTTGCTGAACTTGATTTGTGGGAGCAGTTCCCCAGCGACAAAGAACTCGCGGCAGGCTTGGTCGATGTCAAGAATTACTATGTCGAAACAGCCGAAGATGTTGCCGAACGGATCCGTGCGGCTTTACACTATGTCTCGCCTGATAAACTGAGCATCACACCCGATTGTGGCTTCAGCCAAACCGCGCGATGGGCGGCTAAAGGCAAACTCGCTGCAATGGTCGAAGGCGCGAAGATCGTCCGTCGCGAACTCACTGGCTCGGCATAGCTAAACTTGAGCGAAGATTTCTTTGGGGATGCGACATGCCAAATATTCAGATTGTATCGGAATCGAATGCCAGCGCTGAGGATGTCAATGTCATCGAAAGCGCCGTCGATAATTTTAATATGAGAGTGACAGGCGACTATAATTGGAAGCCCGTACGCCTTTTTCTGCGTGATGAAACCGGAAAACTTTGCGGGGGTCTCACGGCTGACTTATGGGGTAAATGGATGCATATCCAATACTTATGGGTGGATGAGAGTTTGCGTAAGCAGGGTTATGGAGAAAAATTGATGTCGATAGCCGAGGATGAGGCTCGCGCTCACGGCTGCCAAAACGCCCATCTCGAAACTTTTAGCTTTCAAGCACGTCCTTTTTATGAGCGCTTGGGCTATCAGGTTATCGCTGAACTACCCGATTATCCGCCGGGACATACGAACTATATGCTGCGGAAATCGCTGATATAGCTACATTTTGTTAGATTAGCTTCATTAAATTGTAGAGTATTCCCTCCCTCGTTTAAGGGGGAGGGTTAGGGTGGCGGTAACATCATGGACACCAAACGCTTTGCGGGCAAAAACATCATCGTCACCGGCGCGGCCAGCGGCATTGGTCGCGCCTCAGCCATCCGCTTCGCTGCCGAAGGCGCATATGTCATCCTCTTTGACCGTGATCCCGTTGGCCTTGATGACACTGCCGGACAAATCAACATTAAAGGGGGACAATGTGCCACCTATACCCTCGATCTGACCAATGAAGCCAGCGTCCAAAAAGCAGTTGCCTCGGTTGTCGCCAAACAGGGATCATTACATGGACTTTTCAATGTCGCAGGTGGCAGCGGTCGTCGTTTCGGTGATGGCCCGGTCGATTCCTCGACGCTCGAAGGTTGGCACGCTACGCTCGACCTCAACCTCACCACCATGTACCTCATGTGCAAATATGCCACGCCGCCCTTGCTTGAAACACGCGGATCAATCGTCAATCTCGGATCGGTACTTGGGCTGGTTGGGGGTGATGAAGATTTCGCCACTCATGCTTATGCCGCTGCCAAAGCTGGTGTCATTGGCTTGTCTCGCGCGATGGCTTCTTATTACGCGCCGCGCGGCTTGCGTGTGAACGTCATTGCCGCTGGATTAATCGCCACCCCCATGAGTCGCCGCGCCCAATCGGATGAACATATTCTTTCACGTTTGCCCCAATTGCAGCCGTTGACAGGCGCATTTGGAAAGCCCGACGACATTGCCTCGACAGCTTCATTTCTACTTTCAGACGAGTCCGCGTTTATCACGGGCGCAGTCTTAACCGTTGATGGAGGCTGGACAGTACGATGAGCATCATTCGAACCGTCACCGCAGATATTGATCCCGCACAGTTGGGCATTACCCTCATGCATGAGCATGTGTTGACTTTACCGCCGGTCAGCGTCAAAGATCGTGACCTCGAATTGTCAGACGAAGCCATCATGACCAGCGAATTGCATCACCTCCATTCAGCCGGCGGACGTTCACTTGTGGAAATGTCATCGTCCGATTATGGGCGCAGTCCGCAGGGCTTGAAGCGTCTTTCAGAAGCCAGCAGCATCCAGATTATCGCGATCACCGGTTGGATTAAAGAAGCCGCCTACACCCAATGGTCAACCGGACGCACCAAACGTCAGCTTGCCGAAGAAATGGTCGCCGATATTCAGCAGGGGATGGATGGTACAGCCATAAAAGCCGGACTCATTAAAGCAGGCAGCAGCAAAAACAAAATCACGAATGAAGAAGAGAAAGTTTTTAAAGCCGCTGCTATTGCGCACAAAGAAACCGGTGCTGGCGTTTCCACCCACACCGAAGCAGGTACAATGGGCTTAGAACAGGTTGCTTTGCTCAAATCGCGCGGTGTTCCGGTCGAACGTATCCTCATCGGTCACTGTGACCGCAACCTCGATTGGGGGTATCATCTCGCGCTCGCCAAGACCGGCGTAACTTTAGGCTTTGACCAAATCGGCAAAGAGAAATACTATCCTGATCTGGATCGTATCAATTTCATCCGTCGCTTAGTCGAGGCGGGATACGGAGATCAAATTGCGCTCAGTGGCGACTTAGCCCGTCAATCCTATTTCCCTGAATATGGCATATGGAATGGCCCCGGTTATACCTATGTCCTTTGGCGTTTTGCCTCATGGCTGCATGAAGAAGGTCTGGATGCCGCTGTTATCAACCGCATGTTGATCGACACCCCACGTAGGTTGCTGGCCTTTTAAGAGAAGTTCATTTAGGTAAGCTTAAACTGACTTTTATTTGAAAAGAGGTAATTGTTCTGCTTTTGGTTCACGTTTCTCGATCTGAGTTTGCGGATAAAGCATTTTTAGAGGTTCAAGATTGCCTTTTTCAACAGTAACAATCCGTTTGCCAATCCATTCAACTACGGGAACACAAACGGCATTTCCTAAGGCTCGGTATCGATGAGAGTCCAATTCTCCGGAAATCCCTGAAGCCTCTCGTACTCCAAAGGCATCATCCGTCGAACAAACAACATCTCCACTTCCTCTTGAGTCAAGAGTCCATGTTTCGCCATCATTTCGGTAGCCTTTGGATTGGGGACCTGCTGTGTGTTTTCTTCCAACTGCTGCATGTTGGATAGTATAGAGATTTGCCTCTGAATGGCGTGTTCCATTTCTGGTGGCAATGGTTTCTCCCTTGCTGTTGCCCGATCTAACAGGGAGTTCAAGTGTTTGCTCGTCAAGAAGTACTGTAGCGGCGCTGAGAGATCGATAACTTGCGACAATGAAGACTCGACGGCGACGTTGGGGTGTTCCGAAATATTTTGCGTCAAATACTCGCCATGCCACACCGTACCCGAATTCATCCAATGTTTGGATAACGACTCCGAAATCATTCCCGTGCTGACTGTTGAGTAATCCGGGGACATTTTCGAGGACAACCCATTTTGGTCGTCTCCAATCAACGAATTCAGCGAATTTGTAGAAGAGTCCGCTTCGTTCACCACTTAATCCTTTTCGCTTTCCTTGATTTGCAAGTGAAACATCCTGACATGGGAAGCCGCCACAATAAATTTCTGCTTCTGGGATTTGATCAACATCAAGTGTCTGAATATCGTCATGTAAAGGAACGTCTGGCCAATGTTTCTTAAGGACTTTTTGCCCAAATGGATTGATTTCACATTGGAAAACGACTTCCATGCCCGCACGTTCAAAACCTAAATCAAAACCACCGATTCCAGAAAAAAATGAAGCTACACGCATCTTGTCAGTTTAATCCCAATATAACATCAATATCTGATTAAAACAGATACCTCTTTTGTATGCAAGTCCTACAAATCCTCTAATTGCATATCAGCAATCATAATTGCTGAATGCCATTTATGTCAATTCAAAGTCTACTTATATTAGTAAAAGGAATACAAAAATGCCGATTTTGGACATAGAACTCATACAAAACTTACGCAAGCAAAAAGGCTGGGAACAAAAAGATTTGGCTCATGCTGCGGGAGTTAATCCCGCTGTCATTTCACGTTTAGAGCGTGGACTTCAAACTGACTTTAAGTTATCGGTTATTGTAGCGATTGCTTTAGCTTTAGATGTTTCAATTGATACTTTAATTACTCAGGAATACCACATTCTACCGATGAATCTTGACCCGCTACTTCTTGCTTCATTAAATCGCTTAAGCCTAAGTGGGGAAAATAAACAGAAAACGATTGCATCAATTATTGATGCTTTTTTAACTTCATATAGCGGAGATTAACAATAATGGCTGTTCGTATTGCTGAATATCTGGGGCAAAAAACAGACTCGGATATTTCGATAACTCCAAGTCCAATACTCATTGAAGGCGAAAGGCATTTATCTCCACCTTGTCCATTCAATAATAATCCTTGTACAAAAATGAAATTAGAGCGTAATGCAAACCACCCAATATGCTCTCTACGGAAATCAAATGGTGCGTATTACATTGTGTGCAATAACCGTTTGATTTCTACAGATGTAAGTAAAATTACACCTTATCAAATTGAAATGCTTTTAAGAACTGCACAAGCTCTTTTCAATCCAGCTATTTTGCCTCATCAATTGGGGTATAAAAGCGAGGTTCGTATTCGAACAAGCAATTCTAGTCGGGGGACTCATACAGCCGATTTTGTATTAGCTGTCGTTGATGATAATTTAAGGACAATCGGGCCAAGGCGATTAATTGTAGAGGTTCAAGGGGGTGGTGAGACTAACGCTACTGGCAGTATTACGAGACTCGTCGAACAGTGGTTAGTACATGAGACCCCTAATAATATTATGCTATCCGAGTCAAGTAATGCTGGAACAATTGAAACGAATGCATGGCGCAGACTCCAAGAACAGCTCTTTGCAAAAGCAACTACAGCCCAAAAATCTGGATATGGATTTGCAGCATTGATAGGAGAAGTAATTATTGATTACATCGAAAGGATGTTGCCCGGACTTAAATCAATTGCAACAAACCCCGATGATGGGGGATGGAATGTTGCCTTTATTGTTTTTAAGGAAGTAAAACCCCAAAATCCAACTCAAAACTATATTGAATTGGTCGTTGATAGAGAACGCTGCATCTACACGACACTTAAACTTCTATTTACAGAAATGGCAAACAGAGGCCAAATTGATCCGAGTGCGTTTACTGGCGAGTTTGCAACTCTAACTGGTAATAAAGTTACCTTATAGTATTTATATGAAAGTTTGACTATTCTAACACCTGAATAAGGATTTTTGTGCTATTATAGCACTATTATCTCCGTGCCTTTGAGTCATGGTATCTTTGTGTTAAAAATCTCTTCTCTCCATCTTGTCTCTTCGTTCTCTGCGGTTCAATCCGCATTTGGTTTTGCAGCTTCGGCGGATTGCTCTCTCACTTCCGCTACAGCCTATGCACAAATTGCACAGCGGTGGCATTAGCCGAGCCATCCGCTGCAAATGCGCCATTTCAGCGGCATCAGCCGGTCATTTCAGCGGAAGTATTGCACAATTTGCATTTTGTGCAATTTCATTCTTATAAGTTTTGCGTCTGTTTGACTCCCTCCATCGCTTGCGGGGGAGGGTTGGGGTGGGGGTGCTTGAATCAAAAACGCCGCTCTTTCGAACGACGTTTTTCTCTAAACTCTCTGTGCCTCTGTGGTTAGATAGGTTTTACGCCACCGTCACATCTTCGCACAGATACACATCTTGGATCGACCGTAGCAGCGCCGCGCCTTCGTCCATAGGCCGTTGGAACGCCTTGCGTCCGCTAATCAAACCCATGCCGCCCGCGCGCTTGTTGATGACTGCTGTCTTCACTGCTTCTTCGAGGTCACCCTCACCGCTGCTTGCGCCACCTGAATTAATCAACCCTGCACGTCCCATGTAGCCATTCGCCACTTGGTATCGGGTCAGGTCAATCGGGTTATCGCTCGTCAGCTTGGTATAGATGCGTTCGTCCAGCTTGCCGTAGGATGATCCACCGGTATTCAAAGCCTTGAAGCCACCGTTTTGAGTCGGGAGCTTCTGCTTCACAATATCAGCCTGAATGGTCACGCCCAAATGGTTAGCCTGTCCCGTCAAATCAGCCGAGGTTTCGTGGTTCACACCGTTCACCTTGAAGCCGGGGTTGCGCGTGTAGCACCACAGAATGGTTGCCAATCCCAACTCGTGGGCGTAGGCAAAGGCTTCTGCGACCTGTACCAACTGCCGTGTGCTCTCATCCGAACCAAAGTAAATCGTCGCGCCGACTGCTACCGCGCCCATATTCCATACTTCTTTGATCGTCCCGAACATTACTTGGTCAAACTTGTTCGGGTAAGTCAGCAGTTCATTGTGGTTGATCTTCACCATGAACGGGATACGGTGGGCGTACTTACGCGCCACGATTCCGAGCACACCGAAGGTCGAAGCCACCGCGTTACAGCCGCCCTCAATCGCCAGCTTAACGATGTTTTCAGGATCAAAGTAAGCCGGATTCTTCGCAAACGATGCGCCAGCCGAGTGTTCAATGCCCTGGTCAACTGGGAGAATGCTCAAGTAACCGGTATTAGCCAAACGCCCATGCCCCAACATTTGTTGGATGCTCCGCAAGACCTGTGGGTGGCGGTCACTGTTCGTCCACACACGGTCAACAAAATCAGGTCCGGGCAAATGAAGTACATCTTTGCTGATGGTTTCCGATTTGTGATTGAGCAGGCTGTCAGCATCTGCTCCCAGCAGTTCACTAATCCGGTCAATAGTCAGTTCAGTATCCGGTGCAGTGGCAATCGTCATTATGATTGTCCTTTCTCTCATCGTTTAGTTATTGGGGAATGTTGATTAATGATACCACTATGCATGGTATTCGGGCGAGGTTCTCTGGTCAGGTGAATTTCATCACACAGCTTAGGTGACATACCATACTCATGTTCAAAGATGAACAGAACTAGAGTCAATAGAATGCGAATATGAGGATACATAAATACTGTCCTCAAATACTAGGGTAGCCACGACTCGTAAAACGTCTACCCTAACCCAGTTTTATAGAGGGAGACAATGATGCTCGTAAATGATGATACTGTCCAGGATGTTCAGCCAATTGATGGCCTCGATTTATTGCGTAAGCCACAGCTAAATCGCTCGATGGCCTTCACCACTCAGGAAAGACGTGACCACAAACTACGTGGCCTGCTTCCTCCCCGCGTCAGAGCCATAGAAGATCAATCCAAGAACGTACTTACTAACTTTCATCACAAAAACACGGATCTTGAGAAATACGTCTACCTCATGGACGTGCAATCGCGCAACCACACATTGTTTTATTACACACTTATGCGCAACTTGGTCGAAATGATGCCCATTGTTTATACACCGACCGTCGGGCAGGCGTGTCAGGAATATAGTGAAGTTTATGTCAGTGGGCGCGGCCTCTACATTTCTGAAGATGACCGTGGCGAAATTGATCAGGTCCTTGCCAACTGGCCGGAAGATGATATTCGCGTCATCGTCGTAACCGATGGCGAACGTATCTTGGGCTTGGGGGACTTGGGCGCGAATGGCATGGGTATTCCCATTGGTAAGCTGGCGCTTTATACCGCTTGTGCAGGCATTTATCCTAAATATTGTCTGCCCATAACCATTGATATTGGCACCGAAAACCCCAAACTGCTCGAAGATCCCCGTTACATCGGTTTGTCAAAGCATCGTACCCGTGGCCCACAATTCGATGCCTTCATCGAAGAATTTGTCACCGCAGTACAAAAACGCTTCCCCAAAGCATTGATCCAATTTGAAGACTTTGGCAACCAGAATGCTTTCCGTATGCTAGAGAAATATCGTTACAACCAGCGCGTTTTTAACGACGATATTCAAGGTACAGCAGGCGTTACACTCGCCGGTGTATTATCAGCGCTACGTATAACAGGCCAACGCCTCAGTGATCAAACCATTCTCTTCTTAGGTGCAGGCGAGGCTGGTATCGGTATTGGTAACCTGATTGCCTCAGCCATGGTGAGCGAAGGTCTTTCCATCGAAGCAGCACGGAACCGCTGCTGGTTTGTCGACTCGAAGGGGTTAGTCGTCGCCAGCCGCACCGACCTTGCCGAACACAAACTAGCTTATGCCCATCAACATGAGTTCGTGGCTGACCTGCAATCTGCGGTAGAAACCCTGCATCCCACCATGCTTATTGGTGCATCTGGAATGCCACACACCTTTACTCAACCTGTTGTCGAAGCGATGGCTCGTTTCAATGAGCGTCCAGTCATTTTTGCGCTCTCGAATCCAACTTCGAAATCAGAATGTACAGCCGAAGAAGCCTACACTTGGAGCGGTGGCCGCGCCATTTATGCCAGTGGCAGCCCCTTCCCACCCGTAACCTTGGGTGAAGTCACCTACACACCCGGACAAGCCAACAATTCCTATATATTCCCCGGTGTAGGACTTGGTATCGTAGTCAGTGGTGCACGCCACGTAACCGACACCATGTTCACAGCCGCAGCCCGTGCTCTTGCTGCACAAGTTTCTGAGGCTGATTTGGAACAAGGTCAAATCTACCCACCTTTAGCTAATATTCGCTCAGTGTCAGTCGCTATTGCCGAAGCGGTTGCGAAAGTTGCTCAGGAAGAAGGATTGACTGAGACTCCTTTGCCAGCCGACTTGCGATCCTACATTAAATCGCAAATGTACGATCCAAAGTAAGTGAATTGCTTCAACAAGTAGGGACAGCATGAATTGTTCCTACTTGTCTCTCTGCATAACGAATGGGATAGAATAGCGTGTAAAAAGTCGAGAGGCTTGTCATGACACACGCTGTTCTTATCCTCATTGGTACTCCTGAATGGGAATCGCCGCTTCGTCAGCAATTAGCCGATAACTACCACCTCGTCACTTACACGTCTCAAACCGGTTATGTCGCGCATCTCGTTGATGACCACGCTGCTCTCATAATTGTTGATGGTGATCAACCTGATTGGCGTTTCTGGACAGCTACACCCAGAAGCAGCCCTGCCACCCGCCGCATCCCTATTTTCCTTGTCGCAAACGCGGCTGATGGTCGCGAAACTTCCCTTGGTGCGGGAGCAGATTTGGCTTTAACTCCTGAAGAACTTCTGGAACAAGCAGCTCAGTTAATTACGAATTACGCGCGAATACTCGACCCCAAAATAGCTGAACAACTCGATTGTGAATGTCAAGAAGCATTGCCTCCGCTAGCGGTTCAAGCGGTCGAACAGTTCAACAAAGGCGAATACTATCACCAGCATGATATGTTCGAGGAACAGTGGATGCACACCACCACGCCTGTGCGTGATCTGTATCGTGCCGTCTTACAGGTGGGCATCGCCTATTTTCAAATTACGCGGGGAAACCATCGTGGGGCATTGAAAATGCTTTTGAGAAGTGTGCAGTGGTTCGCGCTGCTGCCGGATGTCTGTCAGGGCATCGACATCAAACAACTACGTGAGGATTCATTTCGCGTCCGTGCCGAACTCGAACGTATTAATCCAGCCGACATCGCTACCTTTGACCGCACTCTCTTGAAACCTGTTCGCTTGGTCGAAAAAACGTAGGGGTTTACTGTTTGCAAACCCCTAAAATACCCATTTACTGGAGGGTGGGACATAAATTGAGATGAAAGAAAGAGCCAATTCGGGTAGAGTTTGGAGTAACCACACTCAAACAAAACCAAAAAGGCTCAAAGGAATGATAACGACAAATCATCCACTCATCCAATTGCTGGGATTAATCGAC